>NZ_CP066557.1:0-943323 GCF_019186785.1 Neoehrlichia mikurensis
TTCAATAAATTTCTCGCGGCGAAAACTGCTACATCCATTACCACCACTTCCAGCTTTCAAATATATCTTAGCTTCATCAATGAAATTCATATTTTATAATTATATATTGAAGAAATACCTAAATGTTCCTCTATACGCAATAGCTCATTATATTTTGCTAGGCGTTCAGATCTAGATAAAGATCCGGTTTTAATTTGACCACAGTTTGTCGCTACTGCTATATGCGCAATAGTAACATCTTCTGTTTCTCCTGATCTATGAGATATGATTACATTGTAATTATATTTTTGTGCAAGCATAATAGCATTTAATGTTTCGGTTAATGTACCAATTTGATTTGGTTTAATTAATACGGCATTTGCTATATTTTTTTGAATTCCATTTTTAATTAGATTACAATTAGTAACAAATAAATCATCTCCTACTAATTGGACCTTATTTCCTAATTCTTTAGTGAGAATTTGCCATCCTTCAATATCGCTTTCTGCCATTGCATCTTCTATTGATGTAATAGGATACTGAGTAATAATATCTTTATAATAATTAATTAACTCTTTACTTGTCGATATATGATTTGCAAAATTGTATATGTTATTATTGTAAAACGTTGATGCTGCAATATCTAATCCTAATGTAAAATTTTGATAAAGTTTATATCCAGATTTTTCTATTGCTTCAATCATAATATCAAATACTTCTGTATTTGTTTTAATATTGGGTGCAAATCCTCCTTCATCACCTATATTTGTATTGTATTTTTTTTTACGTAGTATTTTTTTTAAATTATAAAATACCTCAGCAGACATTCTTATGGCTTCTTTAAATGTGGTAGCTCCCGAAGGTATAATTATAAATTCTTGAAAATCTAAGTTATTATCTGCGTGTAATCCCCCATTTATTACATTAATTAAGGGTATAGGCATTATTTTAGCTGTTGTTCCACCTAAGTATTGATATAAGGGAATATTCAAACTATTTGCTGCAGCTTTGGCAATTGCTATAGATACACCAATAGTGGAATTTGCACCTAATCTAGATTTATTTCTAGTATCATCTATTTTAATTAGAAGATTATCAATTTCTTCTTGATGAAAAGCATTCATTTGTATTATATTACTTGCAATTTCGGAATTGATAATTTGTATTGCTTTTGTTACTCCATATCCACAGTAATAATGAGGGTCGCCATCTCTTAATTCAATTGCTTCAAATTTTCCTACTGAAGCTCCAGAAGGAACTGAAAATCTTCCTATTGCTCCATCTGATAATGTTACTTCTACTTCTACTGTAGGATGCCCTCTGCTATCAAGAATTTCCCGTGCAAATACCTTTGTAATAGCTACCATAAATTTATTTTGTGTTTATTTTAATAATAGTAACTATAAAAAATTTTTATAAAAAGTAAACAATAGTTTATACAGGTTATGAATACTTGGTGATGGATTAATGTTATAAATAAGTAAAATATATTATATAATTAGCATTATAACTGATTGTTCAAAACATAATGCAAATACTTCTAAAATGATAGGTATATTTCATAATATTTTAAATATATATTTATTTTTTTAATAAAAATATTTTAATTATTAATATTAATAAGGAATTAATTATGATTAACTTATATTTGAAAGATAATATAAAAATATTTATGTAATCATTTAGAATTTTTCAATTTATAGAAAGTAAATATTTCTAATGATTACTACAGAAATGATTATATTATTTAGAAAATATAAAAAAATAACATTAAATAAGGATAAATGTCCTATTATTTCTGGAAGTATTAATATTTATTATATATTTTATATAAAGTAGAATGTTACAACTAAGACAATAAATTATTCTATAATATACGTTTTATTATTGCTTATTTTACTATTAATAATTATAATCTACCACGTTACTGTTAATTATTTTTAATAAAGTAAAAAACTAAGATAGTGTAATTTTATTAGTAGCGATTATTTAATATTAATTTTAATAATGCTATTGACATATTATTGCATATTGATCAATATTCTTTATAAACTTGAGAGATTTATATGTTTGCTATTATTGAAACTGGTGGAAAGCAATATAAAGTAAAAGAGCAGGATGTTATTAAAGTTGAAAAAATCAAGCATGATGTAGGTGAAACTATAACATTAAATAATGTTGTTGCTTTTAGTAGTAGATTAAATCATCTTTCTTGCATGGGGAAAATTTCTGTAATTGCTGAAGTGATAGAACAGTGTCGTGATAAAAAAATTATAGTTTTTAAGAAAAAACGTCGTAAGAACTATAGAAGGAAAAATGGTCATAGACAATATATGACAGTTTTACGTATTACCAAGATAAATGATAATATGGAGTAATGTATGGCTACAAAAAAATCTGGTGGTAGTTCCTGTAATGGAAGAGATTCTAAGGGCAGGAGGTTAGGGGTTAAAAAATTTGGCAGTGAGAAAGTTATACCTGGGAATATAATAGTACGTCAAAGGGGTACAAAATATCATCCTGGTAAAAATGTTGGTATAGGAAAGGATCATACTATTTTTGCTAAAATTTCAGGTTTTGTTTATTTTAGAAAAGGTGCTTTAAAAAGAACTTTTATTGATGTTCTTGAAGAAAAAAATATTGGATAGCTTTAAGGGTTTGTAGCTCAGGTGGTTAGAGCGCACGCCTGATAAGCGTGAGGTCGGAAGTTCAACTCTTCCCAGACCCACCATTTAAAGAGTTTACTGAGGTAAATTATATTTAATTTTATCCTGAAGGAATTATAAGGGCTTTTTTATTTATTTTACCCGATAAAGTGTTATATTTTATTGTATGAATATGTTTTATATTACGGTCTTTTATAATTTATATTAATTCTATAATACAAGTTTATGTCATATTTTAAAATGTTATTTAAGTAAATAATTTGGTATAAATCTTTCAGTATAGGTAATATAATAATTATTATGCTTTATTTTAACCAACTTGTTATATTTTTTCTACACAAAAAAGAATGTGCTTATATAGCTGAATTTTATATAAAGTAAATTAATTGTTAGGCTTTTATGTTTATTTAAAATGTAAAAGAAATTTTGTTTTTTTATACTAAAAGTATAAAAAGGCAAATTTTAATAATATTAAAGAATTATTTTTTGATGAATTATTTCATTTTAGAACTAAATAATTTTTATTATATGATTAATATAATTATTGTCATTCATCGAATGTAGTAATATCAATAAAAATCGAACTCTATTTTTTGTAGTATCATCTATTTTTCTTTTAATTATGAAAGGATTTATACTATTAAGTATAATTTCTATTATTAATAATTACTAAATTCTTGACATAAATAAGGTTTTTTATTAATTAGTGTAATTATAACATATGTAAATGATGACTACTCAAAAATTAGAGTTATGTAAGGTTTTATTAAAGAATCTTATACATGATATATATGGTTTTTTTTTTGATAGTATAAAAAAAATTATTATTGCTGATTCCACTAAAGAAGAATTATTGGGAAATGTTTTTATACAGGATATTGTGCTTGATATTAACAATGACCAATGCAGTAGGTTACTTGATCACATAATAAGTGACTTAACCTTTTTTAAAGATTTAGCTAAGGAAGTAGATAATAAAGTTATATTTATAAATTTTCAAGATGTTGCTTTAGAACAAAGACCATTAATAATAGGACATATATTTTCAGTAATTATTAACATAACAAGTAACTATATAACCTTTGATAAGGTACAAATATTATTTTCATATGATAGTAGGTTTTTTAAAAATAAAATTTGTCAAAAAGGTATTTGCCTTTTTCTATATGATATTTTGACAAAATTCAAAAATCATATTAGAGAATTACAAGCTGATTTAAGCTATGTAAGTGATATTTTTGATAAATTAAAGCAATATACTAATTATAAAAAATCATTATCAAATTGTTGCAATCAGGATTTTAGAATTTTAGTATATGTAATATTAGCTGTACTTAGTGGATATTGTGAAATTAAGGTAATAAAAAATCAGTTATCATGTAACATACCAGATAATGAGCAGATACAAAAGAAAGCTATGTTTTTTTTGCGGTACATACTATCTACTTGTGATATTTATCAGGACTTGATTAATAAAATATATATGTATCATCATAAGCAAATATTTCATCATGTTTTATATGAGGGTATTACTAAAGTATTAGCTACTAATAAACATCAACAAGAAATTGCTGATAAGAAAAAAGTTAATATGCATAAATTTATTGTTTTAAATAGTGCAATTTTAATATTGTTTAATATTCAAGAAAGCTTATGTGTTAGTTTTTATTCTAAAAATAGTGATATAAAAGCTGAACATAAATTGAATAATACACATATAGAACCAGTGACTATTAAGAAGAAGTTTAAATTATAATTTATTATTACTGTAAAAAATAAGGCTCATAATATTTATTATAATAAGAAATTATGATAGGTAAATCTATATACAAGTATTAACAAGTATATACATATATTTTTCACATTTGTATTCGTATTATCATATGAATTAGCACTTGATTTATTTACTGATCTTAAAAATTTGCAGAATAGAAATTCTATATTGTAAGATTTATTATGTTCTAATTATAAAAATAGCATTCCTATAATTTTACTATTTATAATAATGATTCCTACAAGTATTTATATATAATTGTTGAATAACATATAATATAGGAGTGTTGATAAAGCAAAATGATAAAAAAGTATATCTTTTTACATAAAAAATATGTCGTAATTTTTTATAAGCGCTTTTTTAGTTATTATATCTTTTAATTAGCTTTAACATTAGTTAATAAAATATCTTATTGAATAATATACTTAATTACATAGTATATAAAATACAATTTATTTATATTGTTAGGGTAGAAGGTTCTTGCAAAAAAAAACTATAATTGTTTTTTAACTATTATTATGTTACACTAATAAATTAAACTTAACATATTAATATTAGTGTAAAATCATATAAGATTTTATCTTAATAAGATATATGTAGTATATTATATGTATACAACAAAAAATTATTATTTTAAATATATTATGTTATACTTTATGATAAGTTTTTTTAAAGCAGGATAGCATAAAGAGAAGTGGTTACTATGTTATCAAGAGTATCTTTTTAAATATAAGGAGAGAAATTCAATATTAAAGTGCGATTTTATAATTTCAATATTGTTTTTTCTATCTTTATTCATGTTATGAAATAGCATTTTTAATAATTTTATTATATGCAATTATCAATATTAAAAGTATTTTATTATCCACAATTATGATATATAAATGTATTCAATTATAAATTAAGTATATTTCTTTATAAGACAACGCCTTATATTGTAAAAAATTATTTAGTATCTTATAAGTCTTTTATAGATAAAAGGTAATTCATAGTAAATTTAACTCATTATTTTAGAAATAGTATTTTTTATAAACTCTGCTTTTTATATAAAATGAATTTACTAGTATTTTTATTAATAATAATATATTGACGAACTATCATGAATTTCTATGCTTGTAAAGTAGTGATTTTAACGTAATTTCTTAGTTATATCATAAAATTTATATGTTTTGGCAACTTCCTGCAAATTTTAATATTGAAGTATTACAAGACAAGCTTGATGCATTTTTACAAAAAAATAAGTTAATAAATAAAAATATGTCAGCACATGCACTTCAATCACAATTAGGTATTAATAATTATTTTGAATATTTCGGTATATGCAAAAGTAAAAGTAATCTTGTAATAACATCAGATTGCAGCTGGTATAGCGAACACCAAAATATGCTGTATGAACACAAAAGTGCTAAAAATAAAACATACAGCCATAATAATCCAGTAATACAAAATCCACAACCTCAAAATGTCATTTCGTATTATGAAATAACAATTAAAAGATAAATCTATAAATAAAATTATGATAAAATGTTGTACTTGATATATTTGTATAAGAATTAACTAATATTATATTTTAATGAATTATTTAAAATTAAAGATCAACAAAATTAATAACACACTGTATTTTTTCAATTTTATAAAATTATCTTTTTAATATATATGTTAAACTATATTAAATTAAAAATGAGTTCTGGTACGCAAAATATTATAGTGACTTCAATCACTCAACCATTATATAAGAAAAAAATTATTTCAATAGCAAAGGATGCTGCTAAAGCTGCAAATCTTTATAATAAAGTAAAAGAACTAAATGATAAAGATACTCAATCCCCTGTTCTTGGAATAAAAGATGCAATTAGAATTTCTCAAATGTGATTATATGCTAATTTAGATAGTATTAAAACTTTATTATTAAAGTACATTTTTGAGTTTCTTTTACTATTATTTACTATATTTGCATTGTTAGATAGTATGTAACTAACTGAATTAGATATAAAATTAAAAAAATTATAAAAGGTAGTATTGATTGTATTTATATTATTTTTTAAACTAAAAGTAATTAAGTAATAAAGGCTATTATAAGTTGTAATATTACTGTCAATTATATTGTACTAGGTTTTATTGATACACTTGTGATAAAAGTATTATCGGAAAAGTAAAATTATATCTTGAAGAATAAAGTATTGAATGTAACTATATAAATATAATCTTTATCTAATAATATATTAAGTAATATATATCAACTGCTATAAAGATAATAAGCTGTATATTTTTTATTAATTTGTGTACCTAAAGGTACTTTTATTATTGTATTTTTACCTGACAATCCATATTTATTATTACTAGATCCATTTTTGCCATTAGCTGATTTTATATGATGTTTATATTTTAAATGTAATAGCGTATTTAAATGAATATCAGTAACTAAAATAATGTCACCTCCATCACCACCATTGCCTCCATTAGGACCACCAAATTCAATAAATTTCTCGCGGCGAAAACTGCTACATCCATTACCACCACTTCCAGCTTTATATATAATAGATAAGAGCCATATATTTATTTAAAATATATTACTAATATAAAATTAGCAGTACTTAACTTTAAACTATTAATCATATTTACTGATTAAAAAATTATTATATAATCATATATAATTCATTATATTTTAATAAAATTATTTATCCTTTAATTTTGCACTTGCAACTAAACTTTCATTAAAAAAATTACCTTTAACTTGCTTTGCTAACACAATATAGTTATTACGCTTTAAGTATTTTGCTGCAAGTTTTATTAATCTATCAGGACGATTAAGATAATGCCATTCTGCTTGTAATTCATTAATTTCAGCATTAATTTTTATAATATCTTTTTTAACTTGTAGTAAAGATCTTTGCATATCTTGAACGTAAAACTTAATCTTAAATAAACTTACAATACTTAAACACAATATAAATATAAATAATGTTAACTTATATTTCATAGTTATAACCTTATAGTTTTAATATTGAACGTAATTTTGCAGATCTTGATCTTGGATTATTATTGATTTCTTCTAATGTTGGCTGAATGATCTTTTTATTTAATAATTTAAATTTTTTCGTATCATTACACAAATATTTAAAGATTCTTTTTGTAATTCTATCTTCTAATGAATGGAAAGATATTACAATAATTTTACCATTAGTATTTAATACCTCAGATGCACATTTTAATCCTTTTTCTAATTCTTCTAATTCATTATTAACTAATATCCTTATTGCTTGAAAGGTTCTAGTGGCTGGATCAATACTATTAACTTTACTACGAGGAACAACAGAACTTATAATTGATGCAAGTTCTTTCGTATTCTTTATTAATTTTCCTTTTCTAGCATTAACAATAGCTTTAGCAACTTTTCTTGCATATCTTTCTCCTCCATATTGATAAATAATATTTGCCATATCTTCTTCACGCATTGTGTTAACAAATGTTGCAGCATTTATAGGTGAAGAAACATCCATTCTCATATCAAGGGGACCATCTCTCATAAAAGAAAATCCCCTACTACCATCATCAAGTTGTACTGAAGATAATCCTAAATCAAATATAACTCCGTCAACTTTATTAATATTAAGATCACAAATAATATTTTTAATATTACTAAACTTATCTCTATAAAAAGCAATCCTGCTAGGAAAATCTTGAGCTAATTGGTAATAAAAAATTTTTGCATTAGCATCTTGATCAATAGCATATACTTTACAATTAGCAGATTTTTGTAATATTTCTCTACTATATCCACCAGTTCCAAAAGTAGCATCTATGTATATATTATCATCTTGAGGAGATAAAATATCAATTACTTCTTTTAATAAAACAGGAATATGCATATTAACTACTTATTAAAAAATATTTTATCTTTTTCGGATTCAACAATTTGTGTCATTTTTTCTTTATATTTTTCAAATTTATCAGGATTCCAAATTTCAAAAATTCTTCCTTTCCCTACAAAAATAGCTTGATCTTTAATACCAACTTCAGAAAGTAATTTTTTAGGTATTACAACCCTTCCATCTTGATCGAATGATACATTAATACTATTACCTAATAAAAATGTAAAAAATGCATCTTTTATCTCAGGTAGTACTTGCATTTGCTCAATATTAATATTCAACATTTCCATACGTTTTATACTTGAACCTTCAAGACAATCATTTAAATAGGATTTATTTATAATTAATCCTGATAATATAGAATTTTCATTTTCTAACACCAATCTAAATGATGCAGGTATTGATACTCTACCTTTAACATCAACCTTATTATAGTATGTAGATAAAAATAACTTCATAGTAAAACATTATCATCTAATATGGTAAAATATGGGTTAATATGGAAATTTATGGAATAATAATCAAATTTATATAAAATAGTCAATTTTTTTTATCTTGATCTGTGACCATAAATTAAATTTATTATTTTGATAAGACATTTTACGTCAAACATTAGCACTATTTCATTGAATTATCTTGCCTTATTATAAAGATTTGCAGCTTTAGTATTGTTTTTTATTATTGAAGTAATTTTTTCTGATGTAATAATTTCATTATTAAGGTTATTACTAAATTTTATGTTTAAAAGATTACTATCTTTAATGAATTTATTAGTTAATATACTACCTATTAATACAATTATAGATAGTGTATAATAGTAAAAGAAAGTCAAAAATATACTCAAGTAAGTATTAAGAAATATCTTTAAATGTATTATTAACTATGTATTTTTGATTTATTGATTACATTTAGTTGTAACAAATTCTTTTAATTTTTGTACATTTTTATCATTAGATTCTATAGTGTTTATATAATGTTGTAGTCAATTCAAGTTTGCTTGTTGTTATATGACACTGTGTTAATACAGTGAAAACACATTTATATTCCTTACTGCATTGCTTATTATTAGCAATATTATTTTGCTAGATAATTAAGGATTTACCGTTAAATAAACACAATCAACATATTCATGATTTTGCAAATAACCCATTAATGGCAATACATCTATCTCACCATCAATAGGAATATATGCTACAATAATTGAATTATTATCCATCAATACATGATTAATGTAATTAGTCATAAATAAATATGATAATACAAATGGATTACTAATGTTTTTGCGGTAATAATCTATACCTATTTCTCAAATTTTGATTATCAATATTACACATTTATACTACATTATATTAATGCATATAATACACTATATACGGTATTATTTTATATATTAAGATCTGCAGCACCATTTTTACCTATCATAACAGAATCAATTTGGCAAAAACGGTATTACATATAAACTAAGATATTTCATATTAAATTATATAATAGATCATATAATCAAATATAAATAACCAATTCAATATTTTAAATATCATGTAAAATTTATAACTGCTTTATTTCTTCAATAACACAAGAGACATGATTTGTAACTTTAACATTACGCCATATTTTCCTTATTATCCCTTCTTTATCAATCAAAAATGTTGATCTATCTATTCCCATATATGTTTTATTAAACATGCTTTTTTCTACTAAAACATCATATGCTTGTATTAATTTAGATTCTGTATCTGCAATTAAATGAAAAGGTAGATTATATTTTTTTTTAAAATTTTCATGTGATTTTACATTATCTTTAGACACACCAATAACTACGGCATCTAGTGAAGAAATTTCCTTATAAGCATCTCTAAAATTTGCTGCTTCCATTGTACATCCAGGAGTATCATCTTTAGGATAAAAATATAAAATTATATTTTTATTATTTTTGTAAAATTCAGAAGTAACAAATCTTCCATCATCTAACAATATCGTAAATATGGGAGCAATATCTCCTATTTGTATACTCATATATTAACCTGGTAATTAACCTTTTGATCATAACATAAATATATTTACCATTACAATCATTTTTATTTTTACAATTTTTCGCTAAAGTATATAATCAAAATCAAAATATTAATTTTATAATTTATGAAAAAGTACTATCCTGATGCAAATAATAACCCACATTTTCCTTCTATAGAAAAAGAAGTCCTACAATACTGGGATGATAATGCTATTTTTCAACAATCAATAGATAATAATCCACAAGATAAGCATTTTATATTTTATGATGGTCCACCATTTGCAAATGGTTTACCTCATTATGGACACTTACTTACAGGATTCATTAAAGATACCATAGCAAGGTATAAAACAATGATGGGCTTTAGAGTAGAAAGAAGATTTGGATGGGACTGTCATGGATTACCTGCAGAAATGTTAGCAGAAAAAGAATTAAAAATTTCAGGTAAGTCCATGATTGAACAATTTGGAATCGAAAATTTTAATCAATATTGCCGTGATTCAGTTATGAAGTTTTCTAAAGACTGGAAAAAATACGTAAATAGACAGGCACGATGGGTTAACTTTGACAATGATTATAAAACCATGGATAATTCATTTATGGAATCCGTTATGTGGGCTTTTCATGAATTATGGAATAAAGGATTAATTTATGAATCTATAAGGGTAGTACCATATAGTTGGGCATGTCAAACTCCTTTATCAAATTTTGAAACTAAAATAGATAATTCGTATAGGGAAAAAATAAGTAAATCCATTACTGTAATATTCGAATTATTACAGAAACCAAAATTCGTTCAAGATCATATAAAATCATGTAAAATTCTAGTATGGACAACTACTCCCTGGACTTTACCTGTTAATTTTGCACTAGCTATTAATCAGAATATCAAATATATAGCTGTAATAATTGATTTAGAAGTTTATATCTTTGCTCAAAATTATCTTAATACCTTTAAAAATCATTGCACAAAAAATAATATACAATATCAAATATATAATGATAATATTGATTGTAATGATTTAATATCTTTGAACTATAAACCTTTATTACCTTACTTTAAAAATATTCAAAATGCTTTTTATATTATAGATGCGGACTTCGTTAACGAAAAAGAAGGAACAGGTATAGTACATATTTCACCAGGATTTGGAGAAGAAGATTTTACATTATGTAAAAAATATAACATACCTGATGTTGGTGAAAAAGTATCAGAATTATTATCTATTATTTGTCCAATTCAAGATGATGGAAAATTTACAACAATAATGAATGATTTAGCAAATTATCATATCTTTGATACAAATGATATCATTATTAGAAAATTAAAAGAGCAAAATTCTTGGTTTAATACTGAACAATATTTACATAATTATCCACATTGCTGGCGTACTGATACTCCTTTAATATATCGTGCTATGTCATCTTGGTATATAGAAGTAACTAAGCTTAAAGAAAAAATGATTCAATTAAATAAAAATGTTAATTGGATTCCTAGTCATATTAAAGATGGACAATTTGGTAAATGGCTTGAAGGAATCAAGGATTGGTCAATATCGCGTAATAGATTTTGGGGAACTCCTATACCGGTATGGAAATCTGATAACCCTGAATATCCTAGAATAGATGTTTATGGATCTATTAAAAAAATATTTCCTAATGTTAAAGCATTAGAAGAAGACTTTGATATAAATATCGAAGATTTACATCGCCCATATATTGATACTCTTACACGTCCTAATCCAGATGATCCAACAAAAAAATCAATGATGAGACGTATACCTGATGTATTTGATTGTTGGTTTGAATCAGGATCAATGCCATATGCTCAAGTTCATTATCCATTTGAAAATAAAGCTTTATTTGACAATAACTTCCCTGCAGACTTCATTACCGAATATATAGCTCAAACTAGAGGGTGGTTTTATACTTTATTTGTACTATCTACAGCTATATTTAATACTCAGCCGTTTAATAATTGTATATGCCATGGTGTAGTATTAGATATCAAAGGTCAAAAGCTTTCAAAAAGGCTTAACAATTATACTGACCCTATGGAAATCTTTGAAAAATATGGTGCAGATGCAATGAGATTTTTAATGCTATCTCACCCTATATCAGTAGGTGGAGAATTATTATTAGATATAGAAGGAGAAATGATACGCGATGTATTAAAAAACATCATTAAACCTATATGGAATAGTTATACTTTTTTTACAATATATGCTAATACTGATAACGTAAAAGCAGTCATTATAGAGCATATTGATCAAATAAGTAATATTATGGATCTTTATATAATAAATGAATGTATTAATACAATACAGGCAATATTTAATGCAATGGAAACAAACAATAAACAATGCGGATATAATATTCAATTATCATGTGAATATATTAAAAAATTTTTTGACATATTAAATAATTGGTATATTCGCAGATGTCGTGAAAGGTTTTGGTCATCACAAAAAAATACAGATAAAATAAATGCATATAATACACTATATACGGTATTATTTTATATATTAAGATCTGCAGCACCATTTTTACCTATCATAACAGAATCAATTTGGCAAAAATTAGATTTCAATCAAGAAGCTTCAATACATTTATCGAAATTTCCTCATAAAAACCCTTTTCAATTTACAACATTACATGCAAATAATATGCAGTATATGAAGCTTTCAATGGAAGTATGTAATACTGCATTATCGCTTAGAAATACACATAATATTAGAATCAGACAGCCTCTTAATAAAATTATCATATTTCCATACAATTGCGAAGAGTTATCAGATTTACCTATGGATTATCAAAATATAATACTTAATGAAACCAATATTAAAAAACTTACAATCAATTATAATATAAAAAGCATTGCAGATTTTAACGTAAAATTAAATTTTTCCATATTAGGAGCTCGTATACCAAATAAAATAAAATATCTTATATCATTAATAAAAAGCAATAAATGGAAATTGCTAAAGAAAAAACAATTACTAATTGGGGATGAATTTGGCGATTATTACATTCTTAATGAAGAAGAATATACTTTACAATTTACTATTAATAATCCTTACGCTTCTGCTATTATGTATAATAATGTATTAGTTGGTGCTGCATTGATAGATAGTAAATTAACCAACGAATTAATTCTTGAAGGATTAGCACGGGATATAGTAAGGTCAATTCAAAAAATTAGAAAAGATAGCAATTTTTCAATTACTGATCATATTTCTGTTACTATTCAAACTGAAAATAATCAATTACATAAAGCTATTGAATATTGGGAGCACTATATAAAACAACAAACTTTATCTGATAATATATTAGTTACGCATATACAACAAAATATAGCAGAAGAGTGTTATTATTCCGTTACTAAAGATAATAATGCATGCATTTTTATTAAAAAAGTAGATCATAAATTATAATGATAAAGACAACAACTTATAGTGCTGTATTAGGAATAATTGGTGCAAGTTCCTGTATGACTATTAATCTTGGTTTTTCAAAAGTTATTCTAGAAATGGACTTTGTGTACAATTTTTTTATTACAAGTCATAGTATAATAATATGTATTACATAATATATACCTTACTTGAGATTTAATAATATTTACGAATGGTAATACATTTTTTAGTTAATAAAAAATTGATTAAATATTAAAATAATAGGTATTACTTGTTATTATATATTAGTATCTTTCCATTTTTAAAATTAAAATTTATTGTAGCAAATACATCATTTCCTTCTAATTGAATAAAGATAGCTTAAGTTGTAAAAAAAAAAGCCTATGAGATGCTTCTTTTAACAATTTATTGCTATCAATTTTTGGCTTATTATAATGATGTTCTGCTACATTAGACTCCATGTAGCAAATTCAGCAGCTTCCTTTTATTGCCTAATATTTGTGAATAATTATATATTAAAATAGCAGCAGCTTCTTTTACAATCACTTTACTAAAAATCCTCTTATTATAATCTTGCTTAAGTGCATTGTTAATTATATATTTTCAATGGCTACAGAATTATTATTGCTAGCGTTTCAATTTCTAATTTAAAAATATAAAGAAAACAATAATAGAAAGAAGAAAAAGCCTACCTATGCTACAATGAATCCAGTTAAAAATAACAAAGCATATTCTTTTTTGTTGCACTATAACTCTTCTGATTATTAAAAGAATTACTAACTTAATCAATAAAACTATTTAATAAAGATGTTTTGTTATCTAAATGCAAGTATTTATCTATTTATTATTCAAATAAATTTGTTGTTTATCTGTTATACTTTAATGAACTTTATTAAAAAATCAGATTAAAAACAAATAATATTAGAATATTTGTATTACTAACTCTTATAATATAAGATCAAAAAATTAATACCTATAAAGGTTTTTCATATATCCAATATTGCAAATATCCTGCTTATATTCAATATGTCTTATTAAGCACAATCAATAAAAAAGATGATAATTTTAAGAAGAATTAATATAAAATACATACCAAAGTGTTAACTTTATATCAAATTACAGTATTACCGTAAATTCTTTTATGTTCTTGTATTGCAAAACGATCAGTCATGCCAGATATAAAATCGCAAATAACGATAGATTTTCTTATGTTACTATTCAACTTTCCCTGCCAATCTAATGGTAAATATTTTATTTCTTTATAATACGCTTTAAATAAATTCTTTATTATATACTTTAATTTATTTGTTATTCTCCTTACTTTATCATGCTGATATAACTTTCTATGTAAAAATAATTTTATTCCCTTTATATAAGAAATATATTCTAAAGAAAAATTAACTAATAAAATATTAGCATCTTTAACATCATATTGATTAACAATATTATATTCTTTAAGATTATGCTCTACTTGTAATACTACATTATCTATTACAATGTTATAGAATTGACGCAAAGACTCATTAATAATATATTTATTAGATAAACCTTTATTGGCATCAATAGTATTTTTTATAATCTTACCTATTAAAGGTAATTCTAGTAATTCTTCTATAATTAAAATACTTTCTCTGAATCCATCATCAATATCATGAATAGTGTAAGCAATATCATCCGAAATAGATGCTACTTGAGCTTCTAAAGTAGGAAATTTTTCTAATTCTAAATCGTAAATATTATCGCACTCTATGATAAATTCATGAATTTCCTTATCTTGATTCGTATCGTTTTTTACAATTAAAGGCCCATTATGCTTTGCTATCCCTTCTATCATCTCCCATGATAAATTTAAGCCATCAAATTCTATATATTTTTTTTCTAATAATAACAATATTCTCAATGTTTGAACATTATGATCAAATTTAAAGTCATTTTCTTCTATATCATTTAATGCATATTCTCCTGTATGACCAAAAGGTGTATGTCCTAAATCATGTGCCAATGATATTGCTTCCGCAAGATCTTCATTTAACTTTAATCTTCTAGATAACGATCTTGCTATTTGAGCAACTTCTAAACTATGTGTTAATCTTGTTCTATGGTAATCACCAACATTATAATTTATAAAAACCTGAGTTTTATATTGTAATTTACGGAATGCAGTTGAGTATATAATCCTATCACGATCTCTTTGATAACAATTACGATATTTATCTTCTTGCTCTTTATAAATTCTTCCCCTAGAATATAATGGGTTAGATGCATAAGCAATTGTATCAATGTTATTTGACATATATAAAATTTATGCTACAATCCAAATATAAATTTTACTAGAGATGATAATTATGTCAAATTTAAAAAATTCTAGCCTCATCCTCACAGATAATGCTATTAATAAAATAAAATCATTAATAAATCAAAAAAATAACTCATCTATATTTAAAGTTTCAGTTGAAGGTGGTGGATGTTCAGGATTTCAGTATAAGTTTTCCATTGATAATTCTTTTTCAGATGATAATGATCTAGATGATGATGAATATTATGAAGAAGAAGATGATGATGATGATTTTGATGAACTTGAAGGAGAAAAGAATGCCAGTAAATCAGACATCATTATATCAGATAATTACGGCAATCCATTAGTATTAATAGATCGCCACTCTAGTAAATTTTTAAAAGATGCTATAATGGATTATATAGAGGATATAAATGGATCAGGATTTACAATTAATAATCCAAGTACAAAATCTAGATGTGGGTGCGGTAATAGCTTTTCTATATAAATTATATGTTATGAAGTCACTGGTATACAATGGTTAAGAAAGGTTTTTCTATATTAAGGTTTTTTTGTACTTTATTTTTTGCTTTATTAATGGCATTAGTATTTCGTAGTTTAGCATTTGAACCATTTCATATACCTTCTGGTTCAATGAAAAGTACGCTATTAGAAGGTGATTATATATTTGTTAGTAAATATAGTTATGGATATAGTAGATATTCTTTTCCTTTTTCTTTTCCGTTATTTAGTGGTAGAATCTTTTATAAGGAGCCAAAAGCTGGAGACGTAATTGTATTTCGTAATCCCTATAAAACAAATATTAACTTTATTAAAAGGGTAATAGGGTTACCAGGAGATAAAGTACAAATTATAAATGGTCATTTATATATCAATGGCTCTAAAATGCATTACAAAACAATAGATAACTTTATTGATAATGATAAGACAATAACCCGTTATATTGAAACTTTGTATAATGGAGCATCATATGAAATATTAGATGAAGTAGAAAATAGTTCATTGGATAATACTCCTGTATACACAGTACCACAAGGACACGTTTTTGTTTTAGGAGACAATAGAGATAATTCAAGAGATAGCAGATTTATTACAGAAGTTGGATACATACCTATTGAAAATATTGTAGGTAAAGCACTGATAGTTGCATTATCATTTAAAAAAAGCAGCCCTAATAGTTGGTTGCCTTTTATCATTAGGAAAGAAAGAATTATTTGCCTTATTAAGTAGTACATTTTTTTATATTAATAGCTATGAATATTAGATATTACATTCATTTTTTTATTGAGCTAATAAGTAGTTTATTTCTTAATATGAAGGGAATGTTATATACATTAACATATATTTTTAAGCGTAAGGTTACATTAAATTACCCATTTGAAAAAGGATATTTAAGTACTAGATTTCGTGGAGAGCACGCATTACGAACATACAATAATGGGGAAGAACGTTGTATAGCATGTAAATTATGTGAAGCTATATGTCCTGCTCAGGCTATAACTATAGAAGCTGAAGAAAGGTCTGATGGTAGTCGTCGAGCTACACGATATGATATAGATATGACTAAGTGTATATATTGTGGTTTCTGTCAAGAGGCATGTCCAGTAGATGCTATTGTAGAAGGGCCAAATTTTGAGTATGCCACAGAAACAAGAGAGGAGCTTATGTATAATAAAAAAAAGCTACTGTATAACGGAAAAATATGGGAAGAAGCTATAGATTTAAGAATAAAAAAGAATCAAATTTATTATTAACTTCTTAATAATTAATGCAGCTTATTATATTTTGCCATGATATTATGTTTTATCATTAAATACTTGTCAAATTTTATACATAGCATACTTAATGTCTCTATCATTTTATCATTTGTACAATATAATATAATATTCTTATTATTTTTAATTTTATTATATTTATCATTCAGCAAAATAAGTAAATCTCCTTCTATAACTTGTAAAGCTTTAAACTCATAAAAATTAAATGTACGCAAATATTCTATCTCCTTCGTTATTATATAAATAATATGCATTTTTAATTCAATAATTTCTTCTAAAATATTAGACACCAAATCCTCTAAAAGTATTTTATATATCATTTTACGATAAAATATTAATTTTACTTTAACATCATAATTTAATTAATATCAAGAAGGTACATTTTTAAAGTACCTTTTTTAAAACAGTAGCTTTTTTTAATAAATTAATAAAAAAACATACTGATAAAATACTTAACAATATTTAAGAGCTTTTTTCTTCAAAAGATTAATAAATCATTTTTTCTGTACTCAATAAATAATACTTATATTAGCATAAAATCTTAATACCACATGTATGCTATTTTATTAATAAATATTAATATTATACTTTATATCAAGATTCATCTATTGAATATTTTAAATAAGTGCATTCTTTCAATAAAATACTTTACTAGAAAAATTTAGATAAGTATTCAATTTTAAAGCCATCTTTTGTTATGAAAAAAAATCGAATATCTTAATCATTACAAAGATAGACCTTTTATATGCCATAAAATGAATTTTGCTCTTTATTTCTAGTAGCACGTTTTCGATCATTAGGATCAAGAAATTTTTTTCTTATTCTAATAGATTTTGGTGTACATTCTACAAGTTCATCATCATTAATAAATGCTATCATTTCTTCTAAAGTCATTAACTTTGGAGGAGTTAATCGTACAGCTTCATCTGACCCAGAAGCCCTTACATTAGTTAATTGTTTCCCTTTTAAAACATTTACCTCAATATCATTATCACGATTATGCAATCCAACTACCATACCAGCATATACTTTATCTTGAGGCTTAATAAACATTATTCCCCTATCTTGTAAATTAAAAATTGCATATGCAACTGCATCACCCTTATCAGTTGAAATTAAAACACCATTATTTCTACAAGGAATAGCACCTTTATGAGGAGAATAACCATAAAATATACGATTCATAATACCAGTACCACGTGAATCTGTCAAAAACTCTCCTTGATAACCTATCAATCCACGTGATGGCATTAAAAATACCATTCTTACTCTATTTTTGCCTGATGGACGCATATCTTGCATATCTCCCTTACGAAAATTAAGCTTTTCCATAATAACGCCACTATATTCTTCATCTACATCTATTACAACTTCTTCAACAGGCTCAAGAATTTGATTATTCTCTCTTTTAATTAACACTCGAGGACGAGATACAGATAATTCAAATCCTTCTCTCCTCATAGTTTCTACTAAAACACCTAATTGTAGTTCTCCTCTACCACCAACTTCATAAGCATCACCTTTTTCTGTTTCCTTAACTGTAATTGCAACATTAGTTTCAGCTTCTGCCAATAATCTATTTCTTATCACAGTAGAAGTCAATTTAGTACCCTCTGTACCAGCAAAAGGAGAATCATTAACACTAATAGTTATAGCCATTGTTGGTGGATCAACAGGAGTAGATTTAATAGGTAGAGTAATAGCATTATCAACAATACTATCAGCAACTGAAGCCTTTTCAAGTCCAGCAATAGCTATAATATCCCCTGCCTTACCCTCTTCTACAGGAACTCTCCTTAACCCTATAAATGATAGCAATTTAGTTAACTTACCATATTCAATCACTTCTCCTTGTAAATTCAGAACTTTAACTTGAGAATTAATTTTTGCAACCCCCTGATATACTTTACCAGTTAATACCCTTCCAAGAAATTTATCAGATTCCAATAACGTTAATAACATACTAAATGGAGCATTATAATCATACTTCATAGGCTTTACATATTGAAGTATTAACTCAAATAATTGTACTAAATTCTCTCTTTTATCCGATAAATCTTTAACACACCATCCATTTCTTCCCGAAGCATATAAAATTGGAAAATCTAATTGTTCACTTGTTGCATCTAAATTAATAAATAACTCATATATTTCATCTAAAACTTCATCAATTCTACTATCAGGACGATCTACTTTATTAATAATAACAATTGGTAGTAAATTTGCTTTTAATGCTTTAGAAAGCACAAATTTAGTTTGAGGCATTGGACCTTCTGCAGCATCAACAAGCAATAAGACACCATCAGCCATAGATAATACTCTTTCTACTTCTCCACCAAAATCTGCATGACCAGGAGTATCAATAATATTAATCTTATGACCCTTCCACATAATAGCTGTACATTTTGCTAATATAGTAATTCCTCTTTCACGCTCCAGATCATTACTATCCATAACTCTATCAGCAATTTCTTGATTATCTCTAAATGTGCCGCTTTGCTTGAGCATATTATCTAAAAGAGTAGTCTTTCCATGATCTACATGAGCAATAATTGCTAAATTACAAACAGACTTATAATTATTTGGCATAAAACTTTTTTCTATTATTGATAAGAGAATCAATTAAATCTATAGATATCTATCAAAATAATCAATAACTTATTCATAAAAAAGTTATGCTAATTTATCACTTACTGATAAATCACAAAAATCATATATAAAACTTTTATTTTTAGCATCAAATATAATATTTACTTTCCCTCCATAAGATAATCGTCCAAATAATATCTCATTTGCTAAATGCTTTTTTATCTTTCGTGAAATAATATTTTCAAGACTTCTTACGCCATAATTTTTATTACATCCAATCTTTGCTAAATATAATATAGATGCCTCATCTATATTGATAGTCACTTTCTTCTTCAGTAATTGCTCCTTTAATTGTAAAATAAATTTATTAATTATTTTAATAATAACATCTGAATTTAAATATGAAAACGATATAACTGAATCTAGTCGATTACAGAATTCTGGAGAAAAAATTCTTTCTATAATTTTATCATCATTACTATAATTAAAATTCTTATCACGATGAAATCCAATAATATTTTTACTAAATTCATCTGATCCAGCATTAGTTGTTAAAATAATAACTACATTGTAAAAATTTACTTTTTTACCACATGTATCAGTTAAATATCCATAATCCATGATTTGCAATAATATATTATATATATCTTTATGAGCTTTTTCTATCTCATCAAGCAATAAAACACTATATTGATTCCTCGCAACTAAATCTGTTAACAATCCACCTTGATCATATCCAACATATCCAGGAGGTGATCCAATCATTCTAGAAACAGTATGAGATTCCATATATTCCGACATATCAAATCTAATCAATTTCATTCCCATATTTTCTGCTAATTGCTTAGCTAACTCTGTTTTTCCCACACCAGTTGGTCCAGAAAATAAATAACTAGCTAATGGTTTTTTATAATTTCTCAATCCTGCTTTTGCAATTTTTATAGAATCCACAAGCTGTAAAATTGCATCATCTTGTCCAAAAATTACATTTTTTAAATTCTTTTCTAGATCTTTTACCTTTTGCATATCATTTGCAAACAAATAACTACAAGGAATATCCGTAATTCTTGAAATAATATTTTCAATATCACTACTAGTCACAAGTTTATCATCAGTATTATTATTCAATTTACAATATACTCCAGCTTCATCAATTACATCAACAGCCTTATCAGGAAGCATTCTTCCTGAGATATATCTATTTGATAATTCAGCAGCAGATGTAATAGCCTGCTTTGTATAACGTACATTATGATATATTTCATAATAAGATTTAATACCATTAAGTATTTGTATAGTTTCATCAATTGAAGATTCATCTATATCAATTTTTTGATAACGTCTTGATAATGCTCTATCTTTTTCAAAGTTATTATACTCTTTATAAGTAGTAGCTCCAATACACCTCAATAATCCTCGTGCCAAAGCTGGTTTTAGTAAATTACTAGCATCTAATGAACCACCACTCGTAGAACCTGCACCTATAATAGTATGAATTTCATCAATAAATAAAATAGCATCTTTTTTATTTTCAATTGCCTTAATTACTTGTTTAATTCTCTCTTCAAAATCCCCTCTATAACGAGTACCAGCTAACAAAGCTCCCATATCCAATGAGTATATAGTTGTAGATTTTAACTGCTGAGGAACATCTCCTTCTATAATTTTTAAAGCCAATCCTTCAACAATTGCAGTTTTACCAACACCAGGATCACCTACATATAATGGGTTATTTTTCCTTCTTCGTAACAAAATTTCTATAGTTCTTTTTAATTCATAATGTCTACCTATTACATAATCTATCTTTCCCTGAGTAGCAAGATGATTTAAATTAATACAATATAATTCCAAATTCTCATTATCTTTAACCAAATTTTCTTTACTTATATTAGGAAATGTACTTACTAATTTATTATTATTAAGATCTCGAATAAATTCGTTATGCTCATCTAAATTTTCAATGCACATATTATTAGCAATACAATTTATTACATCTGAATATCTTACATTATGTTCATGTAAAAAGTATGCACTATAAGAATCTCTTTCAGAAAATATTTCTACTAAAACATTAGCTCCATTAATTTCTCCCTTCCCAGCATTATGAGCATGTATAATTGCCCTATGTATTACTTTTTCAAAAATAGAAGTAGTCTTAACTTCTATAATATTTTTATTTATTGCATTCATAGTTTCATATCTTAAAAAATTAATTATTGTGGTTTTTAACCTATCAACTGAAACACGACATACAAATAAGATACGTTTTACATCTATATCATCTATCAACGCTAATAATAAATGCTCTAAAGTAGCATATTCATGGTGAAAATCTAATGCTATTGATAGTGCTTTATGGATACTTGCCTCAAGACTTTTTGATAACACTCATATTACCTATTAAATATACAAGTATAATTTAGCACTTAAGAATTAAAATATATTGAAAATAAAAATTGATACCTAAACTTACAAATAGTAAGTTACAAAACATATAATAATTTTTTAAAGTTTTTTTATGTTACATGATATTATTATTGAATTTTTTATACTATTTGCGTTGGAAGTAATTTTAGGAATTGATAACATCATATTTATTTCCCTAGTAATAGCAAAATTACCTTATAATTTACAAAATAAGATACGAATTCTAGGACTTGGAATAGCACTAATAGGACGTATAGTTATATTATTGTGTGCGTCATTACTATTATCAGAAAATAAAAGTTTTATTTCAATATTTAATATAAAAATATCGTATTCAAATTTACTTCTAATAACAGGTGGAATATTTTTATTATATAAAAGCATTAAAGAAATATATATGGAAATTTATCAGCATAGTATCATGTCAGTAAAGACACCTTCAAATATTAAACTTAATACCTTTACTGCTATTATACAAATAATCATACTAGATTTAGCATTTTCCATAGATTCTATAATCTCAGCTATAGGAATAACAGATAAGATTTTTCTTATTGAAATTGTTATTATATTATCTATGATTACAATAGTTTTATTATCAAAACATATAGTAATATATATTAATACTTATAATAATATTAAAACTATAGCTATTACATTCATTGGTATACTCGGAGTAACTTTAATACTACATGGATTAAATATTAAAATATCTAATAATTATTTATATTCTATGCTTATATTTTCATTAATAATAGAAATAATTAATATTCTTAAAAAACGCATTTCTAAATCATTATAATTATGTAACATTCAATATAAATACTAAAATTCAACATAGGAAATTTAATAAGCTAGTATATTATAATGTAAAAATTATATCATTAAACATGGAGTGAACTGATTATGCTCAGTAAAAAACATTAAGACATTAAAATTGTCTCACAGCACTACTGAGCATATTATATATTATCTTTTAAATTTTCATTTATAAAAAAGTTATTAATCTTAGTAAAGTAATTAAACTTATAATCTAATTTAAAATATAATCTTGGTACATATCGCAATTGCACATAATTAAATATCGCTTTTCTAATAACATAAGAACAATCATTTAATTCTTTTATAATATCTACATTATCATTATAATACTTAGAAATAACAATTAACACTGTTGCATTTTTAGCATTATCACTAACCTTTACTTCAGAAACACTAATTATACGACTTAAATCACTATATTCCTTTATAAAAAGCTGCATAATAGCCTTATTAAGTACTGAAGCAATTTTTAAATTTCTAAAACTTACAGGCTGATACATTATTTTATTTCTCAACAATTTCTAAAACATTTACTATATCACCTACTTCAACAGATCCTGTATAGCCTATTAATATACCACATTCAAATCCACAGCTTACTTCCTTCACATCAATTTTAAACCTTTTTAAAGCTTTAATCTTCCCTTCATAAATCACATCATCATTACGTAATAACTTAATCATTGATCCCTTTTTAACAACACCACTTGTTACATAACAACCAATAACACTACCAGCTTTTACAGAAGAAAATACCTGCCTTACTATTAAAGCACCTATTTGAATTTCTTGTTGTAATGGTACTAACATACCATTCAACATACCCTTTACATCATCTATTATATCATAAATAACTTTATAATGACGTATTTCAATACCTTTTTGCTTTGCTAACTCCCTTGTTTGAGAATCTACACTAACATTAAAAGCTAAAATTAATGAGCGTGACACTTCTGCTAACATTATGTCAGATTTTACAACATTGCCAATACCACTATGTAAGATATTAAATCTCACTTCTTCATTAGAAATATGATTAATAGAATGAGATACCGCTTCTATTGAACCCATAACATCACATTTTAATATTAAATTAAAATCCTCTACCTTCTTACGCAAAGATAATTCTTGATACATTTCTAATGACAATTTCTTTTTAACGTCATCCTGCAACATATTTTTATGTCTATAATCTAATAAATCTTTTGCTTGCTTTTCAGAATCAACAACAACAAACTTATCACCAGAACAAGGAACATTATTTAATCCTAATATTTGCACTGGCATAGAAGGTAATGCTTCTTTCTGTAACTCATTGTTATCATTTAAAATAACTCGTACCTTACCATAAGAATTATTACCAACAACAACTATATCACCTTTTTTTAAAGTACCTTGCTGAATAATTACAGTAGTTACAATACCCATACTTTTATCAACTTTTGATTCTATAACAACTCCTTGGGCTTTACAATCAAAAGCAGCTTTTAAATCTAGTAACTCTGCTATCAATAGTATACTAGATTTTAATTTATCTAAATTTTCCCCTGTCTTTGCTGATACAGGAACAAGCATTACATCGCCACCTAATTCTTCAGGAATCACCCCATGTTGTAATAAATCATTAGTAATTTTCTGAATATCAGCATCATGTTTATCAATTTTATTAATTGCAACTATCATAGCAACATTAGCTGCCTTCACATGACTTATTGACTCAATAGTCTGAACCATAACACCATCATCCGCTGCAACAACCAATACTACAATATCTGTAATATTAGTTCCTCTAGCTCTCATAGAAGAAAATGCTTCATGTCCAGGAGTATCAATAAAAGTTATCTTTTTACCATCAACATCTATCTGATATGCTCCTATATGCTGCGTTATACCTTTAAACTCTTTCTGTGCAATATTTGATTGACGTATTGCATCCAATAAAGTAGTTTTTCCATGATCAACATGTCCCATAATAGCAACAACAGGAGGCCTTGATTTTAATTCTACATTATCAATTTTACATACATTACTTTCAATATAAGAACTATCAGACAACTTATATGTATGATTAAACTTCAATACTACAGCACAAGCTTGATCAGCATTCAATTCATCATTTAATGTCAAATTAATACCCATTTGTGATAACACTTGAAGAACATCTCTACTTTTCTCAGCCATAATATTTGCTAATTTCTGCACTGTAATCTTGCATGGAATTAGTACTTTACGCTGAATTTTATTCTTAATTGACTTATTAAATTTATTTTTTTTACACTTAACATGTATCTTAGTAATATTTTTTTCTGTATCTTCTTCTAAAGCTTCTTCTATTAATAATTTTGTATGCTTACTATATAAATCACCAAGATCAGATTTCTTTACTCCGCTTTTTTTCTCATCATAATCTTTTTCATATTTTTTTAATTTCTTTTCCTCTGCACTTTCACTCTTAATATCATTTTCTTGTACTATAATATTATTAATCTCTTCTAAACTATTCTTAACATCATTACATGCTGTATTACTATCTATTAAATCACTTACTTTATTATCATCCTGTTGCACCTCATTTATTTGCTCTTCAGAATCCATTGTACAGCTATTACCCACTATAACATCTGATTCTTTTTTTACATTGAGTTCTTTAACATCAACTTTTTTAGCATCATTTTTAACAAGAAGAGTAGCATTATGAATTGCGTTAATGCGCGAAATTTGTTCTTGTACTGTTAAAGAATTTGATTCTGCATCCTGTAAAGTTATAGGATAACCCTCTGTTGATAAACTACCTCTTTTCTTTTTACGCACTTCAATAGTTGTAACAGATTTTTTCAATGTAAATTTATTACTCAAATCATTAACTTTTAATTTATCACTAAGCTTTAATGTAGTACGCTTTCTACTAGGTAATTCATTATCATTAATTTTATCAATACCATCCATATGCATACCTAGAACACTAAACCCATCCAACTCTTTTTCGAGACTCTAATATAATAGAATCAACTTGTTCTTTGCTGAGTTTAATATTAGGAATCATATCATAAAATTCATCCGTACATAACCCTGCAATATCCTCCATACTTCCTATACCATTCTCTGATAATTTTATAATATCATCCATCTGTAAAAATGGTAACAACATAATTTCTTCACTTATAGATAATTCTTTTAACATTTTAGTAATATTATCACGTTTACGTGATAAATACTCTGATGCTCGTCTTTTTAATTCAATTGCAATTTCATCATTAAACCCATCAATAGCCATAATATCATCTACTGATGATTGATCTATATCTTCTATACTTAAAAATCCCTCAGCAACTAATAATTGACCCATAATTTCTTCAACATCCAAACCCTCAATAAATATCTTTGCACCAGCACTTAACTCCTTTGCTTTTCTTACAGATTCTGTCTCATCACCTACTACATCAATTTTCCAATTTACTAACTCAGATGCTAACTTAATATTTTGACCATATTTACCAATTGCTAAACTTACCTGATTCTCTGGAACAATAATCTCTATTTTTTCAGCATCTTCATCAATAATAACCTTAATAACCTCCGCTGGGGCAATTGCATTAATTACAAATTTTGCTAACTCTGATGAATACAATACAACATCTATTTTCTCTCCATGTAATTCAGAAATAATACTTTGTATTCTTACACCACGAGCACCAACACAAGCACCAACAGGATCTATATTTTTATCATTTGAAAAAACAGCAACTTTTGCTCTAGATCCAGGATCCCTTGCTATCGATTTAATGACCACAATCCCATCATACACTTCAGGTATTTCCTGTTTAAATAACTGCTCCATAAATCCCTTGCTAACTCTAGATAAAAAAATTTGCGGCCCTACACTTTCCTGCCTTACACTTTCAATATGCAATTTCAACCTATCACCTGGACGAAATACTTCACCCTTAATCATATTGTAAGCTGGTAAATAACCTTCATTACCATTAAGATCTACAATAACATTATTGTATTCTATTCTTTTGACAATCCCATATACCAAATCACCAACACGATTCTTAAATTCTTCATATTGCTTTTTACGTTCTTGTGCTAAAATCACTTGTGCTATTTTTTGTCGTGCAATTTTTGCAGAATTATAATCCAAATCTACTAATGGCAAAGGCTCTAATATAATGTCCCCTACTTTGGCATTATCTTTTGCTAATAATGCTTCCGATAAATCAATTAATTTATACTTAGTTAATTCATCCAAAGGAATATTATGATTTTTACTAAAATCACTCAAATCTTGACCATCTATCACTAAAGCTTGTCTGTAAATCGATATAATGCCTGTTTTTTTATCTACAACTACCTTAATTTTACAGCTACCATATTTATTATGACTAACTACTTGTATAGCTTCTTCTATTGCATTCATTATAACATCTAAATCCAATCCTTTTTGCTCAGCAACATCTTTAGCCACTTTTACTAGCTCTAAATTATCAAAATTAGCCATAACAATAATAATCCCTAAAAAAACCTGACAACAACTAACGTGCCTAATACTCTACAAAAGTTAATACTTATATAAACCGCCATAGAAGTTTATATTATAACTTTCATTTTAGTCAAGATATTTCTCTATACATCTATATTTTTTAATATAACAAATTCTAATAATATGAAAATTAAATCCATAATAAATTAATTTTATAAAAATATATAATGTAAAAAATAACATTATAATATATACATTATAAGTACTTTAAAGCATATACCTCAAAGTCTTTTCTTAATGTTACTAATCATTAAAAGAGATGGTGTAAAAAATAATGTTATTACTGTAGCTAACATCAGTCCTATAGATATAGTTATTGATAATTCAACCCATAATTGACTTGATGGAGAATCATATAAAATATCACGATGTAAAAAATCTATACTCACTTTAAAAATCATAGGGACTAATCCTAATACTCCTGTCACTACAGTTAACAAAATTGGCCTAATTCTTGTTAAAGCTGCTCTTATTATAGCTTCTTTTTTTACTGTGATATTATTTAAATTTGCACAAAATGCATCTATTAATAATATATTATTATTAACTATCACACCTGCAAGTACAATAATTCCTACACCTCCCATTACCACTCCAAACACTTGATAAGTGAGCAATAATCCAAAAAATACACAGGTAGTTGATAAGAAAATAGCTGTCATAATAGTAAATACATAATATAAATTATTAAATTCGATAATTAAAATCGCAGCAATTAACACTATAACAATAATAAAAGCCTTAAGTAAAAAATTCTCAGAATCTTTTTGATTTTTTATTTCCCCATCAAAATTAATTAATACTTTTGAATCCCAATCTTGCTTTAATTTACTTTGTAAATACTTTATCCTTTCATCAGCAAAGTACCCTGCCTCTAAATTAGAAGAAATGCTTAATGTTCTCAACCCATCAATACGTTTTATTTTTTTAACTTTATAAAAAGCTTTCTTAGTAATAAAATTTTCAATAGATACAGGTCCATATATTGTATTAATAAAAAGAGTTTTTAAAGCACCAAGACGTCGATAATCTTTAGTAAATTTAGCAATAATATCTACTTCTTCGTTTGAATTACTGGGATAATATTTATTAAGTATTACTCCATCAGTAATCATTTTAAGAAAGTCCCCTATCATAGAAACATTAGCTCCAAATTTTGCTGCTTTATATCTGTCAATATCGATTCTCCACTCCATTTCCAATGACGAATTATCACTTACAATATCAATAAATCCTGAAGATTTTGCCATTAAAGAAGTAACTTTTGCAGCAGCAGAATTTATGGATTTTATATCATATGAACTTAAATTTATTTGTATAGGCTTCCCTTTATTAGGTCCCATTTTTTCTTCTTCAATATTAATAATAATACCTTTAATATCTTTTATAAGATAAAGCATATCTTTTAATATTTTTCTTGACTTACGACGAAATTTCCAATCTTTTAATTCAATATGAATCTTTCCAATTAATTCATCAGATCCAATATCACCAATTTTAGAGTAAAAAAATTTCACATCATCAATATTTGCAATTTTCTCTTCAATCTCTTTAATGATATTACTTTTTTCATAAATAGATAAATTACTATCAGTTTGAACATTTATTATAATCATACTTGGCTCAATATTTGGAAAAAATTTTACCCCTGGACCAATAGTAAAATATGTAATTGTTGACATTAATAGTATAGCA
The DNA here is from genome assembly GCF_019186785.1 of Neoehrlichia mikurensis. Taxonomy (GTDB): domain Bacteria; phylum Pseudomonadota; class Alphaproteobacteria; order Rickettsiales; family Anaplasmataceae; genus Neoehrlichia; species Neoehrlichia mikurensis. The sequence continues at coordinate 29,863 of NZ_CP066557.1, forward strand.
GTTACTATAAAAATAAATTTTTTAGGATAATCAAGCACATTATTTAACATATATGCATAATATCGAAAAAATATTCCTAACTTACTTATATCTCCACTTTCTATTGCATTAATTTTTTCCATATCTTCTGAACTAGATACCGAAGGCTTACCAAAAATAGATCCTAAAACAGGCATAAATATTATAGCCATAATCCAAGAACCTGTAAGTGTAGTTATAAGAGCAATTGGAATATATTTCATAAATTCACCAGTAACTCCTGGCCAAAACAATAAAGGACAAAATACTGCTAATTTCGTTAAAGTAGCGGATGCTACTGGCCAAAACATATCATAAGCTGCCTTCTGAAAAGCTTCTTTTTTAGAAAATCCACTTATCATTTTCCTATCAGCATATTCATTAATAACTATTGCATCATCAACAAGCATGCCAACTGCCATTATAAGTGAAAATAAAATAACCACATTCAATGTACATCCCATAAAATACATTGCTGTAATTCCCAATAAAAAAGATATAGGTATCGATAAAGAAACTAAAATAGCGACTCTCACACCCATACATATCATCATCACTACTATAACAAGCAAAATTGAAATAATAATAGTATTCTGTAACTCATTCAAAATATCTAATATTTCATGAGATTGATCTTGTAAGTAAATTATGGATAAATTTTTTGGGAAAAAACTCTTTACATCATTAATAAGATTCTTTACTTGCTGTATTGTCTCTATGGTGTTTTTACCAGATTTCTTTGAAACCTCTAATACTAAACATGGGTTACCATTAACTCTAGCAAAGCTTTTAGCACTCTCAAAAGTTGGACGTACTGTTGCTATATCTTTAACTGTTACAACAGAATTACCATCAACTTTAATCGGTATATTCATAATATCTTGATAATTTTTTAACAACCCCTCTATATTTAAAGTATAATTTCCTACATAAGATTCTAAATTACCTGACTGTATAAATTTATTATTACGGGCAATAGCAAGTAAAATTTCTTCCATATGCAAGTTATACATATTAATAGTATCAGGAGAAATAATAACCTCTAATATATCTTTACGCATCCCTATAATCTTTAAGCTTAAAACATTACTTAATGTTTCAATCTTATGTTGTAATTCTTGAGCTATTTTCATGAGCGTTCTTTCTGGAATATCTCCTACTAATCCAATGCTTAATACTGGAAATAAGCTTAAATCTATTTCATGAATTACAGGAAAATTAGCTTCTTTCGGTAATCTTGAACGTATACTTTCCAATTTTGATCTAACATTTTCCATAGCTTTTTTATGATCAAATCCTGCTATAAATTCTAGCATAACATTTACTATTCCATCTCGTGCTATTGAAGTAATTCTTTCTATACCTTCAATAAACTTCACTTCTTTCTCAATAGGCAATATTAGCAATTTTTCAGCATCCTCTGGAGACATACCTTGTACTGAAGTACTAATTGATAAAATAGGTATCTTTATTTCAGGAGTCTTTTCTCGCGGAATATTAATATAAGAATATAAACCAAGACATAAAATAGATGCTAATAAAAACAATGTAAATCTATTTTTTTTGAAAAAAAAACCTGCAATTACTTTCATAAAAATTACTTATAAATACCTTTTTTATGATATTCTAAATTACATTTACCATTATAAAAATATTATTAATATAAATTAGTAATATTAAATTACATATATGATAAGCAAATAAATTAACAATTTCTTTCTATATACTTACATGCCAGTATTGAAGCTTCATATAATAGAATCATAGGCACAGCTAACCCTACCTGACTTAAAACATCAGGAGGAGTTAATATTGCAGCAACAGTAAAGATAATAACTATAGCAACTCTACGCTTATTTACCAAGCTTTTTGCAGATATTATTTTCATTCTATTTAATAAAGTTAAAATAACAGGTAACTGAAATGCTATCCCAAAAGCAAACATAAGTTGTAATACTAAATCTAAATATTCACTTACTGATGGCATAAATTCTATTGGAACTCCTATTGAAGCATCAAGATTTTCAAAAGCAATAAAAAATTTCCACGCCAAAGGAAAAATATAATAATACACTATTGCTCCTCCAATGGTAAAAAGTACAGGTGCAGCTATTAAATACGGTAATAATATAAATTTCTCTTTTTTATATAACCCAGGAGCTAAAAACATATAAAACTGCCATGTAAAAACAGGAAAAGAAAAAAATAAAGCTGCCATTACTGCTACTTTTAAATATACAAAAAATGCTTCTGTTAAAGCCGTATATATTAATGAAAAATCCTTATTATTTCCTTCAAGTTCTATCAAAGGAATAAGTAAAAAATTGTATATTTTATCAGAAAAAACATAACAAATAGGAAATACAATACAAAAAAAAGCAAAACTTATTAGTACTCTTTTCCTTAATTCTAAAAAATGCTCTGAAAGACGCATTTTACCTTTTTTATCCTTACGCATTACATAACATTGTATAAATATATAATCATGAAATACTATTAATTATAATTCCTTGCAATATAACTTTCTATAATATCTTTAAATTGACAAAAAATGTCATCTCCTTGCAAAGTACAAAGCTTTTTTCCATCTTCATATACAACAGCAACAGCTTTTTCTCCATCACCAGGCAAACTAATACCTAAATTAGCATGCTTGCTTTCACCTGGACCATTAACTACACATCCCATAACTGCAACAGTCATATGCTCAATTACTGGATTATTAACTTTCCAAGTTGTTATACGTTCAGATACATAATTATTAACTTGAGTAACTAATGTATGAAAATTTACAGGATTTGTCCTATTACACCCAGGACAAGAAGTAATTTGCGGCGAAAAATAGCGCAATCCTAACGATTGTAAAATTTCTTGACATACTTTTACTTCATTAATTCGAGATTCTCTACTAGACGTCAATGATACACGAATTGTATCACCTATCCCTTTTAATAAAAGAGGTGATATACCTGCTACACTACTAACAATTCCTTTAAGTCCGGAACCAGCCTCTGTTAATCCTAAATGTAATGCATAATTAGATAACTGTGATAAAGCCGTATATATGTAAATTAAATCTTTAATGTTACTTACTTTACAGGAAATTACAATTTTATTAGCTGGTAATCCAATATTTTCAGCATGTTGAGCACTGGATAATGACGAAATAATTAATGCTTTCCTCAATACAACATAATCAGGCTTTGGAGAACTTAAAGCAGCATTTTTATCCATCAATTCTGCAATTAAATATTTATCCAAACTACCCCAATTTACTCCAATTCTCACAGGAATATTATACTTAATTGCATATTCTATAACCTGTTCAAAATTTTTATCTCTTTTATCTCCAAACCCAATATTTCCTGGATTAATACGTATTTTTCCCAGAGCAGAAGCACAATCCGGATAACATCTTAAAAGTCTTGCAACTTCATATTGTCCACATCCAACTATCATTTTGCTATCAAAATTATTCTTTACTAGTTGATCTCTTATATAAGGTATGGATCTCATAGCTTTATCAGAATTTATTGCTACTCTTACTAATTCTGACCCAGCTTTTGCTAATTCAATAACTTCTTGTGCATTATTAGCATCATCAGAACCACCTAATGCCATTGACTGTACAACTATAGGATTATTTCCACCTATAGATACACTCCCTACTTTTACTTCGTGCGTCTTTTTTTTTTTAAGAAAATTACTATCATAAGATTTATCTATAAAATCATTAAACTTCTCATAAGAAAACTTCATATTAAAAACTCTCTTTTCTTAAACAAAAACTTAACTATTATAAAAAGCATTAATCATATTGAATAACATAATCATTATTGGAATTTTCTTCTAAATCAAAAAACTTCAAATCATTATCATCATATTCTGAAATATCAGATTTATCATTAGGAGCATCTTGCAATTTTTGATTGTTATCAGAATCTTTCTCATAAGGCAACTTATGGTTACCATCATCAGAAGAGTGATTACTTATAGCATCTCCCTTATCATTCTTCTTATTTAATAACGCATTACTATTATCTAATTTTTGTTTATTACTAAGATTAGAATGAGCTTTTCCTTGAGATTTTTTATCTTTTTTATATTGCTGTTTATGATTTTTTAAATTATCAACTACTTGCAATGCATCACTTGACAAGCTTTTTTGACCTTTATCCACAGTACTTTTGCTACTATGATTATCATCATGTCTCTTATCTGATTCCTTTTTGCGTATAGCATAATTAAAATTATCTTTTAATTCTTTTCCACTAAGATAATGTTCAAATTCTACAAAATCGCTAACATTATCATTTGATAAAAGCTTTTTGCTTTGATTATTATTATGAATTTTATTAAATTCTCTTTTTGAAAGTTGTTGATCATTACCTTTTTGACTTCTACTTAGTTCCTTCTTATATTGCTGCTTATATTGCTGATCATCCTTAGCTTGAACTTTATCAGAATTACTTATCATTCTACCACTTTGTTGATCATTACCTTTTTGACTTTTACTTAGTTCCTTCTTATATTGCTGCTTATATTGCCGATCATCCTTAGCTTGAACTTTATCAGAATTACTTATCATTCTACCACTTTGTTGATCATTGCCTTTTTGACTTTTACTTAGTCCCTTCTTATATTGCTGCTTATATTGCTGATCATCCTTAGCTTGAACTTTATCAGAATTACTTATCATTCTACCACTTTGTTGATCATTGCCTTTTTTGACTTTATTTAATCCTTTGATATGCTCTTGATTGTCATTATCTTTAATTTTATCCAATTTTTTTACTACTTTAGTATGCTTTTGGACTTGAGAATTAACTATTTCATTATCACTATAATCATTTAACTTTATACTCTTATGCTTTTTATTAAATTTATTTTGTTGATCTATTACCTTTGGCTCCTTCACTATTTGTTGTTTAGTTATATTATTCAATTTCTTATTTTTATCACTAGAGTTTGCTATTGTATTAAATTTTTTAACATTATCTTTTTTTTCACTATTATTTTTCTGCTTAACATTGCTAATTCTCACTGTTTTATTATCTTTCAAACGAACAGAATGAAAATGACTTTTATCTCCTTCAACTTTACTTCCATGATTATCAATTTCAATAAACTTTGCACCATCTAACTTAGATAAATCAATACCATCCCTATTTATCATTGCATCTTTTAAATCAGTAGATCCATACTCTTCTAACTTATCCATAATCGCTATATTAGAGAACTCATTTTTATTAGATTTATTACTGTCTAAATTTTTATTTACATCCTTTTGTAAAAACATTTCTCTTCTTTTCTTATAAAGATTATAAGCATTATAAAAATCTTTATCAGAATAAAAATATTCTCCACCAGGATTATATATTGGAGTATATTTTTTACTAAAATGCAATACAGAACTTCTAAAACAAGAACTCACTAAAATCATTACAATGATTAATAAAGTATTATACTTAAACATGCGGTACCTTAACAACATCACATTACCTTATATACCCGATTATTTATACTTAGTATATAAATATAAAGTAAAAACCTTTTCTATTTTTTTTATCATTAAACATAAAAAAAATCTTTACAAAAAGTACAATATTCTCACAACCATGTAAAATATTTTTCTATGTTATAACACTCTATATATTCTTATTAAGATGTAGTATAAAATCTTCCTTGCAAAAAATCACTAAAATTAAAAAACATATTTAATACAATACCTTGATAAAATTTTTAATCTTATGAATAAACCTTATATTTAATACAAATAAGAATTATACTTATAACTCACTCAAATAATAATTTAATATATACTTGTTAAAAACTACTAATGATATCTTTAATTATTCTTCTACTAAATAAATCACATTCAATAATTGACGCTAAAGAATTTATACTTCCATAATTTATCTTATCTAATGCCTTATATATAATATTAATAATATCAAGAAATCCTATTCTCAAATTCAAAAATTCATTAACAGCAATTTCATTTGCTGCGTTAACAATAATACTATTTGCATGATAATTCGATGATCTTAATACGTCAAATCCCAATTTTAAGGCTGGAAATTTATGAATATTAGGTTTAATAAATGTCAATTTACCCTGCGATATTAAATCTAGCTTTTTACTATAAAACTTTCTTTCTGGCCAATATAATGTATAAAGAATAGGAATATTCATATCAGGTATTGACATTAATCCTACAGATGAACCATCTATGTAAGAAATCATCCCATGTATCACTGCTTCAGGATGAATTATAATATCAATCTTACAAGGATTTAATGAAAACAAGTGATAAGCTTCTATTACTTCAAGAGATTTATTCATCATGGTAGCACTATCAACAGAAATCTTTTTACCCATTTTCCATGTAGGATGATGTAATGTATCTTTAGGTGTAACTGTTTTCATCTTATCATAATCTAAAAATAAAAATGGCCCACCTGATGCAGTTAACGTGATTTTATCTATATAACTTTTATCATGAAATATTTGAAAAATAGCATTATGCTCCGAATCAATAGGTAATATATTTACTTTTTGCTTTCTTGCTTCATTAAGTAACAACTGCCCTCCGCATACTATACTTTCTTTATTAGCTAAAGCTATAGTACTTACACCAAATTTAATTAAATTCATTACAGAATATAATGCTGCAATCCCTGAAATTGCTACTACCGCACAATCTACATTCAAAGAGCTAGCAATTTTTAATCCTTGTTCACCAGCTTCAACTTGAATATTTGTATCAGATAATAATTCTTTTAATTCCGTATATAAATTAGTATCAGCAATTACAACTCTTCTTGCATTTATTAATCTTGCTTGTAAAGCCAATAATTGTATATTCTTTTTTGATGTTAAAACCTCTACTGTAAAATCATCTGGATTATCAAATAAAATTTGTACCGTTTTCTGACCTATTACACCAGTAGAACCAAATATTGAAACTCTTTTCACTATACATTTAATGATAAAATCATAATTAAGCAATTATCTATTTAAAAAAATAAAAGTCAAATAAATAACCTAAAAAACCTTTTATATAATTCATGTATGTATAAAAGAATAAATTAGCTGCAGCAGAAATAAATAAAATTATTACTAAACCATTATTTTGTAAATTATGCTTATACAAACTATTACATGAATCAAAATATATAACCCTTATAATACGTAAATAATAATAACATGCTACAACACTCATTAATGCAAACAGCACTGCTAACTTAATAAAATTATTTTCAATCAAACTCAATAATATATCATACTTTATAAAAAATCCTCCTAAAGGTGGAATACCAGCCATAGATAATATAATAATTGTAATACATAAAGCTGTTAATGGATTTCTACTACATAAATTAGTAATATTTAATATATCACAATCATCATCTTTATATTGAAGTAACATAGCAAATAATCCTATATTCATAACCGCATATAATATTAAATATGATATTGATGCAATTATACTACTATTAGTAAATATAGATATTGCTACTAACATATAACCAACATGTCCAATAGCTGCATATGCAAAAAGCCTTTTTAAATTATTTTGTTTTATTGCACCAAGTGATGAAACACAAATAGATATAACTGATACACAAATTAATATTTGTTGCCAATACATAATATGCCCACTAAATACCTCACTTAATACTCTAATCAGTAACAAAATAAATGTTGCTTTTGGAATAATTGAAAAAAATGCTGTAACAATTGTCGGACTACCTTGATAAACATCAGGAGTCCACATATGAAATGGCGCAACAGATAATTTAAAACAAAAACTTATTAAAATAAAAATAACTCCTAATATCACACCTATTGGTATACTCTTATTTTCAAAAAAATATTTTGATAATTCATTAAAATCTATAGAATTAGAATATCCATATATTAAAGATATTCCATATAACATAATACAAGAAGCTAATGCACCTAATATAAAATATTTTATTCCTGATTCAGAAGATCGAGGTAAATGTTTATTAAAGCAAGTTAATGCATATAGAGATATACTTTGAATTTCAAATGATAAATAAAAAGATAGTAAATTATTTGCACCAATAAGCGTTATAAATCCAAAAACTGCAAATAATATCATTATAGAAAATTCATAACAATATTCTTGCTTTGATAGTAAAAACATTAGCAAAATAACTTCACTTAAGCTTAAGATTATAAGCTTAGATAGCCAAATATATAAACTTGATTTCAATAATGAGTTAAAAATTATAACTTCATTAATGTAAAATCTATATATTAATAAAAGTATTGTGATAAATATAGTAACCATAGATGATATATGTATCAGTGTTTTATCAAACTTAATTCCTAATAACAATAAAATTAAAGATGAACTAATTAAAAAAGCTTCAGGTATAATATATAAAAAACCACTCCAAGACATATTTTACACCATTAGGACATCAAAAAATTTTCTATTAACAATTGTTTAACTGGTAATTCGAGATAATTTAAAAGAATAGAAGGACATAATCCTAATATTACAACAAACATCGCTAATAAACTTAAAAGTACTAATTCAATCTTAGTAATATCACCTACTATACAATTATTATCTTGTCCCCATATTATCTTTCTGCATAAATACAGCATATAAACCGCACTTAATATAACACCTATTACAAAAAATGCTGAAATAAAACTTAAATTTTTAAAAATACCTAAAATGGATAAAAATTCACCAATAAATCCAGAAGTTCCTGGTATACCTATCGAAGCCATACTAAAAAATATAAACATAAAAGAGAATTTTGGCATTGATGATGCTAATCCGCTATATTTATCTATATCTAAAGTATGTGCTTTATTATATATAATACCAACTAATAAAAATAATGCAGAAGAAATAAATCCATGACTAACCATTTGAAAAATAGATCCTAAAATCCCATACTGATTAAACGAAAATATACCAGCAGTCACAAAACTCATGTGGGCAATTGAAGAATATGCTATAAGTTTTTTGATATCTTTTTGGGCAAAAGCTACTAAAGAAGTATAAATTAACGCCACAATGCTTAAAATTATTATCAATTTTGAAAAATAAATACTAGCTTCTGGTAACATTGGAAGCGAAAATCTTAAAAATCCATAGCCACCCATTTTGATAAGTATACCTGCAAGTATCACTGAACCTATAGTAGGAGCTTGTACATGAGCATCAGGAAGCCAAGTATGAAAAGGAATCATTGGAATTTTTATTGCAAAAGATACAAAAAATGCTAGCCATAACCACCTTTGTTCATTAAGAGTAAGTTTATTAGGAAGAATATTACTTAATTGCTCTATATTAGTAACTCCTTCAGTTAATACATATATATATATAATTGCTACTAAAAATAATAATGATCCAACTAAAGTATAAAGAAATAATTTAAAGGCTGCATATACTTTATCTTGATAACCCCAAATACCAATAATAAAAAACATAGGGATAAGGACAGCTTCAAAAAATATATAAAACACAATGATATTAAGTGATGCAAAAACACATATAATTAATGCTTCAAGAAGCAAAAATAATGCTAAAAATGATTGTAAATTTTGAAATTTATTACTTAAAGCAAATATGCTACATATAAAAAATAAAAAAGTAGTTAGTGAAACAAATATTATCGATATTCCATCTAATCCTAGTCCTATATTTTCTAATAACTGCTGAGTGAATTGAAATTCTAATGCTTCATAATTAAATCTTAAAAGCAATATTATATTAATAACCAATACTATACCAGAAACTAATACAGGCACTATCTTAATATATAAAGAATTACCTTTATTTATTATTGATAAAAATATTGATCCTATTATGGGAAAGATAACCATTAAAAATATCACTATTTCTAAAACCCTATATTATAAATAAAGTACATCACAATCCCTATTAAGCCTAATAGCATAACAAAAGCATAATCAAAAACGTATCCCGTTTGAATTTTCGTAGTATATCTTGCGCAAAAAATCACCGCTCTAGTAATACCACCTAAACAAAAATAATCAATAAATTTTTTATCAATCTTCATCCATAAAGCATAAGATAATTTTTTTACTGGCTTAGTAATAGCATAATTATACACTTTATCAAAATACCATTTATTACATAAAAAAACATATAATATTTTAAAATGCAAATATTTATAATACTGACAAAAATAGATTAAATATGCTGCTATAATGCCCATAATACCACAAATAAGAGGTAAATATTTTATAAATAATTCAACTTCATGATGATGAGAAATAATAATACTATCTTTCCAAAAGTCAACTGTACTAATAAAATGTTCTGCCAACATTCCAGAAATCATAGACCCTACAGCTAACACTAATAAAGGTATTAACATCATATACTTTGATTCATGAATTGAATTATCCTCAACCCCAGCACCATGAAATACCATAATAACTAATTTCCAAGAATAACAAGCTGTTAAAAATGCCACTATATTCCCAATAACAAAACTAAAAATACTTACATGATAGCTACTTTCAATAATTAAATCTTTGGAATAAAATCCTGCAAATGGAAATATTCCAGCAAGAGCCAACGAACCTATCCATGTCAGTAAATATGTATATGGTATTTTTTTCCAGCTATTACCACTCATATTACTAATCTGTTGTTCACCTTTCATTGAATGAATAATATTACCAGCACATAAAAATAACAAAGACTTAAAAAATGCATGAGTCATTAAGTGAAATATAGCAATATTATATGCTGATGCTCCACATGCAATAAACATATATCCTAATTGACTACATGTTGAATAAGCTATTATTTTTTTTATATCATCTTGCACAATGGCAACAGTAGCTGCAAAAAAACAAGTAATTCCACCTATTAATATTATTAAGTCACGAGCAGGTTGAGATAATTCAAACAAAGGTGAGCATTTAGCTACAAGAAATACTCCAGCCGTAACCATTGTAGCAGCATGTATAAGAGCTGAAGCTGGAGTTGGACCCTCCATTGCATCAGGTAACCAAGTATGCAATCCAATTTGCGCAGATTTCCCCATACACCCAATAAAAAGCAGTATACAAATTATATGAATTGGATAAATTGTAATTTGATGACCAAATGCATAAATAATGTAATTAACCGTACTAGTATTTACATAATGAAATATTTTTACAAAATCTAATGTGTTAAACACTACAAAAATTAATAAAATCCCTAATATAAAGAAAAAATCACCTATCCTATTAACAATAAATGCTTTAACTGCAGCTTTAATAGCTGATAACTTATTGAACCAAAATCCTATCAATAAATAAGAACATAATCCTACTCCCTCCCAACCGAAAAAAAGTTGTAAAAAATTACCACTAGTAACCAACATTAGCATAAAAAAAGTAAATAAAGATAAGTAGGAAGAAAATCTAATAGCACTTTTATCATGACTCATATATCCAATTGAATATAAATGCACAACTGAAGATATTGTAGTTACTATTATTAACATCATTACTGTCAATCGATCTATATAAATAGACCAATTTACTTGTAGAGCATCTATATAAATCCAAGGTACAATATTTATATTATAACTTTTCTGAAAGCTAAAAAATAAATACCACGACAATATAGTAGAAACAATAACACCACAAGAAGCTAATATTTGGGAAAATAACTTTTTATTTACCAATTTACATAAAATAGAGCCTATTAAAGGTAAAAACACACATAATAACTCAACAGTAATCATAAAAATTTCTTGATATAAATTGACTTAAATAACGCATTTTTACACTTCTCAACATTAAATAATATATATTACATAACATAATTAAGTACAATAATTACTCTTTTAAAAAATTAGCCTTATCAATGTCAATATTACTATAATTCCTAAAGTATACAACAATGATTGCAAGTCCTACAGCAGACTCAGCCGCAGCAACAGTTAAAATAAATATAGTAAAAACCTGTCCTAAAATATTTTCCTGATACACAGAAAAAGCAACAAAATTTATATTAACAGCTAATAACATTAACTCTATAGATAATAATATAGTAATAATACTTTTACGATTAATAAAAACCCCACACATACCTATAGTAAACAACATAGCTGCTAAAATAAGAAAATGATTTAATGTAATACCAGCTTCAATCAAAATCTTCATCTGTGACTCCTTGCAAAAATTTAGGATCTGCTAATTTTACAGATGAATCTCTAGACACTTGTTTATGTACATCCTGCTTCAATGCATCATCTTGATGATAAAGTGCTAATACTAATGCACTTACTATTGAAACTAAAAGTAAAATACCAGATAAATGGAATGCATACATATAATCCGTATATATAACATTACCTATCATAAACACATTTTCCATATTATTTTGATTTTTTACCATATCACTACGCATATGAGAATTTTGAATAACTAATACTACATCAACAAAAAATACTACTCCACACATTAAACTTATAATAAAATACTTGGTAAAGCCCTGTTTAATTCTAGAATAGTCAATATCTATCATCATTACAACAAATAAAAATAGTACTGCTACTGCTCCGACATACACTATAATAATAAGCATTGCTATAAACTCCGCCCCAAGTAATATAAATAATGTACTAGATATAAAAAAAGTAAGAATTAAACTCAATACAGAATATACTGGATTTGAAGCTATTATTACTGTAATAGCAGAAACTACCAAAAAAAATGAAAACAGATAAAATAAAAAACAAATCATTAAAACACTAGCATTATAATTTAATATCAAATTATTTTATAGTATACTATATGAAAAAATATTAGCAACATACAACAATATCTACACATTCAAAAACATTATAAGATGATGGCGTACAATAAAAATACATTAACATTCGATAATATTACAAAAAAACTTCATTTATCTTTTTCAAATAAATTCTTCAACTTTAAACTTGAAATACATTCTTCATAATATATTTATTAAATATTAATGCAAATATTGTTTTTTACTTACATTTCTGTATACAATTTTCAACATTTCCATAAAATAAAATAATTTCCTACAAAGTAAATGTAATAAGCTTTTTTTTATAATAAAAAATAAAACTATTATATATTTTTTAGATTATACTGTTACTACGTTTATTGGTAAAAGTATATACAGCTTTTAAATTATTTCCTTGTACTTTACTTGAGTCATTATTATTTTCATTAGCAATTTATATATGTATTAGACTAAAAAATTAAGTATAAGGTAGTTCAAGTAATATTATTCTGTATAAGCTTACTTTAATAATTAAACTCAAAATATTAAGTCTTCTGCATTAAAAAGTGCTAAAAGGCTGTTTAAATAAAAATCAAGTTACATCTAAAAATACAAATAGTATTATTTCATATTTTAAAAGCACACTTTCAAAAAATTTATAGTAATATATTCTTTTAATAATTATGTTTTAATATAATACAAACTACCATAATATTAGCTATCTTAAATAAAGATTGTCAGATATTTTTAATTACTTTTATATATTGAAATAAAAAATTTAAAGATATGCTAATCAATTCTAACAATTAAAATGCAAAAATCATTTCATTTACTAATAAATAGATAAGTCAATTGATCATCTTTCTTGTATATTAAAAAAAATTTACATGATATAATTCTATTATCTTTTTATAATTTTACTTTTTTCTATATTAGCAGTACTATAGCTTTTAATTTGTAAATCCATGCGAATAAGGGTTTTAATTGTTAAAAACATACATATATTTATATACGTAAAACAGAATATGAGATATACGTACTTATTAAAGTGATTTCATTAATTGATTAAAATGAATAATCCAACAAGAAATAAACATGTTCTATATGATTACAACACTACATTCAGATATTACAATTTTTATTAAGATAAAATCCACTCAAAAAATTTTTTAGAAAATAAACATATAATAGCCTTAAATAAATTAAAAACTTTAGATTTATAATCTGACTATAAGAACTTGAGTAACTTTACATCTTAGCCTATATTATATCTAATATAATTGACAAATAACCTATTTATATTTCTTTCAATGTATAATTAAGATACATTCTTAATCATAGCTGTTTTCTTTCATTTTATAGTTTTACATTAAGTTTAAAAATTTTGTAAGCATTATTCTTCATAAGTAGACTAAATTTATAAATTTCAATGTTCCTTTAAATATAGTTTAGTAATTTTATAAAATACCTTATTTGATAGGCTGCTGTAAAAAATTTTTCATAAATTAATTATTACATATTTATCTTATATAATATTAAGAATTTAAGTCTACTAAAATATCATTGATATAAGTAACATGATAACAATATTTCAAGAATTTGATGAAAGCAAATTAGCTTTATTAGCAATTTTATGTTCAACAACATGACTAAAATGCCTTAGTAATCCTTGAATAGGCCATGCAGCAGCATCACCTAAAGCACATATAGTATGTCCTTCTATTTGAGTTGTAATGCTAAGTAATAAATCAATATCTTCGTAATTAGCATTTCCATCAATTATTCTTCTCATTATTTTCCAAATCCATCCTGTACCCTCTCTACATGGGGTACATTGTCCACAAGATTCATGCATATAAAAATGAGATAGCCTTTCTATAGCCTCAACTAAATCTGTAGACTTATCCATAACAATTAACCCTGCTGTTCCTAATCCTGATTGCACAGCCCTTAAAGAATCAAAATCCATATTCACATTATCACAAATTGACTTTGGTAACATAGGAACAGATGATCCACCAGGAATTACAGCTAATAAATTATCCCATCCTCCACGTACTCCACCTGCATATTTCTCTATTAATTCCCTCATTGTAATTCCTAGCTCTTCTTCAACATTACAAGGATTATTAACATGTCCAGAAATACAAAAAACCTTCGTTCCTGTATTATTTGGCTTACCAAGAGAAGCAAACCAATCTCCTCCCCTTCTTAAAATATCACCAACAACAGCAATAGTCTCAACATTATTAATAGTAGTTGGACAGCCATACAACCCTATAGCTGCAGGAAAAGGTGGTTTTAATCTTGGCATTCCTTTCCGTCCTTCTAAAGATTCTAATTGTGCACTTTCTTCCCCACATATATATGCCCCTGCTCCTCTATGAATAAAGATATCTAAATCGTAACCTGAATCACAAGCATTTTTACCAATCAAGTTATTACTATATGCCTCTTCTAACGCACGAAGTAGAACTAAATATTCATTATAAAACTCTCCTCTAATATAAATATAAGCAGTAGTAACATTCATTGCAAAACCTGCGATCAATATTCCTTCTATAATTTTATGAGGCTCATATCTAATTATATTGCGATCCTTACATGTACCAGGTTCTGATTCATCAGCATTAACTACTAAGTATGCATTTTGACCTTTAGGCCGATTTTTTGGCATAAAACTCCATTTCATGCCCGTAGAAAATCCTGCACCACCCCTTCCACGTAATCCTGAATTTTTTATTTCTTCAATAATATACTCCGAACCTAATGATAATATTTTTTTTGTATTATCCCAAGTACCACGTTTTTTAGCAGAATCTAAATATGGACTATCATGACCATTAAGATTAGTAAAAATTTTATCACTATCCCTTAGCATATTATCAAAGATACCTTTACAAACAAAAATATTGTAACTTTAACAAAAAGAATAATCCATTATTTTTTATATAATATCTTATATTAAGATATTATTAGTTTCTTGTATAAATATAAAAAAGTTATAACATTATTAATAAAAAATAGTAGAGTATTGTAAATACTGATGATGTAAAATTTTTTTACTCTAAAATTTATGAGATTAAATTTGATGAATTAATTAAAAGATTCATCTTGAACTATAAGACTAAAAACTTCAAAAACATATCTACTTGTAATTAATGATACTAAATATAATACAATGCAATATTATAATAAATAATATTTTTAAATAAGCATAATTTAAATATTAAACTTATTAATAATCTTAGATAATTCATATTTTAATTCATGACTCGATTTAACAATATTATCAATTGTTAAAATATCACTTCCAGTTATTTCAGCAATATATGTTATGTAAGCAGAAACACTTGATAGCGTAGAATATATAAAACTTTTATATTTATCAATGTTATCTAAATCATATATATGAGAATTTTCTGATTTATATAACCCTGTTGATAAATCTAGCATCTGATTTACACTACCATGATACGTATCATATTTACGATAAAATCCTCCAAGAATACTATGACATCCCGTAACCTTATCAGCTATCATTTGAAAAATAACTTTAGGTATTTGATTATAAGCTAAAAACAATAAGTCATCTTTCGCTATATTAACAATTAACTTATTTAACTCTGATATAAATATATCTAATCCAATACTATCCAATAACCGAAAAATTCCTAACCTTGAATTACAAATATGCTCATTAATTAAACTATCAACAATATCTATATCTATCTTAAAATTATAAGAATTTATTAAAAAATTAATAATCCAAAAATATCCTATTCTATTAATTAATAATCCAGCAATATCAGCACAAATGATAACTTTTTTATTTAATTTGATTTCACAAAATTCATGAAATACCGTTAACATATCATTGGTATTTCCAGAATGAATCACACATTCTAACAAATCTGAATTTTTAAATATATAAGAAAAATGTGCTATAATTAACTTATGAGAAACTTTTGACGGCAATCTATCACATAAAGCATTTAATGATATTATTGAACTATTTAAAGAAATAATAGCATTTACATTAATATAATTAATAATTTGATGATATAATTGACATTTATCATCTAAATTATTAGCCATTGAATCAATTATCAAATCTGCAAACTTTAAACTATCAATACCACTCTCTAAATTGCTTATTTGAATTAAGGAATTCACATCATTAACTACATTTAGACATAACATATCTTGAGAATTGATACAATACATCACCACTGGAATTCCTATATTTGCTATGCATTCAGCTATATGCGTACTATGAAGGTTAATCCCTAAAATTGCAACCCTTTCTATCTGCACAAACTCCCTCTTAGTATCAAATTATTAAATAATAAAAAAACAGATTTCATAGCTTATTTAAAAAATATATTAAAAATACAAAAATTAATTTACATCATGAACCACCATACTCATCTTCTATCTTTTTTACAATATCTTCTGGAGGATTTTCACCCCAACCAGAGTATAATATCTGACCATATAATGCAACATCTATAGATCCACTTCTGCTTTTTGCAAGAAACATTTCACGCTTATTTTTATCAACTAATACATAATGCCATGCACATCTTCCTTTATCTTTACCACGTACAAGAAATAAACAATCTATTCTGCTTTTTTTTGCTGATTCAGCAAAGCTTTCCCTTTTACTATTTCTTATAATACTTTTCCTATCAGAAAATGCTCCTTCGTCACTTTTCTTTTTCATAGAATCTGAAAATTGATTATCAGATAAATTTTCATTATCCTTAAATTTTGCAGTAAATGAACCTATTTTTTTAAATTTGGAAATAAAGCTATTTTGAGAAGCATCATCTTGATTTACCATGATATTTATAACCTATCGTAATTAGCTATTATTACAGAATAATTATAACTTCAGCATACCACGTGTTATAATAGAGTTCAATAATATTTCAGTAATATTAATTACAAATTATAAAATTAATGGGTGAATATTATCTTAATTATATATTAGTAATATAATATAAAAAAAATAGAACCTCATTTAAAATTACTGCTATTTATTAGCATATTACTTTATATAATTTTACGATAATTATGAAATATGATATTTATAAAAATACATAAAAACTTTATAAGCTTTATATATTTTTATAATACCATAGTTATCTTTAAAAACAATATATCAATTATCATCCAAACGGACAGTAAAGGTAAAAAATTCTTTGCGATATACTAAAATTATTAAAATGTAGTTTCAATGAAAAAGATAAATAATTCAAGTCAGTACAAAAGATATTCAGTACAAAAGATATTGAGTAATTTTATTAAAATCATATCTAATATAAAATATGAGAATTAACCTTTTACAATATTATATACTAAATTATATCATTATCATGCAATAATACTTGGACTTAATTGCAATAGCAGTTATGATATTTATCAATACATTATAATTGCCCTACCCTTGACTAAAAGATGATTATTAATATAAATAAGTAAATATTATAATAATTGATAAATTCACTAATAAAAAAACATCTATATAATACATAATTTGTATAAAATTTAAGAGATTCTGGCCTCATCATCATAGATAATGCTATTATTAAAATAAAGCCATTGCATATACAATAAACATTTTTAGTACAGATAGAAAGCATGTTACAATAAATTTAATATACTCCTTATATTATAAAAATGAATGATATATTAATAATTACTGGACCCACAGCTTCTGGTAAATCAAAAATTTGTCTAGAAATTGCACGTAATCATCGTTGTGTAATTATAAATTGCGATTCAAAACAGATATATCAAGGAGTGCCTATTATAACAGATCAACCAGCTTCTAATCAATACGTTGACTATAAATTATATGGATATGTTTTACCAACATACAATTATTCTGTTGGATTATGGCTACAAGATGTAAAAGAACAAATACTACATGCATGGAATCAAAATTTGCTTCCCATCATTACGGGCGGTACTGGTATGTATATTAATAGTCTTATAAATGGATTATCTCCAATACCTTCAATAAATCCTGAAATTAGATATAAAACTAAAAAATTATTTGAAACTTTAGGAAGAGAAGAATTCTATAAATTACTTATAAAAAAAGATCAGTTAGCAAGTAATTTACATCCAAATAATACTCATAAAATATTACGTGCATTTGAAGTTATTGAACAAACTAAAGTCTCAATATTTACTTGGCAAAAAAATAAACATTATCCATTATTTAATAAGTATCATGTACATATAATACTTCCTAATAGAGAGCAATTATACAAAAAAATCAATCAACGCTTTATAAATATGATAAATACTACTGCAATAAAAGAAGTAGAATATTTATTATCTCTTAATTTATCTTATGATCTACCAATTATGAAAGCTCATGGTGTTCCAGAAATAATACAATATTTAAATGGAAAAATAAGTCTCTCACAAGCAATAGAAATCTCTCAAAAAAATACCCGCCAATATGCAAAGCGCCAATATACTTGGTTTAAAAATCAACTTCCTAATGCAATGTTTTTTGACGATCACAATAAACTTATCGAATATGTAATGTCAAGTATTGGTGCTAATATTAATAAAAATATATCATATATTAATATATAAAAAATTATAAATAAAGTACACATCAATTAAAATAGTATCACAATATTTTTCTTAATAATTATAAATAAAATTATTAAATACAATATTGCAGCATAGTAAAAAATAAAGATGATTTTAAATTCTATATAAATAACAACTCAAAATATATAAGATTAAGTTTATTATCAAACCAACACCTTTTTCTCTAAAACATTTACTATATCACCTACTTCAACAGATCCTGTATTGTTGAGAAATAAAATTTTTATATTAATAACAGCTTATATTAAATTATTACCTTCTTATATAAAGATAAAAAAAATAGTAGAAAATTGTAAATATTAATAATTATAACTTATCAAATATTTTACTTTAAAAATGCGTGTTATTTATATAATACTTTATTTTCATAAATGAACTTAAAAAATCCTCAATCAATATACTGATAGCTATGTACCGTAAATTCAAATGGCATCACACCTGATATAGCCATTTTTATATTTGATAAAGAAAAATCTATTTGCACTGTTACAGCTTGTGACTTCACTACAGCTCCACTTACAAAAAATTTCTTATTAGCTTGAATGATAGCACTATTTAATGATGATGAGCTTTGCTTTAACAATGTGACATTCTGAACATTAGTTTCTATTTCTACAACTTTATATGGATATTTAGGAATTAAATTTTGTAAAATATTATATTCTATAGTATTCTTAAATGCCAAAAACACTTTTCTTGAAGAATTATTCTTTATAAAATTAAGTTGATTATTTAACTCACTATGAGAATATGATTCATGTCGTTTAACATATTGACCAACAAGATAATTGGCAAGAAGCACTTCTTCATTTTCTTCATTATTACGACTTAATTTTTTTATCTTTGAAAATTCATCACTATAGCGATCTGAGTATTTAATAAAAGTAAAATCTTTCTTCATGGGGAATAAAGAATATATATTAAATATTAATGCAAATAAAAATATTAACAAAATTAATACGGTGCTAGCTAACCATGATCTTTCAGTAGCACAAAATAAATATTGTTCACAATACCAATCTATAGCATCTTCAAAATACTTTTGCTTATCAATTTTTTGCATATTTCTACAGCCTTTTTATTTATTAAAATGTTAATATCTTATACACAATAAGATCTATTATATCTATAATTCATTAAATTACATTAAAGCCATTGAATACAATAATAATACCAATTCTCACTTAAATTCATCATAGCAGTATTGAATATAAATTTATAACTGACATAACACTATATATAATTAATAATATGCTATGTTTATAATGAATATATAAGCAATATAAAGTTATAATGCATAATTATTTATATAATATCAAAAAAAAACCTACACACCTAAGTTATTCAGTAATATATAAAATGACAAAACAAAAAATAATATTAATATACAAAATTACTAATAATATAATTACAGGAAATTATATTTCTTGATAATGTTTATTAGCTTATTACATATATACTACATTATTATAATAATAATTATTAATGGCATTACATATTAACTAGATATTTCTATTATGTTAAATTATATATTATTCCATTTTATATTGATTGTATTACATTAATTAAGTATTTCAAATTTTATGAAATAATTAATACAATCATAATATAAAAATAATTGAAAAATTTAATGTCACTTAATTTACTAAAATATAAGAAATTCTAACATTGCTCATAATTCTGTACTAGACTCTACTAAACAAAGAGCATCTCGCAAAAAGGACATGCTATTTATGTATGAAGTATTTTTAATGATATAAATTATTTTATTCCATAGAAAGTGACTTTGCAGAAAATAAAATTAGACTTATTATTGCTAAGGCCACTAATTAATATCTTAGTATTTATTTATAAAATCAAATCACATGAATTATCTATTTTTTATAGTTAAATTTACTTAAACATAGATAAATAATTTTTACATACCATCTAAATAATAGTATCCCCCAAATTTATTACATTATTACTTTTAATAGATTATATAATTGACTTTAAAAAAAGACCACCACTCCATAACCAATATCTAATAAGGAAAGTAATGATAATTGACTAAAATAGTGTAAGATAATTTACTACATAACATACTCTTAATTGTAATAAGTTTTGACACCTTATTACAAGTCACATGATTATTCTTTGAATGATATAAATTAAGTATTATAGTTTTAGCAATAAATGTACTTGCTTATCAAGCTTACATATATTTAATAAAATGTGGGTAATATAAAATTTTAAAAATATAGTTACGCATTACTTTAAAACAAATCAGTTTTAAAAATAAACAACTTAACATATTATATCCATATATAATTTATATTATGTAATTATTAATTAAAGAATAATATAAATTCATCACAGTATAAATACTTAAAAATATATACTCAGAAAGAATATTACAAGTTTATATAAATAATGTATCATTACAAATGAATTTAGAAAATTATTCTACACATTCTAATTTTTTTGAAGTTTTGACCCCAAGGTGCTTTAAGTTTTGAGTACGAGATAAAATATTACCATGCCCCTCTGACAACTTTTTCATAGTATCACTATAAATACTACTTACAATATCAATCTGCTTACCAAGTTTTTGCATATCAGTCACAAATCCTACTATTTTATCATAAAGTGCACCACCCTGACGCGCTATTTCCATAGTATTACGATTTTGCCTCTCTAATCTCCATACAGATTCTATTGTTTTAAGAGTTGCAAATAACGTCGAAGGACAAACTATAACTATTTTTTTATTCCAAGAATACTCATGTAACAACATATCTTTTTGAATTGCAAGAAAATATGCACCTTCTATAGGAATAAACATTAATACAAAATCTGGGGCATTGCAATTATCAATATTTTGATACTTCTTTTCAGCAAGAGTATTTATATGACACCTTAAAGATGTAGTAAATTGCTTTAAATGCATTATCTTTGACATTTCTATTTTTTCAGCACAATACCTTTCGTAATGAGTTAAAGAAACTTTTGAATCAACAATAATATGTTTATTTTCAGGTAAAAGAATAACAACATCAGGATACTGCTTATTACCTTCTTCTCCAGTAAAATTCATACCTGAACTTTGTAACTTATAATCTTGATCTTTACGCAACCCAGAATCTTCTAGCATTTTTTCCAATATTACTTCACCCCAATTACCTTGAATTTTAACTTCACCCTTTAAAGCATTAGCTAAATTTTCAGCTTGTAAAGTAATTTTTTCATTTGCTAAAACAATACGCTGTATTTCATTTCGTAATAAAAACTGATCTTTATTATGATCAATAAATGTAGTCTCTATTTTTTGCTTAAATGTTTGTATACTATCTCTAAGAGGATTAATAATACTATTTAAGCTTTCTTGTGATATTTTATTAAATTTATCTGTTTTCTCATCAAAAATACGATTTGCTAAATTTTCAAAATACAATCGATATTTTTCATCAATTTTTTGCATAAAATCAACTTTATACAAATTAAAATTATTTTCTAAATTTTTCTTTTCAACTTCCGTTACAGTATACTTATTACTAATATCCCATAACTCTTTTTTTAAAGATTCATTTTCATCTTCTATTTTTTTTAGTTTCTCATCAATTAATTTTTTATTAGTATTTAAAATTTCATAATCAATTTTAGAAATACGAGTTCTTAAAGCAATGAAATAAGCTATAATAGCAATTAATATTCCTTCAATAAGCAACGCTACTATAATATTCATAATTACCTTACTTAAATAAATATCTTTAAAAATTGATAATATATAATATTCTAAAAGAAAAAAATCGATTATATAATGATTAATAATAATTCCATATAAAAATATGCATAACATAAATTTTATAAGAAATAATCCTAAAGAATTTGATAATGCAATGCAAAGTCGCAATTTTGAAAAAATTGCTCATAAAATAATTACATTAGACTCTATAAGAAAACAACTACTTACTCAATTATATGAATTACAAAAACAACATAATAAAATTATAAAAGAAATTTCAATTTTAAAGAGCAGTAATATCGATTGCGAACAACAAATACAACTATCAAAAAATCTTATAACAAAAATTGAGGAAATAGATAGTAAGTTAAGATTCAATAATGAATTAAATGATATTCTCAATAACCTTCCAAATATTCCAGATATTAAAGTTCCCATTGGAAATGATGAGACTAATAATATTGAAGTTAGAAAACATGGAACTCCAAAAATTTTCAATTTTCACGTAAAAACCCATCACGAAATAGGAGAAAAATTAAATTTAATGGATTTTAAACAAGCAGCTAAATTATCTGGTTCAAGATTCGTTATTTTAAAAAAACAATTAGCACAATTAGATAGAGCTTTAGTTAATTTTATGTTAGATACACATACACAAGAATTTGGCTATACTGAAGTATCTCACCCTATACTTGTCAATGAAGTTACTATGTATAATGTTGGTCAATTACCAAAATTTTCTGAAGACTCTTTTAAGACCACAAACAATTTTAGGTTAATACCTACAAGCGAAGTTGCTTTAACAAATTTAGTATCAAATACAATGTTCCCATTAAAAGATCTTCCTTTAAGATTTACAGCTGCTTCCCAATGCTTTCGCTCTGAAGCAGGAAGTGCCGGACGTGATACTAAAGGAATGATTCGACAACATCAATTTAATAAAGTAGAATTAGTAAGTATAGTAGCTGAAGATAAATCAGAACAAGAATTAGAAAGAATGGTCAAAATTGCAGAGAATATTTTACAAAAACTAGAATTACCATACAGAGTAATGCTTTTATGTACTGGAGATATGGGATTTTCTTCAAGCATGTCATATGATTTAGAAGTTTGGATGGCAGGTCAAAAAAAATATAGAGAAATTTCTAGTTGTTCCAATTGTAAAGATTTTCAAGCACGAAGAATGAATGCAAAATATTTTACAATTCATAATAACCATAAAATTAGCACATTCGTGCATACTTTAAATGGATCAGCATTAGCAATAGGTAGAACAATTGCTGCTATCATAGAATATTACCAAAATAAGGATGGTTCTATTTCAATTCCATACGTATTAAGAAAATATATGCATAATCAAGAAGTTATACAATAATCTTACAAATATAAATAACAACATTTACCAGAAATTTTACCATATAAACTTATACCAGTACTACACGTCAAATAATTTATTCACTGAATTTAATATATGATATTATGCATATTTATAAAAAAATCCAATAACCTAACAAAAAATATTATCTCTTAGTTTTTTATAGATACTTAATATGTTAATTTACTTAAAAAGCATAATATCGCAACAATTATCAATTTGATAAATAAAAACTTTATATTATATTTTCAAGCTAGTTATACTGCATTATAACATACCCTTTTTAGCCGTGGGTATATTACATAATAATATTATCAGATTAAAGAAAGCTAACATAACACCAGATACAACCACTCACTATCACCACAGATTATTTATCTATCATTACAAATTATTTATTTATCACATTAAAAATTTATAATTCATCTTTATACTCCTTAGCAACAATTTTAGTAATGCAAATATCAGACCATACATTTAATGCTGTTTCAAACATATCTATAATAACATATACTGGCAATATTACTCCCATTAAATTAAGTGGTATTTTCATAGACATAAGACAACTCATAGAAACAAAATAACATCCCATTGGAATTCCTGCATTACTAATAGCGGCCCCTGTAGCAATAAATACCCATAAAAACATTTCCCAAATGGAAAAATAATGTAAATTCATTTCAGAAACAAATAAAACTGTAGTTAATATAAAAGCAGCACATGCATTCATATTAATTGTAGTACATATTGGTAATACAAATGATGTTAATTTTTTTGACACTTTAAGATTATTACTTACACAATCAATAGTAGTTGGCAATGTAACAGTAGAAGATTTAGAAAAAAATGCTATAATCAAAGCTGGCATTACACCTCGCACAACACTATGTACAGATATGCCTTTATATCTTATTAATAATGGTAATACTATAAATGCCTGAATAAAATTTGCTAATACTATGCATATAATATATTTTATTATATTAGAAAAATCATACCCATCCTTAATAGAATATAAAAAAGTTGTAATAAATGCCCAAATTGCTATTGGCATAAATTTTAATATCAACTTTGCAATTTCTAAAAAAGTATCAAACAACGATGAAAATAACTTATATAAAAACTCGTGTTTTTCACTAGAAATTGTAATAACTCCACCACCAATCAAAAAGGCAAATATAATACATCCAACTATATTATTATCTAAAAAAATTTTAACAAAATTGTACGGCACTATTGATATTAAATAAGATAAATAACTATCACTACTAACATCTACATTTTTTAGCGAATTTAATGCCTTATTTTGTTCTGACGGATTAACTATCAAATATATCATTAGAGCAACAACAGCTGCACAAATAGTAGTAAGAAGGGTATAAAAAATAATTTTTTTTAATAGAATTTTAATTTGTACTATATTCTTTAAACTAGAAATCGCAGTAATAATAGAAAGAAACACCACAGGTAAGCTTACCAATTTTAGTAAATTAATAAATATATCTCCAATAACTTTTGCACAATTAAAAAGCCATACACTATGAATCAAATAAGCTGACACAGCAAGTACTATAACAATAGGAATTTTTAATTTATTAAATATATTTATCACTATAAAAACCAATCTTTAATTTATTAACATAATAACCAACAAATGCTACGCTAGTATATATAATAACAATTATGTATCATAATCATCAAATAAACTCAACACCAAGTATACTTTAAGATTAAAAGATCTTATCCTTCTATTATCATTTATCGTAATAAAAATACATTTATTCCCACTTCACTAAAGGAGGCATTGACATCATAATAGCATCTGGATTACCATGTGTCATAATGCCAAATTTTGTACCACGATCATAAAGTAAATTAAATTCAACATATCTGCCACGCTTGATTAATTGAAAATTTCGCTCTTCTGTTGTCCATTTTTTATGCATATTTTTACGAACTATTACTGAGTAGATTTCTAAGAAAGACTTACCAACTTCTTTTATATACATAAAATCATGATCCCAATCTCCTGAATTAAGATAATCAAAAAATATACCTCCTATACCTCTAGATTCTTTTCTATGATGTAAAAAAAAATAATCATCACACTGTTTTTTAAATTTTTGATAATAATCTAAATTAAACTTATCACATACTGTACGTAAATTTGTATGAAAAAAATTTTCATCCTCTGCATTAAAATATGTAGGAGTAAGATCAATGCCTCCACCAAACCAATTTTGTGAAGTACAAATAAATCTGGTATTCATATGTATTGCAGGTATAAAGGGAGATTGCATATGTGCAACTACCGAAATACCGCTAGCCCAAAAATTACCTCCGTTATCTAATGCTCCAGGTATTTCATTAGCAAAAACATCATCAAATTTACCATGAACTACCGAGAAATTAACACCTACTTTTTCAAATACTTTTCCATAAATTTTGACATATTTTCCACCTCCACCACCTCTTCTATCCCACTTATTAGTACTAATCATAGGCTGACATACGGAAAAATCTTTCTCTATACATAAACACATATCAACAATATTTTCCTGTAATTCTTCAAACCAACAAGCAGCTTTTTTTTGCCTTGTTATCATCGCTTATACCTTTTTTAGTCAACAAAATAACATTCTTCCTAAAATTTATTACTAGCATTTATAAGAATAATTTTATTATATTAATACACAACCAATAGATACAGGATAATATTGCCTACATTAAGTAATACTTATATAGTAAGTAATTTAATAAAAATTACTTACTACAATACTGTAGCTGATATTAGAAAATATTATAGTATGCATCATAGTCAATAAGTAGTGTTACTATTAAATACAAAATCATAGGTATTTTTATATGTAAGTTCGTATTTTTCCTTATCAGAATTATCTTCTTTTACTAAACCTTTAATTGAAAAATAATTTATATCAATATCACTCAGCTTAGAACATCTATTTTCTAAATTATTTTTATTCTTTACAATCATATAAACAGCCATACAAAGAATTATTAAAACAAAAACCACAGCAACTATTATGAGCGTAGTTTTCACCATATCATTTAACATATAGCTAAATATTTCATAATATAAACCCTTTGAAAATTATATTTTTATAAATACTTTATATAATTATTTTAATAAAATAAATAAATATATTTTACATAATATAAATTTATTAATACTTTAGATATAAGAAATTTAATATAAGCTAATTTAAGCAAAATATTTTATATAAATGCACTTACATTAAATTTTCAGTAATAGTTAATCTCATTTACTGGATATGTAATTACTACCATCTTCTATCATAAATTTAAAAACACCTTAATTATAATCTCCTATTATTAAATTAACATCAAATCAAAAAAATCAGTAAATAAATACCTTGATCAATATCTGATATTAAATCATTAACAGAAATACTTCCATTTTGAATATAAAAATTACTTACTCCTCGAACAACTGCAGCATTACTACGTTTAATAACATTATTTATTCTAATCTAATTATTTTAATAATTCTATTAACATATTTAACTAATATGAAATATAAACTTATATATCAGGTTTACATATATCAAAAAATTACTCATAAAATAAAAAAATCTTCATAAAATATTTAAAATAATATATATTTTTTTTACTTAGATATAAAAATCAGCATGCAATATCCGCCTACATTAAATATCAAATTATAAAGCTCTGCCAATAATTAATATCTGAAAGATAGCTTATAGAAATTTATAAGCTATTAAATTTCTAATAGTTTTATTATTAAATAAATTTCATCTTAAGTATAAAAATATAAAAATTAATTTACATGAACATAAAAAATCTATGCAAATGCATAATATAATACAAAAAATTAATAAATTTAATAATTAATCTAATAAATTTTCTGATAATACATCTCCTGCTAAAAATAATGAACCACAAATTAATATAATAACACTTGAATTCTGGTTACCAATACTCAATATTTTGCCTACAGCAGATCGTAAAGTATCATGAGTAGATACACTCATATTTAAATATAAAGCTGCTTGTAATATTTCTTGTGCAGTTTGAGCACGAGGTTCATATTTTACACACACAGAACATAAATGTTTAGTAAATGGTTTTAAATATCCCAAAAAGGCAATAGTATCTTTATCTCTCGTCATACCACAAATAACATATATTTCATCATTATTTTGTTGTTTCATCCAATTAGATAACACTTTTGCACCCGCAGGATTATGTGCACCATCTAAAAACAAACTCCATAATTTAGGAAGCATATCAAATAAAACGCCTTTTTTAATTTTTTCTAACCTTGCAGGCCAATAAACTTCAGATAATCCTTGTGTTATATCATCGTAGTCAATTTTATAATTAAACTTACCAGATAAAATACTACAAGTAGATATTGCATTTCCTGCATTAATAATCTGATGATCACCTAATAAGCCAGGCATAGGAAAAGATGATGTTTCTATATTATTACTAAATACCATCATGTTATCGCTTTTATTACAACACCAATCAATACCACCTCTATAAATAATAGATTTTTTTTTAATAGCACATTTTTCAAGTACTGTCATAACTGATTCAGATTCTTGAGGGGCAATAACACATGTAGTATTGTGTTTCATAATACCAGCTTTTTCTATAGCAATTAACTCTAATGTTTCTCCTAATGATTCTATATGTTCAAGTGATATAGAAGTAATTATTGTCACAATTGGATACACAACATTTGTTGCATCCAACCTACCACCCATACCAGTTTCTATTAATACAATATCCGCATCAACTCTTGAAAAGGCAAGTAAAGCAGCTGTTGTAGTACCTTCAAAAAATGTTAGAGGTATATCCTTACTTGCTTCTCTACATTCTTCTAATATTTCATGTAAATATCCATCACATATTTTTTCGCCATTTAAAATAATTCTTTCATTAAAATCTACTAAATGAGGAGATGTATACACATGAACTTTTAATCCTGCTGCACGCAAAATACTATTAATAAAAGCAATAGTTGATCCCTTGCCATTAGTACCAGCAACATGTATTACAGGAGGCAACTTTTTCTCAGGATTACCCAAATTATTTAATATCTGAATCATTCTATCAAGTAAAAGATCAGAAGGTCTAAATCCTAAAGGTTTAGGCCAATGTGGCATATGTACCATATTATAATTCTCAATTCACGTGTATAAAAATAATAATATATAAAAATTTTATCCACAAAAATCCATAATATACTTTTACTAAGTAACTTAGTAATACATTAAAGTTAACAATATCATTATAATAAGTATTACCGTATAATCATCAATAAAATGACAGATAATACTATGGTAAGTATATTAGCAAATAATAAGTTTATGATAAAATATATCTTTCTATAAAAATATAATTTTAATTATAACAGTACTTAATTTTTTATAAAATAAAGTTATATTCACTTATTATGATAAAATAATTTGCAGATCAAACTCTCCTCTCATGCAATATACTTATTAGAATATCTTAAAACTAATGATATGTTTTATATAACACCATAATTTTGTCAACTATCAACACTTAATATACTTGATGTGAATTATATAAGATTATAATCATAATTATTAATGAACAGCTAGTTTAGCATTATAAATGGTAACTTGTAATATATTAAAACAGCTTTCCTTGATATATCAATCCACAATATGAGCAACTTAACAACAAGTGAGTAATTTATAAAGTGAAAAAAAATTGCTCTACTAAATAATGAACCCTTAAGCATAGAATTTAAAATCTGATATCCATAAGTAGCATTATTATAAATTAATAAGCAAAATCAAAAGCAGATATCTTCATATGCAACCTATTAAATTAGGCCTACTTTACAATTTAGAAGTAAAAGTTTATTATAAAAATAATATAACGCAATAAATTCACATTTTTTACAATAAATGTAAAATACTATTAAAATAACAAAACTAAAAATACTTATATGATAACTACTTTCAATAATTAAATCTTTAGAAAAAATCCTGCAAATAGAAATATTCTACCAAGAGTTAAAGAACCTATCTATGTCAATAAATATGTTATTCTTTTCCAGTTGATTTTTTAAGTAAATCAGCAAATTTTGCAATTACCTAATTAAAATTTCCGCATAATCGTCGATTAGAAAACAATATTATATTGCAAACACATAAAAATAACAAAGACTTTAAAAAAACACATGAATCACTATTAAATATATTAATACTATATGCCGATACTTCACATACAATAAACATATATCCTAATTGATTACATGTTGAATAAACTATTAATGACAATTACACCTATAATCACTTAACACATACAAAGAAATTACTTACAAAATATTCAAATAATTTTCTATAGTAAATGTAAAATATATTAAAATAATAAATATATTGCGATTATAATACAGCACTTAATTACCATACAATTTATCATTATAAGTATTTACTCATACTATTTAATTCATACATAAAAACTTGCAATTTTTACTTTATAAAAAGGGAAATTAATACTTCTATCATAGCATTTATCAATAAACTTTTAGTATTTATTATACTTCATAATACAATAACTCCTATATATATACTAATAATATAATATTATAGCTTATATTATAAAATTACATTTACTTTTATCAACAATCTTTATTAAAATTTTCAAATAACTATAAAATAAATTCATACTACTACATAATTTACAAAAATAGTCACCTTATAAACATTTTTTCAATAATATTCGATTGCCTTACCAATAAAGTATGGTAACCTACTTACATTAAGTATATTATGTTTAAGATATAATAATGAAAGAACTGCTTAAGTTATCTATTGTAGAAATGCATCATGGATTAAAAAATAAAGATTTTTCTGCTGTAGAATTGGCAAAAGCACATATTAATTCTGTTGAAAATGAAAATCTAAATGCATTTGTTACAAAAACTCCAGAAATAGCATTAAAAGCAGCACAACAAGTTGATATTTTATTACGCAATAATACTGTTATAAGTCCAATGGCAGGTATTCCAATTGGAATTAAGGATTTATTTTGTACAAAACATATTAGAACTACTGCATGTTCTAACATATTGCGAGAATTTGTGCCTACCTATGAATCAACAGTTTCTAATAAATTATTACAGCATGGCGCTGTAATGCTCGGAAAATTAAATATGGATGAATTTGCAATGGGATCAACAAATCTCAATAGCTGTTTCGGTCCAGTAAAAAATCCATGGAAAAGATCAGATCAAAAAGATTTAGTGCCAGGAGGATCTTCAGGAGGATCAAGTGCAGCAGTTGCTGGATTTTTATGTGCTGGAGCTCTTGGTAGTGATACTGGTGGTTCAATTCGTCAACCTGCAGCCTTCTGTGGAATAGTAGGTATAAAGCCAACATATGGACGATGCTCTAGATGGGGCATGATTTCATTTGCTAGTTCTCTTGACCAAGCGGGTGTGTTAACACGTACTGTAGAAGATGCGGCTTTAATGTTAGAAGCAATATGCGGATATGACAATAAAGATTCTACTTCTTCTAAAGTACAAGTTCCACACTTTATAAACTATATCACTAATGATATACAGGGCAAGCGTATAGGTATTCCTAAAGAATATCAACTAATCAAATGTCAAGAAGATATTAAAGAAGTATGGAAACAGAATATACAATTTTTACAAAACTGTGGTGCTGAAATTATTGACATAAGCTTACCTCATTCTAAATATTCACTACCCATATACTATATCATCGCATCATCAGAAGCATCTTCAAACCTTGCACGCTATGACGGAGTAAAATATGGAGCTAGAGTATCATCAGATAATTTAAATGATATGTATGAATTAACAAGAAGTCTAAACATAGGGCAAGAAGCAAAAACAAGGATATTAATAGGAGCTTATGTCTTATCTTCTGGATACTATGATGCTTATTATGATAAAGCACAACGTATTCGACATTTGATTATGCAAGATTTTGTAAAAGCATTTGAACAAGTTGATTATATACTCACTTATGCCACTCCAAATGAAGCTTTTGCAATTGATGAAAAACCTGATGCTTTAAATATGTACGCAGAAGATATCTTCACTGTACCTATAAATTTAGCTGGACTTCCTGCAATATCTGTACCAGTTGGATTATCTAAAAATAAGCTACCTTTATCTCTACAATTAATTGGTAATTATTATGACGAAGGAGGTATACTTAATGTTGCCAATATAATCCAAAAATCTTACGTAAGAAATACACTAATATAATAACAAAAGCTATATTAGGTTAATAGATAGAAAATAGCAACATGTATTCAAATATAAAGCTATGAATTTTAGCTATAAATAAAACTCAATTTATAAAAAATAATACAAACATATTTGATATCACAATTTATTTTATATATAAATAATTTAAATAATATTAACACTTTCATTTGTCATGTTAAAACACTAGCAGTTAAAGCTTCTTTATTGGTAATAACAAATTTGAGTAATGATATAGCATATTCAATTGTAAAATATATAGCTTTACATTTATCTGATTTTCACAGAATAAGTGGAGCATTAAAAAATTTAACAGCTAGTGATTTATCGCAAGAAAGTACTGCACCTATGCATGAAGGTACAAGACAATATTATAAGGAAGTAGGTATTATTAAGTAGCTTATCAAGTACTTATAATAATTTGTGATATGAATCTTTTATTGAATCATAAATTTAATAGTGATGTGTTGATGAAAGATTGTTGTTGTGTGGATAAGGAAAGTTATATTATAACTATAATATTATACTTAGAAGCTTATATAATGATTATTTTTAATAAATAGTGATGTAAGCCTATCCCTATCAATACAATATATAATATCCATTCAATATAGATACAAAATTATAATGTACTAACAAAACTTACTTTTGAATATACATTTGCCAATTATTTATGTTATAAACTTCTATAATACTTTAACATTTAAAAAAACATTATACTTCCATAATGACTTTTCCACATAACTTTTATAGCATAGGTTATATCGTATATTATACAACTTTCTTCAATATTGCTAAAGTTTAATATACAAACATTTTGCTCATTTATAAGACATATTAATGTTTAACAAAAATATTATATAATTAAAAAATAAGGTATATAAAAAACATTCTGCTTTTAATAATATCATATGTATAATCGCATATGCTTAATTTTTATATAGGGCTACATATCATCTTAACATTTTAAGTTAAATATCTCCATGATTAATATACTAAAAAATAGAATTACAAAGCTTTATTAGTTAATGCTGCTGTTATAAAATCATCTAGATTTCCATCTAAAACCGCACTCACATTACTACTTTCATATCCTGTTCTCAAATCTTTTATCATTTGATATGGGTGCATAATATATGACCTAATTTGATTTCCCCATCCTATATCGCATTTTTTATTATGTACATCAGCCATTTTTCTTTCCTTTTCTTGCAATCGCATTTCATATAAACGACTCTTCAACAAATTATAAGCTTCAGCACGATTCTGATGCTGAGACCTATTATTTTGACATTGAACTACTATTCCTAATGGAATATATGTAATACGTACCGCACTTTCTGTTTTATTAATATGTTGACCACCAGCTCCAGAAGCCCTATAAGTATCTATGCGTAAATCTTTTTCATTAATTTCTATAGTAATATTCTGATCCACTACCGGAAAAACTTCTACACTAGCAAAGCTTGTATGACGTTTAGCATTAGAATCAAAAGGAGATATTCGTACCAATCTATGTATACCACTTTCAGTCTTAGCCCATCCATAAGCATTATCTCCTTTAATTTTAATAAGAACAGACTTAATACCAATTTCTTCACCATTAAGTCTATTTACTATTTCAACAGTAAATTTATGATATATCTCTGCCCATCGTATATACATACGAAGTAACATATCAGCCCAATCATTACTTTCAGTTCCACCTGCTCCTGAATGAATTTCTAAAAAACAATCGTTATAATCTGCTTCTTCAGAAAATAAACATTCTGCTTTTTTTTGATAGATCTGCCTTTTAAGTTTTACAAGATTTTTTTCAATCTCACAAAGAAAATCATCATCATCAGTAACAATATTTAAAATTTCAAGATAATCATTATATTCCTTTTCAAGATCATAAAAAGAACTTAATGTTTTTTGAATTTTTGACTTTTTTTGCAACACATTCCGTGCTGCATTGCTATCATCCCATAAAGAGTCACTAGCGCACTGTGCTTCAAGTGCTTCTAAAGACTTTTTAAGGTTAACAATGTCAAAGATAGTCCTTAATTAATTGTAATACCCTACCTAATTGTAAAACATCCTCTATAATACCAAATTTTGTACTCATAACTAGTTATTCAACCTTCGACATAAATTTATTCAAAATAATATATAATAAGAATAGGCATAATAAAACCTTTAACATAAAAACCATTATTGTATAATGTATTAATACTACCAAAATATACATAAAAATCAAGTTACAAAAAAAATACATAGATATTTATATTAAAATTTAGTTACTTCAATAGTTATTTTAGTATAAAAAAGTTAATATTATTGCATTACTTAGTAATTATAATGTTTTTAAAAGAATTTTAAAATATTTAACAGTACCCATAACCGCAATTTTGTTTTTTAAATAGAATTTCAAAACTAATCCTAATATAAAAAAATATTAATAGGCAGATTAAATTAAAAAACACATTTTGCTATCATAAAATAAAATTTTATAATATACTTATGATTAAGTATGCTTGCATACAATATCTACTTAAAAAGCAAAATTTCCTTTAACATATTGAACATCATCATTATCTTCTAGTGTATGAATTAAATTTTTAATTTTTATCTGTAGATCTAAGTTCTGTATTTTTATTAATTCTTTAGGCCTCCATGATAGCTTAGCAATTTCAGCATCAAAGAATTTCTTAGATAAATTATCTCTAATATTCCCAAAATCATTAACATTACAAATAACATAATATAGCTTTTCTTGATTATCATTTACTATATGCTCCTCTATATCATTAGCGTTTAATTCAAGCGCAATATTAAAAAAATCATTAAAATTATTAATAGATTCAGATTTATAAGCAATAATACCAACATGATCAAATAGAAAACTTACACTACCGCTTTCTCCTAATTTACCATTACATTTTAAAAAAATATGCCTTAACTCAGCTGCAGTACGATTACGATTATTAGTAACAGCATGAACAATTATTGCAATTCCTCCTGGTCCATAACCTTCATAGGTTACTTCTTCATAATTATCATCAACTGCATTACCAGAAGCACTTTTTATTGCCGCTTCAATCCTATCTTTTGGCAAATTTTCCTTCTTAGCAGCAGAAATTGCTGATCTTAACATTGGATTAAATTCTGGATCTGGTAACCCTTTTCTCGCTGCTACAATTATTTCTCTTGTTAATTTTGTAAACCTCTTAGCACGCTTAACATCTTGTACACCTTTTCTATGTTTTATATTCGCAAATTGTGAATGACCAGCCATATAATACCCCAAAAATTAACTTTAGCCAATAATCACCCTCATTTTATTTTCTTACATTTTTTACACATCAATCAAAAAATATCCTATAAGCACACTTACATCCTGCTTACATTATTAGTTTTTATCATTTTAAAATTAAATTAACAACATGTATAACTATATATCAAAAAATACTTTTTATAATAAAAAAATCATAATTAAAGCAACAACTTGATATATATCACTAACTTATTAATAATATTATCATAAAATCATATAAAAATTTATAATAAAAAAACTTTCCGACTTTAGTGACATAGTAAAAATTCAATTGCTATATAAAGTCAATATATCATTTTAATTAGTATTGTCAAATTACTACAACTATGTTATCCTTTTAAGCTTAGAGAATAATCTTCATTGCCCTTTCCTTAATTATTACAACGCAGTAAATTTTATTTCTTCTTTCAGAATATTTTTTATATATTAAATGCCAAAGTATTTTTCTAAGATAAATAATAATTACTCTATTGATTTAATATAAAATTAACAATGAAAACTAATAAAACACACATTAACACAATGTTTGTGTATTTATATACTACCCTTACTTAATTGTAATCTACTTATGCTAGTTACTTCTTCTTTTACAAGTCCTATAATATAACTATTTAATAATTTACTATATTTTTTACTAACTTCATTTCTTGCAGCATAAATAATTTGATTAATATTATCGTTTAGATTGTGCTTAGTAATAAAATTACTTAAAATATCATATCCTATTTTCACTTCATTCGTCACATATAATGTTCTTAAATCCTTAAATTTATTTTCATTATACTTCTTACATTTTTCAATATAAGAATGTAATGCTATCATCAATTTTGACTGAGTATTATTATAAAGCAAAGATTTCTTGATTAAACAGCTCGTTTTATTATTCAAAGTATCAAAGTAACATGCTATAATATCTTCATCGCCAATTTGTAAATCAAGTTTCTTGATATATTCTTCTTTATGTAATATTTCATGCAAATTTGTATATTCACATGACCTTTTTATTATTAAATCCATAATATCTTTTATCAAGATCTTCAAATCATTGTTGGTCAATTTATTAAAATCATGTTCTTGTAAATATCTTAAAGCATCACACAAATTATCTCTTAATTTATCAGATAATAAATTGCGAATTTTGCTACTACATGGAAAATTTTTTAATATATACAATAATCTATTATTTAAATAATAATTATTACAATTCTCTGATAAATACTTCTCTAATAACCATATATGAATTGATTTTTCATCTACACAAAAATCTAACAATTTTTTTAATTCATCAATCGATAAAATAATAGATTTGAGGTGCAAAATATTATACCTTATAAATTTTTTTTCCTTAATATTTATTATTATGTTAGGTTTTGCATGCAAAGAGGTAAATGGCATAATTCTTTCTTTTATGCTTCCAGGCTTACTAATAAAATATATTTTAATTTGAGCATTAATACTATTTACCGGATTATTTATATAATCTTGAATTAGTATTTGTCTATCAGCATTATCTGTCGTATATCCACTTATTACTTTTTTATCTAATGTCACTTGCAACATTGAGCAAGCATTACAAGAATGTTCCTTATTATAAATTTCAATCTTTAATAAAGGGGCATCCAGTATAAATGATTCTTTATGATTTTTCAAAAAAACATTAATCTTTCTATGAAAAAACATACAATAAATTCGTAGCAATATTAATGTTAAAATACTAACAGAAAAAATGCACACTAACATAGCACGTTTTCTGTCTTGTGTCGTTCTAGATTCAATAATAATTTCTGATCCTACTATAAAAGCTAATAAATTACTTATACAAATAGCACCTTGCTTATTAATCATCCTCATTACTTTTACCTCAAGATCAATTTAAGCACGGTAGGTTAACAACTAATTATAAAATATATATTAAAAAAGAATTATTTATAACATGATAAATATTTTTATTATTAATATAATTCAGATTTCTAATACAATGATCAACAATGTCTTGTTACTTAAATTATTATATAAATTTTTTAAGATTTATATAATCTATTACATATATAGGGATTAGATAAAATATAAAAACACTATTAAGTACATAATATTAATAAAGTAATAATCATATATACTAGGTAATTGTTTTACATTTCATGAAAAAGCTGTATTTTCTTAAAAAAATTATTTCTTATCTATATAACTTTATACATAATAAAGATTAGTACATATATGAAAAATATAAATTAAGAAATTAATTTTATATTAACAAAGGAAGTGCTACTTATGATTTAATCAAAATAATTTATATTTTAAGAAAATCCTTCAAACATTGAATCATGTCTTCTAAAAAATCATAGTGATTTACATTAATAAAATTCGTAATTTCATCAAAATTTATATATTAATTAGTTATTATATCTTAAATATTTATTAAAGATTCATAAAAATAATATATAATAAATTTAAGACTAAGTAATAATAACTCAATTATAAAAATTAGCTTTATAGACATAAAAAATTATCAGCAATATATTATAATTAATACTTTTTTTTAAGATTATAATGTCTATATTAAAAAATTTTAGTAAATTAAAGTATACTTTTACTTTTTAATTTGCTATAATCTAACTTTATAATTATTAATATACATTTAATATGCCCAACAAAACAAGTAACGCACAATCTGATATACTTCAAATATCCAAAATGCCAATAATACCAATAAATAATTCAATGGTAACTATGATGTTATCTAGCATATGCTTGATTGGAATAATTGGATCAACATGTATGCTACATAAGTATCTTAAGAGTAATCCTTTTTATATAACACTATGCTCAATAACATTAACTGCTTTTCTAATGCTTTTAATGTCTTTTATTATGTATACAG
This sequence comes from Neoehrlichia mikurensis, assembly GCF_019186785.1. Classification (GTDB taxonomy): domain Bacteria; phylum Pseudomonadota; class Alphaproteobacteria; order Rickettsiales; family Anaplasmataceae; genus Neoehrlichia; species Neoehrlichia mikurensis. The sequence goes on from NZ_CP066557.1 coordinate 68,884, forward strand.
TTCAAAATATAGCCAGTCAAAAAGAAGAAAAATCTATAAAAGCAACTCTTACGGATGCTTCAACCGTACCTAGTGATGCCACAAACTCAACTAAAACTCAAAAAAATAATATGTCATCAAATGCATCAGTTACAAATACTAAAGACACTAAAGATGCTAAAAAAAGCAATGCTCAAAAATCACTATGTGCAACTACATTATCAGCTTTTATATTTTCTATGACATGTTTTACACTTGGACTATATTGCTTTACACAATCCTTAAAGTACTTCAAAAGTAATGAACTACCTATTAATAACATACATTTATTAATTATCTTCATAACAATTTCTATGGTTGCTGGTGTTCATTCAATCATATCTTTGTTTTTCAATGATGAAATTCACTCCTTAAATAATATTACAACAGAAAATCATAATGTACATGCAGTACAAAAATAAGTGCAAATCTTTTATTGCACCGTAATTTATTATACTTGCAAAAGATCCCTTATATCTAGTATTTTTCTTTATATAAAGGATCTTCATGCATATATAAATCAAAATTTAAAAAGTATTAAACACCAATATTAAAAATATTATTAAATTTAAAGTTGAAAAATCATTAAGTAATATATATATATAATACTGATATAACTAAGTATAGTTGTTATGCCTCATCCTATATTAATTATGAGCGCTTTAAATGCTGCAGCTTCAGTGTTATGTATTATTACACTAGCATCAGGGTCACGTACTTGTAGTAAAGCTAACATAATTATGGGTGTTACTTTATTATTCGTTAGTGCAGCTATAATTTATGCATTTACTATTATATGTTATAAAGCATTTACAATGTTAAAGAACAAAACGCTTACTAAGAAATTATCAGATAAGGAAGTATTAGCAGAGCTACAAAAAAGTCATTCTCTACTTATTATAGACCCAATATATACAGCAACAGATCAAAATTTAAATAATTTAATTAAAGAAAATAAAATAGAAGTAATAAAAGTCATAAAAACAGGACAACAAGGTCATAGGTTAATTGCTTACTTCTTATCAGAAGGAAAGAAAGAATTTCCATGTAAGGTAATTTTTCAAAATGTCTCTATGACATCACTAAAAGAAATAATAGCATATAAACAAGTCGGTAAATTATGTTTTACAGCACATAAAAAATTTCTTAAAAACAGTAATCCTGAACAATTATCACAAATAATAATACAAATTACAAAATATAACAGTGAATACAGAGCCTTTAGGAAGGGCGTTAAATCATATTATCCTATCCGTGGGCTTCTTGCATGTAATGCTACTTTATACTATGATAATGAAGTAGAATGTAATATAATGGCTCATGTTGATAAGGAAAGCCATAGCCAATCGAATGGTGTATTATCTAATTACAAAAAAATTATTGCTCCTTCTCACACTTTTAAGATATTTTATCATTTTGACAAGGAAAGCCATAGCCAATTAAATGATATATTATCAGTACCTGCCACTAATCACTCATTAAATAGTTATAGAAATATTGCTTCTATATTATTTGATAAATATATTAATAATATAAAGAAAGGCATAAATCTTAATAAGGCATGTCTCATATGTAAAGAATATAGGTGGCTTATATTACATCAAGATACAGTACTGATAAATGATTTAATAAAAAATTGTGATTTTCCGCAATCTATGCTTAATGTGATATATCAAAATTTATTTGTTGATGCATTGTCCTTATATTTTGACCAAAACTTACAATATAGTAAGCTATATAATATAATGAATTACAATATAGATATACATAATAACACACAAAAAATTAGTCATTTAATACAACAGGAATTACAAAATAATGAGGAATTTGCTTTAGCAGTTATAATTGCTACTAGCAATAATAAGCACTTATCTCAAAATTCAAGATATCTTAACACAAATACCGCGCTATCAATGCTATTAAGTAATCATAACAAAGAACTACAATCTCAAATACAACAATTTTTCAGTGTTAACGTTACATTACCTAATAATAAAGATCTATCTCATGCATCTCGTATAATTCAGCATTTTATACAAGGAAAATTTGTTCGTCAATATTCCGATTATTATAACTTTAAAGAAATGCCAGTGTCTTACTTTATACAAGAGATACAAGTTTTAGTATCAAATTATTTAAAAAACTTCCTATTTCATTACATAGCAGAAATAGCAATTAATAGACATCTAGACAATCCTACTGTGCAACTTAATATAAACGAAAATATAAAAATTATACAAGATACAGATGGGTTATTTATAAAAGAGCATTCTCCAAACTATATTTCATTGCATTGATAAAAAATTTATAGCATTATTACAAGAGTATTAGTTACAAATTATGCAGTTTTATAAAAAAATACCTGGTTATAAAAAGCTTAACATTACAGTTGAAAATTTTATTTTAACAAAATGTAATGAGTATAATATTAGTAAAACAGAAATGCGTATTCTACTTAATTGGAGTAATATCGTAGGTAAAGATATAGCACAGATTTCCCGTCCAGAAAAATTATCATTTCTGCAAAATAGCAACTCTGGAACTTTACATCTTATTGTTAATCATGGAGGTAACGCTATTCATATTCAATATGCAATACCAATAATTATAGAAAAAATATCAGTATATCTTGGATTCAAGGCCGTATTTAATATCAAAATAAAACAAAAAATTTAATATAACATAATACCTCATATACTATATTAAAATCTGCATATACTAATAAGTACCTATCGTATAAACAATAATACAAATTACTTCTATTGATTAAATAAAATTATAAATATATTATTTATAATTAAAACTATTTTTTTTATTTTACAAATATGATACTTATGATGTTCTATTGTCCATCATCAATATCATAAAAAAATAACTATTAATAAAAAAATTTGTAAAATTAAAGCATAGTTTCTTACATTACAATAAAACTTATTACAGTATACTTTGATAATAAGCAAAGAATACATTTATGTTAATCTTGTACTTTTAATGCCTGAATAAATGCATTTTGAGGAATATTAATATTACCAATAGATCTTAATCTTTTTTTTCCTTTTTTCTGTTTTTCCAATAACTTCATTTTTCTAGTAACATCACGTCCATAAACCTTTGCAGTAACATCTTTCCTATATGGTGCTATAGTTTCACGGGCAATAATTTTTCCTCCTATTGCTGCCTGTATAGCAATCTTATACTGCTGTCTAGGTATTAATTCTTTTAATCTATTACATATTTCACGTCCTCTAATCTCTGCTTTCGTTTTATGAACAATACAAGAAAGAGCATCAACAGGCTCAGAATTTATTAAAATACTTAATTTAGCGATATCACTATCTATGTATTCATCCATATCCCAATCTAAACTTGCATAACCTTTAGATACAGATTTTAATCTATCATAAAAATCAAATACTATTTCAGCTAATGGAAGTTTATATTTTAATAGTGCTACATTTCCCGTATATGACAAATCATTCTCTTCACCACGCTTATTATTACATAATAAAAGCACAGCACCTAAATATTGATCAGGAACCATAATAGTTGCTAAAATCCAAGGCTCCTTAACATTTATAATATCACACATTTCAGGTAAATCATTAGGATTACAAACATCTTTTACTTCATGATTTTTAGTAGTAATTTGATAAATTACACTTGGAGCAGTAGTTATTAAATCTAAGTCAAATTCCCTTTCAAGTCTTTCCTGAATTACTTCTAAGTGCAACATACCTAAAAATCCACAACGAAACCCATATCCAAGAGCGTTAGAAGACTCTAGAGCAAATGTAAAACTAGCATCATTAAGGTGTAATTTCTTCAATGCTTCACGTAAACATTCAAAATCACCTGCTTCACTAGGGAATAAGCTGCAAAAAACTACAGGACGTATAGTACGAAATCCAGAAAAAATCTCATCACATCTTCTACCTTCTTCAGTGATAGTATCACCAACTTTACAATCTGCAACTTCCTTAATAGAAGCAGTGATAAACCCAATTTCACCAACAGATAACTGATCAACTATTTGTTTACGAGGTGTAAAAATACCAACATTATCAACTTGATACACAGCATTACTACAAACCATAAGTATCTTCATTCCCTTTTTTATAATTCCATCTTTAATACGAAGCAATATCACAACTCCAAGATATACATCATACCAACTATCAATTAAAATAGCCTTTAATGGGCTATTTAAATTTCCACTAGGAGCAGGAAGCTTATTAACAATTGCTTCTAATATATCCTGAATTCCTATTCCTATCTTTGCAGATGCAAGAATTGCATCATTTGTATCAATACCTATTATTTCCTCAATCTGTAATCTCACTTTTTCTGAATCAGAAGCAGGTAAATCAATTTTATTCAATATAACAATAATTTCATGATTACTTTCTATAGCTTTATATACATTTGCCAGAGTTTGTGCTTCAACACCTTGACTACTATCTACTATAAGTAAAGAACCTTCGCAAGATGCTAAGCTTCTACTAACCTCATATGAAAAATCGACATGACCAGGCGTATCCATTAAGTTTAGACAATATATTTCTCCATTTTTAGCTCTGTAATTTAACCTTACAGTTTGAGCTTTAATTGTAATACCACGCTCTCTTTCAATATCCATAGAATCAAGAACTTGATTCTTCATTTCCCTTTGTTCTAATCCATTACACTCTTCTATTAAACGATCAGCTAAAGTAGACTTACCATGATCAATATGAGCAATTATTGCAAAATTTCTTATATTATTTATCATGAACTATCCTAAATAAGAATTTATTATACATATTACTGATTAACTCCTTTTAATATAATAATCTCAAATACTGCTGACACATTTATTCCATCACTTGAAAAAAATTCCTTATATAAATTCCATGTATTATCAATAATTTCTCTTGTTAGTGATTTACTATCATCTCTAGCACTTAAAACATTACCTTCTCCCATATTTTTTAAATCATGAAGCAAAATATATATATCATCATACTTAAATTTAATAACATCAATATCTACTACTAAATCTGTATAGCCACTATTTTGCATTAACAGTATTGCTTCTTCGGGCTTAATAAATGGAAGTATTCTAGGTGCAACACCACGACTCATTTCTGCTCTAATAAAAGACATTTTCAACTCAAACAATGTCTTACTTCCAAAAAGTGTAGCAATTAAAATACCCTTCTTTTTTAATAAATTGCGTATATTTCTTAATACATTTACTAAATGATTAACATTATGCAAAGACATGTTACTAACTACAACATCAAAAGTATTTTCTTTAAAAGGCAAAGCTTCATCATCTGCTACAACCTTATACCCAAATTTTACTTTTGATAAGAAGCCATAAGATATATCAGATTGCAAAACTTGATTTACATTAGATATTACCTTCTTTTGCAGCAAATTTTCTAGCAATGTACCATTTCTACATCCTAAATTTAGTAAAAAACATTCCAAATCAAGATGTAAAAACAGCAACCTATCTACTATTATACCTACTATTTCATCAAATAAAACACCGGAATAAAGACCATTCTCAATGACTCTATCTTTATAAGATTTTACAAGACTTCTATTAAATATAGGCATTTACATCACTAAAAAAACCTTGGCTTTTTTGGCACAGTAACATCATTACCATTACGATTGTTATAACGATTATTCCCATCACCATAATAATTAGAAGAAGAACGACGAGAAGAAGTACGACTATTATTTCTCCTTTTATCACCACGATTACCATAATCTTTTATTGCACTTCCTCCCCCATGAAAGTCATCAGAAAAACTTTTTTTTGGAGGATTATACAATTCGCCTTCAATCATATCCCCAGTATCCTGATTAACTCTACGTATAGACAATTGAATATATTCTCGATCAATATCTATTACTAAAACTTTTACTTTATCATTTAAAGATAAAACTCCTTCTACTGAGCTTATATGCTCATTTTTTATTTCACTAATATGAACTAATCCTTTTTTACTTCCTAAGAAATTTATAAATGCACCAAATTTTACAATTTCAGTTACCACCCCATCAAAGACTTTACCTATTTCCGGTTCTGTAACAGATTCAAGAATCATATCCTTTGCTTTTTCAACAGCACTATTATTAACAGCATAGATCATAACTACACCTGTTTGTAAAATTTCAATTTTTGCACCAGTTTTTTCACAAATATCTCTGATATTCTTTCCCCCTGTACCTATAAGACTTCTTATTTTATTTTTATCAATAACTATAGATTCTATTCTAGGAGCATGATCCTTAATTGATTCACGAGCCTTATTAATAACTTCATTCATCTTATCAAGCAGATGAATCCTCCCTGTACGTGCCTGAAGTAACGATTGCTTTATAACTTCAAAACTTATACCACAAATCTTCATATCCATCTGTAAAGCAGTAATACCTTCAGATGTACCCGCAACTTTAAAATCCATATCACCTAGACAGTCCTCATCTCCCAATATATCAGACAATATGATACATTGATCCTGCTCTTTAATAAGACCCATAGCAATTCCAGCAACAGGAGATTTTATAGGAACACCTGTATCCATTAAAGCAAGAGAAGTACCACATACTGTAGCCATAGAAGATGATCCATCTGATTCTGTAATTTCAGAAACCACTCTAATAGTATATGGGAAATCTACTTTATCAGGCAATACAGAATGAATAGCTTTCCAAGCAAGCTTACCATGACCTATTTCTCTTCTACCAGGAGGACGTAAAGCTGAAGCTTCACCTACTGCATAAGGAGGAAAATTATAATGCAATAAAAAGTTTTCTCTCCGATCACCATCAAAATCATCAACTATCTGCTCATCTTGAGGAGTACCTAAAGCAGTAATAACTAATGCTTGTGTATTGCCACGAGTAAACAAAGCAGAACCATGAGCCTTAGGAACAATGTCTATTTCCATTTCAATTTGACGTATTTCATCAAACGACCTGCCATCTATTCTTTTCTTATGTTTAATGATATATTCCCTAATTAAAGATCTTTCAAATACCTTAATAGCATAAGTAATATCTTGCTCTAAATATTTTACCCCTCGTTCTTCACAGTTTTCTTTTAAATGATTAAATACCTTTATTCGCAACTCATCTAATTTTAGAGTTCTTATTATTTTATCTTGCTCAGAATATGCAGACAAAAAATCATCACTATAAAGACTACCAATAATTGATAAATAGTTACTAACATCATAAGATGCAAATTCTTCACAAGATTTACCAACTACATTAGAAAATTCTTTTATTAAACTGATAACTGGCTGACAACTCTTATGAGCAAAAGTCATTGCATCTAACATCTGATCTTCTGCTAATTCACAAGCCGCAGACTCAACCATCAAAACAGAATCTTCATTACCGGATAAAAATAAATCTAAACAACTATCATTCATATCCTCAACCGAAGCATTTAATAGGTATTTATCTTCTTTCTTTAAATATCCAATTCTTGCACCAACAACAGGCCCATTAAAAGGAATACCTGATATTGATAAAGCCGCAGACACACCTATTAATGCCACAGCTTCTGGAGGACTAATTGTATCATATGATAGCAAATTACATATAACACTTACTTCATCACAAAACCCTGAAGGAAACAACGGTCTGATACTTCTATCAATTAACCTTGAAACTAACATTTCTCTATCAGAAGGTTTCCCCTCTCTTTTTAAAAACCCACCTGGTATCTTACCTATAGCATAACTCTTTGCAATAAACTGCACAGTTAATGGCAAAAAATCAACAGGCTCCTTGGATTTTCCTATTACTACAGTTGCTAATACTGAAGTGCCACCATAATTCACAACAACAGAACCACTTGCCTGACGGGCAATTTTACCACTTTCTAAAACTAAAGTTTGCCCTCCCCATTCTATAGACTTTTTTATTATATTAAACATATTACTAATTCCTATTCCTACAAAAAATACCTATATAAACCAATTAATGAAAAATATCTCTAATGCCTAACTTTTTTATTAAGTTTAAATATGCTTCATTACCATATTTCTTTTTAATATACCGCAGCTCCTTACGTCTCTTACACACTAAAACTATTAAACCTCGCCTACAATGAAAATCCTTTTTATGAATTTTTAGATGCTCAGTTAAATTACGTATTCTTTCTGATAAAAGTGCACACTGCACATAAGAGGAACCTGTATCATTCTCCTTGATACGATATTCAGCAATTAATTCACTTTTTTTTTTAGATGTAATTGACATAAATAAAAAACCAAATTTACTAATTTTATACATTAAAAACACGTACTGGCTTTATAACCTTATCTATTATGCTACAAACGGCTACTGGTATATTACCTGTACTAACATAACACATATCATACTTCTCCCATACATACAAGTCATTTAACTGCACATTTTGACCATTTTTTACCTTTTTCATATCCTCATCACTTATATATACGTGTGGCATATTATTCATAATACAATGCAATGGTAATACAATGTTATTATGTTTATTAATATTATACAAGGATTCAAGCTCATTTAAATTGACAGCATCTTTTTCAAAAAAACAACCGACTCTTAATCTTCGTAAATTTAACACATATCCAAAACACCCAAGTTCTATACCTAAATCTCTTGCAAGAGACCTAACATATAATCCCTTATCACAAGTTACAGTAAAATTTGATGTATTATTTTTTTTATCTACAGAAATTAATTCCATTTTAATTACACGCACAAACCTAGGTTGTAAAGTAATACTACTAAAATCTTTTCTAGCTATCTTATAAGCCCTAGTACCATTAACATTAATCGCAGAAAATTTAGGAGGAATTTGCTTGATAACTCCTTGAAATTTTTTCATAGCTTCCATAATATCTGCGTATCCAGGTTTAAAGGAGCTTTGATCAATAATTTCTCCCTCTGCATCATCTGTTGAGCGCTGACACCCCCATTGTACAGTAAATGTATAAGACTTTACAGAATTCACAGCATAACTCATCACTTTTGTAGCTTCACCAATAGCTATAGGAAGTACTCCTGTAGCTAAAGGATCTAAAGTACCAGCATGCCCAGCTTTTTTTACATGAAAAATTTTTTTTAATTTATTAACAGCACCTGCAGAACTTATTCCATAAGGTTTATCTAAATTTATCCACCCATACATAGGTAAGTTTACTTTTAATAATTAAATTTCTTAATTGCAAAAAAAATATTATAAAGTATAATGCTAGCATTATTTATACCAGGGTGCAATATAATAACATTAGCACATATAAAGAAAAACACTATAAATGCAGATAATATTGATATATACTTAATTTACATATTTTAGGCACATGTACTAGTTATGACATATTTATCAAAACCATTTAAAGCACAAGTGAGTAATTTTCTACAGAAATGTAGCGATATTTTAATGCTAAAACACTTATTTGCAAATGATCTTGCAATCGATTTAGGTACAGCAAATACACTGGTATACGCAAAAAATAAAGGTATAGTGCTTAATGAGCCATCTGTTGTCGCATTATTACAAGAAAAAGGAAGTTATGTACCTTATGCATTCGGTACAAAAGCAAAAATGATGTTAGGAAAAACCCCTGGAAGTATAGCAGCAATTAGGCCACTAAAAGATGGAGTAATAGCTGATTTTAAAGGCGCAGAAGAAATGATAAAATTCTTTATAAAAAGTGTCAATAAATGTAAAACTATTAATAGTCCAAATATAATTATCTGTGTTCCATCAGGATCAACTCCTGTTGAAAGACGTGCTATACAAGATGCGGCAGAAAGTGCTGGAGCACATGAGGTATTTTTAATAGAAGAGCCTATGGCTGCAGCTATAGGTGCAAATTTGCCAGTTATTCAACCTGAAGGATCAATGATCATTGATATTGGAGGTGGTACAACTGAAGTAGCAGTTATTTCACTGGGAGGAATTGTATATTCACGATCAATACGTGTAGGAGGTGATCTTATGGATGAAGCAATCATTTCATATATAAGAAAACACCACAATCTACTCATTGGAGAAACAACTGCTGAAAAAATTAAAAAAAGTATAGGATCAGCTGCTCCTCCTACTGAAGGAGATGGTGATATAGTAACAATTAAAGGAAGAGATTTAATACATGGTATACCAAAAGAGATGCCGCTATCTGAAAAGCAAGTTGCTGAAAGTTTAATAGATCCTATTAATCAAATTATATCAGCAATAAAAGTAGCTTTAGAATGCACGCCACCAGAATTATCATCTGATATTGTAGACAAAGGCATTATAGTATCAGGTGGTGGGGCAATGCTTAGAAATTTAGATAAAGTTATTAGCAAAGCAACAAGCTTACCTGTTTTTATTGCTCAAAATCCCTTATGCTGTGTCGCATTAGGAACTGGCAAAGTGCTTGAAGAAATGAATAATTTTTCCCATATACTATTTAAGCAAAATTAAAATAACTTTTACTCCTGCAAATAAATCATAAACTCCGTATTCCGCGTTAAATATGCAGCGCATAGTAATATACGCTTATAAAAGTAATTAATTTTGCCTCAGTAATAAGTAAAAGCTTACTTATTAATAAGTAAAAAATTATTGTTATTTAAAATAATCAATCCTTATCAAGGTAAAAATATTACCTAAATTTATCTTATATAAATTGATATTTAATAAATAATGAAAACATTGTAACTCATAAATAGCAAATACCTTATATGAAAGAAATAACTAAAATTCAAAAGCAAAGATTAAGTACTATCTAATCAATAAAGAACTTGTATTCTATAATAGATAAAAACAACTTTCAAAATACCAATAATTAAATTAATATGTAATATTGTCTTAACTCTTCACTTACACAACAAACAAAACTTCCGCTAATATTATTAAATATATTATTCTTATAAATAATCATTTGTTTTACAAAATAAGTAAATCAATTATAACTCACATATAAAATTATATTTTAAAGTTACAGAAATGGTTGCATCTTAAGAAAAAAGATCATTTTACCTATACAATGTTAACTAACTTAATAAAGTATAAAAATATTATAATAATTAGTATCTATTTTTTTCTTCTATTAAAGATATTCAAGATGGAGAAATTGTAATAACAATGGGAGATAATAAGAATTTTCCTTATGGTATATATGTAAACAATGTATTAAATTATAACTTATAGAGTTTATCAAAATATTACAAATACATAAAATAACAAGAACTACATACTATATTAAAAGCTTCTTATAAGTCTTATTAACATAATCTTAATGCCATACAAGTTTATTTAAATGAGCATAGATTTTTTAAGTAAAAACTTTAGTTATCTTTTTTTATAGCAAAGTACATATCTATTATTATTTACTGTTATGATATAATTCTCAAAATAATCCTACAGCATGGTATACATAAAGGAATAATTAAAAAATGATAGTAATTTATAAAAAATAATGTTTCACTGTAAACTTAAGACACTTACAAAATTTAACTCCTGTAAATTTACATTTGTAATTACATTATTTTTTAATACATTGCCTACATATATACCATAAGGAAAATTCTTATTATCTCCCATTGTTATTACAATTTCTCCATCTTGAATATCTTTAGTAGAAGAAAAATATGTTAATTTCAGCTTTTGATCAATAGAACCAGTCATAATAGCATTTATCCCACTCTCAACTATCATAACTGGCACATGAAAATCTTTATCTGTAATAAGTAATATACGTGAAACATGATTTCCTACATCTACAACTTTACCAACTAACCCATGTTCATTTACTACTGCTTGATTAGCTTTTATACCACTTTCACTACCAATAGGAATAAAAGCAAAGTTATTTATCCCATTATATACTACACTACTTATAATATGAGACGTAATATACTTTACATTACCATAATATGATAAAAAATTTAGTAACTTTTTAAGTTGTAAATTCTCCTCGTATAAGGTCCTCATTAATAGTATATTTTGATTTAATACATTACTGTGAAACTCATAGGGTGTTATTGTATTTTTAAATGTATTAAAGTGTTGTTTTAAAAAAATATCAAAATTATTAACAATAGTCAGACTTTTATCTACAATAACAGTACGTACAAATTTTATTGCATTATTATATGTAAAATTAGTAATAAATAAAGCTATACTAATTACAATAAAAAAATATACTCGAAATTTAAAAAACAAAGCTGAATATTTATAAATAACATTACTTAAATTATTTTTCTGTTTAATATTAAAATATTTCATTATATTACAACATTTTTTATTTACATATTATCAAAAAATTTTATTTACATATACTATTATATAGCTATTATTTTAGTCGTGTTTAATCAGCACCCTTAGCTCAGCTGGATAGAGTTTTTGACTACGGATCAAAAGGTCGGGCGTTCGAATCGCTCAGGGTGCATTTTGCAAAGTTTATAACATGAGCTACATATCAATGCCATTAAAGTTTATAACATGAGCTACATATCAATGCCATTAATGCTAATAGTAATAATAACCTGCTCTTTTGCATTTGCAGACTTAATACCATATTATATTAAGTCAATGGCATATTCTTTAAGTTTATCTATTAAGGAAGTATTAATATTTACATTGCCATTCATTGTTTTTTCTCTTATTTTTCATGCAATTAATCAATTGCAAAGTAGTAATGCTTTTAAAATTATGATTTTACTAGTGGTTACAATAACAATTTCCAATACAGTATCTGTTCTTATTGCTCTTTTTATAGGTATTAAAGCTACTGCTGTATTTTCTCAAAATAATATTATACCTCATACAATAAATCACGGCATTCTTGAGCCTTTATATAAATTTCACTTGCCAGTAATTATTAGTAATAGTCATGCTTTAATATTAGGGATTTGTTCTGGAACTATACTATCAAAAATAAAAAAGGATAAAGCAGCAAAGATAGCACAAATGTTATCACAAATTAGCATGTTTATTTTAAAAAAAATATTTATACCAATAATACCAATATTTATTATTGGTTTCATATTTAAAATGCATGACGATAAAGTCTTATCATATTTATCAGAGCATATAATAATACTATCCATTATTTTTGCGTGTGCTTATGTCTATGTGATTATTTTATATATTGTTAGTAATAATTTTATTTTACATAAAGCAATGCTATCCATAAAAAACATGTTTCCAGCAGTTATATTAGCGTTTAGTACAATGTCAAGTTTAATTACAATGCCTATAACTTTATCTGCAAGTCAAAAAAATTCTAATAATGAAATCGCAAATATAGTGATTCCTAGTGCCACAAACATACATTTAATTGGGGATTGTTTTTTTATAGTTATTTTATCATTATTAATATCTTCAGTTTTTAAAGTATATCCTATTAGCAATACTGATTACTTATTTTTTATAATTTATTTTGTAATATCAAAATTTGCTGTTGCTGCATTGCCAGGTTCAGGAATAATAATAATGCTTCCTATATTAAAGCAGTATTTACATTTTTCTCCTACAATGATTTCATTAATTACAATATTGTATTTAATTTTTGATCCTATTATTACTTCAATAAATGTTTTCGGCAATGGTGCATTTGCGATATTGTTTTTTAAAATTTATAAATTTTTACAAAAAAAAGGAAATCTCTTGTGAATATCATGAGCATAGATACATCTAGATCCATATGTTCCGTTGCTATTTTAGATGAAAAAAATAATATTTTTTATAAAGAAAACTCTTTACACAATCAACATACTAAAGATTTATTCTCATTAATTCATTCAATATTTGAAGAATCCAAAAATAACTATAATAGCATTACGGATATAGCTGTAGTTGTAGGACCAGGCAGTTTTACAGGCATCAGAGCAGGAATAGCCGCTGCTCAAGGAATACAATTGACAACTAATATTACAGTTCATGGCATTAGTACATTAGAAATGCAAGCCTATTCCATACATAAATTCATAAAAAATACAGATAAACCCATTAAAGCTATAATAAGCACACATCATACAATTTATACTCAAATTTTTACATCAAATATACTACCACTAACTAATATTAGCATAGTGAGTAATAGCGATACACATGAAAACAGTCATATTACTTATAAAAATATTCCAGAAATTACAATAAATGCTAAAACTGCAGCAATGACATTAGTGCATAAAATTAACAACAAATTACCATCACTAAGTTTAATTCCTATATATGAAAACACAAACTTTAAAAAAATATAACTAGATATATTAGTAGCTAATCAATTTATTAGCACTATAGCGTATATCTGTCCTGTACAAATTAACAATTATAGATAAATTTAAACACCTTGCAATGCATACCTTTTTTATATATTAGTTATAAAAATATCAATTAAAACAGTAACTTGAATTTATAAATACCATTCTTAAGTAGAACAAATACTTAAATATCATTCTACTTTTTTACTAATTCTTGATTACTTTATAGACACTTTTTCATTAAATACTTAAGATTTTGTAATATCTACTCTATAGTTTATATATAAAATTGTGTTTATTAAACCTAATTTTTTCTATAGGATAATTCTAATAAAATTTAATTGTTATAATAAAAGTTATAAATAATATTTTAAAAATATTTTTTAGCAAAACAAAAAGCAAACACAAAAATTTATCATTTTTTATATCAATAACTTAATAAATGAAATCTAATATAAATCTGGAACTTAAAATTCTTATCTAATAAATATCAATCATCATCTAGTGCTATATATTTATGAATTGTATTGCATAATAATATAAATTATATTACGTAATATAATCTAATATATTAAATTCTTTTAATTAATTATTTTACGTAATCTGTTATTTTAGCTTTTTATACAATCTATTTTTTAACAAATTCAATATTTACAATCAATAAAATTAATATACCTATTACTTTAACTATAAAAGTAATACATTTCTTTAAAAGAAAAATAAATATAATAAATTATCGTTAATACAAACAATTATGTACTTCTATATTATCACAACACAAATTAGCACTATAAATACTTTTAGTCATAGTATTTATAAAAAGGTATAAAGCTAAACAATAGATTATAAAAAAAATACTAAAGGTTAATGTATATGTTAATATTAAATCTTAACTTATTGTTAATAATATATAACATTCTTCACTAACTATTATTTTAATTTTACATAAAAGTGATTATTAAGCTAGAAAACGTTTGCACATGAGATTTTGTTTGCTATATTAATGCAAAATATTCAATTATGTTGATGAGCTTATGAAATTAAAAGGTGTTTTTATCAAATTATTGTTAATAGTATTACTATGCTCTTTAGTATTCATTACATTTGGAAACTATTTTTTATCAAATTATAAAAATGAAAAATATGTAGCTACTGTTGGAAGTAGTAAAATATCTCTACAAGAATTTCAGACTGCTTATAATAATGAGTTAACATATATACAACAGCTTATCAATCATCAATTATCTGATGAACAAATTAATCAGTTTCACATTAAGTCCTCTGTCTTACATAAGTTAATAGAAGAAAAAGTTTTACAAAAATTAAGTCATGATCTTAATTTAAAAATCGGGAAAGAAAGTATATTGGAGTACATTAAAGGTATTAAGTATTTTCATGATAGTAATGGAAAATTTAGCAAAGAAAAATTTCAGCAAACACTTTCAAGTGCTGGTATTAGCGAAACATCATATATAAGCAGTTTACATAATTCATTTCCTATTGCAATATTAATGAATTGCTTATTTAGTGATGCAGCAAATGTTTATCTACAATACAATGATAACATTCTTAAAAAAATATTTAAAGATCTACATCAGTCACGCATAGTGGATATTATTGAAATTTCTCTCAAAGCAATTAAAAATGTGCCTATCCCTGATGATAAAGATTTAAGGAATATTTATGATAAAAGCAGTAAAGATCTATCTTTTCCAGAATATAGAGCTGCAAAGTATATAGCAATAAGTGAAGAAGATTTCATTCATAAGGTAACTGCTTCTTCAGAAGAAATCAGTAATGATATAAAAAATAATGAATTAGATAACCAGGTAGACATCTTTAATTTAGTGTTTTTAACTCAAAAAGAAGCTGAATCTGCTTATCAATTGCTTAAAGAAGGAAAAAGTTTTAATTCAGTAGTTAGTGATGTTGCAAAAACTACATTACAAGATATAACTTTAAAAAATATTACAAAAAACATGCTGCCAGATAATATTAGAGGAATTGTTTTCAAATTAAAAGAAGAAGAAATAAGTGGTGTTTTACATAGTGTATTCGGATGGCATATTATAAAAATAAAAAGTATACATAAAATCTCTGATGATAATCTAAAAGAATTAAGTGCGCAAGTATCATTAAATATAAGAAGACAGAAAGCTTCTGATTTATTAGCTAAATTTGTAAAAGAAATCAATAATCAAATTCATCAGGGAATATCTTTAGAAAAGTTAGCAGAACTACATAAATTAAACATTAATTCTATAGCAAGCTTCGATATTAACGGCAATGATGCAAATGGCAATCTCGTTAATATGCCAAGTTTTCTAGATAAAAAAGATGACTTTACAGTAGTAGCATTTTCATCACAATTAAACAAACCTTCTAGTTTTGTAAGTAGTGGCAACGGTTATTTTAGCATAAATGTAACAGAGGTTACTCCTCCTCGTAATAAAACTTTTGAAGAAAGTAAAAATATTTTAATTAGTAAATGGCAAAATACTTTTAAAATAAACGCAATGTATACATTAAGTAAAGATTTAGCAGAAAAGTTTAAATCTGGGAATAATGTTGAAACAGATGGTGTATCATTAAAAAAAGATCAAAAAGTAAGTAAAATAGATGTTGCATCCACTGATAATCCTGGACAAGATTATCCTTATGGATTAGTAAATGATATTTTTAATATAAATATAGGCGATTCTACTACTGGGTTTATGAATGCTAATAACAGTAAGCTTTATATAGCAATTCTCAAAAAAATTAATACACCACAAGAAATTAAAGAATTAGATTTGATACAATTTAAAACACAAGTTAACAATAATAATATAGATTCGTTAAAAGATCAGTTACTTAAATATTTAATGAAAAAATATTCCGTACAAGTAAATCAAGAATTAGTTAATAAAGTAAGATAG
This sequence comes from Neoehrlichia mikurensis, assembly GCF_019186785.1. Classification (GTDB taxonomy): domain Bacteria; phylum Pseudomonadota; class Alphaproteobacteria; order Rickettsiales; family Anaplasmataceae; genus Neoehrlichia; species Neoehrlichia mikurensis. Next base: position 86,070 of record NZ_CP066557.1, read on the forward strand.
TATTTTGTAAATTTTATACATCAATAAGGTAACCTATTGTGAACAATAAAGATTATTATAAAAAGCTTATTAATAATACCACAACAACATAATTCAAGTAATTAATCATAAAACATGAATATAAAATTATAAATAAGATTTTATATAATTTATTAAAAATCTTATCACTTAATTTAAGTAATAAGAAGATTGTAATTACTTAACATGATGCATTATTGTTAATGCAATAACATAAAGTTTGATACAATTTAATTGTTAAACTTTCGTACTAAATTTAGCCTCTTAGTTGTTTATATTTTAAATATTAATTGCTATTATATCAGTTGTATCTTCATGACACCATCATAGCTATTATATACCAATGATTTACAATAAAGCTATATATCAGTGATTAATTTTTATATATAATGTTTTTGTTACTGTAAATTATAAATCCCATTACGATACACTATATAGATCTGTACAAGCTTGAGTAATTCTCTCACATGCTCTTAATAAAAGCTTATTAGATGTTGCATATGATATTCTGAAAAAATTTTCAGCACCAAAAGCACTACCTGGAACAACAGCAATATTATAATCTTGAAGTAAATATTTAGAAAAATCAGTACCATCTCGTATTATCATGTTATTTTTAGATTTCATACCTATCATTTTTTCACAAGATACAAATACATAGAATGCTCCTTGAGGAGAAATAGCAGATAAGCCAGGAGCATGGTTTATCATATTCATGACTATATCACGTCTTTCAGAAAATAATTTTAATCTTTCTTTTAAAAAATCTTGATCCCCCATTAATGCTTCAATTGTTGCAGCTTGAGCTATAGAATTAGGATTTGTTGTACTTTGAGATTGTATCATAGAAATTGCTTTTATTACTTTTTCATTACCAGTAACATAACCTATTCTCCATCCTGTCATAGCATATGCTTTTGATACCCCATTCACTATAAATACTCTATCATATAAAGAAGGTTCTACTTGTACAATATTAAGAAACTTTACACCGTAAACTAATTTTGCATATATATCATCTGTCATCACATGTACATGTGAATACTTAAGTAATACTTGAGCAATATCTTTTAATTCTTTTTTTGTGTATACCATACCTGTAGGATTATTTGGAGAATTAATAATTAGCCATTTAGTATTCTCAGTAATTGATTTTTCAAGTAATTCTACACTTATCTTAAAATTTTCATTACAATTAATAGTAACAGGTTTACCTCCTGCAATTTTAACAATATCAGGATAAGAAACCCAATACGGGGATGGTATAAGCACTTCATCATTAGGATTCAATGTTGACATAAACAAATTATATATACACTGTTTAGCTCCTGTCCCAACAGAAATTTGATTAATGTTATATTTGATGCCATAATCTGCATATATCTTATAAGATATTGCTTCCTTTAGTTCTACAGTACCATCAACAAGTGTATATTTTGTTTTTCCAGCATTAATCGCTTTAATAGCTGCCTCTTTTACACTATTTGGTGTATCAAAATCTGGTTCACCTGCACTTAATGATATAATATCTACCCCCATTGCTTTTAATTGCATTGCTTTACTTGCAATCTCTAAAGTAGGAGATGGCTTAATATCATTCATTTTATCAGCTATAATTGACATATCTATTCAACTAATTAAAAATAACCCTTAATAATATGTTCATTTTTATAACTATTCAACATTATTAATAAAATTATTGTTGTAATATTATAATTTATATATGATTAATCTTTATAACCATTATTTCATAGGTTTTATATGAATCTTATAACAAAACAAGCTATTGATTTTACAGCAAAAGCTGTAATGCCTAATGATAAAATTTGTGACTTCAATTTAAAACAATACATTTCAGGAAAATGTGCAATTTTATTTTTCTATCCTCGTGATTTTACATTTGTATGTCCTACAGAAATTATATCTCTACATAACAGAATACCAAATTTTACTGAACAAAATACTGAGGTTATTGGCATTAGTACAGATTCAGAATTTTGTCATAATCATTGGCGTAATACTAATATAAACAAAGGTGGTATAGATAAAGTTAGTTTTCCTTTAGTTGCAGATGATTCACATTATATATCACAAAGCTATGGTGTATTGCATGATAATAAGGTTGCACTCAGAGCAACATTTATAATTGATAGTGACTTTATAATTAGATATCAGTCAATTAATGACCTTTCTATAGGACGTAATATAGATGAGCTTATACGTATAATAGATGCTATATATCACCATAAAAAATACGGAGAAGTCTGCCCAGCTGGATGGTCAAAAGGAGAAGCTGCTATGGAAGCATCACAAAACGGCGTTGAACATTATTTAAAATCACATCTTGACAATCTTGAAAAAAATTAGAGATGTAGAATGTCTAAAATTTATACAACAAAAACTTTAATTATAGGGTCTGGTGCAGCAGGATATACTGCTGCTATATATGCTGCTAGAGCAAATTTACAGCCTATTTTAATTACAGGTATGCAACCTGGTGGCCAATTAACTATTACTACAGATGTTGAAAATTATCCTGGTTTTGCTACTGCAGTGCAAGGTCCAGAATTAATGGAACAAATGAGACAACAAACTGCCAATGCTGGTGCTACTATCATACTTGATGAAATTAGTAATATAAATACAAATAAATACCCTTTTGAGTGTATTAGCACTTTTAATGATAAATATATCGCTTATAGTATAATTATTGCAACCGGAGCACAAGCAAAATGGTTAGGTATTAAAAGTGAAGAATTATTTAAAGGAAGAGGTGTTTCTGCATGCGCTACTTGTGATGGAGCATTTTTTAAAGATAAGCATGTTGCTGTAATAGGTGGAGGCAATACAGCTGTGGAGGAAGCTATATATTTAACCAAATATTCCCAAAAGGTATTTCTTATACACAGAAGGGATACATTAAAAGCTGAAGCAATAATGCAGGATAGATTATTTAATAATAAAAAAATTCAGGTTATATGGAATAGCACATTAGAAGAAATATTAGGTGAGCAGAATGTTAGTGCTATAAAAATAAAGTCCATCAAAGATAGTAATATAAGCATTATTAATGTACAAGGAGTATTTATAGCAATTGGCCATTCTCCTAATACTAAGATACTTCGCGATACAAAGATAAATTTAGATAATGATGGATATGTTATTACTTATAATTCTAGTACTGCTACAAGTTGTCCTGGTATTTTTGCTGCAGGTGATGTTCAAGATAAAATATATCGCCAAGCTGTAGTAGCAGCAGGCACAGGATGTATGGCTGCAATTGATGCAGAAAAATTCCTTTCTACCCAAAATATATAATAGTATAAATATTGAAAATTCAGTAATAACTAAACACTTGTTTTCTAAAAACTGTCATAAAATTAGTTTCAATATAAATCTATAAAATGACTATCAATCTATTTTATTATGTTAAGTAAATTTTTTAATAAAATAACACTGATAATATTTATTTAATACATACATGACATATAATACAAATTATCTTAGTTTTATTTTCTTTATAAATTCAATCAACAATAAAATCAAATGTTTATAATACTAACAATTAAGTGTATTAATGGAAAAAATATAAATATATATTAAATAATTTGCAATAAAATAACACTATTGCACTATATCTTAAAAAAATTCTTAAATAACCCTATATTATAGTAAACTGCTTCAGATATTGAATATCGCAGTAACATTATTTACATAAAATAAAGTATTATAAGAACATAATATTATTGCTAAATAGTTAATCTATATTTCATAATAAAAAAACTATCATTCAATTTTATGTTAATGCTTCAGCTACTTTATATAATATGAAATACTGCAAAACAAATCCAAAGTACATAAAAAAGATATATCACTCACATAATCAAAAAGTAATAAATAAGCAATTACCAAATTATAAAATCTCTCTTCTATTATTTATTACAAGAATAACCTAATCTAAACCTTGATAAGAAAGTTTCTCAAATACTATGCATCAAGTCTTGACGTTATTGCATTAATAATAATGAATCATGTTAGTAGTTATAATTCTATTATTATCTAAATATTGATATAGTATTACATGATATTATATTTACTTGCTCTCAATTCACGTTACTTTTTTAATATATTAATATTGACTAAATTTATAACTATAAATTATACTTATAATAAGTTTTTTAATGATAAAAAGGTGTGTAATGGTACAATTTCTATTAATCAATATTCAAACTAGTAATGAATATTTTCAAAAAGGTGATTTCAGTAAAACCTTAGCTCTACCTTTTCCTCCCCCAAACCTATCTAACCAAAATTTAGACATTATATCTCATGAAAAATTCACACGTTACTTTGCTATAAGTTATTCAAAAGAAAAGACAACAAAGTACTCCACTGAAAAAGCTAGTGAAAATATTTATGGTAATATTGAAAGCTGTTTTGGAAGTTATTTTAATTGGAAATGTAAATTAGCAGGAAAAAATATAACAATTAGATATCATGGAACAATCTATGTCAGCAATCCTGATGATGTAAAAATACTACAAGATAAACAGTCTCTTATTTATAGTATTAAAACATGCAATAAATATGATGCCCATATTGAAAACACTAACTATGAATACCAAATTGAGTACAACAAGCATAATTTCACTGAATGTAATAATCATTCAACGTTAGCAGAACAAAATCATCAATATAATGGATATAATGACACATATGACGATGCTACTGAATGTAATAATCATTCAACGTTAGCAGAACAAAAAGAAACTCCTAGCTCAAAATGTAGTATCAAAGATGTATTTTTTTGTTGTTTTTCTAAATCTACTTGCATAAAGTAATAATTATTTTTAAAAGCATTAATAGTCTGTATGTTGATAATAAAACTTTTACTATTATACATCCTATTAATTAATCGTTGTTTTATTTGTATATAATTATATTAATTAGGTTTATAAACAATAAATACAGTACTTTAAATTTGTAAATCTACGTTACATTATTTTTCACACATGTTAATATGCTTGCTACAAAGTAACATTCTCTAAAATGTTACTTTGTCATAGGTTATCTATATAAATACAACAGAAAGCTCATCTGTAACCATAAAATCAATTTTTGATAATTATAAATTATAATACTAATCTAGTGACAATTATTAATCTATAATGTGTATTATCTTTTGAAAAAGTGTACATCCTTGATAAAAAAAATACTGACAATATAAAGATTATGATTATTTTGAATAAAAATAAAGTTAGTTGAAGTATACAGTAATTATATAAATCAATTTGTATTAGAAATATGATACTACAGAAATACTAAAAGATAAACAGTCTCTTAAACTAAGTCAGTATATTGATAAACATGAGCTTTTATTAAATATACTAGTCATGACTGTTATTGCAAAAACCAATAATCAAAAAGCTAAATTTAATAAGAAAGTTTCTCAAATATAATTAACCTGCATCAAATCTTGATGCTATTTCATGAATAACAATGTATCACTATAATACTTCTATGTTAGCAATTTTTAGTATATAAGATTATCCATTATTTAACTAATAGGTTGTATTATACCATTTCAATATAAAGTATTGAATAATTTATAAAAATATCTTGATAAGGCTTCTTATTCAAGTAGGATATGTTAATTTTAAGGTTTAAAATATTAACTAAATATAAGGGATTTTTTAAAAATGTACTATGGTTAAAGCTTTATTAATTAATATTAAGGCTATTAATGAAGATTTTCCAAGCGCTAATTTTAACAAAACTTTAACTCTACGCTTTCCCCCTCCACTGTCTTTTTCTAGAAAAATGTTAAATGCTATACTTAATGATAACTACAAATGTTATTTTGACATAAATTATTATAGAACTATGATAATAGGATATCCTTTATTAAATAAAAAAAATGCTTACAATGCTAAAATTTATTTTTATTGGAAATGCAATTTAATTGGAAAGCATTTTATAATTAAATATAGAGGAACAATTAATGTTAACGATCCTTATGCTATAGGAATACTAAAAGATGTACAGTCTCATATCTATAGTTATCAAATATGTGATAATAGCGATAATGTTATTAAATATAGTGACTATGCATGTGATGTTAACAATACCACTAATCGTAATCTTGCACCACCGCTAAGAGATAATCCTCCAAATACACAATTAAATGGTATCAGATCTTTATACTGCTGTGTTAGTAATACTGCATCACGTTAAATAATAATTTTAAGTATATGTATTTAATTATAAGCACCAATATATCGACTTACATAATATAAATTTTATGTAATTTATATAAATAGATATTCAGCAATTCTTCTATAGTTTTATATTAAAATATAAATATTGACGAAAAAATAAGCAATATTTTATAATCTTATAAGAAGTGTTATTAAGGTGTGCAATGACAAAGGTTATATTAATTAATATTCAAACTAATAAAAAGCGTAATTTTAGTAAAACTTTAGCCGTACCATTTCCTCCTCTTCAATTATCTCAACAAAATTTAAATATCGAATCCTTTGAAAATTATAAAAAGTACTTTGTTATAAATCATTCACAAAATACAGATAATGAAAGTACTTATTCTGCTATTAAAGACTATTCTAAAGATTATAGCTCTTTTGCTTGGAAATTAAAATTAGTTTCAAAAAATATAACAATTAGATATCATGGTACAATGTATACTAGGGATGTTAATTTGGCAGAAATACTAAAAGATGTACGTTCCCATATCTATAGTTGTGAAATACGTGATAATATTGATAATACTATTAAATATAATAACTATGCATGTAGAGCTGACAATACTACTGCTAGTGATCTTGCACCACTACTAAGAGATAATTCTTCAAACACACAATTAAATGGTATCAGATCTTTATGCTGCTGTATTAGTAATACTGCATCACGTTAAATAATAATCTGTATTTATATAGTACTAAAAGCTAAGTATAAGAAAACTCTTAGCTCAAAATGTTATATCACAGATGTATTTTTTGTTGTTTTTTTAAATCTACTCACATAGAGTAATCATTATTTTTATCAGTTAATGTTGCATTAATGTATGATTGCTTTCTCTTTTTTTAAAGTATTAATAGTATGTATGTTGATAATAAAATTTATACCATATACATCCTATTAGTTAATCGTTATTTTATTTGTATATAATTATATTAATGAGATTTATAAATAATAATGTATCACGTTAGTAGTTATAATCTACTTGCCTATTAAATATTAACATGGTATTAATATGTAAGTTTTTATTTGCTTTCAATTTACGTTATTTTTTCTCATATATTGAATTTAGTACATAGTTGAAGATTATACTCGTAGTAGTTATTTATTAATGATAGATGTATAACAGTAGGGCTTTTATTAATTAATATTCAAACTAATAAAAACCATAACATCTAACATTGCTTATTTCTAGCTCTGTCATCAAGTTTGCAATATTTACACTAAATGGCACTTATAACATATAAGAATCCTAACATAAAAACAATATTCATAATGTCAAAAAATTATTCTGATTGGCATATAAAATAGTTGAGATAACTTTATAATTAGATATCGTGGAATAATTAACATTAATAATTCTGATATCATAGAAATACTAAAAGATACAAACAATTTGATACCTATACCTTATAAATACGCGATAATATCAATATTCAATACAGTAGCCATAAATGTCGTGCTAAATATGCTAGCAACTTCTCACAAAAAGAAGAAAAAAATAACAGTGTTTCACGCACAATCAAGTATTTACATAGTTATCTTGCTATATTAGCAAAACTATGTAACGTGGATAATATTTTCTATTTAGCAAATAATATTAATATGTACTCATTTTTTATGTATTAACATTAATGTAATACTCTAAACTTGCAAAGTATATTACATTATTTGCTAATTATATATTAATATACTTGTTAAAAAATAAATCTTTTTAATACCTCTCAAATATCATCTGTCAAATAGTATAATCGTTCTTCATATATTAATTTTATCTTTGGATATTAAACATTAACTAAAAAAATAGGCAATATACTTAAATTATAAGAAGTTTTATTAACGATAAAGGTACAATTATGGAGAATTCTATTAACATACAGATTTAGTAATGAGTTCTTCAAAAATTTAGCAAAATCTAACTTTTTCTTTTTTTTATCTTTACAGCTATAATACAGTGCTGAATAATTACAAACATACCTAATAACAGAATAATTCTTCCTTTGAACTTATAAATAACAAGATCTATTTTATTAAAAATTCAAATAAGTTGAAAATAATTTTTCAATTAAATATCATAGAGTAATTTAAAAGTACACAATCCCATGTCCATAATTGTAAAACATGTAATTAAGTATAATGAATGCTAATATTAAAACAATAATAAATGTCAAGTGAAATGTAACTTTAATGCACTACAAAAAGCAAGAGATAATCTTTTATCTCACAATCAAATATCAGAAATGTCAAGTATCTTTCAAAGATATTCTGTTACGTTATTAACACTATATAAAGTTTTACTAGTAAAATTTTTTATATTAATACTTAATGCGTGCTCTGCTTTTATAACTAAATACCACTATAATTGCTTAAATTATAAGTATGATAACATATTAGATATAATATTTAAATTCCCAAAGATGCACTATGCTATCTTGAATAGAAAATATTATGATATATTAGTCACAATAAATCTTTGACAATATTTCTTAATAAAATTATAATATAATTATAATTAATATTAAACATAAAATAATTATGGCAAAAGTTTTAGTAATTAATATCTTTCATAATAACAAGTATAAAAAAATTATTAAGAAGATTTCTCTTACTCTTCCTTTGTCTAATTTATCATGTAATAACTTAGGTTTAGATGCTTATAATAATGAAACATCAAGTAATGCATTTGGCATGTTAAAAATAACTAAGAGTTATAAATCCCTTGTATCAAGTTATAGTCCACACGGAAAACACTTGCGTGCTGTAACTGCAACAAGTGATCTTTTTAGTATAAGTTGTTTTCATTGGCAATTTGCATTATATTATAATAATATATTAATTCGATATCATGGGTATTATAGTATACCACATTTTATACTATCATCACCTGTATATACAAAAGCATATATAAAAAATATAAGGGATGTTGTTATTAGTTATTCTCCATGTAATATAAAAATTAAAGTTGCAAAACAGAATAGTAAAGACTGCTATTATGGGCAGCAACCGCAAGATAATTTATTAACTATGCCATTAAATACCCTCAATGATATGTCATCTAAGCAAATAGATAATGTACCATTAGCAAAAACCACTTCTCTCCCTGAAACAATCATTACTAATAATGTAACCATAGAACATTTTTATAACAATGAAAATAACAAACATGTTACTACATTAAGGTGTATGGTTTAAGCTTGACCTTTCCCCCCTGCCCTGCTACTTTATAAACTATAAAAATTATTATAGCTATATCATACAAACTTAGATCACTTACTAAATATTGATAAAGGTTTGCTCCCTTATTATAAATTTATTGATAAAGATATACTCACTGATTCTAAATTCCTTTTTTATAAATCTGGTGCTATACATGACATATATTCTATCCATTGGAAATTTAGTATATTTAACGACAAATTTTCTATTACATATTGTGGAACATATGACAATGAACTAATATGTCAAAAAGAAACTATTTACTATTCCTGTAAATTTAAACATATACCTGCTAGAGAAGCTGCTGATATTAATTATACTCCTTTGACAAAAGTAAAATTTAATATTTTCAATCCATCATCAAAATTATATCACATTAAGAGCATTGATATGAAAGAGGATTTATATGGAGAAGGATTCTCCTACCATATATCATGCTAATCTCAAAGTTATATCATCTTTTAAGAAACTTAATAAATATCTCATAAAATGTCATTATAAGTTATTAATAAGTTATTAAATTTTTATTGAAGTGTATAGTAATAAGGTTTATAATTTTTATATTATAATCTTAATAGTAAATCATGATAATATGACAAAAGTTCTATTAATTTATCTAAAAAATGAAAATTACAACAAAACTCTAACATTACCTTTCCCCCCCCCCTGCTACTTTATAAACTATAAAAATTATTATAAGCTATATCATACAAACTTAGATCACTTACTAAATATTGATAAAGGTTTGCTTTCTTTTGATGCTAGATTCAATGATAAAAATTACTGTTACTTAAATTGGAAATTTTTTATACTTAATGACACATTGTCCGTTAAATATTATGGAACAATATATGATAATAAGATAGCACATGCACAAGAAACTATTTACTATTCCTGTAAATTTAAACATATACCTGCTAGAGAAGCTGCTGATATTAATTATACTCCTTTGACAAAAGTAAAATTTAATGTTTTCAATCCATCATCAAAATTATATCACATTAAGAGCATTGATATGAAAGAGGATTTATATGGAGAAGGATTCTCCTACCATATATCATGCTAATCTCAAAGTTATATCATCTTTTAAGAAACTTAATAAATATCTCATAAAATGTCATTATAGTTATTAATAAGTAAAAAAATAAAATTCTATTAAAAATACTTACCTTTATTAGCTCTTTATTCCCTACAAATAATAAAAATATAATATCATTCAAATTTAAAATTTAGACCCCTAATAATTCACTATATATGCTTGTAATTGACAATACTTACAATCTTTCCACCAAACTTTTAATATATGAATTACATATAAATCAAAAAATACCATATTTATTAAATAACTTTTTTATCAATCTAACAGACCTATAATTCTAAAATTTAAGAATACCTAAACTAAATTTTATTAAAATATAATAGTAATTTCTAAATATAAAATAACCCTTTTATTAATTAGCAAAAAAATTCCTTAATTGTAGTATTAATACCTATATCCTATAAAAAAATAGTAAAATGCAATCCTATAATGCTTTAATTTATTGTCTCTTCTTATTTTATAATTCATTATGAATAATAATTATTATTACATAACTTTCAATTAAAGCTTTTTATAAAAATCTTTTATTAATAAGATTAAATACTATTTCATAGCTATTTATACAATAAATTATAGAAAACAGTATCAAGTCATGTTACATAATTTAATACTAGTAACCCAGAAAAGTAAATTTAGTAAAAAGATACATCAGTAGCTTTGTTTACTATAGTTTATCTTAAGATTACTCTTATAAATACATAAAATATTTTATAAAAAAAACCTATAATCATTAAAATTGCAATAATTTTTATTTACATAACACAATGAAATAAATTACACTAAGTATAGTTAAGGATAAGGTATAATTAAATGGTAAGAACTCTATCATTATCACTAAATGCACACTACAATAAAAATTTTACTATATCACTGCCTAAAGTAATAACACAAAACAATGTTGATAAATATAGATGTTCATTACTTATGAAATTTATGACAAATAATTGTGCTCAGCAATTGCATTATTATTCACCACTTATAGAACCATCTTTGATATCATCACAATATGATTCTTACTATATATTACAATCTTATGGATTAATAAATTTAAAAAATTGTCATGATATGAAAGATAATGCTATTAATTGTACATTTATGTTATCAAATAATAAATTATCAATTCAATGCTCTTTTACATGGCATATTAACACTAATGAACATGCATATATTACAGATATACTTAAACTTCAACCTAATATAAATATAAATATTAGAAATTTAGAGAATTATTACAATTATTACCATGCATCTGACATAAATGTCTCAACTGTCTCTGACTATCTCTCCCCCTCCTCATCAATTAATAATCCTATAGCAAGACATGCCTTACATAAAAAATATTCTACTACTTTAAGAATTAATTTATCATGCTAACGTATATTTATTACAAAGATCTACCAATATAGTTTCCACACTCAACACAATGCCTACAAATTAAACTTAGGGTAGCTTTTGCATTTTATGCATTTATATACATATATTATATATAATTCTACGGTAATTAAATATGATACAATTTTCATTAATATATAAAAATATACAATATTTTAGCAAGACATACGCATTCTATAAAAGATATCAATCTATAAATACAAGCTTTAATAATATTAGGCATTTTTCTTGTATGCCAAATAAAAATTCCTATATTAATCATAATCATAATAATAAACTAATAAAGGGACTATCAATAGATCTTAAAAGCGGTCAGTATAATAATAACTTTACATTACTTTTTCCTAATGACTGCAATTATACTCCTCAATCACATAATTATAAATACTATTTCCGTATAATTAATAATTCATCAAATACTTGGCAGTGGGAATGTAGAATAACCAATAGCAATTTTTCGTTTAAATGTTGCAATAACCTACATCTTAGTGATAATGATATTAAAGAAATTATTGAAAATAATTCCATAATTGAAGTAACTCTTCAACCGAAGAATATATTACAAATCAGTCAACATCACATACAAACAACTTCTAATTCTAACATAAGTCAAAATAGTGTTACTACATTATATCCTAACACACAATTAAATGATATTAAAACAGATAAGATATATAATATCATCTGCTTATTACCATCATAATATGCTTTACTCAATGTTCCTACACTAATATAAATATGTTTATTATGTTAACTTATAAAAAACTATGTCACATTAATAGTATTTTATTACTATATAAACTGTCATAGCATTTAATGCATAATCTACATTACTTTTTCATATAAACATCTTATACTTATATATAAGTGCCATATTTGAATTCAATATTTGACCATAATCAAAATATCAATTCTAATATTGCAAATTGTACATCACTAATCAATTTGTACAATTATATAAAAAATATTACAATAATAAAAAGTCTATAGATGAATAAGTCTTGTAATAATCTTATCAAGCAATACTCTCGATAGTACTTGCACACTCATATTTTTATAATAAAAAAAGCGTATGTAAAAATATTATCTATTTTCTTTTTCCAACTAAAAATATTATTGACTATCAAATAAATTACTTTTCACAATAACTTATCATAAATTATTAACTGTTGTTCCAGTTCAGCATTTTAATCAAACTACTCCTAAATATACCGAAACAAGTTTGGTTTAAAAAAAAGCATAACAACTTATAAAACATAAATCACTTAATTATAACAAATAAAGTTATTTCAATAAATGTTCAAGAATTCAATTAAATCATACTTTCTTTACAATTTTAAATACCTTTGTAACATTAATAAAATTAACTTTAATATAAAATAATAAATAATAAAGATTCCAATTTATTTATTAATTACGTAGGTAATTAGTAAATTATTATTCAGAATACTAGAGATAAAATTGAATGTGAATTATATAATTCGTAAAAAAAAATTTTCTAATTTACTTTAAATATATCAGACTTTCAATATTATACAAAAAATTTAAAATAACTTTCAACAGTATAAAAAATCTTAAATATAGGATTAATTATACTATTCACTCATTAATATAAAAATATTAAATAATTAAAAAATTTATAATTTCATTCAAAAGTCCTTGTAATTCATGATATTCATTTTTACAAAAGAAAATTTTACTTAATGAAAATATTCTATTATTGATTATTTAATAAGAGGGGATAAATATCTTGTGACATTGTATATTTAAAAATAAATTTTAATGAATCTATACCTGTTAAATGTTACTTATTTATTTTTTCTGTTATTGTTTAATGCTATTTATTTATTAGTGCAAATTTATGCACAATAACTCATTATGTATAATTCCTAATATAATTATAGAATTTTGCATTAAAGGTATATTAAATAATAAATTAACAACTCCTTTTAATATATCAACAGCAATAAATCAAACCACAAGAACTTATAAAATCACTACTCACTTTAACTAAAACTATAATAAATACAGCAAATAATCCAATTTATTAACGAAATTAATAATAGAATACTAAAAATCAATATAATATATAAAAGCACATTGATTTTTAAATAACATGATTACTCATTATAAACCTCTTTTAAATATTTTTGAACATTATAAGGTACAAACATATCAACATTCCCTCCCAATCTAGCAATTTCCTTAACAAATTTAGATGAAATAAATTGCGTATCTTCAGAAGCAGGTAAAAAAATTGTTTCTACTTTTGATGTAATTTTATAATTTATCCAACTCATTTGAAATTCATAATCAAAATCAGATATAGCCCTCAATCCCCTAATTATAACAAAAGCTTTTTTTTCTTGTGCAAAATAAGTCAATAATCCATTAAAAACTATAACCTCTACATCAATATTTAAAGTTCTCATTTCATGAATTATCATTTTTGCACGCATTTCAGCTGAAAAAATAGTCTTTTTATTAGCATCTTTTGCTACTCCGATAACTAACTTATCAACTAATTTACAAGCTCTTTTTATGATATCTATATGACCAAAAGTTACAGGATCAAAAGTTCCAGGATATATTCCTACTCGCATAATCATTTACTTTATTATTTTAAAAAAAATATACTACAATAATATAAAACTTAATACATTATTTTTGATTTTTGCTTGAAGATGATAATTTATGTTATATAATAACCAATTATACATAATAATAATAATAATAATAATAAATAATAAATCTTTATTTACGATGTTTTGTGTTATATGACAATGAATGTACGGCTTGATAGCTCAGTTGGTAGAGCAAAGGACTGAAAATCCTTGTGTCGTTGGTTCAATTCCAACTCAGGCCACCATCACAGTAGTATTGTGTATTATTTATGTTTTTTTTAGATAAGGTAATAATAAGGTAATAATAATGAAGTATTGCTTTCAGCTTTTTTCTCTCATTTTAACTCTTATGATAGCACTTACATGCTATAATTTTGCAAGTGCAAATAACCTTTATACTAACAATAGAGCAATTGTTGGGTTTTTACAAACTAAAAGTGAAACTTACCCTAATGAGCTAACGTTTTCACATAATATTACTGAAATGCTTACTGTATTAGGAGCAGAAGTCATACGCATTGATTACAATACTATTGTAGATTTTACACAAATTAAAGGTCTAGAATCAAGTACACCACAAGTTACTCTTCCAAAAGAGGAATCAAAAAAAATTAAAAATATTGTACTTAAATTCTTACAAGATAACAAAATTAATAGAATTCTCATACCAGGAAATTATTACAATGTAGATACAGATCCTTATCCACCTACTCCTAATCGTCAATTAATTACCAATGCATTAGTTGAAATAGCGCATGAAAATCCTAAAATACACATTATGGGAATATGTGGTGGTCTTCAAGGTATAATGCATGCACTTGGAATAGAAATAATTAGGGTACATAAGATTATGCAATCCAACAGATCTGCTGATACTCATAGCATATCAAATCCTGATCCACACGCAAAAGAAGTAGCATTACATAAATTACAAGTTATACCAAATAGTAAGCTAGCATCTGTCATTTCAAAACATGTAACTCCTGATGAAAATGGATGGTTATCATTATATTTTCCAGATGCACACGGAGGGGTTATAAATAATAATAAAGAAAATATTGATAAGTTAAAATCATTAGGGTATGAGGTAGTAGGTTTTTCTGATAGCGGTATTATAGAAGTAATAGAAGATACAAATGGTAATATTCATTTCCAGGATCATCCAGAGGGACTGCTAATTAATGCATTACAAGATCTTAGCATTTTGAATATTGACAAAATAAAAGATAATGTCAGCAAGGATGACCATAGAAAACGCTATGAAGCGGCACTATCAGCTATTGCTATTATGCATCATTTTTTATATCGTGAATGATGTTGTATGGTTATGTGACAAATACTATTATTAGTATAATTGTGTATTCAATTAGAAAAATTAATATCTATTATTTATTAAACCTATCTTCAATTTAATTTATATTTTAGAAAAACCTTATAGAACCTAAAATTAAATCAATTAAAGAATAATAATTCTTCAATTCATATATTAAATATGTTCTTTAGTATTAAAAAATAAATCACTATCCTATGACACATAATATAAATTATGTACGCAACATATCATTCTATGTACATTTATAACATATTAATGCAAAATGTTATTATACCATTTTAATCTATTACTAAATACATAGATTATTGCAAATTTTTCATTTAATTTAAATTAATATGAAAATGTTCCTTCACAAATTAAGTTAAAAACATTTCAGTTTTTACACAATTTTATGTAAAATTTGCCTTTATACTATTCTTGACTATGCAAAGTTTATGTGTTACTTTTGGTAAAATTTGCCTTATTTTGCAATGCGCTTATCAAGCTATTATATTCCAACTTTAAAAGAAGTTTCTTCGGATATTACTGCAGTTTCTCATAAATATTCACTAAGGGCTGGTCTAATAAAACAAGTGGCTTCCGGTATTTATTCTTGGTTACCATTAGGATTAAAAGTCTTACAAAATATAGAAAATATAATTAGACATGAGATAATGAAGATAGGATACTTAGAAATGCTTATGCCATCTATGCAGCCTGCAGACCTATGGAAAGAATCAGGACGATATAATAATTATGGCCTAGAAATGTTACGTATACAAGATCGTAATAATAGGGAACTTGTTTTTGGACCTACTCATGAAGAAGTTATGACTGATCTTGCAAGGTCAACTTTAAAAAGTTATAAGGATCTTCCTTGCTATTTATATCAAATTCAATGGAAATTTCGTGATGAACTACGTCCAAGATATGGAATAATGCGCAGTAGAGAATTCTTAATGAAGGATGCATACAGTTTTGATAAAGATATTAATGGTGCAATAAAATCCTATAATAATATGTTCAAGGCATATATAAAAATCTTTAAAAAAATGGGATTAACTCCTATTGCAGTTAAAGCTAATAGCGGTGCTATAGGTGGAACATTAAGTCATGAATTTCACATATTAGCAAACACTGGAGAAAGTACTTTATATTATGATAAGCAAGTGCTAGATTTAATAAACGATGATAATGTTAATATAAATCATATAAAAGATATATATACAGCAACTGATGAAATACATGACAAAAAATCATGTAATACATTATCAGAAAATTTAAAAATTAGTAAAGGTATAGAAGTTGGTCACATTTTCTATCTAGGAGATAGATACTCATCACAAATGAATGCAACATTCTACGATAACAATGTCAATAACCATTATATTCAAATGGGATGCTATGGTATAGGAATATCAAGATTAATAGGAGCAATTATCGAAACCAATCATGACGATAAAGGTATTAAATGGCCAGAATCAGTAGCTCCATTTAAATTTGGTTTAATTAACTTATGCATAAACAGTAATGGTAAGCATATTTCTGAACATATACACCAGCTATACGAAAATAATATATTATATGATGATACATATGATAGTGCTGGTATCAAATTTGCAAGAATGGATTTAATAGGTCTACCATGGCAAATAATTATTGGTAAATCAGTTATAAGTGATAATGTTGTAGAATTAAAAAATCGTGCAACAGGAACCATAACAAAAATTAATATAAATCAAATAACACAAGCATTTTTAGACAAAAAAATAATATGATAATAGGAATAGGGACAGATATTGTTTATATACCTAGGATTTTAGCTTTATGGGAAAAATTCGGTGATAAATTTATCAACAGAATATTCTCTTCTAAAGAAATACAGGATAGTTATAATTACAATATATATGAAGCAAAAATTAATCATTTTGCAAAAAGATTTGCTGCAAAAGAAGCATATATAAAAGCTATTGGAAAAGGATTTAGCAAGCAAATAGCAATGAAAAATATAATTATATATAACAATAATTATGGAAAACCATACATTAAATCACCTTGTAGTTGTGATCATATAATAGAATTATCACTCAGCGATGATAATGATTATGCCATGGCTTTTGTAATATTACACACAAAATAAAATACATACATTCTTTTTTTTTAAAGACAAAGCCATTAATATAAAATTATTTATGTTTCACACAATAGAAAAATTATAAATATCAATAATAAATAATTTTTTATTATAAATTATGTATAAACTGATAATATTCATTAAGTTAAAAGAACAGTAAAAATATATTGCGGAACAAAAAAAATACAAATATTATTTAGTTGCTATAATATGCTATTATAAATGATATTTTCAATCCATCATCAAAATTATATCACATTAAGAGCATTGATATCATCTTTTAAGAAACTTAATAAATATCTCATAAAATGTCATTATAGTTATTAATAAGTAAAAAAATAAAATTCTATTAAAAATACTTACCTTTATTAGCTCTTTATTCCCTACAAATAATAAAAATATAATATCATTCAAATTTAAAATTTAGACCCCTAATAATTCACTATATATGCTTGTAATTGACAATACTTACAATCTTTCCACCAAACTTTTAATATATGAATTACATATAAATCAAAAAATACCATATTTATTAAATAACTTTTTTATCAATCTAACAGACCTATAATTCTAAAATTTAAGAATACCTAAACTAAATTTTATTAAAATATAATAGTAATTTCTAAATATAAAATAACCCTTTTATTAATTAGCAAAAAAATTCCTTAATTGTAGTATTAATACCTATATCCTATAAAAAAATAGTAAAATGCAATCCTATAATGCTTTAATTTATTGTCTCTTCTTATTTTATAATTCATTATGAATAATAATTATTATTACATAACTTTCAATTAAAGCTTTTTATAAAAATCTTTTATTAATAAGATTAAATATTTAGGTACTAATATTTCAAACAATATATATTATCAAATAAAAGATAGATATATTCGTTAAAATAAATGATTCATGTAAAAAAATTTATATCTATACAATTCAGCACAATTAAATTACGCAATAAACAACTAATTGTACCTACAATAGCTTATATAAAAATACATACTACGCTTATAATTATAATATGCATTATAATGCTATTTAGTAAAACATATAAGTTTTTGTTGCATACAACAAATATAAAATGTATATTACATAAGGTATTTTATTTTTCCTCGGTAGCTCAGTGGTAGAGCAATTGGCTGTTAACCAACAGGTCGCTGGTTCGAATCCGGCCCGGGGAGCTTTACTTTTCTATAAATTATTGCATTGTAGAGTTTAGGTCTTTTTATATATAGAATTATCTTGACATCATAAAAATTTTCTTGTAAAATTCAAGCGTGGTTTTTTTTTATCCACTATGGCAATAAAAACTTCTTAGAATAAATGTATTGGACCCGAGGGCAGTGCTCGGCATCTCCACATTTTTTAAGGGGATGAAACAGGATTGACATGCATAGTAAAGGGGAATGTTGTTGCTCGGTGAGAATACAGCCGTAAATGTTCAAAATTATAAGTGCAAACGACAATATCGTTGCTGCTAATGATAACTATAGCTACGCTAATTTAGCAGCTGCTTAGTAATCTTTTAGCGCGGTTTTTACGAAGGTTAACCGGGCAACAGAAAAACTTTCGTATGATTATTTATTGAAGCATAAGGCTTATATGAACAACACAATAAATTATCGTCAATTAATATACAACTCTATGTGCAATATTATAAAAGAAGCTATTAGTACTTTTGCTAATCAAGAATATTATAAACAAATTCATATTGCTGTAACCTTATCAACAAAATATAAAGGTGTTGTTTTACCTGAATATATAAAAGAAAGCTACCCTGATATTATTACTTTAATAATACAACATCAGTTTCGTAACCTTAAGGTTAATGATAATGATTTTAGTGTCATACTAAGTTTCAAGGGAAAAGATGAAAATGTTATTGTACCCTTTAAATCTATTACTAAGTATGTAGATTTATTAGCCAATTTTTCCTTAGATTTAAATCAATATGAAAATATTCACTCACAAATTAATGAAGAAGTTAAAAAAGAATCAACTAATACTAATAATATTTCACGTACTTCCCAAGATAACATAATATTTATAGATAATTTCCGTAAAAATTAACAATTTTTTACTTATTTTTTATTCGTTATTGGAAAAGACTGTGATTGATTTTTTAAGTAATTTACCGATTGTTGTGATAAATCTTTTGAATCAATCAAATTACATTTAAATTTTGACAATTCTTCCTTAGAAGATTGAGGCAAGGATATATAATACTGTTGCTTTACTAACACAATATATTTTAAGTTACGTACATAATAATCATATGTTATTGGAAAAGCATCCAGTTTTGCATAAAAATCTGTAATTTGTAGATTACAAGGTAACATTTTATATTTTATTTCACCTACTCTATTATAAGCAATGATGCGCAGTTTATCACCATATCTATGGTAATTATGTTTGATAACTTGCAATTCATGTTCTTCTTCCGGTATAAGCTTATTATTCACAAATAAACTTGCATTAGATAAGGTTGTACACAATAAAACAATAATAAATACAATGTACTTCATATTTTAGTCATTAGAAAGTTATTCACGTAAAAAATAGTACAATACAAAAGTTAACATTATATAAGGTATATATGCAGCACTCTACAAACCTAAAATTTAATTTAATATTACAAAACCAGTCTCAAAAAGAGATCACCGTTAATGAAGCACTTATTAAAATTGACGCTTTAATGAATAATTGTGTATTAAGATTATACTCTAATAACCATATTAATCCTCCTAAATCAGGTGATATGTATATCATTGGCAATAATCCAACTACGCAAGAGTGGATTAATAAACCATATTACGTTACTTATTATTATGTAAATAATTGGTACTTCATAAAACCACAAACAGGATTAACATTATGGATTAAAGAAAAAAATCAGCTATACACTTATGTAGAAAATAAATGGATACCTAGCAAATGGATTAAAGAAAAAATCAGCTATACACTTATGTAGAAAATAAATAGTAAACAAAGATAACATGTTAATCAGTAATACTATTACTAAAATAGTAAATTAATTATGCTCACTATATTACTTGCTACACAAATACTCAAGACAAACTATAAAAATAGGATGAACTATCTAAATGAAACAAATACAAACACATAAAATAATGAAAATCCATAAAGTATTTACTAAGGTACAACAATTTACAATATTTTACATAAAAATATTATTTTTTATTACAGCTTACTACTAATTAACTTTATAGCATCTGATAAATCTATATTTTCAGTATCATTTTTAAGAGCAACATTTATTTTATCACACTTTAAATAAAATCCATATCTACCTTTACAAATATATATTTCTTTACCTGTTTTTTCATATATTCCTATAAATTTTGCTTTCTTACTTAAATCATTATCAATGATAGTAATAGCTTCCTCAAGAGTAAGGTTAAAAAAATCTTCTCTGTTTTTAATCGAAAAATATTTATTTTGGTATAAAATATATGCACCAAATTTTCCAATGCCTATTTTTATTTCTTGTTGCGTTTCTGGATAGCACCCTAAATTTATAGGTAAAGATATAATTTTCTTTGCCACATCAAAACTTATATTTTGTATATTTTTTGGTATAGCAACACGTTTACTATTCTTATCATCACCTAATTGTAAATACATTCCATAAGGACCTTTCTTAAGATATATTTCCTTACCTGTTACATCATCAATACCTAAACCCTTAGGTATTATTTCATCTTCATCACAATAATAATCATTATCACCTATACCTTTAACATATTTACATTCTGGATACTTAGAACAACCTAAAAACATTCCCTTTCTATTAAGATTTAACACCAATTCTCCATCCATACATGTAGGACACTTTTTATTAATTGTACCATCTTGATTACGAGTAAAAATATAATTTTCCATACTGTTAGTCACAGATTTTAGTATTTCACCAAATTCTATGTTTTTCACTGAATTAATATTCTCTATAAAAGCACCCCAAAATTGCTTTAATACCTCTTTCCAATTCATTCTACCATTAGAAATTAAATCTAGTTCTTCTTCAAGATTAGCAGTGAAATCATATTTTACATAACGACTAAAAAAATTTATTAAAAAAATATTTACAATTCTTCCACGTTCACTAGGAATAAATTTCTTATTTTTTAAAAAAGCATACCCTCTATCTTGTAAAACAGAAATAATAGATGCATAAGTTGAAGGACGACCAATACCTATTTCTTCCATTTTTTTTACTAAGCTTGCTTCAGTATATCTAGGAGGAGGTTGAGTAAAATGCTGAACTGGAGTAACAGTTAATAATTTACAATGATCTCCTACTTCCAACACTGGCAAAGTTTTTCTTATATCTTCATTATCACTATAAGCCTTATAATATCCATCAAAATAAAGGGCTGAACCCACTGCATGAAGAATTACCATTGCATCTTTTGATTGAACACTTACCACAACTTGATTAATAACAGCAGATTCCATTTGACTAGCAATAGCTCTCTTCCAAATAAGCTCATATAGCTTAAATTGTTCATTTGTTAAATATTTTTCTATGCTACTGGGAGTAATAGTAATATTTGTAGGCCTTATTGCTTCATGAGCTTCTTGAGCATTTTTAACTTTTTTTACATACTTACGTATAGACTTTGACAAATACTTTTCTCCAAAATAAGACACAATCATATCTCTAATGCTATTTACTGCTTCATCAGCAATATAGAACCCATCCGTACGCATATATGTAATTAACCCTACTATTTCACCTCCTATATCTATACCCTCATATAATTTTTGAGCTGTCATCATAGTGCTCTTTGCAGAAAATCCAAGCTTTGTTGATGCTTCTTGCTGTAAACTTGATGTAATAAATGGAGGATAAGGATTACGCTTAACTTGCTTATTTTCAACACTTACAACATAGTAATCTTTTCCTTTTACAATATCTGACAATTCTTGTGCTTTTTCATCACTTTGAATATCAAACTTCTCAAACTTATGACCATCATAATATTTTAAAAACATAGAAAATTTATCTCCACATTCATTTTGGAGCTCTACATCAATACTCCAATACTCCTGTATAACAAATTTTTCTACTTCATCTTCTTTATCACAAATAAGCCTCAATGCTACTGATTGTACTCGTCCTGCAGATCTACTTCCTGGTAATTTGCGCCATAATACAGGAGATAATGTAAATCCTACCAAATAATCTAATGCCCTACGGGCTTGTTGTGCATATACAAGATCCATATTTATATTTCTAGTATTACTGATAGCAGAAGTTATTGCTTTTTTAGTAACTTCATTAAAAATCATTCTAGCAACACGCACATTATCATTAATAGCATTTCTTTCCTTTAATACCTCTATAATATGCCAAGCTATTGCTTCTCCTTCACGATCTGGATCTGTTGCAAGATATATTTCTTTTGTTTCATTACTAACAACCTGCACCATTTTATTAACATATTTTTCTGAATTTTTTATAATTTCATACACCATAGCAAAATCTTTATTAGGATTTACAGACCCATTTTTTGCAGGAAAATCCCTTATATGTCCAAATGATGCTATTACTTTAACTTTATTTCCTAAATATTTACTAATAGTTTTTGCTTTTGAAGGAGATTCTACAATAACAACGCTCATTTGATACCTAAATGTAACCTCAACTAGAATAGAGTTAATATTATAAAATAATGCTTTTGAAAAGAATTTTTACTAAAAAAGCATGCTACCATATACTTATAATCAGTAAAATATTACACAGTATATTATTTAGTTATAGATTATAAATATTCTTTAAAGTCATCATATATTCCATTAACATATTAAATTCATCACATAACATCAAACATAAATTTAAAGTAAAAATACTTTTATGGTAGAAATTATTTTAAATGTCATCAAAAACAACATAATACACAAGCATTATATATTATAATATGCTTAAATGTTCTATAAAAAATTAATTATCTTGATATTGACCACAATTAATATGCAAAATATTTTTACATTCTACAATCAATTCATTTCCTATTAAAAATAGACATATCCTAATTCCATGTTACAAGACTTACTTATTTTAATAATGCTCCCACATTGCTGGATTCTAATGTAATTTATTGCATTCGTGCTTAGAACACAAGAGATAATATTGGATTCATAATAAGTAAATTCTGTAATTAGATATGCTTTAACCTTAAATATATCATTAATAGAAAGCACTTAAAACAACAGGAATTTGCATTATAAGATCATCTGCAATAAGTCCATAAGCATATTTTTTTCCACATTCACTATGTACCCATACTCCACAACAAGCAGCTAAAAAAGGATCCATTCCACAAGATACAAGTCCTGTTATTATTCCTGATAATACATCCCCGCTACCCATTGTTGCTAAAGTACAATTAGCATTATTATTAATTGATATTCTTCCATCAGGTGCAGCAATTACTGTATCATGACCTTTAAGAACAATTATTGCTTTGGATATTGCAGATGCTTTTTTAGCTTTTTCTAACGTATTACCAGTTAATTCAGGAAATATACGCTTAAACTCCCCTTCATGAGGTGTCATAATTACATTATCTTTTATACATGAAAAAAGCGTTTGTTGATCATCACAAAAAATTGATATTGAATCTGCATCTATAATGCAATTACTTTTACTTAACGCTTTTATAGTACGCTCTTTTACACATTTACTCAATCCACATCCTGGACCTATCAATATTGCATTAATCCTTTCATCATCTATTACATCATCATATAATTTATACATTATTGCCGTTAAAGAGCTAGCATATAACGCTATTGCATTGCTATCGCAAGCAATTGTCACAATTCCTGCCCCTGCTCTTAATGCAGACATAGCTGCAAGTTTACTAGCTCCTACAGATTTATTATCTATTGAGCATACTATAGCATAACCTCTATTATATTTATTAGATTTGTAATTCAACTTTGGAAGATGCTCTTTCCATAGTAAGGGAGAATTGTGATATACTGCTGATCCGTTATATTTTAATCCAATATCTGAAATACAAACTTTTCCCGAATAATGCTTGCCTGGAGATATCATGTGCCCTAACTTAAGATAAGAAAAAGTAACTGTTAGATTAGCAAATAGTGCAGCACCCATTATTTCCCCACTATCACTATTTATACCACTAGGTACATCAACAGCAACTACTATCTTATTGCTTTGATTAATATAACTCACAACACCCAATAAGCTACCACAAATAGGTCGAGTTAATCCTGTACCAAAAATTGCATCTACAATTAACGATGAATCATCTCGCTTTAAATTTTCTTCAGATATTATATCACAGCTATTTATGCTTTTACCGTAATACATAACCTTCACTTGCCAGCCTTCTGATTGGAGATACTTGGCTGCAACATATCCATCTTTTCCATTATTTCCAGGACCACATAAAACTAATACCTTTTGTTTAAAAAAGCGATTTATAATTTCCTTAGCAACCGCTAATCCAGCTCTTTCAATTAACGTATTAACACTTACTCCTGAAGCATTCTCTGCAATAACACATTGTTTTGTATTTAATACTAACAGCTCAACCCCCTCTAAAAAATAAGACGACTATACCATAGGATATTAAGTACTGTAACTATTATATAACTATATTATGCAAATTCTGGCTCCTTTTGATACTTTACTTGGGAATTATCAATCTTTTCTACAACTGAACCCTCTGATAATGTATGAGATTTACGCTTTCTCCTTGATTCATTACCAAATTTAATACGTTCAAAATCTCTTTTCTTTTTATGCCACCCATACGGATACATAGTTATCTTATTTTCTATAAGCGCTATGGTACCATCATAATATACTACCATATCCATACCTTTTTTTTGTGCTTCAAGGAATTTTTCCCTATATTTATCACGATATGCTGGATCACTTAAAACAGAATTGCTGCAATTATTTGGTTTCATAATATTATTGCCTACTTGTTTTCGTATTATTTCATGCGTATAAAAACTCATTTACTTTTACCTCTCCTTATTTTAGAAAACTCATAACATAATGTCAGTTATAACATAAAATCAAGATCGATAAACAACATAAATATTATTATGTCACACTTTTACTTATCTTATGTGATAATTTTACAATTTTATTTAAATACTTTCAAATATAAAATTGTATTTTTTAATAACTTGACAAAAATACATACTAAGGTTATATCCTATTAAAAAAAATCAAGTATACATGAGAGACAAAATTCTAGATAAAAGGTCACAATATATAAACGATCTTTTTTCTATAAATGATCAAGATATTATTGATGCACATTCCTCTACGTCAGATCAACACCAATTCATGCAACTTAGTCTTGTAGAAGGGCAAATATTACAATTATTAATACAAATGAGTAATGTAAAATCTATAGTTGAAATAGGAACTTTTATAGGATATTCTGCAATATGCATGGCTAAAGCTTTACCAAAAGATGGTCATCTATATACGATAGAAAAAAAATTGCAATACATCCATCAAGCAAAAGAAAATATAAAAAAATGCCATGTATCAGATAGAATTACAATCATACATGGAGATGCACAAGAGCAACTAGCTAGTTTATCACAATTTGCACCTTTTGATATGATATTCATCGATGCAAATAAATCACAATATCATTGTTATTTAGATTGGGCAGAAATATATATTAAACAGAATGGGCTTATTATCGCTGATAACGCATTTTTGTTTGATAGTGTATTTGATAATACAATAAAAATTTCTCAAAATTCTTACAAATCTATAATCAACTTTACTCAAAGAATAGCAAATAAAAATAAATTTTTATCAACCTTAATTCCTACAAAAGAAGGCATGATTATAGCTCTAAAATTATAAGTGCTATAAGCATTTAATAATAATAGCATCACCTAAATTATTAAATAAATACACATTCAAGTAGCTATAATTACTAATAATATAATACCTCTATAAATTTTTGTTAAACCTACTAAAAGTAAATAATCTACTCTAAATCTACATAAAGCCTATGTGACCAAATATTGTCATAATAAATTTTAATAAAAATAATATTATAATAAAATTATTTATCTTATATCTAATCTAATTTATATTTTTGCATTTATAGTATATAATGGCATGCGCTTATGTTAATGATTTAAAAAAAATTATGAAAATAGATAAAAGGTATATTGATAATGTACAAAATAAAGTAGATTTTGTAACACGAGATTACGGTATATCTATTACAAGAATAGTCATACTTTTAATTTTTCCTTTATTATTTATTTCTAGCTTACACTTACTTGACATAGATAATAAATTTATCAATATATTCATTCATTTCACAATTAGCGGCATAGCAATAGTATTAATATTTAAAAAATTATCATGCTATTTAAATATTATCGCATCTATTGAATATCAAAATATGATTTTCGCTAATGCCTTAAATCATAACACGGAATTTTGTCTAATTATAAAAGATGATGGAGTAGTAATATATTCTGACGCTAGATTTAATACAAGATTTAAAAATTATCCACAAAAAGATAAGCTTAATGTATTTAGTATACTAAAATTGTGTAATATAAGTGATCAAGAAATTAAAAATTTTCAAAATGCCCTTGCTAACAAATCATCTGTACAAACATACTTTTCTATTAATAAGCAAAATAGTATTTTAAACTTTTCACTTATACTTGATCCTATAATAAATAATCCACAAATTGATATTAATACTAACTACACCTTTAGTTTATCACTTAATCCATTGTCAAGAACGCAAGAATATTTTGTACTAAAAGCAATCAAAGTCACTAAAGAACAAGTATATGAAAGGCTAATACAAAGACATTGTATAGGATCGTACGTATTAAATTCAAGTGGAGTTATATTGTCCACAAATGAAATTTTTTTAAAAATGTTTGAGTTGGATTATCTAAAAAAAGGCATGTTATTCACTGATTTATTAGCTAAAAATTATTTGTACAATAACAATAATAATGAAGTATTTTTATCAACTTTTACTGGAATTGTCTTTAAAGCATACATTACACAATCAATATTTTATGATAAAAATAACCATAGCTATATTTATGGTCTTATAACTCCACAAAAATATGACTTTATAAGTTATCAATTACATCCCTGTTTTGCTGATGCCCCAATAGCTATAGTACAATGTGATGCAAATGGTAAAATTATAAAATATAATAAATCTTTTCAAGTATTAACTCATGATGAAAATCAAGATTATATCTTCTCTTATATTGAAGATTCTTATAATAAGAAAATAAAAAAATACTTAGAAAATAATATAATTAATAATATGTCAATAGAAGCCCAACTATGTAATAAAGCGTATGTAAAAATATATTTTCATAAATTCATACATAATGATGACATTTTTATTATATGTTATATTACTGATAGTGCCGAAAGAAAAAATCTTGAAATCCAACTTGAACAATCTCAAAAAATGCAAGCTGTTGGACAACTAGCTGGAGGTATTGCACATGACTTCAATAATATTTTAACAGCAATTATAGGATTTTGTGATTTACTTTTAGTACAACATCCTTCAACAGATCAATCATTTACAGATATTATGCAGATTAAACAAAATGCTAACAGAGCAACAAATTTAATTAAGCAGTTATTAGCTTTCTCCCGTAAACAGACATTACAACCTAAAATTCTTGATGTAAATAATATCATTGCAGATCTTTCGTATATGATAAAAAGGCTTATTAATGAAAACATAAGTTTACAAACACAATATGACAACAATATAGGATTAGTCAAAGCAGATTTATGTCAATTAGAGCAAGTAATCATCAATTTAGCAGTTAACGCAAGAGCTGCAATGGAATTAGGGGGCACTTTAACAATCCAAACTTTTAATTTAAAAGTAGATTCTTCAGTAACATTTAAAGATATGTTTTCACCAGATAAAGAGCATGCTGAACATGGTGAATATGTTGCTATAAAAATAGCTGATACTGGATGTGGTATTAATAAACAAATTATGAAAAAAATATTTGATCCTTTCTTCTCTACAAGAGACCCAGCACATAATACTGGTCTTGGATTATCAACAGTATATGGCATTATTAAACAAACAGGCGGTTACATATATGTAAGTAGTAAAATCAATATAGGAACACAATTTCTCATTTTATTACCTAAAATACATGTAACAAGTTACGATTTTATTCAAGAAAATCCTAAATTATATAATAATAATACCAATACAATAGATAATAAAGAGCTACAATTTTCTGCTAATATATTACTCATTGAAGATGAAGATCCTATCAGAACACTAACATCAAAAGCACTAACAAAAAAAGGATTTAATGTTATAGACATAAGTTCTGGCAAAAAAGCTTTGAATATTATCAAAAATAACAAAATTCATGTTGTAATCAGTGATGTGGTGATGCCAGAAATTAGTGGGCCAGAAATTATACTAGATATACTAAAAATACAACAAGATATTAAAGTTATTTTTATATCAGGATATGCTGAAGAAGTATTTAATAAACATAAAAGCAGTGACTTTAGTAAAGCTAAATTCTTATCAAAACCCTTTACTATAAAACAGTTAGTAGAAACAGTACAAGAAGTACTTACATTATAAAATACTTGTATAAATTAAGTATTTAGTATATTTTGCTACTAATGCATAAGATTTTTTCCATATGAAAGACAATCTTGTTTTAATTTACACAACTATATCAAATAATAAAGCAGCATGTCATATGGTAAATATTTTACTACAAGAAAAATTGATTATATGCGCTAACATATTTCATAATGTAACATCTATTTATTATTGGGAAAATACAATAAAAAATAATAAGGAATATATAATAATCATGAAAACCTCAAAGCATTTATATGAAAAAGCACTTCAAAAAATACAAAATATTCACCCATATGAAATACCACTAATAACTATTATTAACCCATACACAACCAATAATAAGTTTATAGATTGGATGAATTATCATTTAACCAACTAATAAATACATAAATAGCACATTATAGTCGTTGTATTACTTAATTGCTGTCACAATAATTCACACTTTATAAACCACAAACATGTTATATATATACCTACTACAAGAAGACTTAAACCTTACAATGTAATATTAAATTACTGAACTTACATGCAAAATACTGCAATAAAATTCTCAATATAGCTAAAAACTTATGTGATAATTTCAGTATTATATATCCACCATCCTGGATATTTTAATTGGAGATTTCTTTCAGCACATGCAGCCTTATTTGCATCTTCAAACAACCCAAAACATGTTGATCCACTACCTGTCATTCTAGAAACTAAGCAACCATTACTTCTTTCCAAAGCCAACAACATTTCAGTAATATCAGGAATAAATTGCAAAGCAGTACTTGTTAAATCATTACGTGACTTATATATCAAATCCATCCAACCTTCTTGATTTGTAGGTAAATTATTCGCTATAGACTCAGAAAAATTTGATTGCTGATAAGCATTATAAACTTTTTTACTACTTAATGCTTTTTCTTTAGGAGCAACAAGAATAATATATTTAGGTAAACATAATTCTGGCAATGGTAATACGTTTTCTCCTATACCAGTAATAAAGGAAGTTTTTGACTCTAAACATGCACATACATCAGTACCTATATCTAGCGCTATTTTCTTAAGAGTATTCATATCAATGTTCCACAGCTTCCCTAGTAATCTCATAACAGCAGCTGCATCTGCAGATCCTCCAGCTAATCCTGCAGAAATCAATATATTTTTAATAACATTCACACATACATTAGTATTAATCTGAGAAGATTTCATTAAGCATTCTATAGCTTTCTGAATAGTATTATTATATTTACTCACTTTAGTAAACTTTGAAAAATATACTCCTTTCTTACTTGTATCTAATTCTATTTCTAGTAAATCATAAATCTTTACAAAAACAAACAAAGACTCTAGTAAATGGTAATTATCATCCTGTACCCCAATAATATGTAAAAATAAATTAACTTTTGCAGGAGCCTTTATTAAAAATTTCGACATAACTCACCTAATTAATTAACATGCCATTTATATTTACTAACTTTTTAGTGCATATCACATAAGGCATAATTTATCAACTAATAAATCAATTTATTCTTTTTGTTAATATAAAATTTATGCTATAGTGGCAATTTAAATATACATAAAATTAACATTCGTCAATTTATATGTGATTACCTATAATATTAGCCCTAATGTCTGGTATCACAGATATGCAATTTCGCTCAATAATTATGTTCTGGATTATTAGTACTTATCAGGTATAACCCTATTTATTCTTTTTGTTAATATAAAATTTATGCTATAGTGGTAATTACAATGTACATAAAATTAACAATGAATATTCGTCAATTTATATGTGATTACCCTGTAATATTAGCCCCAATGTCTGGTATCACAGATATGCCATTTCGCTCAATAGTTCAAGAGTTAGGTGCTGGGTTATTAGTATCAGAAATGATAGCAAGCCGTGCTATGATAATACAAACGCGTCAAAGTTTACAAAAAGCACAAATAACTAAAAATACATCTGTACAATTAGCAGGTTGTGTTCCAGAAATTATGGCCGAAGCTGCTAAATTAAACGAAGATATGGGAGCAAAGATTATTGATATAAATTTTGGATGTCCAGTAAAAAAAGTTGTTAACGGTTATGCAGGATCAGCATTAATGAAGGACGAAGTTACTGCAGCAAAAATCCTAGAAAGTGTTGTTAAAGCTGTAAAAATTCCCGTAACCTTAAAAATGCGATTAGGTTGGGACTCATCTAATTTAAATGCTCCACAAATTGCAAAAATAGCAGAAGAAGTTGGCATTCAAATGATTACCATTCATGGAAGAACGAAAACACAAATGTTCAGTGGAAAGGCCGATTGGAAATTTATTAATAATATTAAAGAAAAAATTAATATACCAATAATAGTAAATGGAGATATAAAAACTTTTGAAGATATTGATGAAGCTTTAAGTCAATCTCAAGCTGACGGTATAATGATAGGAAGGGGTGCATATGGCAAGCCATGGATTATAAATCAAGCATTACATTTTCTTAAAACAAGAGAAAAACTTCCTAATCCTTCTACTCAGTCAAAACTTAACATTATCATGAATCATTACGACCGTATGTTAACATATTATGATACAGAAACCGGAATAAAATTATTTAGAAAGCATTTAGGATGGTATAGTAATTCCTATGAAAATTCTTCAAATTTTAGAGCATACATTAATACAATAAGTGATCATAAATTAATAAAAGACAAATTATTGGAATTTTTCTCAAATAATACAGTACTTATGCATTGATTTAATTAAATTTATATAATTGCTAAAATAATGAAATTAATTTCACTTAATAAATTTAGTTTCAAATAACTAAATGTTTTTACTAATAAGCTATATTCACTACACTAAAGAATTAATAGTTATCATCAGTATTGTCCAAAATATATATATATATATTAATACTCGCTAATACATAAACTTTAATTTTACGTAAATTAGCAAATAGTTTTTTTATACATAAAAATAAACAATTAGATTTTTTATATTAAGAAAATACTATAGATACCAAGTGCTTTTATATAAATAACATGTTAATTTACTATTGGATAGAGTCTTTATCATATTAAATTTAAAAAATGATCTAGTTACTAGACATATTATAAATTTTATGATAGGATTTATGCCTTATTTTTTCATATATTTTTATTAGTTGTTTTCTTATGAAAGATTTGCAAACAGACAAAGAGCTTATTAAAAACCTTATTAGCAAGGGTATTAAGCAAGGCGGTTTCGTTACTTTTAATGACATTAACGATTCATTTTCTGATGGTATATTATCATCAACTGATATTATAGATGAGACTATCTCTCTATTACAAGATTCTGGTATTAGTGTACTTGAGCAAAGTGATGAAGATGAAGCTAATAGCATAGTTGAAGAAAGTAGAGTAAAAGACGAAGAAGATGATACTAATATCAAATCTTGGGATTTTGGACAGACTGATGATCCTATACGCATGTATTTATGTGAAATGAGCTCAGTAGAGTTATTATCTCGTGAAGGAGAGATTGAAATTGCCAAAAAAATAAAATCAGAAAAAGTAAACATGCTACGGTCTTTAATTGAAGCACCTTTAGTTTTACGAGCATTTATGTCATGGAGGGATGATTTAGTAAATGGACAAATTATGCTCCGTGAATTAATAGATCTAGATGCTAACTACAAATGCGAATTTCCTGAAGGTGAATTCACTGATGATGATACCAATTATCATAATAAGGATAGTAGTAATGAAGTTAGTGATGACGAAGATATTAGTGATGACGAAAATATTAGTGATGACGAAAATATTAGTGATGATGAAGATATTAGTGATGATGAAGATGATGAATCAACACTTGTAAATGCATCTATTATTGAAATGGAAAATGCTTTATTACCTAAAGTCATTAATATCCTAGATTCAATAATTGCATCAGCGGAACAAATTTTAAATTTAAAGAAAAAAAGAAATACACATGACGCAGAAGAGTATCATGATGAGCTATACAACAAAATACATGATGATATTTGGGAAATGATCTCACAAATAAAACTAAGTGATTCAGCTGTTTTATCAATAACTCAACAAATTTACAACTTAAATAAATCAATATCTATAGAAGAAGCAAATATTATTTCACTAGCTGAAAGCTATGGAATAAATCGTAAAGAGTTTTTAGATGCATACAGTAGCAACACTGTTTTTGAAAAAAATAATGCATCACCTCAATGGAACAAACTTTTAACAAATGAAGCACAAACTTTAGTAAATATATATAATAAAATCAAATTATTATCAGGTGAGAATAATCTACATGAATTTAAAACATTAGTAGCAAAAATTCAAAAACATGAAAGAGCAGCAAATCATGCAAAACAAGAAATGATCAAAGCTAACTTAAGGCTAGTTGTATCAATTGCAAAAAAATATTCTAATCGTGGGTTACAATTTCTTGATTTAGTTCAAGAAGGAAATATAGGATTAATGAAAGCTGTTGATAAATTTGACTATAAACGTGGTTATAAATTTTCAACCTATGCAACATGGTGGGTAAGACAAGCTATTACTAGGGCTATTGCTGATCAAGCAAGAACTATAAGAATTCCTGTACATATGATTGAAACTGTAAACAAAATTAATCGTACATTAAGACAAATGCTTCATGAAATGGGTCGTGAACCTACACTTGAAGAATTATCGGCAAAATTAAATATTAATGTTGATAAGATACGTAAAGTAATGAAAATTGTTAAAGATCCTATTAGCCTGGAAAGCCCTATCGGAGATGATGATAGCAGTACATTTGGTGACTGTATAGAAGATAAAAGAGCAGTTAAACCTGAAAGTGCAGCAGTGTTAGCAGATTTACGGGAAATTACTACAAAAGTTTTGTCAACATTAACACCAAAAGAAGAAAGAATTTTACGTATGCGCTTTGGTATAGGTAGAGGAGGAAAAGATCACACATTAGAAGAAGTAGGAAAATTATTTAATGTTACAAGAGAACGTATACGTCAAATTGAAGCTAAAGCTTTAAGGAAGTTACGTCATCCAAGTCGTGCTAGAAAACTCAGAGGATTTTTTTAATAAGTAACACTTCATAATTCTGTAATTTAATACTTCAATTATATTTTTTGTTAGGAAAAACTTTAGAATCTAATATCAATAAATCACTAGTAATTTATTGTGTTTGCTCCTGGTATATTAATATGTATTTTTTAAATTGTAAAAAAATTTTGTATTTTAAAGTGCTTCAATAAGTTTAATATTATATTTTTTAATAATTAATCTACCAGAAAACAATTTTCTACAAAATAAAATTACATAATTTTTTAAACATCATCAACAACTAAAATATCACCGATATTATTATACAATGATTCAGTATACATTTAAACATTCTACTTTATATAAAATATTTAATATCGCCATAATTCTTTTAATTTACTATCTATAATTTGTGCTTGATTAGAAAGTCTTGCTGCAATTTCATCTTTCCCTTCCAGCATTAGTTTTAGTATTTCTGACTGAATGTCCTGCAATTGCTGCAAAAGTATTATTTTTTCCCATTCCTGTTTTACTAAATGTATTTTACAATTAGTAATCATACATCCAGAATTATCAATTGCATTTAATATCACTGTTAAAATTGTGTATAAATTATTATTTTTTAATTCCATAATCAATATATTTTTAGATAACTTATCAAAATATATACTTTGTATATTAATAATATGCTGTTGTAATTTATAAAAATCATTATTATCAATTTTAAATCTAGCAAATTGCTCAAAAATTATAGGATCATTTAATAATTCTGGATATTGAACTATAATATATATAGCTTTCATTTGATTATATTCTTCGACACACGATTGAGGAGTAGTATTTATGAATTTATGTACCATAAACCCTCCTATGGTGGATGACGTACTTTTTAATGCAGAGTTTGTATAACTATTTTGTAATTTTTTAATTTGTTGATAAAAAAAACTTTTATAATACTTTGCAATATGTGTATCACTTATTTCTGCAACATAAGAATTTATCTTACCTTCAAGAATCAAACACTGTTCAGGTTTTATTTGATTATTAATTTTTAAACAAGATAACTCATACTCCCATATAAAATCTGAAGGCAACTTTGCATTATTAATAATAAACTGTATATCATCAACAGAACCATTCATACAAATATCACACGGATCTTTTCCTGATTGACTAGTAATAAATTTAATATTACGTCCAGACTTAATAACCGATAAAGCAAGATGTAATATCTTTAATAACGATGAAAATCCTGCATCATCCCCATCCATCCATACAATAATCTCTGAAGTTATAGCCCACATGCTATCAAGATGTTCTTTATTCATTGACGTACCTAGCAATCCAACTACATTTTCTATTCCTAATTGATGCATTGCCAAAACATCCATATAACCTTCTACAACTATAATACATCCCTGTTTACGGGCACTAGTAACTGCAAAATGCATTCCATAAAGGATATTTCTTTTTTTAAAAAATAGATTTTCCGCAGAATTTAAATATTTTGGATTATTTTTGCTATTAATTACTCTTCCTCCAAAAGCAACTATTTTTCCAGAATAATTAAATATGGGAAACATTATTCTCTCATAAAAATACTCTCGTTCTCCCTTATTTAGCAACCCAGCTTTTTGCATACTTTCAATTGTAGCATTATTGGATAGTAAATGATCTTTTAATCCACTACTTGGAGTATACCCTATTTTAAATTTTTGTATTATATTGTCAGAAATCCCACGTTTTTCTAAATATTCACGTGCTAATTTATTATTATGTAATTGACTAATAAACCACTCACAAGCCATACGAGTTATTATATAAAAACAATCTTCACTACTATTTCTGATAATATCAACATTATAAATTTGTGCTAAATATTCAAGCGATTGCTTAAAACTCATATTTTCAAGATCACAAACAAATTGTATTACATCACCATGTGCACCACAGCCAAAACAGTAGTAGAAACTTCTATCATCATTTACTGTAAACGATGGGGTCTTCTCATTATGAAACGGACATAACCCAATGAACACGTTCCCTTTTTTTAATAACTTTATTCTTTTAGCAACAACATCTGATAGCTTAGCCTTACTTTTTATTAATTCTGCATATCCCATTTACATAAAGAGTTACTTATATATATAAAGATTATACTCAAGATACGACTTTTATCAGTATTTAATTTATAAAATATCAAAACTTATATAAATAATGATGATGAATCAACACTTGTAAATGCATCTATTAATGCTTATACATTTTAAAACTCAATTACATTTACTATATAAAACAATATTATATCATGCAAAGAATTTATACATAAGTAAGATAGACCATATTTTATCTTAAAATAGCATTTCATCAATTATGTACCTCGTATTATAACAAATATTTTACAATAAAATATCTGCTGTATTTATAGAAACTACACAATTCAATATTCCTTTATTACATAATTAATCATTAATACTTTAAAAAGGGTTCCCATATTTTCTGTAAGTCGTAAAAATGCACTTTTCAATTCCTGTTGCTGCTTCTTTGTTGAGTGATTCATTAATATTTTTAATCTTTCTTTAATACCAAAATAATATAAAAATTCCCTTTGAGTAATAATTGAAGACTTTACTTTTTGCAAATTATTTTGTAAAAAAGAAAAATCCACATGAGCTGTAATATCACATTTACCAATATCTTTAAGAAAGAAGTTATATTGATGATTTTTTACAGACTGTATGGTACTTACATATGGAGGAGGATATGTATATCCATAGTCAATAATTATTCCTGCTCCTCCATACTTTACAATTTTATTTTCCATTAAAGTCAACAAAACTCGTCCATCATCAGATATTTCAATAACTGATCCTTCCATCACAGAAGCAATATCAAATATAAAGTTCGTATCCTTCTGTACAACTTGTAATGTATTATTTTTTAATTCAACATAATTTTCTTTCCATATTCCTGCATCATAAACAAATTGTTTAATGGGTAATGCATCAAATACTTCATTTGCTATAAACAATACTGGTAATTCAGGAATTGTTGTAATATCTTTATGCCAAAATACCTGATAATTTTTTAAAAAGTGTTTTTGTATTTCACATAGCATAGGACTTATTTCAATTAAATGAATATCCAATGCTTTAAAACATTCATCAAAATTCTGCAATGTTCTAACAATATCACTCATTAAAGTTCCTCTTCCTGGACCAAGCTCTACCAAAGCAAATTTTGATGGAAACCCAATTTTTTCCCAAGAATATAATACCCACACTGCTATTATCTCTCCAAATAATTGACTTATTTCTGCAGCAGTTATAAAATCCCCTGTTGCCCCAAAAGGCATCCTATTCATATAATAACCATATTCATAATCATATAATGCACTTCGTATAAATTCATCCATTGAAACACAATTTGTATTTTTAAATATTTTATGTATTAAAGCAGAATGCATAATATATTAACTTTTTGTTTATTATTACATGATATAAGTAGTAAATTATATTATAAATTAAAGTTATCACCTAGTTTATTAAAGAGTTAAATAATTGTTATCGTATACGTAATTTAGATAGAAATTATAAATATAATAGAGTATTATATAAAGCAGTATCCATATCAATAATTTTAATATATTTACATAAATAATAAAGGGTATGTAAAATGCCAGGAATAAAAAAATTTATGATTCCATGTGAATTTGGAGGACAAACTTCACAATTTACTATATACATAGGAGAGCCAAAAGTAGAATTGCATCCTATACATCATCAAAGTCATTGGTTAGCTAAAGAGCGAGGTGGCAATATACCAGAAAAAATAATTAATAGCTTAGAAAGGCTATATGAACTATCAAAAAAAAATGGTATCTGTTTTGCTGATCTTTGTGTATATGCATTAAAAATTGTAAAAAAAAGCAATACTACTACCGATTCATAAAACAAGTTATTAAAATACTGAAGCAATTTTTAATTAAATAATACATGTAATATGTTTATTTTATAGAAAAGCTATACATAACTTATTTATTTGGAATAATAGATCCTATCAAAACTTTAGCACAAAATGCTATAATAACTACGATCAATAAATATTGATAAGCTTATATATATATGAAGTATATTAGCCTACATTAATATATAAATTTACATTATTGCTTATAACAATAAAATTGTTCAGCATTTATTCTTTACATTACAAAAACATTTCTTGTACTATAGTCCTTACAATCTATAAGATATACAGCATTTCCTTTTTTATATTTAATATCATATTATATAAATGGTAAACTACCTTATCAGCATCAAAATATTTTAGCATTAAGAATGCTATAAAAAAACCAGTATTTTTATGTATAATGTAAGAATTATACTTACTTTTTTTTGTACTTATATTTTCTTGTCAAGACTTGCAAATTTAATTTTCAAAATCTAAACTTTTAATACAATATTTTTTACTACATTATCACCTTATGACACTTGCTTAATATTATTCATCTTTTCTAAAAGAATTAAAGCATTTACTATATCAGCATTATACCACTTCATATAACTACTTACTTTACCAACAATAACCTTATTCCTATTCACAATTAAAGTAAATGGTATATTCTTAATATTAAAATATTCATATAATTTACGATCACGATCAAAATAGATATTAAAATTTATATTATGGACCTTATAAAAAGATTTAGCAGATGTTATATATTCAATATTAGTAAGAATGGGAATAAAAGTTATATTAAATATTTCATGCTGTTTTAAATACTGGTTAATTTTATGAAATTCTTCCATTAATATTGAGGACTCAGTGCTCCAAGGAGCCCAAAATGTTATTATTAAAAGCTTATCATGAAAATCTTGAATATAAATCTCTTTTCCATCCTCTGTAAAAAATGGTAAATTTACCATTTTTATTCTTTCTATTGACATTGAATCAATAAAAGCACTAGGCAATCCTAAGCTTTTCAACCCATTATCTACTAGTAATGCATCATTTGCAGTCAACTGACTACTTAATAATAAGATACATATTATAATAATTAATACTCTCATAAATATTCAGCATCTCTCTTTAATATAAGTTACCTTCCTATAAATTATATTTACAGAAGTTAATAAGTAATATCACTACAAATTTAGGTTATTATAAGTATAATAAATACATCCCATGATTTTTTTAATAATCTTTAAACATTTCTATATATCCTATTATAGAATAACAGGTCATGCACTATCATCAAAAAGCTTATATAATTAATTCCATACATAACAAAATATCTTTTTTAACACATCAATGATCTTGAAATGCTTCTTCCCATGTACCCTCAGTAGCAGCACGAGTATACTCAGTAACCCTATTTTCAAAAAAATTCGTATGTTCAACTCCATTTAAAATTTCATCCAACCAAGGGAGAGGATTAACATCTATATTATAAATAGACTTTAAATTCAGCTGCATTAATCTACGATTTGCAATATAACGTATGTAACTTTTTACTTGCTCAGCAGATAATCCTTCAACATCACCACAAGCAAATGCTAACTTAATAAATTCATCTTCTAGAGACACAATAATTCTACATGCATCATACAGCTCTTGCTTCAAGCTATCATCCCATATCTCTCGATTTTCTTGAATAAAAGTATTAAATAACTTAATAATTGATTCAGTATGTAAAGTTTCATCCCTAGCAGACCAAGCAATAATCTGACCCATGCCTTTCATTTTTCCAAATCGCTGAAAATTTAGTAAAATTGCAAAAGATGCAAAAAGTTGTAGTCCCTCCGTAAATGCACCAAAAACTGCTAAGGTTTTTGCTATGTGTCTTTTATCATCCTTTTTACATTCTTCAAATCTTTGCAT
The DNA here is from genome assembly GCF_019186785.1 of Neoehrlichia mikurensis. Classification (GTDB taxonomy): domain Bacteria; phylum Pseudomonadota; class Alphaproteobacteria; order Rickettsiales; family Anaplasmataceae; genus Neoehrlichia; species Neoehrlichia mikurensis. The sequence goes on from NZ_CP066557.1 coordinate 126,687, forward strand.
ATAATCATATTTTTTTTTCATAACCTCAAACTTTAAAAAAGCTTGATATTCAATCTCTGGCATTCCTATTGTATCTAATAAGTAAGAATATGCAGCAATATGAATTGTTTCAATATTCGAAAATGCTGATAACATCATACATATTTCTGTAGGCTTAAAAATATTAGAATAATGCTTCATATAACAATTATTAACCTCTATATCAGCTTGTGTAAAAAATCGAAATATCTGTACTAAAAGATTCTTTTCCTTTTCGGAAAGCATAGTTTTCCAATCTTGTACATCATCTGCAAGAGGAACCTCTTCTGGAAGCCAATGTATTCTCTGCTGACATAACCAAGCATCATAGGCCCATGGATAATTAAAAGGTTTATAAATAGGTCTAGCATCTAATAAGGACATTTATGTTCACCCTCCAAAAAGCATATTACCTAACCATACAAAGAACTTATAAATTGTCAATAAGCTATATAGTAAAAAAATTTACTGCATTATAATAAATTAAATTTAAAATTATTTTTTAAAATATTTAAAATGATTCTTTTATTTTATGAACGATAAATACGACAAGTTGCAATGTTTGTGTTACCGATATCTTACTATAAGGATGTGATAGTCATAAGTAATGCATATTATCTAATCATGTCAATAAGCTATATAGTAAAAAATTTATTATATGCAATAAATAATTAAATATAGTAAAAAAATTTATTGCATACAATAAATAATTAAATTATTTATAAAATATTAAAAAAATTTATTATTTTATTTTATGAACGAGAATGATCAATATAATGATGAGATGGTTATCAATAATGTAAAATTTGATAAATATATAGTAAAATCATTAATCAATGAATTAATAGATAGCTTAATGCTAAACAGTTTACTAGATCCATTAAATATAATACAAGCATCAGTAATGACATTACTTCATGATAATGAAAACTTTGCAAGTTTTCAAAGTAAAGCAGTAGCATTACTTACAGAGTACTGTTATTGGTGGGTAAGTATTACATCACATACTAATATGGTAATACCTGCACTTTTTGATAAAAGAACATATTCATCCATATGGGGAAGCATAAAAAAATTACACACAATATATCACAGTGGGATATTTACTTATTTAGTAGACAAAAATCATAATGTAGTAATTCAACATTGCTCATCTTACAAAGGCATCAGAGAAGTTACTTCTAAAGTCAATCCATATTTAAACTTATATTCTCAGTATACTATATTACATATACTAAAAACACAATACAATAATGAACTTAATATGTCTTTAAATTTACCTTTTTTACAACGCGCATGCCCACCTATGATATATAAAAGAAATGAATACATATATCAAACCATAAGAAAAAATATTATAACAACTCTTTATAATAGCTTTATACATTACGGAAAACATTGCGTAATACGTATGAGATTATGTTATTTAAATAACTTCCTAGATAATTTTTGTGATCCCATTATACATCCTATACAAAAAGCAAAGGATGTACGCCTCTATGCTGACATGATATTTCTTACTACACCACTTCCTTCTAACAATAAACACATTATTCTAGATGTAGGATGTGACATAGCATTTATTGGAAACATATCAAAGGAAGTTACTATCTTTTTATACACCAGTAATATAATTGTTAGAGGAAAAGTAAAAGGATTAATATTTAATTTATATGGTAACATTAGTATCCACACTCCTCAAATTCATGTACCTGGAATATTTTCTGCTTTTGGTACTGTTTCAGTTAATAACACCATTATTTCTAAACCAAATACAATTACACAATTCTCTCAAAAATCAATAAATGACATAATACACGTTTCAGATTTACACAAAAGAATTAAAGACATCAAAAATACTAGTAATGACAATATTCCTAATGATAGAGATGATCCATCTATTAACGCTCTAAAAATATATAAGCAATATTTTTGCAATTTACCACCACATCCAGTAAGTAACCCTACTACAAGTTTAACATCTGTTATAAATAAAATCTTTTCTGAAACACACTCACCTTCTACACCATCAACTGCTGAATCATTACCTTCTACATCACAAGCATTCACTTCTACACCATCAACTGCTGAATCATTACCTTCTACATCACAGGCATTTACTTCTACACCATCAACTGCTGAACCATTACCTTCTACATCACAAGCATTCACTTCTACACCATCAACTGCTGAATCATTACCTTCTACATCACAGGCATTTACTTCTACACCATCAACTGCTAAATTATCACCTTCTACATCACAGGCATTTACTTCTACACCATCAACTGCTAAATTATCACCTTCTACATCACAGGCATTTACTTCTCACTTTAAATTATCACCCTCCATATCACAGATTTTTCCTTCTAGTCAAATCTTAGTTAATAACTTAAAATCTTGCCTTGATTTACCACATAGTAAAAACACATAAACCCTATATTTTAATGCAGTAAAATAATATTTAAGCTATTAATAATACTAGATTAAAGCACATTTCATCACATGATTCATTTAACCCTACTGTATTTTTTTTTGATCAAATCAATTTAATTTCATCATAATTTTTTACAATTATCAGATTTATTAATAATTAAGTTTCACATTATTATCATATAAAATTTTATGTTAAGTTTAAATTTGATAAACTATTTTACCTTATCACATATTACTATCTTATAACGAATATTCCAAAAAAAAACACTACAATATATAAATTATCACACTTAGTATTTCAAATGTAAAACTTCATTATACTTTGTCAAATTTAAAAGAAATTATAAAAATATATCTATTCCACAATAATTAAATTAATAATTACCTTTTATACCACTTTGTGGAACCATCCTTATCATCAGATAACACTATACCTTTTATTGATAAAATTTTCCTAATACTATCAGCTGTCTCAAAATCTTTTTGTTTCTTTGCTATACTTCTTCGTTGAATTAGTTTTTCTACATCACTATCAGAAGAAATACTAAACCATTTTTCCCAAGAAGATTGAGCAATACCTAAAAAATTAGCACTTTTTTTTAAAACTTTTACTAAAAAACATTTATCATGCAAATTTTGTGTTTTATGAATTCGAGTTGTAATATCATATAATACTGAAAGAGCCTTAGGAGTATTCATGTCATCTTTTAAGTATTTTATAATTTCACTATGTACTTCAATATCATCCCCTAATTGCTCATACTTATCACTCGGCACACAAGATATAGTACTATAAATTCTATTTAATGCTTTACCAGCATTTAAAATAGCTACCTCATTCCAGTCAAGTGGTTTTCTGTAATGCGTACTCAAAAACACATACCTTATCACTTCACCTTTTATACAATTATCAAGTAAGCTTCTCACAGTAACAATATTACCTAATGACTTACTCATTTTTTCACCATTTACTGTTAAAAACCCATTATGAATCCAATGTACAGCATATTTACTATTAGGAAAAATACAACAACTTTGTGCTATTTCATTTTCATGATGTGGAAATTGTAAATCAGCTCCACCACCATGAATATCAAAATCTTCACCCAAGCAGTCATAGCTCATGGCCGAACATTCAATATGCCAACCAGGTCTACCTAATCCCCATGGACTTGGCCAATAACTCATTAAACTAATATCTAATTCTGTCGCAGGCTTCCATAAAACAAAATCACCTGGATGTATCTTATCAGTATCAATATTAACTCTATTACCATAAATCATATCATTAATATTACGCTTAGATAATTGTCCATATGACTTATAAGACTGTATATTAAAATATACGGTACCATCTTTTACATATGCATGTTTACTAGTAACCAATCTCTCAATCAACTGAATCATAACTTGCACCTTTTCTGTTGCTTTTGGTTCAATTGTTGGTGATAAACAATTAAGATGACTTATATCATCATGAAATGATCGTGTATAATAACTAGTAATATCTTTTATTGTTTTATTGCTATTTTTTGCAGTATTAATAATTTTATCATCAATATCAGTAATATTTCTAACATAAGTAACTTTATTATATAAAGTACTCAGTAATCTAAATAATACATCATATACTACTATAGATCTAGCGTTACCTATATGAGCATAATCATATACCGTAGGTCCACAAACGTAAAGCTTAACATGATTTTTATCCAAAGGGAAAAATTGTACTTTTGCTGCCCTTAAAGTATCATATATTTTTATCATGCAAATCTAGATAGAAAAGAAAACATACCTAATACAATTTTAGGACCAGCTATAAGAATTAGAAAAGTAATAAATAATCCAAAAAACGCTAATAACATCCCTAAAATTACTAAAATACCATCTTTATTTAACATACCAAGAGACATAAGAGATATACCCCCAGCAGGAATAAAATTAGTTAATGGGAGAGGTATAGCAATTGAAATAGCACATAAAAAAGAAATAAATGCAATAACTTTATCTCCAATATTATTAAAAATAAATAAGATTCTAGGTCTGGTAAATTTTTCCATTTTTTTTAAAATAGGAGCAGTTTTTTCAATGATCATAGCTAAAGTTGTACGTTTAAAAGACTTTCTTTCTAACCATCTTGGTAACCAAGGAGATTTTAATCCCATAAGCAACTGTAGTGAAAACAAAAGTAACGGCATAGATAAAATCGTTGTATATCCAGGAATAGTTGGCAAAGGTATTGATAGTGGTAAAGCAAACAATAGCATTAATACACCAAACCCACGTCCATGTAATGCTTCTTTAAGCTCAAATAACGTAATTTTATCTGCATTAATAGAGCTATTAACGCTTACCTCCTTTAATAAATCTGATATAGCTTTTTTATCTCCGCTCATTATATCTGCACTTATTTTTCTATAACATAAAAATGTATAAAATGCATAACATAATAGAGAGATTATGTATAGTAATTTTTAATATTAAAACAAATCTCTTATATGTTATATATCATTATTTTGAATGTTTTATCTTAAAAAACATCCTATTTGCAATTCAGACTATTGATAAGTAAATTCACAAAAATCAAAATTCATATACCACTTCACATAGTATCATGAGTTAATTTTCGAATGATCTCTATTAAATAATCTGCTAATACAAAGCATAAGCTAATAAATTTCTGTAATATTCTTTTGCATCTAATTTCCATTAGAATCATATTTACCAAGATAATGCCACAATATTCTTTTAACAATAAATGATAAGACTACCTGATGCATTTAATGATGTTATTTTTATTTCATTTAAATGAATAAATAAACAAATAACTACTCTGAAATAAATAATGTAAGCAATAAACTATAATAACTTATAAAAAATAAGGTTATAAAATTTTGCTAAATTTCGTTTTATATGAATCCTTTTTACCATTATGTAAAAAAATTCACAGCAATACCTTATTGACAATAATTAAGTACATAGTTTTTTTATAAAGCACATTGTATATAATAATATAATAAATTTTTAACATATTTTAAATTAGTTAAATTAGTACCCTCACAACGTATGGTAATCATATTTTCTGTATTTGAATTCCTTACAATCCACCAACCTTTATCGCCTATTTGTACCTTTATTCCATCAATATCAATATATTTTATATTTTTATTATCAAGTATTTGTTTTAAATTAGTCACTATATTAGCCCAGGAATTGCTCTGTATTTTAATTCTCATTTCTGGAATTATATATAATTTAGGTAAATTACCTACTAATTGCGTTAAAGTCATCTTTGTTTTAAGTAAAATATTAATCATTCTCATCGCAGCATACATTCCATCATCATATCCTAGTTCTTCAAAAAACATATGTCCACTGATCTCACCAGCAAACTTTGCATGTTCATCACGCATTTTCCTTTGCATAATAGAATATCCCGATGCACAAGCTATTGCTTTACCTCCCAATTTATCAACAATATCCTTTATAATTTCGCTACTTTTTATATCATAAATTATTGTACTTCCCGGACATTGCGTTAGAATATCTTCAATAAAGATCATCATAACATGATCATTAGTAACAATATTACCACAATTATCTATAAAACAGACTCTATCACCATCTCCATCAAATACTATTCCTATATCACAGTTATTTTTTTTAACTGTATTAACTATTTGACATAAATTCTTATGTACTGAAATATCAGGTAAATGTCCTGGAAAATAACCATCTATTACTTCATTAATCACTATATGATCATGCATATATAAAATTTTTATTACCTCGTAAACAACACTAGACATTACCCCATTACTACAATCCCAAGCTATTTTTAATTTGTTCATCTTTACATTACTAAAAACTTTCTCAAGACTTGCCAGATAAGAAGAATTAATATTAATATCGATAACTACACCTTTGTTATTAGCAATATCACTGCACTCATATCTATAAAGAAAAGTCAATATTTCACAACCTTTAACTGCAAGATTATTATTCCCTATAATCTTAAATCCCTGATATTCTTGAGGATTATGGGAAGCTGTTACCATTATTCCTCCATTTGCATTCATAATTTTATTTGCAAAATAAAGCATAGGAGAAGAACATAATCCTAATTTTACAACTGACGAACCTCCATGAATTATGCCGCTAGTAACATTTTTTGCAAATTCATAAGCATGTACTCTTCCATCATATCCTACACAAATAATAGATCCTTTACCTATAAACTTAGAAAATTTTATACCAATTTCATAAGCATCACTAATATGTAAATTACTTCCAACAACACCTCTAATATCATATTTATTAATGATAGATTTATTTATCATATAGAAAACTACTTTAATTAATGCATATCCTATTTATAAAACATAATGCATATTTTATTTATAAACATCACCAATATAGTAAATTACTTCCAATAACGCATATTATATTTTTCTACATTAAACTACACACAAATAATTATTATCCTACAAATCTAAAAAATTTAACTAACTTCATAAAAAGTAATAACATGCAATTTAAACAATACTCTTAATACTATAAGTCGCACTGATAAAGAAAAATAAATATCTCACAATTTTCAACTACAAGATTATTTCAATATCATCCTTGATTTTTTATAAAAACATGATACGCTGTTACTATTGCTTTTTCATGTTTGCATTCATGGCTTTATTGATATACTAAAAAGTATAATCTGATCATATGTTAATAAAAAGCTACCTTTTTATAAGAGAACACAAACTATTGGAATATCAAAAAAAATAATTACATTGTGTTTTAAGTAGTATATAGTATTTTAATATCAATAATATATAATTAATTCCTAGGCTATTGAGATTAACAACAATGCGCAGCAACAATTATAGCTTTAATAATAAAGTAATTGACTCTATGTTATTATTACTAGAGCAAGATAACAGTAATTCGCATAATCTGTTAAAAAATTTTATAAAAAAGTTTTATAACTTTTCCTATAGTAGTGATGTTGAATTAAGTATTAATTTTTTACTGTATTCAGTTAAAGATTTATTTGATTTTATAAAAGAAAGAGCAAAAAATGAAAGTAAAGTACGAATATTTAATATTAATAATAAAGATATAATTCAAGAAAACTTAACTATTATTGAAACAATTAATAACAACATACCATTTATTATTGATTCAATTATTATAATACTAAAGAAATATAATTTATCAATATATCATTATACTAACGCTGTTTTAAATATTAAAAGAGAAAATGATGTAATAGTAGATATATTAAAAACCCAATCTTGTGCAAATGATAAAACAAATGAATCAATTGCATATTTTATTGTTAATACAATTGATAAGAATACTCAAGCAATACTAAAATCGGATATTAAAAAAACTCTTACAGCAGTACACCAATGTGTTCAAGATTGGCATTTGATGTTAGATCATATAAATGTCATACTTAATAACTTGAAAACAAATAATTCTCACCAGGAAATATGTCAATTTTTAAAGTGGATACAAAACGATAATTTCGTATTTTTAGGATATGAAGAATATGTTGCAAAAAATGAAAAATTAGTCATCACTAATTCTAGTAGTCTAGGATTGCAAAAGATTAATGCTACTTCTCAGCCAATCAAAAACATACCCGATTCCAAAAGTCACTTATATATTATACAATCCGATATTATATCTCATGTTCATAGACATGAATACATGATTTGCATTGGAATAAGAACATTTAGTAATACAGGAGTATTATTAAAGGAAGAGTGTTTTTATGGTTTTTTCGCATCCGTTGTTTCTTTTCAAGATGCAATACATATACCAATAATACGAGAAAAAATACAAGCTGTTGAACTTAAGTCAGGATTTATAAAAAAAGGGCATAATAATAAGGCATTAATTGCTATATTGCAAAGATTTTCTAGAGAGGAGCTATTTCAATTTTCTGAAGAAGAATTATTTCAAATTTCAATGGGAATTTTATTTTTATCTAGCAATCCTAAAATAAAATTATTTATAAGAAGAGATATTAGTAACAATTTTATAAATTGTATTATCTTTGTCCCTAAAAACTTTGCTAGTACAGAATCAGCAACAAAAATGAGTAATATTCTAGAAAATATGCTGCTAGGAAAAGTTGTTACTCAATACTACAGTATGTGTAATGAATCTGATTTAGTTAGATTACAATTTATGCTAAAAATCAGCGATAATCTTCCTAATGTTTCAGAACAGGAAATAGAAGTACAGCTTATAGAATCAACAAAAAGATGGGAGGACAGGTTATATAATGTTTTATATAATAAATGCGGTTACGATTTTTCACAATATTTAAATGCATTTCCTGTAAGTTATCAGGAATACTTTGATCCTGAAAGTGCATATCACGATATCATAAAAATTAACAAAGCACTTCAGCACAACACTAGCGAAGTAGATTTATACTTAGCAGAAAATAATAATCACTATCAACTAAAAGTATATATTCCAGAACAAGAAAATCTAAAACTTTCAAAAGTATTAAATATTGTTAGAAAAATGGGCGTCAATATATTATTACATTATAGTTATAATATTGCTATTCAAGGTAATTCTATATGTTTACACCATTTTATATTATCCAACACTAAAGAATCACTTAATTACAATAGTATTAAAAAGCAATTTGAAATTACACTGAAAAAGATTTTTTCTAAAGAGATAGAAAATGACCTCTTTAACAACTTAGTAATTTCAGCAAATTTAAATTGGAAAGAAGTACTACTTATAAGGTTATTAAGTAAATATTTAAAACAAATTTCATTTAGTTATAGTCAATCATATATACGCAAAATTCTTATAAAATATCCAGATATAATATATCTATTTATTAGATTATTTGAAATAAGATTTGATCCAAATTTAAATACATTACGCAAAGAACATGAAGCTATAATACGGGAAAAAATCAAACAGCTTTTTACAAATGTAATTGATATTGTACATGATTACATCTTACAATGTATTTATTCTCTTATTTTAGCAGTGTTGCGTACAAATTACTATCAAGGAGATAAAAGTTATTTATCAATAAAAATAGATTCTAGTAAAGTTCCAAATATACCTTTACCATGTCCTTTTAGAGAAATTTATGTATATTCAAGCATGTTTGAAGCAATTCACTTGCGTGGGGGTAAAGTCGCTAGAGGAGGCATTAGATGGTCTGATAGAATAGAGGATTTTCGCACAGAAGTGCTAGGATTAATGAAAGCACAAATGACAAAAAATTCTGTTATTGTACCCGTAGGCTCTAAAGGAGGTTTTATACTTAAAAACCCAGCAAAGGATAAACCTTTAATTGATTATGCAATTGAATGCTATAAAAATTTTCTTCGTGGTATTTTAGATATTACTGATAATATCATCGATGATAAGTATATAACTCCAGATAATGTTATTAAATATGATGAATATGATCCATATTTAGTAGTAGCAGCAGATAAAGGAACTGCATCTTTTTCTGATTATGCTAATCAAATTTCACAAGAATACAATTTCTGGCTAAGAGATGCATTTGCATCTGGAGGATCTATCGGCTTTGATCATAAAAAAATGGGCATTACAGCTAAAGGAGCTTGGATAGCAGCTAATAGACACTTTTGGATTATCGATAAAAATATTCAAGAAGAAATATTTACGGTTATTGGAATCGGTGATATGTCTGGTGATGTTTTTGGTAATGGAATGTTATTATCAAATAAGATATGTTTATTAGGTGCATTTAATCATCTTCATATTTTCATCGACCCATCTCCTAATCCAGAAAAAAGTTTTTTAGAACGTCAACGTCTTTTCTCAATACCTGGTTCATCTTGGGAAGATTATAATAGAAGTATAATTTCAAAGGGTGGTGGTGTTTTTTGTAGAAAGTCAAAATCTATAACACTTACTCCTGAAATGAAAGAACGTTTCCATATTAATAAAGATCAGAAAGAGATTTCACCTGATAATTTAATTACTTACTTGCTAAAAGCTCCTGTAGATATGATATGGAATGGAGGAATAGGTACATACATTAAATCTTCAAAAGAAAGCAATGCTGTAGTGGCAGATAAAGCCAATGATAATCTACGAATCAATGGCTGTGATGTTAAAGCTTCAATGATTATTGAAGGTGGAAATTTAGGGTGCACACAACTTGGAAGAATAGAGTATTCTAATACAGGAGGAAGAATTAATACAGATTTTATAGATAATGCAGGTGGGGTTATTTGTTCAGATTTTGAAACTAATATTAAAATATGTTTAGAATTAGCTGTAAAAGATAAATTTATCTCTTTTGATAAGCGTAATATAATACTGGACAGTATAATAAGTGATATCCCAGCAATCGTATTAAACCATCACAATAAATTAGAAACAAAAGTTTTAATGTTAGAATGTATGCAATCTCAAGAAAGAATAGATCAACATCATAAACTTTTGCAGCATTTAGAAAAAATCAAAATGCTTGATCGTAATATAGAATTCTTACCTAGTGATGAAGAAATTACAAAAATGAGCTCTGAAAAGCGAGGATTTAATGCTCCTCAAATTGCAGTTTTGATAGCTTATACTAGAATGTGCATTAAAAATGAAATCATGTCATCTGATTTACTTCAGCACTCTACAAATTTTATTAATTTATATGAATCTCAATATCTGCTATCATATTTTCCACCATATATAAGAAACAATTTTGAAAAATACATCAAACAACATACACTTAAAAAGGAAATATTAGCAACTTGCATCTCTAATGATATTGTAAATAGAATGGGATGTGTATTTGTTCATCACATTGAAAGTATGGGTATTACAGTTGATAATGTTATAAGGGTATATATAATTATTACATATATATATAATATAAGTGAAATATGGGATGAATTAGATAAAATAGACAGTAATATTTCAATAGATTCTTATGTTACAATTGTTCGAGAAGTTCAAAAATTTATAGGACAGGCTACTTTTTGGTTCTTTAGAAATTTACATAAATTTGTAGATATTGAAAAAAAATTAGATGATTTATCATCGAAAATTGTACTATTAGAAAAAAACATGACAGATATTATTTGCAGTAAATTAAAAACAAAAGACAGCAATACATTGTATAACAATATACCTCAAGAAAATGGTATAAACCCTAAAGTAATAAAAAAAATTAATAACCTAAAATTCTTAATTTCTGGCTTAGATATAATTTATCTAGCAGAAAATACCAATATACCTATTGTTATAGTTGGTAAAATATACTTTCATCTCAAATCTGTATTAAATTTTAATCGTATACGTGAGCTTGCATTACAAATGGATTCAAGTTCTTCTTATTGGCAACGTATAGCAATCAGAAATCTACTAGATGACTTAAGTGATTATCAATCTATTATCACAGGAAATATTATAAAACATATAGAACCATTAATAATAAATAACAATAATCAAAGTAATACTGAAGTTATAGTTAATAATTCTATTACATCATGGTGTGTTCAGCACCAAAGCCAACTTAATAGATATTATAGCTTTCTCAATGAAATTAATACAACACAACTTGAATTAAGTAAGCTTATGCTTATAATAAAGTCCCTAAGTGTTTTTACTTTAGAGAAAGATTATAATGTTTAGCATTGGATTATCAGAAATAATAGTCATTATTGTAGTAGGATGCTTAATGCTTGATCCTAAGAAATTACCTCACGTAATTAAAGATATACAAACATTATACAAAAAAATTTTCATTATAAGACAAGAGCTAATAAATACAGCCAAAAGTATTAATATATGCGACATAGATGACAACGAAGAAGAAAATGTTATTAAAAAAAAAATAATTGGCAATGACGGAAATGTGTATGAAGCATATGAAATAAAAAATCTAATCAATAACAAAGAAGCAAAAAGCTATGACAGCAAGAATACTAATAGTTGATGATTTAATAGCAAATATCAAATTATTACAAGCAAAGTTAACACAAGAGTATTACGATGTAATTGTTGCAATGAGTGGAGCAGAAGCAATAAATGTTGCTAAAAAAAAACATCCAGATTTGATACTTCTTGATGTGATGATGCCAGATATGGATGGATATGAAACATGTAAAAAATTAAAAGCTGATCCTTCAATAACATATATTCCTATTGTCATGATTACAGCACTTGATAATACATCTGAAAATAAGGTAAATGGTATTAATGCCGGAGCTGATGACTTCCTTACAAAACCAATTAATGATTTAGCATTATTTGCTAGAATTAGATCATTAACAAGATTTAAAGTACTTGTAGATGAACTTAGATTAAGAGGGAAAACTAGTACTGAAATTAATGCATTAGACAATAATATCATGCATTATGCCAATCAGATTGCTAATGGGAAAATTTTAATCATAGATGGCATCTTGACAATAACGTAGCAATGTCCATTATTGATCCTCTTACAGGATTTTTTACGACAGAGATCTCTTTAATCTCCTTCCCTACTACATGATATATAAAATAATTTTATAATAAATTAATAAATATTTCGGATTTTAAATCAACAAATTAAGTAAAATGCCCATAAAAAATTTTTTATTATTAATAAAAATTATATACTTTTAACAAACTATATAATATCAATGCTTTACAAAATACAATTACTACAATTCATTATAGATTTACCTATATTATAAAAATAATATTTTTTTAATCTATATAATGCTATAAGTAATAAATGTATCTTTCATAGTAAATAAATTTATCAGTAAAAATAAACATATAGTAAAATTATATTACAAATCACAAGTTATTTGTAATTTCATAAAATATATCATGATCAATTTATCAAAAAAACCTAACTAATATAACATTTACTATTAAATCTTAATTAATATCATTTTTAATAAAAATTCATTATAACAATATTTCCATAATAGAATACTTATAAGTAATAATTGCAATCAACGTAATATTTTTTATAATAGAAATGTAAAAAATACATTTAGGTATACAAGAATGCACATTAATTTAATTCCTAACATTAATAAGGAAGGATATATGTTTATTATAATCTCTTTTTTCCTATCGTGTGCTGGGTTTTCTATTTCTTGTGGACTAGGTATGGTATTTTTATTTATAACATTACTGTGTATATATTTTTTTCGTGATCCTGTACGTGTTGTTCCACAAAATAATAAATATGTTGTTAGTCCTGGAGATGGGACAATTTTAAAAATAAAGCAGGTTATCTCCCCTATAGATAAATCAACTGTTACTTGTATAAGTATATTTTTAAATGCTTTAAATGTACATGTTAATAGAATTCCTGTGTCTGGAACTATTCAATCAAAAGAATATAAAGCTGGAAGATTTATCTCAGCAACATTTGACAAATCAAGCGAAGAAAACGAAAGGCAAAGACTTGTCATCAAATCTACAGTAAATGATTATATAGTAATTGTTGAACAGATTGCAGGATTAATAGCGCGTCGCATAGTATGTAATGTACAAGAAAATCAAGAAGTGCTATTAGGAGAAAGGTTTGGTATAATAAAATTTGGCAGTCGTGTCAATCTATATTTACCCTCTGATATCATGACACTTGTCACCGAAGGTCAGACAGTTACAGGAGGAGAAACTATAATTGCTGATCTTACAAAAGAATTATCAACTTATGATACTACTTTCAAGTACATTTAAATATTTGGTTGTTATGTATAACGACAAAAGCAATAAATCTTATCCAATTGCTAAATTATTTCCTAATCTTATAACTTTATTAGGATTATGCGCAGGATTGACATCCATAAAATTCACTTTTATTGGAAAATGGGAATTTGCTGTTACTTTTGTTATTGTTGCAGCAATTATAGATGGTATGGATGGCAGAATTGCACGATTTCTCAAATCTACTAGTGGATTTGGAGCACAATTAGACTCTTTTGCAGATTTTCTCAATTTTGGAATAGCTCCAGCTTTTTTATTATATTTTTGGCTACTGAGACAAATTAAAGTCATAGGATGGATGCTAGTCATGATGTTCATCATATGCATGTCTATTAGACTTGCAAGATTTAATGTTTCATTATACGAAGAAAATAAGATTGACTGGCATAAGTTTTTTTTTGTAGGTGTACCTGCTCCTATAGGAGCAATACTTTCATTAATACCAACAATGCTTTCCTTTAATAATAGTAATCATTGGCTTATAGAAAATATGCTTAACAAAAATGTAATTGCTATATATTTTATGGTTATTGCTTTTTGTTTAGTAAGCAACATTCCAACTTTTTCCGCAAAACATTGCTATATACCAAGGAATTTATCATACATTTTCATCCTATTTCTAGGGGTATTTATTATATTATCCATCACAAATCCCTGGATTACTTTTCCGGTTTCAGGATTAATTTACGTATTATCTATTCCATGTAGTAGTATATTTTATATGTACATATCTTATAAAAAACGTTAATATGTTACATAATTATAAGTAATAGGCTACCCCTATTCATAAAATTAAAAAGCAAATGTATCCATTATTGTATATAAATGTGTATAGAATAATTGCATAGCAACACATTGCTATTTTATAAAAACATTTAAGTTATTCAATGAAATTTACTTGGCAATTAAAAAAATAAATCATTAATAATATATCCTGAATCATTTATATAAAAATATATTAATAATCCTACTGCACTACCAGTAAGTAAGTCATTTACATATATTTTAACAAATCTTCATTAAAAAAATTTATTATACAACATAAAATTCACACTTGTATCAGCTTCATTGCATTAATCATAATTAAAAAATGATATTAAATTATTATAAATAAACTCTAATGTGGTATAGTATTATAAATGTTTTCAAGATTAAAGAAAATGGTACTAATTTTTTATAAAATATGAAAAATTATTTAATAATACATTATTGCTCTCAAAAATTTTATATGTTAAAATAGCTTTTATCTAAGCTTTATCAAAAAAATTAATTAGTATTATGTCTGATATTCGTAATCTTATATTAGCAGTTGTTATATCTATTATACTTGTAATGGGATGGCGCTTAATATATGAAAAGTTTTTTACAGAGCACAACATACATAAAAGTACTAATGCAGATTCCATGATTCCAGAAGTTGATAATGAGCTTTTTGAGTATAAAACAAAAAGTGAAATCATAAGTCAAAGTTCACGCATTAAAATATCTAATGAAGAAATAAATGGTTCCATTTCAGTCAAGGGTGGAATAATAGACGATATCACATTAAAAAATTATCATACAAATACAGACAAAAAATCCAATGGAATAACTTTATTATCTCCTCAAGGAACAGAAAAGGCATATTTGGTTGAATTCGGATGGATAGATCCAAGTAACACAATAAAATTACCCGATAAAAACACTACATGGAAATATAATAATAATGAACTCACAAGCAATAATTTTATTAATTTATACTGGGATAATACACAAGGTATTGTGTTTAAATTAAAAATTCATTTAGATAATTATTATATGTTCAAAGTAGAACAAATTATTGAAAATAATACAGACTCAGCAGTGAATTTGATTCCTTATGGACGTATAAATAGGTTGCGTAATTCTAATGATCAATCACATTGGATATCGCATGAAGGTGCTGTAGGTGGTTTTGGAAATGTGTTAAAAGAATGGACTTACAAAGATATGATAAATAAAGAAAGTATTAAGTATGTTCCTGAACCTTCACATAAAGAAAATTCTTGGATTGGATTATCTGATAAGTATTGGTTTGTAGCTTTAATTCCAACTAACATTGGCAATAGTAAAGTCACTTTTCATGCAAAACATGCAGTTTATAATCAAGGACATTATTTTCAAACAGATTTTAGTAGATCGTACCAAAAAACATTGCCTCATTCCTCTTCTCATATATCAAGTTACTTATTCGTTGGTTCAAAGAAACTAAATATACTTGATAAATACAAAGATACACTCAACATACCTTTATTTGATAAAGCCGTAGATTTTGGCATTCTATACTTTATAACCAAGCCTGTATTTTTATTGCTTGAATACTTTCATAAAATAATAGGGAATTTTGGATTATCAATACTTATGTTAACTATTTTAATAAAGCTAGCAATGTTACCGTTATCGAATAAATCTTATATTTCCATGTTTAAGCTCAAGCAAATTCAACCACAAATTTTAAAAATTAAGGAATTATATAAAAATGACACCTTAAAAACAAATAAAGAAATTGCTTTATTATTTAAAAAACATAACGTGAGCCCTATTTCAGGATTTTTACCAATATTAATACAAATTCCTGTATTTTTTGCATTATATAAAGTTTTATTTATAACAATAGAAATGAGACATGCACCCTTTTTTTTATGGATAAAAGATTTATCAAGTGCTGATACAGCAAATATATTAACTTTATTTGGAATGATAAAATTTACTCCACCAATATGCATTGGTATATTGCCAGTAATTTTAGGAATCACTATGGTAATACAACAAAAAATTAGCGATCATTCCTATGATAAGGCACATTATAATATAATGAAGTATTTACCCTATATATTTATATTTATTTTTTCTTCTTTTCCAGCTGGATTAATAATTTACTGGATATGTAGTAATACTATTACTATTTTGCAACAATTAGTAATAAAGCATTTTATACTAAAAAAATCTCAATATGCTACAAAAATTACTATAGAATAATAGGATAAGATATGTCAGATAAATTAAATAATGATATAAATCTGTTAATTGTTATTGCAAATTTTTATCCTGAAATTTCAAAAAATATGTTAGATGGAGCAATTACGCAAATAAAACTGTATCATATTAACATAGTTTATGATATAATTTATGTACCTGGATCATTTGAAATCCCTGCAGCAATTACCTTTGCTATTATGAGTGATCGACAAAAATATGACGGATATGTAGCATTAGGATGTTTAATTAAGGGGTTGACAGATCATTATCACTATATATCAAATAGTGTATCTATATCACTGAGTGAAATTGCAATACAACATGCAGTTCCTCTAGGATTTGGGATAATTACTGCCAATACATTGGAATTAGCAATAGAAAGGGCTGATAAAAATAAAATAAATATTGGTGGTAAAGCAGTACAAGCAGCATTAAAAATGATAGAATTACATAGAAAATTTTTAAGTTAAAAATTATGCAAAATAATAAATTATCATGGCACTCTCAAAAAACTGCAGCTAGGTTTCTTGCAGTTCAGGGTGTATATTCAATGATGTTTATTAATTATTCTCCTGTAGATATTGATAATTTAATCGATTATCTACATGAAATGCAAGAAGTACTCAACTTAGTAAAGGCTGACAATAAACTTCTATCAAAAATATTAGAAACTATTATTGATTATTCTTCCAATATAGATGATATAATATCACAGCATCTTAATGAAAAATGGTCTATACAGAGATTAAACTTAATTAGCTTAGCAGTAATAAAAACAGCAATATGTGAATTAATATGCTATGATACTGATGCGGGAATTATAATTAATGAATACGTGAATATTTCTTCGTCCATTTTAGAAGATACGGAAGTAAGTTTCGTTAATGCTATATTAAATAAAATAAAAATAGTACACCCAGTTGATATATTACGTGTAAATAATGATATATTAAATAATGTTACTAAATCTATGACAACAGTTATTAATTCACTGTAAGCTTTTGTATGGTAATCTATAAATGAATAATCTTATATGTATACGCAATGCTAGGGAACATAATCTCGACAATATTAGTGTAGATTTGCCTAAAAATAGTTTAATTGTTATAACCGGAGTTAGTGGATCTGGTAAGTCAAGCCTTGCATTTGACACAATATATGCTGAAGGACAAAGAAAATATGTTGAAAGTTTATCTTCATATGCACGACAATTTTTAGATTTATGTCCAAAATCAGATGTAGAATCAATAACTGGTCTTTCCCCTGCAATATCAATTAATCAAAAATCTTCTTTTAGAAATCCACGCTCAACCGTGTCAACAATTACTGAAATTTACGATTATTTACGTTTGATGTATGCTAAAATAGGAATCCCTTATTCTCCAACAACTGGTAAGCCTATATTTCGACAATCAGCATCTCAAATTATAGATCATATTTTCAATTTACCTATAGGAACAAAAATTGATATACTTGGAATGATCATAAAAAATAAAACAGGTGACTATTTTAAAGAAATATACAATGCAAAAAAACAAGGATATACTCAAGTAAAAATTGATAGTAAAATATATGATATTAATCATATTCCACAGTTAGATACAAATAAAAAACATAATATTTATGTGATTATAGATAGAATATTAATTACAGAAGATAAATCTAATCGTATTCCTAAAAGTGTTGAAAATGCATTAAAAATTGGTAAAGGAATAATTCATATTGAAATAGTAAACTTACCAAAAGAATACTATGATAAAAAGTATATTAATAATCAAATTTTAGTCTTTTCTGAACATTTTGCATGTCCAGAAACAGGGTTTTCTATTAATGAAATAGAACCAAGATTATTTTCATTTAACACTATTTATGGCTCTTGTAAACATTGTACCGGATTAGGGAAAAACTTCACTACTGATGTAGCTCTCGTGATACCTAATGAACAGCTTTCAATACTTGAAGGTGCAATACATCCTATAGGCCCAATAAACCCTTCAAGTATACATTATAAACCTAAAAATATTATAAACTTTAGCAGTTATTATACATCAATAATTATATCTTTATCAAAATTATTAAAGTTTGATCTATCATTGCCATGGAATAAATTATCAGATTCAATTAAAAATATTATATTATACGGTTATAACAATACTGATACTTCATCAATCAATAATAATTTTGAATTTAAAGGGATTATCAACATTTTAAATACTAAATCAGACATTGCTATTGAAAAAATATCCGAAAAATATTCTACTATCACTACATGTCACCATTGTAATGGATTAAGATTATCACCAGAAGCACTATCAGTAAAAATAGATAATAAGAATATTGGTGAATTATCTTTACTATCAATAGATGAAGCAATGTTATGGTGTAAAAATCTACCATCTAAACTTACAAATCAGCACAAACTTATTGCTTGCAAGCTATTAGATGAAATAATAAAAAGATTAACTTTTTTACAAAATGTAGGACTAGGATATATTACTCTTAATCGTGAATCCAAAACTTTATCTGGAGGAGAAAGCCAAAGAATAAAATTAGCATCACAAATCAGTTCCGGTCTAACAGGAGTATTATACGTATTAGATGAACCGTCAATAGGACTGCATCAACATGATAATAGGCTACTCATTAATACATTGAAAGATCTCAGAGATTTAGGTAATACAGTAATAGTAGTTGAACATGATGATGAAACCATGATGAATGCAGACTATATTGTAGATATAGGACCTGGAGCAGGTCCACATGGAGGCAAATTAATAGCTCAAGGTACTCCAATAGCTATTATGAATAATCCAAATAGTATAACAGGACAATACTTAAGCTATCAAAAATTAATACCATTATTTAAAAAAAATAAAATTTTTAATAAGTGGATTGAAATCAATAAAGCTTCTACAAATAATTTACGTAATATAGATGTAAAAATTCCTATTGGTGCATTTACATGTATAACCGGAGTATCAGGAAGTGGTAAATCAAGCTTAATAACTAATACTTTATATAAGTATGTTATGAATAAACTACATGATGTACATTATTCTTATGCAGGATGTAAATCAATATTAGGATTAGAAAATATAGATAAAGTAATAGAAATTAACCAGTCGCCCATTGGGAAAACCCCTTTATCAAATCCTGCAACTTATATAGGTCTTTTTACACATATTAGAACATGGTTTGCAAGTTTACCATTGTCTAAAGCAAGAGGATATACTATAAGTAGATTTTCTTTTAACACAAAAGGCGGGAGATGTGAAGCTTGTAAAGGAGACGGTTCTATAAAAATAGAAATGCATTTTTTACCAGACATGTATGTTAAATGTGAAGAATGTAAAGGATTAAGATATAATCGAGAAACTTTAGAGGTAACATATAAAGATAAATCAATAGCTGATGTTCTAAATATGACAGTTGATCAATCAGCAGAATTTTTTAAAAATTTACCTATAATAAAAGAAAAACTTACATCTTTACAAAATGTAGGAATGGGGTATATTACAATAGGGCAATCTTCCACTACACTTTCAGGCGGAGAAGCACAACGTATTAAATTATCAAAAGAATTATCAAAAAGATCAACTGGTAGTACTTTATATATACTAGATGAGCCAACTACCGGATTACATTTTAACGATATTAAAAATTTATTACACGTTTTACACAAATTATCTGATTTAGGAAATACTGTAATAGTTATTGAACATAATTTACATGTTATAAAAACTGCTGAATATATAATTGATATAGGCCCAGGCAGTGGAAAAAATGGAGGACAAGTAGTAGCATATGGATCTCCAGAAGAAATCGTTACAAAATTTCCCGAAAGCCTTACAAGTAAATATCTTAAATCATATCTTTAAATATAACACGTCTATAAAACTTTTGTTTTACTCTTTACATAATAGACAGAAAAATTTACCATGGATATTAATTCTTATCATTTTACATTGTGCTTATATCATAATAATCATTCCTTTATAAAAATACCATACATTATAATTACTTTTTCTGATTACTTTCAATTACTAAGTAATATAGTATTACAAAAGACAACTTTTCTTTGCATAAATATGAATCACTTAATACATAAGTATTATGTTAATAATATTTACAAATATACTATTTTTTAAATTATTAATAATTGACATAAGAAAAAAAATTTGCAAAAATTAGAATTTACTTATTAGTTAGTTAAGAAGTGCAAGATGCATAAAGTTAATGAGTATTTGCCTATATTAATTTTTCTAGTTATTTCTGGTTTTATATCATGCTTATTTACAATATTACCAATGTTTTTAGCAAATAGCAGTTTTACTTTTGAAAAATTATCCCCTTATGAATGCGGATTTAATCCTGTTGGAAGCTCAAGAAAAGTATTTGATGTCAGGTTTTACTTGGTGGCTATATTATTTATCATATTTGATCTTGAGATCGCATTTTTATTTCCTTGGTCTATATGTTTATCTAATATTGGAATAAATGGATTTTTATCTATGATGATTTTTTTATCTATACTCACTATTGGATTTATTTACGAATGGAGTAAAGGTGCATTAGAATGGAAATAAAAAAAATACAAAAGCAGGACTTAAATTTACAAGAAGAGTTCTGGCAAAATCATAATAATCAGGGATTTATAGTAACAAAGTTCTCTGATTTAGCACAATATGTAGTCAAATGGTCACGTTCTGGTTCATTATGGCCAATGACTTTTGGACTTGCTTGCTGTGCAGTTGAAATGATGCATACAGCTGCTAGCCGTTATGACTTAGATAGATATGGTGTTATGTTTAGAGCAAGCCCAAGACAAGCGGATGTTATGATTGTAGCAGGTACTCTTACCAATAAAATGGCTCCCGCCTTGCGAAAAGTATATGACCAAATGACAGATCCAAAATATGTTATTTCAATGGGAAGTTGTGCTAACGGAGGAGGATATTATCATTATTCTTACTCTGTTGTTAGAGGATGTGATAGAATTGTACCTGTAGACATATACGTACCAGGATGTCCTCCAACTGCAGAAGCGCTATTATATGGAATTTTATGTTTACAACGTAAAATTACCCGTAAAAAATAAAATTTATTAAAACACCGCTATAATTTTAAAATACATATAAACTTATCTTATAATCCTAATATTATTAGCTAAATGATAAAATCATTATTTACCATATATCATTTATACATATATAATGTTTTTGTAAGGTTTCAAATTATAATAGGAATAAAATGTCTATCATTAATGAATTTATTAGTCATATTTATATTTCTTTAAATCAAAGCTGTAAATTAAGAAATGATAGAATATTAGAGATACAACTAACTAATGAATCATTATATGATAGTATGCTATTTTTACGCAATGACTCTAAAATCAGATGCAAAATCTTAACAGATATTTTTGCTGTCGATTATCTAGATAGACTTGAGTTAGTATATATGCTTTTAAGCATTTATTATAATGTTAGAGTTTGTTGTAAAATATCACTAAACAAAGGTGAGCATGTTCCATCTATTACCAAGATTTTTAGCACTGCAGAATGGTTTGAAAGAGAAGTATTTGATATGTATGGAATAATTTTCAGCAATCATCCTGACTTACGCAGAATATTAACAGATTATGGATTTCAAGGACACCCCATGCTAAAAGATTTTCCACTTAGCGGATATACAGAAGTAAAATATGACTTGGCTACACAATCTGTATCATATCAACCTATAGATTTACCTCAAGATTTTCGCAATTTTGATTTTTTATCTCCATGGAAAGGAGAAAAATAATTTCCTTATAACATTTACTACACAATAAATTTAAATGCTTTTTTATAATATACAAAATATTATAATAATTAAGGTATTGTCTCTAAAAAAACTATATAATTAAGTATTATAATCAATTCATACAATACCTTTTAATCAATATACTATTTACTTATCCTCAACAAACTTATAGGCCATTCTTAACACATTCAATACTTGCATCAGATTTATATAATAATTTTCTTACATATAACTACCATTAAACACTAAACTACCGCTTATATTAACATACTTTATAATTTACTAAATAACATAATAATATCTACCATAACATTAGCACAAATTATTTTAAAACTAAGCTTTATCAAGCATATAATTTTACTAGAATTATACCTATGCTGAACTAGTTACTTATACACCCTTTTTAATAAGGGCCTTATAATATATGTTACTATATTATAAATCCATATCTAATATGTACATTCTTCTTACTATAAAATATATCTGTAAATGCCTTGCAATTAAGGGTAAAATTCATTATGATTTTGCATAAACATTAAGTCACCTTGAAAAGATATTATTAATGCTTACGGCTAATAATTTTAAAAGGATGCAAATATGAAGATATTATTAACTAATGATGATGGGTTCCATGCTGAAGGAATTAAAGTTTTGCAAGAAATTGTATCAAATATTGCATCAAAAATATGGGTAGTGGCTCCTGCCGAAAACTACAGCAGAGCAAGCAGATCCATAAATCAAAATGTACAAATCAATGTACAAAAAGTAAGAGAAAATGAATTTATAGTGCATGGCACTCCAGCAGAAAGTGTTTTTATAGGCTTACGAAAGATTATAAATGAAAAGCCAGACCTTATACTTTCAGGTATTAACCACGGGTCAAATGTTGGCAATGATATAATTTATTCCGGCACAATAGGTGCAGCAATAGAAGGTGCAGTAATGCATATCCCATCAATTGCCATTAGTCAGGCATATCAAGATCAAACTATAAAATGGGAAAATTCAAGAAAATTTTTACTAGATATCATTCATAAATTAATGAATAACACTAACTGGAAAAAATCAACTACCATAAGTATCAACATTCCATGTGGAGATGTAAAAGGTATTCAATTTGTTGAACAAGGAGCATATTTTTCCTGTAACAATATAGATGTTATACAAACAGACAATTATAGTCAATCCTATGTTATACGTGAAATTTCACCTAAAAATCAATATTATAAACTTAATAACAGGAATATAGCAGCACTATATAATGGCTATATAGCTATTACACCAATAAATACTGATATGACAGATTATAATATGTTAAATTCCTTAATTCAATTTAATGACAATCAACAATGTATTTAATACTTGCATATTCTATAAGTTTATTAGCACTTTTTTGTCTTAGTGCTGTTATAATTGTTGATTACTTAGCTAGTAAAAAAAAATTAGATAAAATTATTAAAGATGAAACAAATACATAAAAGGTTACTATTTATAATAATATCTTTCACTCTTTTTGGAATTGTAATACTCATAGTATTAACCCAACTCAAAAGCAGTATTTCTTTTTTCTACACAATAAATGAAGTATTATCTGAAAAAATGGTAAATAACAAAGGAACTTTTCGTATTGGTGGAATAGTAGTCAAAGGTAGTATTAAAAAAAATAATAATACTATTACATTTAATATAACGGATTTAACTCAAGAACTTACAGTAATATATCAAGGAATATTACCACCATTATTTCTCGAAGGCAGCAATATTGTAGCAAAGGGACATATGAGTAATGGTGTATTTATAGCTCAAGAAATATTAGCAAAACATGATGAAAATTATATGCCAAAAAAATACAATCTCTCAACTAATAATAAAAACAATTAAAAAAAATTATTAATACAACAGCAAATTAAAAATAATATCACTTTTACAAAAAATAAAACATTCATCAAAAAAAATAATACGGTCATAAAAAAACATTATTGAAAAAATAATCAAAGATAACGTACAATGACAAAAGAAATCCTAAAAAAATATCCTAACATATATCAATATGAATTTAAGAATGTTTTCATATAAAATTAATCTTATTAAGAACATTAATATATATAGTAACAAAAATATTTTATTATCAATACAAAGTACTTTCACATCACATTTGCTTTAAAAACAACATATAATAACTAATACCATTAAAATCTTTTTTTGTTATAAAAAAGTAAATCAAGAGAATATTCAAATTCAAAACTAGCTGTAACATAAAACACCACAGTATTCCATAACAGCAAAAGAAACTTAAAAAAAATCAACATAAAACACAACTATTAATAGATTTAATATGGCTATTCTGACTATTTTGTATTATGCAAATTTATAACACATTAGCTATATATATTACTTAAAATATTTTCTATCGTACAAATTGGATCATGACTTTGAGTAATTGGACGACCTATTACTAAGTAATTTGCACCATCTAATATTACTGTCTTAGGATCACTAATTCTTTTTTGATCACTATCATTATACATTATACGAATGCCTGGTACTATTAATTTTAAGTCACAATATTTATTACGTATTTCTTTAACTTCATAAGCAGAACACACTATGCCTTTTAATCCAGAATTAACCGCTAATTTTACCAAAGAATCAACATATACACTCGTATCTTGATAAATTCCCACATCTCTTAAATCATTATTATCAATACTTGTTAAGACAGTAACACCAACTAATAAAATAGTGCTATCAAGTAATACATCCATAGCTCTAAGTATCATTTCTTTGCCGCCACTTATATGTATAGTCATCATTTTTATGTTAAGATCTTTTATTATACTAATAGCCCTTGCAACAGTATTTGGAATATCATGAAGTTTTAGATCCAAAAATATAGGAATATCTAACTGAGACATCACCTTTACACCTGATATTCCATGAGCAGTAAAAAATTCCAATCCTAACTTAATCATAGATACTTTACCTTTTATCAATTTTGCTAATTGAATTGCATTATCTATATTTGCTGTATCTAAAGCACATATAATAGGATTATCAAGCATTATAATCTAATGAACATTTATTAAATAATCTAAAAAAATTTTCAGTTGTAATTTTACTAATATCATCGATATTTTTATTATAAAGTTTCGATAAATACTCAACTATAATTCTCGTCATAGCAGGATGATTTTTTTGACCTCTATAAGGTTCAGGACATAAAAATGGAGAATCAGTTTCAACTAGAATCTGCTGCAAAGGTACCATTCTTGCGATTTGCTGTAATTCTATAGCATTTTTAAAAGTTAATATACCTGAAAAAGAAATATATAACCCTAAATCTATAACATGCATAGCAAGATCTTTTGATGATGCAAAACAATGCATTACTCCTTTAAATTCTTTTAATTTCATTTCTGATGTCAAAACTTCCTTCATTCGCATATCAGCATTTCTTGAATGAATAATAACTGGTAAATCCACTTTACGTGCAGCATCAATATGCAGCAAAAAGCTTTTTTCCTGTTTATCATGTGCATCATATTTATAAAAATCTAATCCTGTTTCACCTATACCAATAACCTTTTTATTATTTGCTAGATCTACCAATTTTTCTACGGAAATAGATTCCCCTTCAGCACTATTAGAAGGATGTACGCCAACAGAAGCATATACCTGCTTATACTTATTTGCAATTTCTAATAAATTAGAAAATTCACTAATAGTAGTACAGACAGTCTGCATTAATAATATACCTTTTTTCTCAGCTTCATCTATAATGTATTGAATTTCATCAGAAGAAAAATAATTTAAATGACAATGCGAGTCTACTATCATAATACCTAATTTTAAAAATACAAAAATTGTTACTTATATAATACTTTTATCACAGTAAACAGCTATAAATATTATACAATCACTACACTCTATAATAAAGATCTATTCATAAGCTATATCAAAACATCAATAAATAAATATTACTTACTCTCAAACTGTAAAGACTCATTACAAACAACCAATTCATCATTAAAAGCATCAATACAAATATTACCTACTATAAAACTAATGAAACTTTAATACAAAATGATTAATTTATCACCAAAAGTATTACAGATAAATGTTTTACCGAAAAATAATTTAATTATACCTTATTTAGATATCATACTACTAATTTACAAAATTATTTAATAATGATCATATAGGTAATTCATCATTTTTATTATTACTACATTAAAGCATATTAATATAACCTTTATCATATCAGTTATAATCTCTATATTTTATTCTATATTCAAAATATATTAAGTTAAGCAAGTGATAACTATTCTGTTATAATGTTCACTACTTTATTAGGAATGATATAAATATCTTTTACTTCTTTATTAGTTATTTTATATTTAACTACATCAAGAGACATATTTTTTAACATTTCATTATCTACATTAGAAGCAACTACTAGTGTTTTACAAAATTTTCCATTTACCTGAACAACAATTGTTACATTATTACTTATCAATAGCTTCATATTAACATTAGGCCAACTTTTATTACACAACATACCATCTCCTCCTATTAACTCCCATAATTTTTCTGCAATATGTGGAATAAACGGCTCTACTATCCTGAGTAAAATAAACACTCCTTCATTTATGACTGAATAAGAAATAGTTTGCTGCTCTATCATATTAAAAATTATATTTGTCATTTCTCGAAACTTTGCAATCACACAATTTAGTCGATAATATTGCAAATCACTATTAACACCATCAAGTATTCTATGTATATGAGAAAGATACTCTAACTCATGATTACTAATCTCACTATTATCAAATTTAGTATTAATTTTATCATTAGTACTTATAATATCCCATAAACGATTAATATATTTCCAACTACCTTTTACTCCATCATTTGACCAATCAACATCACGATCAATAGGCGTATCAGATAATATAAAAAGTCGAACTGTATCTGCACCATATTTTTTGATAATCTTAGTAGGATCAATAACATTTTTCTTAGATTTACTCATTTTCTGTGATCTTCCAGTAAAAACATATTCCCCTTTACGCATCATTTCTTTGGCTTCATCAGGAAATAAATAATTACCATTTTTATCTTGGTAAGTAACATGACATACCATGCCTTGTGTAATTAAAGTAGAAAATGGTTCATTAACACTAAAATACCCACATTGAGTCAGTATTTTACAAAAAAATCTTGAATATAATAAATGTAAAATTGCATGTTCTATTCCACCTATATAACAATTTACTGGTAAAATTCTATTACATGCTTCTTTATCTATTGCGTTATTCATTCCACAAAATGCAGCAAAATACCAAGAAGATTCAAAAAAAGTATCAAAGGTATCTGTCTCACGTTCAGCATCTGCCCCACAAATATGGCATTTAACATATTTCCAAGTAGG
The DNA here is from genome assembly GCF_019186785.1 of Neoehrlichia mikurensis. Classification (GTDB taxonomy): domain Bacteria; phylum Pseudomonadota; class Alphaproteobacteria; order Rickettsiales; family Anaplasmataceae; genus Neoehrlichia; species Neoehrlichia mikurensis. Next base: position 155,104 of record NZ_CP066557.1, read on the forward strand.
ATGATTAGCTATAGGATTTCCCATTTCACTAAAATCTATATTTTCTGGCAATACAATTGGTAGATCTTTTTTATCTACTGGAACAATACCACAATGATTACAGTATATAACAGGGATAGGACATCCCCAATAACGTTGTCTAGATATTCCCCAATCATGTAACTTATAATTTACTGTACGTTTGCATTTATTCATTAACTCAAGTTTTGCAATAATGCTTTCTTTTGCATCATTAACTACCATTCCATTTAAAAAATCAGAATTACCTAAAATTCCATCTCCTATATAAGCTTTTTTCTGAATATCAATATCATTACAACTAGGAAAAATAACTTGAATAATTGGCAAATTATACTTTACAGCAAATTCAAAGTCTCTTTGATCATGAGCTGGACATCCAAATATCGCTCCAGTACCATAATCTGATAATACAAAATTAACAACATAAATAGGTAATAATTTATCTAACAAAGGATGTTTAACTAGTAATCCTGTATTAATCCCTACTTTTTCATCTTTATCTAAAGTTCTACATGACAATTGAGTAATACTTCTTATATCTTCTACAACATTTAAATCTTGTATCAAATCTAAAACAGAATGATCAACCGACACTGCACAAAATGATGCCCCAAATAACATATGTGGCTTTGTAGTAAAAATTTCTAAATTTCTATTATAACCTACTATATCAAAATCTATTACTACACCTTCAGATTTACCAATCCATTGTTCTTGCATTAACTTGACTTTTTCTGGCCATTCCTTCAATTTTGTAAGGTCATTTAACAATTCTTCTGCAAAATCAGTAATTTTTAAAAACCACTGTGATAATTTACGCTTTTCAACTAACGCTCCAGATCTCCATCCTCTACCTTCTATAACCTGTTCATTGGCTAAAGTAGTTTGATCTACAGGATCCCAATTAACCCATGACTCTTTACGATAAGCTAACCCAGAATGTAAAAAGTCAAGAAAAAATTCTTGCTCATACCTATAATACTCTTGATGATGTGTTGATAATTCCTTTTCCCAATTATAAGATAACCCTATAGACTTAAGTTGTACTCGCATATTATCAATATTATTTTCAGTCCATTCTCTAGGGTGAATACCATAAGAAAGAGCTGCATTTTCCGCTGGCAATCCAAATGCATCCCATCCTATAGGATGCAAAACATTAAACCCACAAGCACGCTTATATCTAGCAATAACATCACCAATCACATAATTACGTAAATGTCCCATATGTATATTACCAGAAGGATAAGGAAACATTTCTAACACATAATAATCAATTTCCTGATTTTTAATTTTAAAATTCCATTTATTCTGAATTTCTTTTTCAGTTAGCTCAAAATCATAATTCATTATTAATCTCGTATAAATTTTATACCTTATTGTACATCCATAACATAATCACTACTAAATATTCACCATGTAATACATAATAATTATGTTACTTATAAAAAACATATTTAAAAAAAATAAAAAAATTTATTTAACATTACATAACCATATATTATAACAAAATTCCTTCATCAATATTCATAAAAAATATTTCTAATGTAACTAGAAAGATATACTAATATCATAAGATATAATATATTTTCTTTCATATTTATTAAATTATTAATATAATGAATATAAAAATATATCTATTCTATAAAAATTATACATATATATTTTATATATATAAATAATAAGCTTATTTTATATAAAGTAATTTAATACTATTTTTTAATAGCATAATAAAAAATATGAATTTTCTAATTATTTTTATTAAATGAGGAATTATATATGAAAAACAACGAACATAATGGACAAAAAATTAAGTTTCAAATATTAAATATCATAAAAGAAATAATACAACTCAATCATTGGAATCAAATGACTGCTGCAAAAATTTTAGGCGTAGATCAACCAAAAATTTCTCAGATTATTAACGGTAAAACAGCAGGATTTTCATTAGAAAGACTGCTAACTTTTTTATTAAAACTAAATTGTAAAATTGATTTATCAATATCGACTCAAAATAATTCAGGATTAATTCATGAGAATCAATCAAAAGATAACTTAGATTACATAAATTTAATAATACTGCCACAGGAAAATCTTTGAAATAAAAAAGAGCATATTGCATAATTTTATTAAAACGATATAATTGCCTATATAAACTTATAATATTTTAACCATGAAAAAAACTACAATTGAAGACTGCTCTTATCATTCCAATAATCGCTTTAAATTAGTCATATTAGCAAGTCAAAGAGCACATGAATTAAGTTCAGGATCTCATTCAATAACAGATTATCAAAGTAGCAAGAATACCGTTATTGCTTTACATGAAATAACAGAACAAAAGTTAAATATTAATTCTCTTTTTAATTTAGCAGTACAAAGATGTAAAAAATACCTAGAGGGCTTTATCACTACTGATAATGTTTTACATAATAGTAAGCAAGATATTAACATCTTTAATAATAAATCTAGTAATCAGCGTAATATTGAATCCAACTTTATAAGCCAGGATCAATTTTTATCAGGCAAAAACAATAATTTAAATAGCTAATAAGGAATTCATGGATACTAAAATTTTATGTTATTATTTTAATTAAAAAGTGCTATGATAAATAATCAGCAGGACACCTCATGGCAGAGTATAATAAGTGATACACGTCCCTCAGTAAGTAAAAAAATACAGTATCAAAAACACAATAGCAATACTCCTAATATTATTCAGAAAGAATATTTTAGCAAAAGTTTTAAAAAAGATACTATATTACTAAACACCAACAAATCATCACATGAAAGATTAACAACATACCCACATAAAGCAATATTACCGTATTATTACTGCAATAATGAACCACGCATCAATGTTCAAGAAAAAAATTACAATATAGAATCCGGCACTTTTAACAGTATCAGTAATAGTACAAAGGTAAAAATAGATCAAGGTAAATATCATATAGATAGTATACTTGATTTGCATGGTTATACTCATGATGAAGCATATTACCAATTATTAAATTGTATTACAAAAAATTACGATTTAGGTAATAAATGTTTACTTGTGATAACTGGATGGGGAAGTAAATTCTCTGGTCATAATAGCATTAGAAACAGTTTACATAAGTGGCTACAAAATGATAAAATAGCTAATTTAATGTTATATTACAAGCAAGCTATTGCTGCTCATGGAGGCAAGGGAGCGTTTTATTTATTACTTAAGACTAAAGATAAATACTCTCGTTACTAAATAAGCTATAATTTATAAGAACACATATGTAAAATAAAACATCATAAATAGTCTTAATTTATGTAAGGATTACAAAAATCTAAGTTATAATTTTCTTTATATCATGCTAATTTTATATATTTATCACATGAACAATATGATTATTAGTTCTAATTCGTGGTGATTTATATTAGATGGAATTACTGCTCTACCAGAGGCAATTTCTTGTCTAACAAATTCTGGTGTAATATTAGAACAATTAATATTAAGTAGCGAAACAAAAAATTATATCTTAGCATATCAAACTAGATATTTATAGAAGTATTCTGTATAATACTATTTAAGTATACACAACACTGAAATTTATGAAAATACAATATAACGATGCATTTCCTTCATCTCATAAAATATATGCTATAGGTAACATTTTTAATAAAATTAGAGTAGGAATGCGCCAAATTAATATAAAAAATAATACTGATAGCATATTAGTATATGATACTTCTGGTCCCTACAGTGATAGTAAAATTAATGTCAACATTAAACATGGTATTAGTAAAATCAGAAAACATTGGAATACTTATAAGGAGGATACCATACAGTACAAAAAAAAAATACAACATAATTCATGTACACAATTCCCACAAGTCAATCATAGTGCTTTAAAAAAAAAGGATCACCCTATCACTCAATTATTCTACGCACAGAACAATATTATAACCCCTGAAATGGAATATGTTGCTATTAGGGAAAATACATTACGTACACAACATTTATGCAAAAAACTTAATATTAATTGTTCTAATATTACACCAGAATTTGTTAGACAAGAAATTGCCTCTGGTAGAGCAGTAATTCCATCTAATATAAACCACCACGAATTAGAACCAATGATCATAGGTAAAAACTTCTTAGTCAAAATTAATGCAAATATTGGAAATTCTGTGCTCAGTTCAGGAATAAAAGAAGAAGTAGAAAAAATGATAAACGCTATTGCGTATGGAGCTGATACAATAATGGATTTATCAACAGGTAATGATATTCACAACATTAGAGAATGGATTATCAGAAATAGCCCTGTACCTGTAGGAACAGTACCAATATATCAAGCATTAAGTAAAGTAAATGGCATTGTAGAAAAACTTAATTTCGATATCTTTAAAGAAACACTCATAGAACAAGCAGAACAAGGAGTAGATTATTTTACAATACATGCAGGAGTGTTAAAAAATTACGTTCAATATACAAAAAATAGAATAACAGGTATAGTCTCACGCGGCGGAGCTATCATGGCACAATGGTCTAGCTTTCACAATAAAGAAAATTTTCTTTACACTCATTTTGAAGAAATATGTAATATCATGAACAGTTATGACATAACCTTTTCTCTAGGTGATGGACTACGTCCAGGATCTATAGCTGATGCAAATGACAAAGCACAATTTTTAGAACTAGAAACTTTAGGAGAACTAACAAAAGTAGCATGGGAACATAACTGCCAAGTAATGATTGAAGGACCAGGACATGTACCACTTCATCTTATTAAAGAAAATGTAAAAAAACAATTCTTATTTTGTAAAGAAGCTCCTTTCTATACACTAGGTCCTTTAACTACAGATATTGCTCCAGGTTACGATCATATCACTAGTGCGATCGGAGCAGCAATGATAGGTTGGTATGGTACTTCCATGTTATGCTATGTTACACCTAAAGAACATTTGGGATTGCCTAATAACAAGGATGTAAAAGATGGTGTAATCGCATATAAAATAGCTGCACATGCAGCAGATTTAGCAAAAGGTAACCCTGCAGCATATATAAGAGATTATGCTTTAAGTCAAGCTAGATTTGATTTTAGATGGCATGATCAATTCAATTTATCCATCGATCCTATAACAGCTAAAGCATTACACGATGAATCCTTGCCTGCTAAAGGAGGAAAAACTGCTCATTTTTGTTCAATGTGTGGGCCCAAATTTTGTTCAATGAAACTAAGCAAACAATTAAAATATGATCAATAAGTACTAAGTGAGTATTTAACATGAAATGACGAGCTACTTATTATAGCAATTACTGAATAAAGATTTACAATCGCAACAAAAAGCCAAAAGTTGCCTAATTTTTTAAACTAGAAACCAAGATTTCCTTTGTATAACACATATTAACAAGTAACTAAATAGTCAATTCAATATTATAATATAAGATACATGATATCATATGACATAACTATTCATACATTTTTACATAAAAATAACTTTTAACATAGTACTTCATTCATATAATTAAATGCCTTCCACTTATAATAAAAATCCACTTAAATAACCACTAGAACTTATAAAAATAACTCAAAACATTATATGTTACAAGTAGTAACAGTATTTCTTTTAATGTATAACTTAGCATATCAATATACCAAATTTGTACTTTTTATAATAAAAATATAAAATAACCCTGTAGATAACTCCATCCAACAATAGCATATGTACTATTTATACAGCAATACAACCTAAATTTCATTATTTTCTAACTAAAGTATCAGAGTTATTATTTTAAAAAAAATACATTACATTTCTTAATTAGCTTATCTTCAAATTATGTGCTTATAAATATTATACTTTTATACAATAATCATATTATATATTTTCAATACTATACAAAAAACATGAAATCTTCAAATCATACATAATATACAATATGTCTTACTTGCATCTCTAAGCATAACATTCTTATACACATTACATTTCTTACTAAAGACCTTATTATAATGTATTAAATACAAAAAACATGCTTTTTCGTACCCTACACTTACCTACCTTACTTTCTAAGTACAACTGTTACAATATAAACCTTTATCATGTTTATTAACATGATATATCTTCATAATCTTAACTCACAATATTGCATTGAACCTATATTTTAAAAATTACTACAAGGATTTATTACATAATAAAATATATAATTCCATTACACATTTTTCAACAATTACTATATATATAAACCTCAATTTATATAACTCTTATTAATTTCTCTTCCTGCTATATCTATTTCTGATTACACAAAACACTAAATAAAAAAATGATTTAACATTATAAGCAAATAATTTTTTATAATCTTTCTTTTCATGAAAATGTTTTTTACATCATTCTAAGTAATAATAGCATTATCTTCTATCAAAAGCCTACTTTACCTAAAAATTTCAGTAAGCAATATAATACACGTTATATAAAATTATTAAAATGTAACTATATTATAAACCAAACATAAGTATACTAAGTAACATAATGCAATATCCTTAAAATTTTGCTGAATATACCTTTTCTACCTAATCCTGAATTAATACTAAAATGAGATTTTTTTTCTCTCGTACATTCAGAGATTTGAAGTTCATGTATAAATTTAAGCTGTTTCTCAGGTATATGTCTACTGTTTAACCGTTGTTTACGTATAAAATCACTGGCATATATATATATAATAAAATCACAATAATAATGAAATTTAGCTTCTATTAATAACGGTATATCAAGCACTAAATATTTAGAAATTCTATGTCTATTATGCAAGAACAAAAATTCTTGCTGCTTACGTAAAACTATTGAATGTATCATTTGCTGAAATGTTTTCCATACATCACTATAACAATAAAAATGCTTAGCAAGTACTTTTCTGTTAACCATACCATTCTGTACAGAATCTGGAAAGCACTTCTTCACAAAATCCACCACTTGATTATCATATTCGTATAAATGATGAACTACTTTATCAGCATCAAATATTTTAGCATTAACAAGTTGTGCAAAACAATTCGCAACTAAACTTTTCCCAGAACCTATACCACCAGTTAATCCAAAAACTACCATTTTTTCTCAATAATCTTATAACACTTATACCCTTATTAATAGCATTTATAAAATAATATTAACACCTAAATAATACAACCAACTAACCTGTTCACCATTTACTAAAACAAAACTTTTTATTTTTTCATACACCCACAAATATTTTTAACAAAAACACCTACATAATTATCAAACTACGTACTATATAAGCATTAATATATAGAAACTAAAATTACATATAATGTAATTAATCAAACTAGTATTCTATAGTAATAAGTTTATATTATAAAAACAAAACTTTTCATTATCTAACTAAGACTACAATTACATAAACAACGTTATTACTAAAAAATTGTCTTACATCTAAAAAGATAATACCTTACTTTTTAAGTAAAAGTATATTGAAAACATTTATTAAAATCTTGAATTTATTATTACTTGACACTAATAATATTTCCATGCTCGTTTTACTTTTTATTAGCTAATTATAGCATTGCATTAACTTTTAATGTTCTGGAGGTTCTGGATATATATCTGTTATATCAAATATTGCTCCTAAATTAGGCTCTAAAATGCAACAATGCTTTACTTAATTACCCTTTTTGTTCACAACTTAAGATCATTAGTTTAGATAATGACTCTAAAGTATTCTTTAGTATAATTTACAACTTTATGATATACTACCTACTTTATATATATCAATCATTTGCTAACACAAAATATGTATGTAATTAAAAAAATTTCTACATTTTCTATATGATACTACAAGTTGTCAGCTTATTAAAAAAAAATGAAATAGTTTGCTTTCCAACAGAAACAGTATATGCCTTAGCATGTTCTGCAAAAAATGATTTTGTAATTAGTAAAATATATTCTATTAAAAATCGCCCTATCACTAAACAAATGTCACTATTAATGAAGGACATTAACCAAGTAAGCATGTTTTCACATCTTAAAGAACAAGATTTAAAAATTATACAACATCTTCCTAAAGGTAAAATAACATTTGTCCTACCACTACATAATCGCCACTACTTACCAAAAAAATTTTTTAAAGACACTATAGGAATTAGAATATCAGATCATCCTACAGCTTCAAAAATATTACATTTATTCAAAAGCCCTATTATCGCAACAAGCGTTAACATAACTGGCTCATGTAGCACATCAAAAGCAAGTAATATTCCGGATATAATTAAAAAAAATATTTCAATAATCATAAAAGATGATACGCTAGTAAGCGGTATAGAGTCAACTGTCATTGATCTAATGTCATACAAAATATTACGATCAGGAATTGTCCCAGACAAAGAAATCTATAATATATTTCAAAATATACTATAAATATGAAAAATATCATAGGACATGAAACAGTAAAAAAAATTCTTATTAGTAATACCAACGTTAATTCATGGTTAATACATGGTAAAAGAGGTATAGGTAAAGCAACTTTATCGTATGCCTTTACAAAATACTTGACACAACATGATAACTTAGAAACACATCCAGATGTTATGGTTATTAATACAGATAATGAAGAACTTATAGGAATAGATGTAATAAGAAAAATGAAGCAATTTTTAAACTTTAGTTCAATAATATCTAATTATAAAGTAGCAATTATTGATAGTATTGATAATTTAACTATTAATGCCATGAATGCTATGCTTAAAGTTTTAGAAGAACCTTCAGATAATTCAATCATTATACTTATCAGTCATAATATATATAATATTCCAATAACTATAAGGTCTCGTTGCTTTGTAATACATTTACATGATTTAAGTTATGACGAAACAAAGCAGGTTATCAGTATTAATTTTCCAAATATACAGCTTACTAATGAAATTGCCTACTTGTATTTAGGAACTCCTGGAATGATTACAGATAATATTGATGACGAAGTAACCTTATATTACAATCTCATAGAAATAATAAATCATAGAGATTTAAAATCTATAAATGATGTTATTAACACAACAGTACCTCTATACAAAATAGAGCGCATATTACTTACTACAATTTCAGAAATAATAAAAAAAGCCGTAGGTATTACAACTAAATTCAATACCCAATTTGTAAATTGTTTTACTCAACAAAATATCAACTCTCTACTTAACGGATATTCAAAGATACAAAATATAATATCTACATCAAAAAATATTTACTTAGAAAAAAAAGCAACTATGATCAATATTGTTGACACTATAATGCATATAACATCATATTAAACTTATTATTTTATATATATAAAAGTCTTTACTCATTATCTTTCGTAAAAAAAATATCTAGACAAAGTAAAATAACAACTTACATTTAACATTATCCAATGTCACTAATTACAAAATATTATATATTACCTCCTTATATATTATTATGATTTTTTTTATAAACATTACACTTTCTACTAAATAGGCATTTAATCATAAAAAAATAAAGTATTGTATTATGCATAACAAATTAAATATTTAATATTTTTTACATCAAATTAGCGTATTTAGCTCAAAAAAACACTACTTTTAATAATGCTTTAAATAATAACAACAAATTTAGTTGACTATATACACTAACTTAATATCCTAGGTCTATATTTACTTATATCAAAGTAGGAGTTTTATCTATGAGCAAAGAGATGATAGTTAGAGCATTGATGTTAGGTCTAAATTTAACAAAAAAAGACTCAAGTAATGCTTATGATATTGTCATGTCAACAATAAAGAGTACGCTAGAGACAAGTCAGTCTATTCGCTTACATAATGTTGGTACATTGCACGTCATTCAGTGTGCAGAAAAAAAATATCACAATCCAAAAACTGGAGATTTAGAAACACTTCCACCAAAGAAAAGAGTAAGATTTAGATCTAGCAAAAAGCTACTAAATATAATAAATAGTTGATAAAATAAGTTTTTACATTAGCACGTAATGACTTTTTTCATCTTCTGAACTGAATACCCAATGCCATGTATAATAGATTCAGAAATTAAAAAGTGCCCTATATTAAGAGCTGATATATATGGTATTTTAGCTATTATAGCAGCACTTTTATAATTTAATCCATGGCCTGCATGGCATTCTATGCCTTGAGTATAACTATAGTAGGCAGCTTGTTCTATCTGGTGTAGACTTCTTGACGTCATATTATTACAATATAGACCAGTATGTAATTCTATAGTACGTACAGAAAGTTTTTTTGCATAGTTGATTTGCTCTATTTCAGGCTCAATAAAAAGAGTAACTTGTATATTAATTGCATGTAATTTACAAATCATAGGTTCTATAATGTGATACATTTCTTTAAGATTTATTCCACCTTCTGTTGTCATTTCTTTTCTATTTTCAGGAACTAAACATACAGATTGTGGATGCACTAATTCTGCTATTTTTAACATTTCATCAGTTGCTGCAATTTCTAAATTTAAGGGAGCATTTAAGTTATTCTTTAATTTAAAAACATCTTGATCATTTATATGTCTACGATCTTCTCTTAAATGAATAGTTATAAAATCTGCTCCATGCTTTATAGCTAAATTTGCGACTTCTAAAACATCAGGATAAGTAGTGTTTCTAGTATTACGTAAAGTTGCTACGTGATCAACATTAACTCCTAAAATAATATCTTTCATAACGCCTCTAATTAATAATTAGTATAATAACTTTATTATTTTCTCTCTTGCTAAGATAAAATTCTTTACTATTCAATACCTAAGTCTTATTTGAGAAAATAAATAAGCAGTCAACTTTTATAACATAGTAGCAAAAATTATTTCATATATATAGTCTTCTAATTCTTATTTAAGCTATATCCTCTTATTTTAGTAGAGGACATATCATAAGTTACAGATCTAACAAAACTCCATCCATATAATTCTTTTATCAATAACCCCACATTTACATAACGTTGATATTGAGAATATGAAAAACAAGATTTTAATGCATTATAAACATAATTTTTACGCTCAAATACTAATATTGGAATAAGTTGACAAAAATCCTTCCATCTATACCACTTATGAAAAAATAGTAAATTATCAGAACCCATTAACCATATAAAATTTACATTATAATACCTTCTTTTTAAGTATGTAACCACATGATAACTATAACAACTATCGACATAAATTACTTTTACTCTTTTATAATCACAAGTAATTTTATTAGCTAATAATAATCTTTCCTCTAAATTATACTTACTATTAAATTTTAATGGATTTTGTCTCGTTAACACCCACCACAATTCATTTAATTGTAATATCTTAAGTAAATTCATAGTAATATGCAAATGACCATAATGTGGTGGATCAAATGAACCACCTAATATTCCTATTCTCATAATATCAATTCAAAAAAAATGTACACTTTTTACAATAAATGTGTTATCATAATTTAATATATAAGTACATATTCTTTTAAGGTACCATATGCCATGTTTTCTAATAATTTACCCCAAATGAAAAATCATGTTTTACAGCAACGTATATCTAAGATAATTAATGAAACAGAAGATACTGTTAGTGCTCAAATACAATCCATTATAAATCAACACAAAACTCAGCATATAGATACATTAAAGCAAAAACTACAGCGCAACCCTAGTAATCAAGAATGCAATCAATACTTAAAGCAGAATAATCATAAAATACAAAATGATGCTCATCTAGAATTTGAAAATCAAATTCATAAGTCTTTACAAGAAAATATAGGCATAGAAAAGACAAATATAGTTTTTGCACATGCAAATAAAAATACTAATATATACAAGAGACGTCATATAATTTATGGACTATATAGGTTATTTTTAGTAGCAGAAATGCGTCTAATGATGCTAGAAGTAAATAATGAAAATTTTCAAAAATTAGTTCAAACAGTTGAAGCTTGTTCGTATATAAAATCAGATCTTACCGCTCATGATATACAAAATATTAAACAACAAATATTCACATATAAAAGGAATCATGCTAGTATACTAACAAAAGTTAAAGAACAAGTTGGAGACTTTCTTGACATAAATCCTTCGAATATATTAGGTTCGTTAAAAGAAAAAATGAACTTTCAGCAATATAATCAAGACACTAACGCCCCTGAGCATAAGGATATTGTATTTAAAAATATGGTAAATACACCTATGTCCTTATTATTTCTAATGTTAGGATTATGTCTTAGTGGTTTAGCAACTGCTGTAGCGCTTGTATTCCCTTTAATAGTTGTTGGACAAGCTGGCATGGTACTAAAAAAATATCTTAATGACACAGAAGAACCAAATATACATAATGCTGCTAAATTTGCATCTGCACCAACATTCAAAGCATTGCCCAATCATGTATCCCGTATAGAAAAACAAAAGGATAATTCTCAGTGCAAATAATGTTCTACATATACAATTTGTAATATAAGTTATTTATAAGTATGTAAAATTTATTTTCTTATAAAGGGACAATTTATGTAACGTTAATTATTAAAATATATCGTTGGTATTTTTTGCTTATTAGCTAGTATATGATAGTTACATAGCATCTAATTTAATTAATCACAATACTTTCATTAATAATATAAATAGCTACAATAATTATTTAATTAATGATACGTTTCTCAATTAATTAAGCTCAACATAATTATTTCCATAATGCTAGAATTTTTTATTTGTAAGTTTACTATACTTTTTTTAAACTATCTTCCTCATTTATCAGATAATTATATAAATTTTTTAATATAAAAGTCATATCAATTTAAAATAAGAGCTAAACTATATACTTCCATATTCTTAGCACCTTAGTCGGGAGAAACGGTGACTTTGGAATCAGCTAAGATAGCTTAGCAGATTTTTAATTCAAATAAAGTACATTATAACAATGTTTAATAAACTTATTATATTAATAAACTATTAATTCCATTTTTTTATCAAAAATAAAAAAATACCACATAAGCACTTCAATTCATATAAAAATAAGACAAATAATGATATATTACATACACTACCTCAACATTCGCATTAATAAGTTAATATCATCATTTAACTTACTATCCATACTTATAAGCTTTTCTATTTGTTTAACTGCATGAATAACTGTTGCATGATCTCTTCCACCAAAGCTTTTCCCTATATCTGGTAAACTTTTTTGTGTTAATTTTTTTGCTAAATACATTGCAACTTGCCTTGGCCTTGCAAGAGTCCGCAATCTTCTTGTAGAATACATATCTGATATCTTTATATTAAAATACTCAGCAACTTTTTTTTGTATAACATCAATTGTTATTGATCTATGATTTGCCCTTAAAAGATCTGATAAGATATCATTAGCTGATTCCAAAGTCACGCTTCCACCAACTAAAGAAGAATGTGCTACAACTTTATTTAACGCACCCTCTAATTCTCTAATATTAGATTTTATATTTTTCGCTAAAAATTCTAATACTTGATTGGGAATACTAATACCCATCTTTTCAATTTTTAATTGCAAAATTCCCAGTCTCAACTCAAAAGTCGTTTCATTAATATCAGCAACAAGACCCCATCCTAACCTAGATTTTATCCTATCTTCAACACCATCTAAATCACTAGGAGATCTATCAGCAGATATAACTAATTGCTTATTTTGATCTATTAATGCATTAAAAGTATGAAAAAATTCCTCTTGTGTACTATCTTTACCACTAATAAATTGAACATCATCAACCATTAAAATATCAACTGAACGAAACTGCTCTTTAAAAAGCATTATATCCTTACTTCGTAATGCCGTTACATATTGATACATAAACTTTTCTGCAGAAAGATATGCTATTTTTCTTGTTGATGACAATCCTAAAACATACCAGGCAATAGCATGCATTAAATGAGTTTTTCCTAACCCCACACCTCCATATAAAAAAAGAGGATTACTCCCAAATATAGGAGCAGATGATTCAGCCACTCTCCTAGCAGCAGCGAAAGCTAATTCATTTGGTTTACCAACAACAAAATTATCAAATGTAAATCTTGGATCCAGTGGTGAACTAAGATGATCATAATTGCTATTAACTTCATGATCTGTTAATTCATCACTTTTAGATTCAACCACTGAGTGAACAACAGGGTGATTATTATATACACAAATATCTATAGAATAAATATTAGGATTTTCTGTTTGCCAATATTTTAAAATCTGATCTATGTAATGTACTAATATCCATTCTTTTATAAACCTAGTAGATACTGATAGTATTACTTTACCATTATCACTTCCAGAATAGGCTAAAGTACTTAGCCAACTATCATATATAGCATTACCGTACAAATTGCGCAGTTTTCTCTGAACATTTTTCCAAATTATTTGATTATCACTTTGTAATCTTTCACTGATACAATCACCAATAACTCCAGCACTACCATCACTCATAACACAACCTTAGAAAAATATAGCAAATAATACACTTAAAGTCATTAAATTAAAAAAACAGCTAAAGATAGAGTTATATTATATTACATAAATAAAAAATCATCTATCAATTTCACTGTTAGATTTACATAAAATGACATTCTTATAAAATATACTTCCATTATCATTTATAGAACATACACTATAACTTTTATACATATTAAAATATATATAGTGTACTATTAATGCAACCTTAAGTAATAAATTTATTATTACATTCAAAAAATTTATCACTCTTATAATGATTAAAAGAACTCAATACAGTAACTAACTCTACTACACTTAAAAATACAATGTAAATATCACAAAACAGCAATTATAATAAATACATATTGATATATGCTGCTTTACTACAATAACTAATAATCTACATAGTATAATTTCTATACATTTAATAAATGATATTTTAAAGATAAGATTTAATACCCATTTATTATTTTAATTTATTATTATAATCCAAAATTACCTTATCTTTATTATCTAGTTAATACTTAGTTTATATTTAGCACAACACTTATAATAACTTGCAAAGATTTTTCCTAATCATAAATATACTATATAACACCCACAATAAATATTCACATATAAGAAGAATAACACTATACATTCAAACTTAAAAAACAAATTAGAAGCTTTCTTACAATAAATGCCCCAAATATATCAAGCTTGTTAAAAACACAAATAATATAACTAATATCTCATAATATTAGAGATTACATCACGAAAAACATATCTAAATACTCATTACTTTGTTTATTAAGTCATTAATTTAACAGCTATCCTAGCACTTATTCATAATTACTAAAGAAGCATGATAAACGCAATACACCTATAATTTACCTTCTGTATAATGAATATCAGGAGCATCTATCATTTTCATTCCTATAACATTATAACCATTATCAACATACAAGGTTTCACCTGTAGTACCCCTTCCTAAATCACTTAACAAATATAGAGCTGCTCCTCCAACATCATCAAGCGTAGTATTACGACGTAATGGTGAATTAAATTTATTCCATGTTAAAATATAATGAAAATCCCCTATTCCTGCAGAAGCTAAAGTTCTAACAGGACCTGCAGAAATTGCATTTACTCTTATTTGCCGATTTCCTAAATCAACTGCTAAATACTTTACACTTGCTTCAAGCGCTGCCTTACATACTCCCATCACATTATAGTGTGGTACAACCTTTTGAGAACCATAATAAGATAAAGTCAGTATACTACCACCATTAGGATTCATTAATTCTTCAGCCTGTTTAGCAATAGCAGTTAATGAATAACAGGAAATATGCATTGATGTTAAAAAATTATCAAGTGAAGTATCTATATATCTACCCTTTAATTCATTCTTATCAGAAAAAGCCACAGCGTGGACAATAAAGTCTACAAATTCCCAATTATCCTTTACCTTGCTAACCATATTGCATATTGAATCTATATTACCAACATCACAAGGAATCAATAACTCTGCATCCACAGAATTAGCTAGAGGCTCAACCCTTTTCTTAAAAGTTTCAGATAAATATGTTAATGCTAACTTAGCTCCATGCATAGACAATGTCTTAGCGATACCCCAAGCTAAAGATCTGTCATTAGCAACACCAATAATTATACCTTTTTTACCTTTCATTATATCACTAAGCACTACTTCTCCTTTAATGTACGTCTCTTATAATGACCTACATAAATGCGGGAGTGACGAGACTCGAACTCGCGACCTCAAGCGTGACAGGCTTGCGCTCTAACCAACTGAGCTACACCCCCTCCCATATTAGTACGATACACTAATTAAATAGCATGGTAATAACTTATAAAAATATTGTCAATAACGTTTTAAAACTATTCATAATCCTTATCTAAAATATATAAAACTGGCTATAACATTAAAATACTATTTATTATACTAAACTCATATAAGTATAACTTATCATTGCTTTACTATCTGCACTTATATCTTACTTTATTACTGATAGATGCTACATTTATAATGTAATACATATAAATAATATTATAATAACTACTTTATATTATATTTAGCAGATATAAAACAATCTTCTATATATTTAGAATTTATGTATTAAGCTTCTATTTTACAAACAAATAACTTGTATTAAAAATAATACAAGTAAGTAATTATCATTTTAATATAACACATATAACAAAATCAAATAAGTACAGCCTATAATTAATATTAGTAAATTCCTTCTATAAAAACTATATTTACTCTTCTTATATTAAATAAGCTTATCATTGAATAATAAATATATTATATTAATTTCTTCTTAAGAAGAGAATTTACCAATTGCGGATTAGCTTTGCCATTTGTTTCTTTCATTACTTGACCTACAAAATAACCAAATAATTTATCTTTTCCTTGCTTATAATCATTAACTTTATCTGCATTATTCTTAAGTACATTATCTATAATACAAGCAAGCATATCCTCATTTTTAATTTCCTGTAGACCTTGTTCTTCAATTATTAATAATGGCTCTTTACCTGTATCAAACATTACATTAAAAACTTGCTTTGCTATTTTTCCAGAAATAACATCATTTGACATTAAAAGTAGCAATTTAACTAAATCTTCAGCTTTTATTGGAGATAATTTGATAGGAATATTTGCTTTATTTAATTTACCAAAAAGCTCACCTATTATCCAAGAAGCAGCTAGCTTAAAATTTTGTTCTTCTGCTACTACTTTTTCAAAATATTCAGCAGTATCTTTATCTGAAGATAAAATTTCTGCATCATAAAGCGATAATCCAAAATTTTTAATATATCGAGCTTTTTTTGCATCTGGCAACTCTGGTAAAGATAGCTTTAAACTATCAATAAATTCACTAGTAAGTGTTATAGGCAAAAGATCAGGATCTGGAAAATATCTATAGTCATGTGCATCTTCTTTATCTCTAATAACTCGTGTTTGCCCAGAATTTACATCAAATAACATTGTACTCTGCGTTAAAATTCCCCCACAATCTAATATTTCTATTTGCCTATTACTTTCATATTCTATAGCCTGCATAACATAACGTATGGAGTTTAAATTCTTTATTTCAGATCTTGTACCAAAATTCTTATCTCCTACAGGACGAACTGATACATTTGCATCACAACGTAAAGAACCTTTTTCCATATCACCATCACAACAATTAATAAATCTTAAAATCATACGTAATTTTTTCAAATATTCTGCTACTTCTTCTGGAGATCTCAAATCAGGCTCAGAAACAATTTCCATTAAAGCTACCCCAGCTCTATTGAAATCTATATATGTATTATTTTTCTCATGTATACTTTTTCCTGCATCCTGTTCAAGATGGATTCTAGATATTCTTATTTCCTTTTTTGCAGATTCTTCTAAAACAATTTTACCATTACTTACAATAGGATAATAAAACTGAGTAATTTGATATCCTAATGGTAAATCAGGATAAAAATAATTTTTTCTATCAAAGACTGAATATTTATTAATTTCACATGAAAGCGCAAGACCAGCTTTAACTACTTGTTCTATACAATAAGTATTAACTACAGGTAGCATACCTGGCATAGCCATATCAAATAATGATACTTGTATATTAGGTTCTTCACAAAACTTTGTAGATGCTCCAGAAAATAATTTACTATTAGAAATAATCTGAGCATGAACCTCAAGACCTATAATAACTTCCCAGTTACAATTTTTTCCCTGTATTACCATATAATTTCCAATTACTTCAGTTAAATCTTAAGTCTTAAGTAAAGATAACATTTCTTTTGAACAATTTATTTTCTTTTTTATTACATAATTTTCATAATTATCATCTATTTTAGATAACTCATAAATATAATTCACCATAATACCCATAGAACTTTTTAAGCCCTTATCCGAATTATCAGCCATCCAATGCAACTTTTTAATTGATGCGCCATTACTCAAATGGAAATGAGCAACAGGATCAGCAGCTTTATTTTCATTTTTAACAACCATTAAATAATAAGCACATAATTTAAGAAATAAATTTTGTATTTCTACTGAAAATTCGCTGTAATCAGTATTAATATATGACATAACTTCTTCACTTTGAAGAGTAATTTTTAACTCGTTTAAACACTTTTCCAAATTAACAGCCTGAGTTAACCATTGTAAAAATCCTGGAATAGGAGATAGTGTTGCATAAGTTTTTATGTTATGAAATTCATTTAATAACTTATTGACAACACGTTTAATGAGAAAATTACCTAAATTAATACCTGATAACCCTATTTGAGTGTTAGATATAGAATAAAAAATAGCAACTTTTGCATTCTCTGCATTTATCACTGGCATTGTCTCATCTAATAAAACTTGTATATTACCTGCTATATGATCAACAAGAGCTACTTCTACAAAAATCAAAGGATCATCTGGCATTTTATAATGAAAAAAAGCAAAACATCTACGATCTGAATCCAATCTATGACGCAAATCTTCCCAAGAAGAAATCGCATGTACTGCTTCATAAATAACAAGCTTTTCCAATAATGATGCAGGTGAATCCCATGTAATTTGACGCAGATCTAATAATCCCACATCAAACCATGAAGATAATATATTTCTCAAATCCTTATCTAATGCAAAAAATGAATACCCTTGCTTCTTAAAATTTATAACATCAGCTCTCATATCAACAAGAAATTTTAACCCTTCTGGTAAAGATATAAATTGCTTTAATATACGAAACCTTGGAGAATGCAAAGCATTTAGTAATTCAAATTCTAACTCTTCCTTAAAATTATTTTCAGCATCATTCCGATAAGCATCAATTTTCAAGCTTATCTCTTCTCTATTTGCACTAAATTGATCATTTAACAATGTAAGAAATTTAGCTTTTCCGATTTTAGATAAATTAAGATACAAATTACCAAGAGATATAGTATTATAGCGAGCTTTAACTTCACCACCTTTAGGATTAACACATTCATTCATCTTATTATAAAGGTTATCTATATCTTGGCTCTTTGTTAAATCTTTACTTATACTATTAACCCAGGATAAAACAGCATCTGCTACTTCACCCATTACTTTAAAAACACCAGTAATTGCTTTAGACTTTATTCTTTGAAAAGAGTATTCCATAAACTATAACTTCATAATTAAAAAACAAGTACCTAAAAATACTACATGTAGCAAAATAAGTATTGACTAGTAAATATTAAATCATTATATTGCAAAGTAGCATAATGTAAATCCTTAAATAAACTTATCATGTCCTATATAGGTGTTAATAAAGTTATATTAATAGGCCATCTGGGTAAAGATCCTGATGTAAGAATAATGCAAAACGGTAAGGAAATGGCTAGCTTTTCTCTTGCTACATCTGAAGCTTGGGTTGATAAGTCAACTGGTACTAGAACAGAAAAAACAGAATGGCATAATATTGTAGTATTTAATGAAGGATTAGTTAAAATCATAAAAAACTGCGTGCGTAAAGGTTCTAAAGTATATATAGAGGGTTCATTGAAAACTAGAAAATGGGTTGATCAAAATAATACAGATCGTTATACCACAGAAGTAGTACTTCAAGGATTTAATTCTGCATTTTATATGCTAGATTCTAAGGGTAATACCCAGGATGGATCATTTAGCACTATTAGTGAAAAACAAGATAGCAATGATTTACAAAATGAAAATTTCAATAGTATTGAAGTTGATATAGATGATGAAATACCATTTTAAAGAATGCTTTACTATCCTCATTGCTTAGAGATATCTAGTGTTTAGTAATAGCACATCATTATATGTATACCTTCAAGCCAATTATTAATGAATTTTGATATCTGATCAAGGGAGTAATTTTAATATATTAACTAATAACTTGTACATTTGAAGAAAAAGCATATGTAGCTTGTAATCTTATTAAACTGTACAAAGGCACAAAAGTTTTCGTTAGCAACAATCTTTAATAATAACTAAAATTATACTAAATCCATCATTATTTATTCAGATAATAAAAAGTATGTATCATCAATTAATATAATAATGCTTTACATTATAATAAAACAATATTTAATAAGTTATTTCACTCATATATCAAAAATACCTCACTACACCTTAAAAGCAAGTATTGATATTCACTATAACAAAAAATTAGCAGCAACTACCTTTATAAACTATTAACCTACAATCTATAAATCTATTAGCAAACTATCAACCATTAAGATGTCTTAATTCCATGTAATTCCGCCCTTTATACAATAGGAGACAAATAAAAGCCATAATAGCCCAAAATATAATATATAATGCTGGAACCGCTTGTAGCTTTACAATATTCGACATCCATAAACACACTACAGGAGCAATACCTCCACTAATGTGAGCAATATTGTAAATCACTAAAAAACAAGTATGTCTAACAGCTACAGGAAATATAGAAACTACAATAGGAAATACTATACCAAATAAAATAGCATTCAAAATCATAGACATAATACATGCAAAGAAAAATTTGTAAGACATTAAGTAAAAAGTTGGATAAGCAAATATTATTACCACTAATATCGCAAGTAATTGTGATATTTTGCTATCTTTAACTCCAATAAAATATGCAAAACAATAATAACTCGCAATAAAAATAGTCATCAATATAATGTAATTCATAATATTAACGTGCTGTGGAATGTCTATATATACAAAAACTAAATAAAACATTGCAGAAGTTAAAGAAGTAATACTATAAACTAATAAGCAATCTTTCCTATATTTAATAAATGCCTCTAAAAGAGAAAAAAAAGAACTAGGTTGATTAACTTTTATATGCTCTGAATACTGATGGCTTTCCTCCATAGATTTCCGCAAATACGGCAATAACAGACTCATTAAAAATGCTATAAAAAAAGGTATCCTCCATCCATAGGAAAGCATTTCATATTCTGTCAAAAAATTCTTACATAAGCTAATTACAACATACGCTAGAATGCCTCCACATACTATAGCAATACCATGCATAGCAGACGCTATAGCAACTTTATCGTACTTTACATTCTCTATAATCAGCACTAACCCACCTATTTCCCCAGACATAGCTAATCCTTGAATCATACGTATTATTACAAGAATGATTGGAGAAATAATACCTATACTTTCAGGTGTGGGTAAAAAAGCCATGCAAAAAATCGACAATAAAAACAATATCATTGATAATACTAAAGAAGATTTTCGTCCTTTTCTATCTCCAATATAACCAAACAACATAGCACCAAAAGGCCTTACAATAAATGGTATAGCAAAAGTTCCTAACCCCATTAATAAGTTCACATAACTACTATGCACATTAAAAAATACTTGTCCTAAAATCAAGCTAAGCTGAGCATATACTATAAAATCATAACTTTCAATAAAGGAACATAATAGTACAGACACTGTAACTTTATTTCTTAGCATAATTACTATTTACCATATTATTTATATAAACAAATAATACATATTATAGTTAATTACAATGGTTTTTTATATCTAAAAAATCTATTATCATAAACCTGTTACATTGTTTATAGTAGTTTTATCATAAATAAAATGTAAAAAAAACCTATACAAAATCACTCACCTATGAGTTCTTACTAATCTATAATTTGATGAATTTTTCTTCCTATTATAAAATTAATATTTTTTAATGATCACTTACATTAGTATGTTACTAACTACACTAATAATCCAATTAATCCTTTTCTTATCAATCTTCATAATTATCCTATAAATATTCTTTTTTAAATTTAAAAATTTTTCACAAAAACTATCAGTATTTACATATCCATTAATAATGCTAGTAAAATATATTCTCCTGAGAAATTAACATTTGTATAACAAACTTACGTAATTACGAATAATAAGATACCCATCACTTATTTCTCATTAAAAGCTCATAATCTTTATAACGCGATGACTCACTATTATTTATATGATGAAATAATATTTCATCATATAAATAAGAATTCAAAAATTTGCTTAAATTTTCTTCTGTAAACCTTATTATATTATCAAAATCCTTTATAGATACTACTGAAACTTGTTCTGTATCTACTTTCCAATATGCTAAATCAGAAATTTGTCGATTTGTGCTATACATCACAGCCAATGCTTGCACTATTAATTGCGGAGCAAATCCATGCTGTATATCAATCTGTAAAGGAATATTGCCAGTTTTATAATCAATGATTGCAATACTTCCATCCTTTAAATACTCAACTCTATCACATTTAGCAATTACAGTAATTTCAGGATTTATACGCCAAGAAAAAACTTTTTCTACTTCAATAAATCTAACATTATTTTTTCTTTTTATATCAAGATCGAAAAAATTATCAGAAATTTTTTTAAATTTTGGCCACCACATGCTTTCAGCATATGTACAATTTTTATATAAATTTGCAAACTCATGTTCTGCAATTTTCATAAGCAAATCATAATTATTATTTATACCAACTTGTAATAAATACTTTTGAAATATTATATGTATAGCATTCCCAAAATCTTTTAGTAAAAATTGAGTATTAATTTCTTTTATAGGAGCAATATTTAAAACATTACGCACATAAAACACATAAGGATTATTTATTAGATCCTCTATAGCAGTTGTAGTAATAACACTAAAAGTTTTTAATCTTACTTCTAATCCTACATTATAAGCATAATTATTATATGGCTTAATTTCAATATTATTAAATGCATGACGATATCTTAATGTATCATAATTTATATAATTATATTCCTCAAGTAAAATCCTTAAATACTTGATCAATATTGGCTCTTCAGTAATTTTACCAAACGATCTTATTGACCTAGTAATATAAACTTTTTTTGTATATAATATACTATATAAAATATAATTGAAATATCCCTCCTGTTCATCAGCTGATGGTAATCCTATTTTTTGGCGCATAGAAGAATTTAAAAATGTACCATTATTATAATGCTCTTCCTCATTAAATCCTGCTAAAATCACTACTTCTCTACTTATGACATTAACATTAGTTAACCTATCAAAGATATTACAAGAAAAATAATTATCCAAAATTAACTTTAAAATTTCCTTATATTTCCCTAAAGAATAAATTGTTATATCCTTTAACATATTTTGCAAATAAGTAAAAAATTCCTCTATTATTAGAATAATATCACAATCTTGATTACCACTTATAAAATAACGCACACATAACACATGTGCAGATGATATATCTGATATTGATTGATCATTTGCTAATACTAAAGGTGATAGTGCTGCTGTAATTTTATTACAAAAAACGCTTAAGGAATCACAAATTTCATCAAAATTATTAAAATTCACATCTGACCTTTGTCGTATTACCTGTAACTCAAACTCATCTAAAAGTATATTATATTCATCTATTGCATATCCCAATCTTACAAAAGGATGCTTAAGTAATGACAATAATGACAATGAATTACTTAATAATACAGCATCTATTACATAAAGTAAAAATACAGGTATCAAATAATTGTTATTATTGCATGCTTGCATATTATCTATATTTAATATAGACCTTATTCTACTTACCAAAGAATTGTTACTAACGAAAACCTTTGCACCTTCGTATAATGTGATAAGATTACAAACTACATATGCTTCTTCTTCCTCAGATGTACAAGTTATTAATTCAATATTATTAAAATTAGTACTTTTATCATTTGATGTATTAAATAACACATTAAAATTAAATAACTTTTCAATAATAATATTATAATAACTTTTACATTCTAACTGTTTAACATCTTGCCTTGTGATGTTTAATTCATAAAGTACATTTTTGATACTATATTGATAGTGCTTTTTATCCAGATTTTGCCAATCATTATCTGAGATATCAAAATTTACATATGGTAATATAATTTTGCTATCTATAAGTTTATACACTGCACGTACAAAATGTAGAAATAATTTACTACAATCCATAACTGCTAAAATAACCTTATAAGATGGATAATGCTCTTTCCATTGACATATTAATTCATCAATACAAAAATTTTTTATAAGATTTACATCATATTTTAACTTCCACTTATGTACTAAATCACAAAGAAACTTTGACGTCTTTTGCCAATATTCTGAATCATCAACAACAAACAAATCTCTTAAGGAGTCAAATTGTATACAATTAACTTGTAATTCATCTAATAAAGACAATAACTCATTACTTAACAATACTGAATAATTATCATCATTCTCCTTATTCCATGATTCTATAAACTGCATTAAAAAAAGCAATTTTGTATCATCAGCATCTTCATGCAACATAACCAACTTACGTTTTACTTCCATAAATGATAGAATAACAGTATTATCCATGTTATAATTTAATTTTATTAGTACAGTGCTAATAAATTTTACGTCATCTTCATCAGGGACTATAACTATAGTATTATGTTGCGTACATATATAATGAGCAACAACATCTAAAAATGACTCACTACAATGAACTGTAAATACTTGTGAATTATTCATTAAGATACTTAACTCCTAA
Organism: Neoehrlichia mikurensis; assembly: GCF_019186785.1. Lineage (GTDB taxonomy): Bacteria > Pseudomonadota > Alphaproteobacteria > Rickettsiales > Anaplasmataceae > Neoehrlichia > Neoehrlichia mikurensis. The sequence goes on from NZ_CP066557.1 coordinate 180,103, forward strand.
CCATGACATGATACACTATTCTCAACTAACAAACTCCATATTAATTGATAAATAATCTATTTTATATAATATATTATTGTTCATTCTCTAATTAATTGTTTTATAGTATTACTAAGAATTAACTTGTAAAAAATTACTGTTTTAGTAAATAAATATAATAATATCCAATTAACAAATAAAAAATTATGCACTTTCAATTAATGTAAAAATAAAATTTAGATTGCTCAATAATTATGTTTATCGAACTTTAACAGGAACATATAGTCCCTATAAAATTTAGAATATACATTTTGCAGTTTATAGTTACATCTTATTAGAAACGTATAACCTTTATAAAAATACTATGATATATAATATTTTAAAGATAAAAATTAGCAATAATACTTTGGTAAAATAATGACAATATATCACTATTTTACAATTTGATAGATAAAGTGATATATATTACAAGAAATAACATTATAAAATAAAAAATAATTGTACGGTATATTTAAGTATTGTTTTGATAAAATAAGATAATTACATATACAAAGAATATTACCTATTAGTATAGTTGATAACAATATGAAGGTTATTTTCAATTCTGAATTCAACTTTGCCAAAATAACATTATGATCATACTATCTATGCACATATTACAAATGTAGCTTACACGTTTAATACTTTCATATAAAATTATAAACATAATATAAAAATTTATAATTCTTACAGATTTTGTGTTAAACTAGCAATTAAGAATGCCTTAACTGCCAATCAGTACTAATAAAAATTACTAATCATAAAGTTATAATTTCTCAAGGCATTGCATAAATTAACAAATCACTTTTAATATGATAGAGTAACAAACTATTTCTTATTCAGTTATAAATGAAGGAGTGTGTATTTTACTCAGGATAATAAAGCCATAATATAATAATCTTACTTCTTATCCTTAATTTAATATCAAAAATAAAAATTACAAATATTTATTAAACTGTAAGTTACTATACAATAACCTTATTTAATAACAGTTTACTTGAATTATAATATAACTAATATTCACATTACTAACATACATAAATCATACAAGTATTAAATAACATATATCTTAGTATTTAATTTTTTCATATTAGAAAAGTTTCTACTTATATTATAGCATAATAGCTACCATAGATGTTATATACACAAAATCTCAGATTAATACTTTAATACATATTTGGTGCTATATCTAAAATAGGAGCTATCCTATTAATAATACCACTTACTATAGGAGCTGCTATCTTACCACCCGTTACTTTAGTGCCACGTGGTTCATCAATTAATACCATTATCATATATTTAGGATATGTAATCGGAAACGCTGCTATAAATGAAGATATGTTAACATCTCTTCTATATTTACCATCAATAATTTTTTCAGCAGATCCAGTTTTACCTCCTACTAAATACCCATGTACATCTGCTTTCATGCCTGTACCACTCTTCACTGCAAATCTTAATAATGTTCTAAGTTCACGTGATGTTTCCTGACTAATGATTCTTTTTTTCTTATTATTTATATTATTAAAAAGTAACGTTGCTTGATTCATAACACCATTATTCACTAATCCAGCAGAAGCTTGTATTACATGCAACGGTGTTACAGCAACTCCATATCCGTATGATACTGTTATCATTGTACTATCATACCACTTTTTTGGAAGTATAGGCATAGATTTTTCTGGAATTTCTATATTCAAATTAGAAAATAAATCTAGTTTTTCTAAGTATTCAATTTGAACATCCTTTCCCAACTGTGTAACAATTTGAGCCATACCTATGTTTGAAGATTTAGCAAAAATTTCTCCAACAGTTAACACAGGTTTCTTAGATTGATACAAATCTTGGATTTTATATTTTCCAATACGAAAAGGTTTTGAGACATCATATGTATCACTTATTTTAATTTTTTTTGAATCTATAGCACTAGCTATAGTAAATAATTTAAATATTGATCCTATTTCATATACTCCTACACTAACTCGATTAAATTTTTGATTATTAATAGCTTGTGATTGATTATTAAGATCAAAATCAGGTAAACTTACCATAGATATAATTTCACCATTTCTAACATCCATAACTATTCCTAAGCCACCTAAAGCTTGATATTTTTCCATTTGGCAAAGTACTTCTTCTCTAACAATGTTTTGCACCCTCATATCAACTGACAATTTTACTTCACGGTCACTTAAATTAGAATGATCAATATAATGTTCAATGCCAGAAATTCCTTTATTATCCGTGTCAACATACCCCAATACATGCGCAAATAAATTACCTTGCGGATAAATTCTTTTTTTTTCATAAATTAAATTAATTCCCGGAATCCCTAAAGATTTAATCTCTAATTCTTCTGTAGTAGTAATGTTACGCTCTATCCATACAAAATTTTTCTTTGATGTTAAAAGCTTATATACACGTGAGTATGTAGTATTTTTTAAAATTTTAACTATTTTTTGAGCAGTGCTTTCTGGATCAAAAATTTGATTCGCATTAGCAAATACTGATGCTGTAACTAAATTGGTTGCTAAAATATTTCCATTTCTGTCTAACACTATAGGTCTACTATAAACATGCACATTCTTCATTTTATTATCAGCACTTTCTTCGTATATTAGTGTCAAACTCAACATACGGATAATAATGATTATATAGAATACAATAAATGGCCCAGTAGAATAAATTAAGCGTATTTTACTTTTATTCAGCACTTTTTTATTTAAGTTATAATCATCAAAAATATCCCTTTTTACCATATAATTTGAATAATTGTCCTATAATCCATAATATGCAATTCAAACATTACAAAAAAAATATTTCAATAAATAAAATATACAATTTTACATAAAAACTTGTATTATTAAATTTGATTGTATTATACAAATTAAAATTAATTATGTTTCCAAATACCAGACTACGACGTAAACGCCTTTATGGTTGGTTGCGTAATCTTTTACAGGAAAATTCATTATCTACGAATGATTTAATATTACCATTATTTGTACATGATGAAGATAAAGATTTCATCCCAATAAAAGGATTGAACGAAATAAAACGTCATTCCATTCTACAAATTATTGATATAGTAAAACAAGCAAAAAACTTAGGCATTAATGCTATTGCACTATTTCCTGTAGTAAATAACCAACTAAAATGTGAAGAAGCACAAGAAGCATATAATCCAAATAATTTAATATGCAATACAATAAAGGCTATCAAAGATGCAGTGCCAAACATTGGAATTATTGCAGATGTTGCACTTGATCCCTATACTCCTTCTGGGCATGATGGTATTCTTATTAATAATAAGGTAGATAATGATTTAACTATATCAATATTATGTAAACAAGCTGTAGTATTAGCTGCAGCAGGCTGCGACATAGTTGCACCATCAGATATGATGGATGGAAGAATTAAAGCAATAAGAGAATTTTTAGATAATTGTACCTTTCAGGATGTATGTATTTTATCTTATGCTGCAAAGTATTGTTCTGGTTTTTACAATCCTTTTCGTTATGCTATAGGTTCTCATAACATATCACAAATCATAGATAAAAGTACATATCAAATAAATATAGCAAATGCTAACGAAGCACTGACTGAAATTCAAATGGATATTGATGAAAGTGCTGATATGATAATGATAAAACCAGGAATGCCGTACTTAGATATTATAAAATCTGCTAGTAATTTATTTAAGGTCCCTATTTTTGCATATCAAGTTAGTGGAGAATATGCTATGATTAAGGCTGCAGCACAAAATGGCTGGTTGGATTATGATCAGGTTATATACGAATCATTAATAAGTTTTAAACGTGCAGGAGCAAAAAGCATTATCACTTATGCTGCTTTAGAATTAGCTGATATTATCAATACTTAAAAAAGTTTATGATTAAAATATCAGTTCTAATAACACAATTAAATTACAACCCTGAAGATCTAAATTACAATTATGTGAAGATATTAAACACATATACAGAAGCTTGTAACCAATCTGCTGATTTAGTGTTATTTTCTCGATACGCAATATCAGGATACATAGAAGAAGAACCTATTTTATCTGGCAACTTTCTTTATAATTGTTTTAAATACATACAAGATTTAGCTGCATACACAAAAAATCAAAAAACATGCATAATTATTGGTAATGTTATAAGTAGACACAATATTTTACATGAAATTATCTACTTTATTCAAAATGGTAAGATAAAAGAACTTATTTGCATACCTATTAATAATCATCAAATTGTCAGCAATAACGTAACATTATACATAAATCAAATATGTATATTACTATCTCTTAATTTTAAAGTATATAATAGCTTAGACGCACATTTATTTTTAATAATGGGTCAAGATCCATACAGAAGATCATTTAATCAAAATCATAATGATATTCTAAATACAAAACCCATAATATATACAAATTTAATAGGAGGATATGGACATCGTGTATTTCATGGTGGATCATTTGTTTATCATCAGCAGAAAGTTTTTTCTTTAGGATTATGGCAAGAAAACAAAGAACTTATTGATATGCATAACCTACAAAATAATAACATAAAACTTTATAACTCTGATAATCAGCAAAAAGTTTTTTCTTTAGGATTATGGCAAGGAAATAAAGAACTTATTGATATGCATAACCTACAAAATAATAACATAAAACTTTATAACAACTACTCTTTACACTACCAAGCACTGATGCTTGCACTTAAAGATTATACATATAAAAATCACTTTACTAATGTATTACTAGGTATGTCTGGTGGAATAGATTCTTCATTAGTAGCTTCTATTGCAGCAGATGCATTAGGGCCTGATAAAGTTCATGGTGTTATGTTAACAACACAATATACATCATGTAATAGCATATATGATGCTGAGCAATTTTCAAAAAATCTTACAATAAATTATACAATATTAGATGTAGATAATATTTTTAAAAATTCATTAATAAGTTTACAGAAAATGTTCGTAAATTTAAAACAAGACATTACTGAAGAAAATCTTCAATCTAGAATAAGAGGATTAATATTAATGGCAATTAGTAATAAATTTAAATTTTTATTATTATCAACAGGCAATAAATCTGAACTACTTACAGGTTATACAACTTTATATGGAGATATGTGTGGTGGTTTCGCACCAATTAAAGATTTATATAAAACTCAGGTTTATAAACTAGTACATTGGCGAAATAATAATGTCCCTGAAAATAGTTTATGCCAAAAAATGAACATAATTTCCAATGCAATAATAAATAAACCACCATCTGCTGAACTAAACTACAATCAAAAAGATCAAGATACACTACCTGAATATTCGATTTTAGATTCAATATTAGAGTTACTAGTTCACAAAAACTTTTCTAAAGAAGAAATAATAACCCAAGGTTATGAAGCACAAGTTGTTAATTATATAATATCGCTAGTACAAAAATCCTCTTTTAAAAAAAGATCGTCAGCAATTGGTCCACTAATATTTTAGATTATATATTATCTGATAACTATAGGAGCATATTTTTTTTAAGTTATGATTTTAATAATGTTTATAGTATCCTCTACAATATTTAAGTAGTTATTTATTAAGTAGTTATTTAATATTATATTCTACCTATTTTATTACCTAATACAAAAATTCCTTTCTCGTATAGTAATACCATGTTGCAATTACCACATGCACTATGTATGTAATATAAAGTAATACAACCATATAAATAGCTTATAGAACCAACTTAAAGATTCATGATTCTATGCTATAATAAAGCATTGTACTTACATGTACAAAAAAATTTAGCATATTTTCTATATATAAATTTAAATATATTTAACATATCAATAAATAAAAAAATATTCTAACAATAGTTTAAATAGCAGAACTTTATAATCATTAATTGCAATTTTTCTCATATTGAAACATTTATACCTTCTGAATATGCTCATATTTTATTCATATAAAAAGTACCCTGCTTTAAAAAATAAGCTACATATATAGTTAATAACTAATATTTACAGTAAATACATCTTTTGATGTTTAATAACTTATTTCTTTCATGTTACAATTATTACAAGTATTCAATATTTTTCTTGTAAATAATACATCTACATAAAAAAATATATCTTATTACTCTATTATACAGACTAGAACTTTTAACAGGTATAATAAAATTATCAAGCAGATGCTAAAAAAGAAAAATAGATCTTATAAAAAATAATTTTTTATAAAATCACAAAAATAAGTAATATTATTAATCTTATAAATTGTATAATGTGTATCATTAACAAAAAAGTAATAACCATCCCATGCAGGATACATTAATATATTAATCATGCTAGCATTCTTTAATAATAACAAGTAGTCTTAATAAATTTAATATAAAATAGTTAATAATATAAATAATACATAAGTCATTAAATATATTGCTACAAATAACTTATTTATATTATTTATCTATTAACATACAATAACATTACACCATAAATTTACAAAATATCCTCCAAAATTAGCTCTTTATCTTTAGTAAGCTTTTGCATAAAATGTTCTGCTCTATTTAAAATAGATGCTGGAAATCCTGCAAGTTTTGCAATATGTATACCATAAGACCTATTTGTAAATCCAGGAACAATTTCATGTAAAAAAACTACTTTTCCTTCCCATTCCTCAATTTTCATACAAAAACACTTAAGACTTTTTAAATAATAACTTAATTGAGAAAGTTCATGATAATGCGTAGCAACAATAGCTCTACTATTATTAATATTATGAATATGTTCTATAACAGCCCAGGCTATTGACAGTCCATCATATACCCCTGTACCACGCCCTATTTCATCTAATATCACTAGAGACTTATCAGTAGCCTGATTAACTATTGAGGCAGTTTCTATCATTTCTACCATAAAAGTAGAATAACCAAGAGAAATATTATCAGAAGCACCAACTCTACTAAAAATTTTATCAATAATACCTATATGAGCATATTCAGCAGGTACAAATGACCCCATATGAGATAAAATTGCAATTAATGCATTTTGTCGTAAAAAAGTACTTTTGCCAGCCATATTAGGGCCTGTAATTAAACACATTCTTTCTTCTCTCATAAGATTAACATCATTGGCTATAAAATTACCATTCATTTCAATTACAGGATGACGTCCCTTTTTGATATCAAACTCATAACTATCATCAATAATTGGCCTCACATAATTATTTTGCACAGCTAACTCTGCAAATGATGACAATACATCTAATTCTGCCATAACATAAGCAATAGAACTAATAATATGTGATTTTTCAGCAACTTGTACACATATCTCATTAAACATCTTAATCTCTAAGTCAACTGCTTCATCATGAGCTGTTGTTATTTTATATTCCAATTCCTTTAATTCATCAGTTACATATCTTATTCCACTAACTAAGGTCTGCCTATGTATAAAAAACTCATTTTTGATACTATAAGTAGGAGAAACTTCTACATAATATCCTATAACATTATTATATAATATTTTTAAAGTATTAATTCCCGTCATTTGACGATATTTATTACATAACTTCTTAATCAATTCATTACTATTACTTTCAATATAAATTAATTCCAATAATCGCGAATTATAATTTGGATTAATAAACCCTCCATCCTTAACATTGTTTACGTTATTTTCAATTAAAGATTCTGTCATTAATTTTAATAAATCTTCATATCCATGTAATTCATGAGAGAATCTTTTAAATAAATTATTATCTATTTGTTTAACTAATTCTGACATTTCGTTAGCTGCATCTAATGTTCGCTTTAAACAATACAAATCTTTCGGAGAACATTTTAAAATTTTAATTCTAGTTAATATACGTTCTAAATCTGATACATATTGTAAAATCTTTCTTACATGTTTACTAAGATCTCTATCATTAACAAAAATTTCAACTACATCTAATTTTTGATTAATTGTATATGAGCATATCATTGGTGATGACAGATATCTTCTTAATAGTCTACTACCAGATGAGGTAATTGTATAATCTATAACTGAAATCAAAGATCCTTTTTTTTCACCAGATTGAGTACAAAACAATTCTAAACTCTGTAAAGCAGCCCCATCAATAAACATAAAATCCTGCCTTGCGTAAGCCTTAGGATATTCAAGCTTTGGTAAATTATTCTTCTGCGTTATTCTAACATATTCTAATAACGAACCACATACAGAAATCTCTGCTTCTGTAAAATCACCCAATCCTTTCAAAGTTTTAATTTTATACACATCACACAAAATACTATAAGCTTTATTAACACTAAAAAAACTATCTGAATGACGAGTTAGCAAAAATTTATGTTTTCTTAAAATATTCAATATATTTCCTGTATATGATAATTTATCAGAAATTAAAAGCTCTTTAGGATTAATACGCATTAAATCACTTTCTAAATCATTTAAGTTTGTAGCATGAAAATAAAATAATCCTGTAGATAATTCCATCCAAGCAATAGCATATGTATTATTTACAAAAGCAATACAAGCTAAATAGTTACTTTCATTAGCTTCTAGTAACGAATCTTCTAGTAAAGTACCAGGAGTAATTATTCTCACAACATCACGTTTGACTAACTCCTTATATCCCCTCTTCTTAGCTTCTTCTGCAGTTTCTAATTGCTCACAAATAGCAACTTTATATCCTAATTTTACCAACTTATTTAAATACGACTCACTACTATGAAATGGAACACCACACATTGGTATAGTAGATCCTTTTTTCGTTAAAACTATATTAAGTACTTTTGATGCTTCTATTGCATCATCAAAAAATAACTCATAAAAATCCCCCAATCGATAAAATAGCAAACATTCTTGATATTGGGCTTTTAAAGCAATATACTGCTTTATTGCTGGAGTTACATTCTGATAGTCAATCATTATTTACCTATAATTAATATTGTTAATGTTATCGTGTAGTATTGTATGTTAAATTACAAAGAACAATGCACTTACAGTGTAACATAATATAGCTTATTTTCGTTGCATTTTAAATGCTTAATAATTATAATTTAAAGGTTAACTAGGTATAATATAATGGCAATAAACTTCAAAAAAATTGCACAAAAAACAGGCAGTGCTGTAGGATCTACAATAAACGGGATAGGAACAGCAATTCGTGCTTTAAGAACACCTATTTATAGTGCAAAGCCTGTACAAACAATAGTGAATTATGCAAGGCAGATTTTGCCTCAACCTTTAAAACCACAAGAAAAATATTTTGATGTACAAATCTTAAGTAACCTATACAAAAGGGGGTTCTCTGTTGGTCAAGAAACTTTTCAAAGTAAAGATAAAGTAAATATCAAAATACCTGAGCACTCGTTATCAAATCAAGGTGTACAGTTATTTGCTACTATTTTACACAGTAATACACAAAATACAGTACGTGCTCCATATGAAGTAAATCCATTGTTAAATCCAGTAGAAGGTATAGCAGAACGTCAGAACGATAAAAAAACAAAAGAAGATTGTGAAAAATTGTTACAAATAAAAAAAATGCTTGAAGAAAATGGTGGATCAATAGATGTCGAGCAAAATGGTACCTATAAACAAAACATTACACTTTATATAAAGACATCAGGTAAAACAGAAAAAGAAATAGAAAATGAGTTATTAAAAGTGTTTTCTGTACTAAATATTAAGGATAAACAATTAACAAAAAGTATAGCTAAAAGACTATATAAAGAAGAACTACAACGAACAGCATCAGGTAATAATCCTTCAAAAAGATTAGATAATGATAAAGAACAAGACTCATCTGCAAATCCTGAACAAAACTTAGAAGATAATGTTAGTAGACCAAGAGCTCATACTTCTCCTGAACAAAACTTAGAAGATAATGTTAGTAGACCAAGAGCTCATACTTCTCCTGAACAAAACTTAGAAGATAATGTATTAACAGGCATTTCAAATGCAGATTTTTGTTTAGCAAATCAAAATCAAATTTTTAAAAATATCATCCATCCATACCATACATCAGAATTGTGCAAACAACAGGAAAAATATTTACGTCAATCCAATTCACAACAGGATTTTTCACATCTCAACAATGATATTATATCTATTACGAAAGATTTAACAGGAATCTCTGAAGATACAAATTGCACAGTAACTCCGCCATTACCCAATATGTCTAAACCCTCTCCTTCTCATGGTTTAAATTAGGATCTATAATGCAGGATACTTGTTATAATGATAATAATGTTTTTGCAAAAATCATCAGGGGAGAGGTTCCATGTAAGAAAGTGTATGAAGATGAATTTATATTATCATTTCACGATATAAATCCCGAAGCACCAATTCATATTTTAGTCATCCCAAAAAAGCAATATATATCCTATGATGACTTTATGGAATCTGCACCTGAAAATATTTTACACTTATTTAGAATAATAAAAAAAATTGCACATCAATATGATTTACATAAAACTGGCTATAAATTAATTACAAATCACGGTAAAAAAAGTGGACAAATTATACCCCATTTTCATGTACATTTACTAGGTTATAAATAACTCTAGTTATCAATTGTGTAGTTTTTAAGAAAAAGATAAATTTTATATCTTGTAATATAAAGTACTTGATAATATGTTAACAAAAAAGTACATTTGAATTTATAAATATGAGACTATTTTTGTAAACAAGCTTGTAAACTTCCTTAAAAGGATTCTTTTAATAAATTTACTATTTGTTTATATATATGTTACTTTTCTACAAAAAAATTTTCTTATACGATTTTTTGTATATGATATTAAGCTGAATAATTATTTAACTAAAACTATCATTAAAAGAAAAATTCATAAAAAATTAATATTTTACTAATAAGCATTTTAAAAAATTATTCAACCTCTACTATTAATAAATAATACAATATCCACTATTATTACCTAATTTCTATTAAATAATCATAAAAACTAAAATATACATAAATTATAACTATAGTATTACATAAAGTATATAATCCCTTTATCTATAAATTTACAAAAATTTTTCTTTTAGTTATACAACTTTTTATTTTAAAAACTCTTTTGACACTTCTAGTTCAAAATGCTTACACATGCATACAACACTTCACTAAAATAATTAGAGACATGATTTGATCTTTACTAAACACTATAACAAGTAATTCAGTAACATAGATTATGTAAATAATTGATACCAATAACTATATATTAGAAACCTAATAAAATAGTAAATTAACTTTATTGACAATGATATTGGTATATGATAATAGAGGTAGGAATTCAAATTTTAGTTATTATGAAATTACATGGTGTTTTTACAGCATTAATTACACCTTTTAAGGAAGATTTATCTTTTGACAAGGAAGCATTTTTCAGTTTTATTGAGTGGCAAATTAGTGAGGGTGTTCATGGTCTTGTTCCATGTGGTACAACTGGTGAGTATCCAACTTTAAGTTTTGAAGAATATTGCAGTGTTGTAACATCGTGCATTGCAGTAACTAATAAACGGGTTCCTGTTATAGTAGGTGCAAGCTCGAATTGTACTAATCAAGCAATAAAAAAAGCCTTATTTGCGCAATCAATAAAAGCAGACGCTGTGCTAATAGTTGTTCCATATTATAATAAGCCTACAGAAGAAGGAGTATATCAACATTTTAAAGCTATACACGATGCAACTAATATTCCTATAGTTATTTATAATATACCAAAAAGATCAGCTATTGATGTATCAGATTTTACACTTTCAAGAATTATCAGCTTGCCAAGAATAGTAGCAATAAAAGATGCAACAGGAGATTTGAATAGACCATTAATTCTAAAGTCGCTAATTAATAAACAAGAATTTTGTTTTTTATCAGGTGATGATAGTACTGCATTAACTTTCAATGTTCATGGAGGCTCTGGCTGTATATCTGTTATATCAAATATTGCCCCTAAATTATGTGCTGAAATGCAAAATGCTTTCCTACATGGTAATTTTCATATAGCATCTAACATTAATAATCAGCTATTTGATTTATCGCAGGTACTATTTTGCGAATCTAATCCCGTACCAGCAAAATATGCCCTAAGTTTAATGAACAAAATCTTACCACAGGTTCGCTTACCGCTAGTAATGTTGCAAGATATTAATAAACTCAAAGTTAGTAATGTACTTAAGGATTTAAAAATTATCACTTAAAATTCTATTAGTTAAAAAAACTATAATACATTTTATCTCAGTAATTTTAAGAACTTTTATATTATCACCTTATGAATACATTTATATCCTTTTTAACAATTACTACTGCATATTAATACTTACAGAAACATAAAACTTGTAGTAATTTAAAAGATAAATCATATTACTAGCAAGATATACAATGTTAAAAAATACTACTATTTTTATTCTATTTCACAATAACCTTGTAAAATAAATCATGTATATACTATATAATTATACAAAGTAGGCACAATTTTTTGTGCTTGACATTATGATATAATAATAATTATATTATAAAAAGGGTATAGTAGCCCTTATCTTATAAAATCTTTCATTCTCAACTATATTCCGTACATTCTCAAAGGAGAAAAATATGACAATATCTGAAATTCAGAATAACGTTAATAATCTCATATCTTCATGGCAAAAATTTCAAAAATCAACACAAGATAAAATGTCAGAACTTGATCAAAAATATATTACAGATTCAATATTAACAGAAAAATTAGAAATGATTGATAATGAATTTAGCGAATACAAAGATCGATTAGATAAATTAGAAGTTTTATCAAATCGCATAAATATTAACGATAAAAATCAAGAAAGTTTCGAATACAAATCACTAAAAGAATATATACATAAAGGTTATGCTCATGACTTACAACAAAAAAGCATTACCCATTCAGACTATGCATATTTTGTACCACGAGAAATTTCAATGCAAATTGATAAAAATTTAGCTAAGAATTCAATTATGAGACAATTATGCTCCATTGAAAAAATATCTAGTGATAGCTTAGAGTGTTTTATTACAAATAATAAAGATACCTTTGTCGGTTGGAGAGGTGAGGAAGAGGACATACAAAAAGATACACAAGCTCCTAAAATTAATAAAAAAATCATATATTTATATGAATTATACGCCCAACCACAAATTACAAAAAAACTTTTAGATGATTCATTACTTGATATAGGAAATTGGTTAATTAATTACCTAGTTGATGCATTTAGCAGAAAAGAAAATGAAGCTTTTATATCAGGAGATGGACAACAAAAACCAAGTGGTATTCTATCTTCATTTTCTGCTAATAACAATGAAGATAAAGTACAATGTATAACATCTAATAAATTAGATAGCGAAACAATTATTAAATTATACTACTCTTTAGATGAATACTTCGCTGCAAAGGCAACATTTATAATGCACAGAAGTGTTGTACAAGAAATTAGATCTCTGAAATCCGCTTCTGGTCAATATATATGGCAACCAGGCTTGTCTACTAATCACCCTGAAACCTTAATGGGCATTCCTATATATCAAACGGCAGATATGCCATTAATCACCTCAGAACTTCCAATAATTGCTATTGCTGATTTTAAAAGTGCTTATAAAATCGTAGAAAGTCAAGATATTAAAATATTACGCGATCCTTTCACTAATAAATCATGTGTAACATTCTATACAACAAAGCGTGTAGGAGGAAGTATAGTTAATAATAATGCTATAAAATTATTAAAAATTGAATCAACCAAACAAGCTTGATTCAAAAAATTTATAACTACATTTTTTACTACTTTTATCATAAAAAAATACTGCCAATTACATAACATTACTTATAATGTAAATATAATTATTGTGTGCAAAAATATTTTATAATTTTAACAAACAGAACTAATTGTTAAAACTTTATATTTACAAAATTTTTTAAATACTAATAATAAAACTACATTATATAATAATACTTTATGAATTACTGTGAAAATATAATATATTCGCGAATATGTATTTAAATTATAAAGTTAAAAATCACAACAAAGCATTGTAACTACGTTAAATAAATACTTAATATATTTTTAGTAAATTAAAATAACATTATCAATATAAATATAATTTATCTACCTTTATTTACTGATATTTAACTTCCTTAATAAGTTAACTACTTTAAAGTTATAAACAATAGCCTTAATTATTCCTCTTCAACAAAATTAACTTAATGCTTTAGAAATAATATCCTGCTGCTGTTTTAAGTGAACATTCATATACCCAGAAGCTGGAGATGCTGCTAAAGGACGTGCTATACATTCTGGACGATTATAATAAGACCTCATGTCTACTAAAATCTTTTCAATATACGAATTAATAAAATGCCATCCTCCCATATTGACAGGCTCTTCCTGACACCAGATCACCTTTGCATTAGGATATTTCTTTAATTCTTCAGTAAGTTTGGCTTCTGGAAAAGGATAATATTGCTCTAACCTAATTAAAGCAATATCATTAATATTATTCACATTTCTAGCATCGTAAAGATCATAGTATATTTTTCCACTACAAATTATAACTTTTCGAACATTATCTACTTTGCCAACTTCACCAATCACTGCACAAAACTTACCCTCAAAATCAGATAATTTAGAAACAGCCATTTTATGTCGTAATAAGGACTTTGGAGTAAATACAATAAGCGGCTTACGAAAAGCTCTATGTAATTGTCTACGTAATACATGAAAATAGTTTGCAGGAGATGTACAATTTACAACTTGTATATTATCTTCTGCACATAACTGTAAATACCTCTCTATTCTTGCTGAACTATGTTCTGGACCTTGTCCCTCATAACCATGCGGCAATAATAATACCAATCCACTTGATCTTAACCACTTAGTTTCAGCAGAAGAAATAAATTGATCAATAATTACCTGAGCCCCATTAGCAAAATCTCCAAATTGTCCTTCCCATAATACTAAAGTATACGGAGCATCTAAGCTATAACCATAATCAAATCCCATTACTGCAAATTCTGAAAGAGGACTATTAATAACTTCAAAACTTCCTTGCTTTATCCTTAAATGATTTAAAGGAATATATTGCTCTCCCGTCACTTGATCAACTAATACCGCATGCCTATGCGAAAAAGTACCACGTTGACAATCTTCTCCTGATAATCTAATGGTAAAATTTTCTACTAATAATGAAGCATAAGCTAATATTTCTCCTGTACCCCAATCAATGTCATCACCTGATTTTACTGCTTGAAAACGCGCTGATAATAATCTTAATACCTTTGAATTAACTTGAAACCCATCAGGAATATTACTTAATGCTTGAGCAAACAATAACAATTCATCCTTGCTCACTCCTGTATTTGGAGAAAAAATATCATCATCATAATTTCCAGGAATAGGACGATATAAATTCTTCCAATAACCCTTAAACCAATCAGCTTCTTGAGGTACATAATTTACAATATTATCAAAATCCTTATCAAGTTTGCTACGAAAATTTTTCTGTAATAAAATTACATCCTCTGAAGTAACAACACAATCATCTATTAATTTTTCAGCATAAATTTTCGCTACAGTTTTATGTTTTACAATATGACTATACATCAATGGCTGAGTAAACATAGGTTCATCACCTTCATTATGTCCATACCGTCTATAACAAACTATATCTATAACTACATCCTTTTTAAACTTATTTCTATACTCAACAGCCAAGCTTGTAATCAAAGTAACTAATTCTGGATCATCACCATTAACATGAAAAATAGGTACATTAATAACTTTTGCCATATCTGAACAGTAACGGGAAGATCTTGCATCTTCTGGATTCGTAGTAAAACCTACTTGATTGTTTACTATTATGTGTATAGTACCTTGTATTTCATAACCAGGTAAACGACTTAAGGTACAACTCTCAGCAACCACACCTTGTCCAATAAAAGATGCATCTCCATGCATTAAAATAGCCATAATAGATGACTTATTATCATCTCGATTTTTATCCTGTTTTGCTCTAACTCTTCCCATAACAACAGGATTAACTGACTCCAAATGCGAAGGATTAGAAGATAGGGATAAGTGAATAGATCTATTATTATCTAATTTACGATTGCAAGAATATCCCATATGGTATTTTACATCACCAGATACTTCTAAATCACTTGGATAAGAAAAACCTCCACTAAATTCATACATAACAGCAATATGCGGCTTTTGCATCACCTTTGTTAATACAGTCAACCTTCCTCGATGAGGCATACCTAATACAATTTCAGAAATATCAAATTCAGGAGCCAAACTAATAATATTTTCAAGAGCAGTAATTAAAGTATCCCCTCCTTCTATAGAAAATCTTTTATATCCTGGATGCTTTACATGAAGAAACTGCTCAAAAATTTCGACTTCAAATAAATCCTGCAATATCTTTTTTTTTTCTTCAACTGCTATTAACCTTTTGTGTAAACTTTCGATCCTCTCCTGAAGCCAATACCGCTCTTCATGATTCTCAATATGCATGAATTCAAAACCAATTTTATTACAATAAATACTTCTAAGTTCATTAATTATATCATTCAGTGAAGGATTTTCTAATCCAAGAACGCCATTAAAAGTATCATTCATATGAATATCACTTAAGTCAATATGTTCACTATAATTAAGATCCTGCTTCACACTTATTCCTAAAGGATCAAGATTGACTGCAATATGCCCATAATGCCTAAAAAAATTTAATAATTCTAAAATTTTATAATAACTACCTACTGTTTTATTCTTTTTTATAATGTCATCAGTATTTACAATTTTGGAAGTAGATTTTTTATCATAATCCTGTTGTAACGCTAACTCAATAGAATCTTGCCAATTTTTAGATAAAGATTTATCACCTTGCTGGTAACGCTGGTATATCTCTTCTACAAAACCTAAATTATCACTAAATAAATAACTTAAATCATCTTTTTCATTATTTAACATGCACTAACCTATTTAGCCTAAATAACGGCACCATAAGCATTAATATTATATATAATATGTAAAAAAAGCAATTTTTTTAACTTACAAAAATAACAAATAGTAAAAATTTATATTTATAATATGTTCAATAACATTATACTATTTTAGCTATCAAGCTATATATTAACACTTGTATCCTATAATTTTAATATATTTTAATAATAAACTTCATATGTTAAAATAAATACTTATATCACCTACAACAACATCAAATAATACTAGCATTTACTATTAAAACATACCTATAAATAATATCAAGAATCTTAAATTGTAATTTTGCATTAAACAGACTAATAAATATATATAGCAAAAACTTTCTCATATATGTTTAAAATTATAATACGTTATTATAGAATAAGAATTATAAAATATAATGCTTCCTAATTGAATTTTATATGTTTAATATAATATAAATACAGGATTAATGAATTTAACACTAGAAAACTTATAATAAGCTTTATCAATCAGTATTATATTACCTATACAATAATATAACTCATACATTTATTGACATCTGTTTATATGGAAATTACAAACAAAAATCTAACAAAACATCTCTCACAAAATATCATTACTATTGCATATTGCTGGAAAATTATATTAAAAAATAATTCAATAATCGGATTTACAAATCACGATAAAGATTTAATTATTAACAATATTACTTATCACGCAAAATCTGGAACACAAATACATCCAATAAACTTCAATATCATATCTGAAGGACAAACTAAAATAGAAAGTGTAATTAATAGCGATCTTATTGATGTATCAGATATAATACACGGAAAATATGATTCATCACATGTAGAAATCTTCATTATAAATTACGAAAATATATCCCAAGGAATTTTAACACTATTTACTGGAATTATACATAAAATTACATTAAATAATGACAAGTTTATTGCAGAATTAAAAGGACTATCTAATATTCTATCACATAATATTACAAACGTATTTTCTCCTCAATGCAGGGCACAATTTTGTGATAATCAGTGTAAAAGTAAAAAAGAAAAATTTACTGTCATTAGCGTAATAACAAATATAATTCATAATAATATGTTTGAAGATATCAATCTTTTATGTATCGATAATTATTATAAATACGGAACCGTAACATTCTTAACAGGAAAAAATCTTAACATATCATTATCAGTAATAAGTAACAAAGATAAATACATTCAATTGGCAAAATCACCACCATATCCTATGTATATAAATGACAAATATTCTATCATTGCCGGATGTGATAAAAACTATACAACATGTCATAATAAATTTAATAATACTAAAAATTTTAGAGGTGAACCACATATACCAGATACTAATACAGTATACTAACATAAAAATATATTACTTGAACACAACTCTATTTTTATTTAAGATGGGTTTCATAATAAAAAAACAATGTACACTATTACTCGTAAACGAATCATAGATACCGCACGAAAATGGATTGGTACACAATTTCATTATCAAGGAAGATTAAAAAAAAATGCTAAATGTCATGGTGGATGTGACTGTATAGGATTAATAATAGGAATTGCAAGGGACCTAAATATACAATCCAAAAATCACCTACCTTTACACTATTCTGATCAAGTAAATTATAATATAATTGATAAAGATGCAATCTATCACAAAATACAACATTTACTAATACAAAAAGAAATATCACATGCATTACCAGGTGACATTTTATTAATAAGAATACATCGTGTTACTCACCATTTTGCAATCTTAAGCTATAACTATAACATAATCCACACATCTGCAACAATTAAGCAGGTAACAGAACATAAACTATTTCCCAAATGGTATAACATGATTACATATACATTTTCATTTCCATTCATTCATGAAAATAAAACTTATTATCCAAAACTTCTCAACATTAGGCATTAATGTATACAACAATTAATGATCACATCAATAACATATTCACTTATTAATACAAATTCTATACTTAAATCATATAAGCCTATTGTTATTAACATATTTATTAACTTATAGTTATAAATATGATATATACTTAGCTAATTTATTTCAAAAATTTTACTAATCAATTATAGTATGTAATATAATTTTTTAAATATAATAAATTTACATATAAAAAACTAATATACATTCAATATTATATCTTATTAAACTGCTTACCATATAGTCATACATTGTAATTTTGCTAATAAGACAGTATTGACATGTATTCTAGATATAACTTTTAACAAATCTATAAAAATTAATGTACACTTAATAAATATATCTTAAAACTGCTTACCATATAGTCATACATTGTAATTTTGCTAATAAGTATAATATAGTCCTTCCATATTTTACAAAATCGCTTTATTATAAATAACAAATTAATATTTCATTTAAAAAATGCATTAAAACACACTACAATAAGTATAAAATTTAAGACACTGCTAAAGCAATCCAAAAAAATACATCATAAAACTAAAACAGCTGTTTAATATAAAAAATACCCTATTACAAACAATACAACTATGATAAATCTTTATAAGGAATTCCATGTCAACACTAATATTATCTACTATTGAAGAAGCTTTTAATAAGAATATAACAAGTACAATTGGTAATTTTATAAGCGAAGAAATAGGAAATATTATAAGCACAGATATAGATACAAAAGCATTTCAATTTACAAAAGAATCCTATACCCAATCTACTACACTAAAAAATTTAAATATTCAAACATCTGTATATGGCAAAATAATACCCATAATATACGGTACAGTCCGTATAGCTGGTAATATAATATGGATGCAGCCCATAAAAGAAATTAATCACGACGATATTTATATCACAAATAATCCTACTAATTCTCCTTCTTCTCATCATGTAATAAATCACAGCTATTACGCAACTTTAGCAATTGCAATATGTTATGGCCCTGTAAAAAAAATATCAAAAATATGGGCTAACACAAAGTTACTAAATCTTGATGAAATAAATTATCGATTTTATAATGGAACCGAAACACAAGAACCTGATCCTTTAATTCTATCTATTGAAAAACATGCACCAGCATATAGAGGAATTTCTTATATAGTAATAGAAGACTTTTTTCTAAAAAATTATAACAATTCTATTCCTAATTTTACATTTGAAGTTATATCATATCCTGAAAATTTTTTTAATAAGCATCATATTACACAAAAAATTGAAAATATACACATCATGCCAGGATATGGAGAATTTATATACGATACAAAAATACAAATGAAAATCCCTGTAGAAAGAATAGGAAAAGAATATATTCCATATGGTACTGCTTATAGAGTAAATCACAATAGTAACTATAATAAATCAGATGCTATTGTATCTTTAGATCAGCTCAAAGAAGATCTACCAAATATAAAATGGATATCTATAGTAGTTAATTGGTATACAGATAGTGTCAACATTAAGTCTTGTAACATATATCCCACTGTAGAATTCAAAAATAATGCTAAAATAATTCCTGATGATTGGAAAGTAGCCAATATTACTAGAAATAACGCAACAGTTATTTCTAGAAATAACTTAATATATGGAGGAACTATAAATGATGTCTCGTTAATAAGGTATATACATGAACTTAAAGCACGTGGATACAAGGTTCTATTATACCCTAAGTTACTGATAGATATAAAAGACAAACTTAACAGCAATCTAGTAGGCGAAGCTAAATATGTTAGCAATTTTTTTAAAAATCATTATAATCCCTTCATTACACATTACTGCACACTAGCTAAAGATTTAATAGATGCTTTTATAATCGGATCAGGATTTAGTAATATAACTAGTATTGTAGATGAAAATAAAAACTATCCAGCAGTTGATGAGCTAATAGCATTAGCAAAATATGTTAAAAACTTTTTAGGAAACTCAACAATAATCACCTATGCAGCAAATTATGACGAATATCATTCACATAATAACTTCTATAATATGGACAAATTATGGGCATCTCAATACATAGATGTCATAGGAATAAATGCATATTTCCCTTTAACTGATACCCCACAACCAGAACAAGGATTTACCATAAATGACATAATTCATGCTTGGAACAGCGGCGAAGGATATGAATATTTTTATTTAAATAAAGAAAAAAAATTCTATATAAATAGCGAATTTAGTTGGAAAAACATTCATTATTGGTGGAGTCATAGTCATACTAATCCTGACGGCAATAAAACTTTATGGAATCCTAAAATGAAAAAAATATGGTTTACTGAATATGGATTTCCCAGTATTGATAATTGTACCAGCCAACCAAATATTGCAATTGATAACAATCCTATTTTTTTAAATCAACATGTTAATTTTGCTGCTCAAAAAAATGCTATAGAAGGCACCATAGAAGCTTGGAAATCATCTGAAATGGTAGATAAAATGTTTCTTTGGGGATGGGACGTAAGACCCTATCCTATTTTTCCAAATATGCAAAATAATTGGCATGATGCTAAAAATTGGCAAACAGGATATTGGATAGCAGGAAAGATTACATTAATAACACTTGCTGATATTATAAAAGATATATTACAAAAAATTAATTTACATAATCATTCATTTACTATTGCAAATTTACAAAATACTGTGGAAGGGTATACCATTTCCTCGCATCAACCAGTAAAATTCATTTTTAAAGATTTACAAGATATTTATCGCTTTAATATTACAGAAAAAAACAATAAGCTCATCTTCGCACAAGATGATTATCATAACATAACGAAAATCTCTCTAGAAAACATGATACTTAATAAAAATCACTCTCATAATGTTCTTAGCATAATAAAAGATACTGAATTCATTAACAAAGTAAATTTATTTTATATTAGCAAACAATCAAATTATCAAATAAAATTAAAATACTCTAAATCACAACACCATTTTACAAATTCTATAAAAACTTTACACACTACATTAGTATTAGACGATACTCAAGCTCAAAGCATTACTGATAACATTCTAAATAGTATAGCTAGTAAAGAGTGTAAATTTAAATTTATATTACCTATAAAATACATCTTTCTAAGTATATCAGATATAATAGAAATTATAGTAAATGACACGTTATATTTACTCACAATCATAAATATTGAACTTGACAACCTATCTATACTTATTGAGGGATGTGTTATACAACAATTCATCAATAACAACGCTTATCCTTCTACAAGAATCCATGAGTCAACATTTGACATTATTAATCATATTGGTAATATCGATTTAAAAGTTCTAGATTTACCATGTATTAACAATGCTATAGAAAGCTCTTTATATTTTGCAGCAAATAGAACAGAATCTTATTGGAAAGGTGGTATTATCTATGCTGATAATCATGAAGATGCTTATAGTCCCGTATTATACATAACCCATGAATCAATAACAGGTATTGCACTTAATAAATTAGAAATAGGACCAGAAACAATACCAGACGAAAATAGCAATATGATTATATTGCTAAAAACAGGTAATTTATATAGTATAAGCAATCTATCATTACTAAATGGCAACAATATTGCACTAATTGGACAAGAAATTATACAATTCAAGAACGCACAATTAATAGGAGATAATAAATATAAACTCACTTATCTATTAAGGGGAAGATATGGAACAGAAAAATACATATATCAACATCAAAGCGGTGATTCTTTTTTTCTTCTTAGCAGTCTTACACACCTAAAAATAAATACATCATTAATAAATAAATTATTATCGTACAAGGCTGTATCATATGGACAAATAATTAATGATGCAAAAACAGTACAATATTTATACAATGCAAAAAGCTTAAAACCTCTATCAGTAGCCCATGTAAATACAGTCCTTGATGTAAACAAAAACTTACATATCAGTTGGATAAGGAGAGCACGTGTTAATATACAGTGGCTAGATAATATAGATGTACCACTTGATGAACAATACGAACAATATGATATAGAAATTATTAACAATATAGGAAAAATTATACGCATACTTACAATAGCAAATAAAACAACTTTTACATATACTAAATCACAAAAAATAGAAGATTTTGGACATTCTGAGTCTCAAATACAAATTAGTATTTATCAATTATCAGCAATAGTAGGAAAAGGGGAAGGATACATTATAAAACTATATTATTAATCACAAAAAGTACACTATTTTATCATAAACAAATAAATAATTATCCATACTTTCATATAGCTAAATTAATAAATAGCTTATTCTTATAAGCTTTATCAGCATCTAACATGAAGTAATACTTAAGTTGATAATATTTGTTAATTAATACAAAAAAATAAAAAAGAATATTTCTTTTGCTAATTTTATAGCAGAATATAACGTGAACATATATTTATACTTAATGCTTACTATAGTTATACATCAAGATATACAATAAATGTAAGTTGCTTATATATTTATAAATACAAAAATAATATATGTACTTAAATATTATATTGTATATATAAATGTTACAAAAAATACCCCCTAGCAAAGTTCATGATATTATATCAGATTTTTTTATTCACAGATTGTTTTACAAATCATTTATCATATAGTTCATACACGTTCACTTTTCTAAAAATTAATATAATTAATACATATATTGCTAATATGTGTAATTATAAAAATAAATAAAAAACATTTTATCAATTTAATAATCAGAAAATTTACTTTATTCTAATAGTAAAATTATACTATTATTTTTTGCAAATAATATACGCTAACCAGCATTTATTTGCATAACCTCGAACAAAGCAATAAATGTTTGTATATAGCATAAAAAAAACAGCTCTAATGTTGTGCATAAACAAATAATAAAATCACCTCTACTTTTGGCACTACTAATACATAAGACACTCATAGCATTATGGTGTACACAAGTTCTTATTATAAAGAAATTATCAACCAGTAAATTAAAAAATATATACAATAAAGTATAGTATACTAAATGCAAATTGTTATTTGATATGAAAAATATGTTATCTACAAATATTGTATGTTACAAACATTTTTAGTAAGATATATCTATATTAATTATAACATGCTTTCTTATTATAATATGTAGCAATAATAATTGAAAATTTACTAATAAAATACAATTAGTTTTTGTATCTAATAAAATTATTAATCAAAGAAATCTTTGTTAAATTAAAAATCCATTTCATAAGCAAATTAAATACTACCTAAGGGAGAATGTATTTAAGCCACCTATAAAAAGTATTCAAACTTTAATTTAAAAAATAATCAAATTAAAACATATTTTTATAAGTAAAGTAATGTATTTTTACTATCTATAAAAATTATCCTTTTTAAATTTTAAAAATAAACTTCTTATGTTCATTAAAGTCAAAAATAAGTTTAAAATAATGTATTAAATATACTTTATGACTATTTTTGTATAATTTTTGTAAAATTAATAACTTTTACATTATTAAATTACAATGTGTTTTGTACTACTAAGAATACATAAACTTTACAACAAAATAGCACATAAAAAATGAAAAAATTCATAACTGCATTAATTATCTTTCTTCAAGTATTCGCATAGTAATTTATATTATTACTCTGACAACGATCATAATACACTTGACAAATTTATTAAATCTTTACTTCATATACATATCTCTTAATAATTGTGCTAAAAATTTAATAGCATAAACTATTACAGTATTAAATAACTCTATATAGATACATGATTAGAAACTTGCTCCTCTAAAGGTTCAATAATAGGACTACTTATTATGCCAGGTACATTCTCATGTACAGGACTTTCTGTTGTTCTAATTACCGACGGTGTATCAACCATATTTCTTGATGAATGTAATACTGTAAAGTCTTGCAATTCTGCATAAGATTTCATATCTTTAATACAAGATATTACAATCCTATTACGAAACATTGCATCTGCAATTATACTACATTGCGTATCTGCATATACTGTTAATATAATATCAAGTGCTGTTATTAAACTCATATACCTTATTTCTTGTATATTATCAAATAGTGGTAACACCAGAGGAGAAGATATACACCTCACTGAACTAAAAGCTAAAAATTTTGACAATTCAGGATGATACGATATGCCATAAAAAACTCTATTTGTTACATAAGGTACAATAATAGAAAGCACACGTATCAATTTCACTGGTACACCTAATGCATTATATGTTACTAAATATCCGTTATACTTCAAAGCTTGCGTTGTATATTCTAAAGCAACCGCCATAACAAATGTACCAAAAATATATTTCCGATTTAAAACAAATCGTCCATTACTGTCTAATTTTGCACTTGACTGCGAAACAACACGATAGAATTCACTCATAACTTGAGTATTTTCTATTACTCCTAATGGCACAAAAGATCTTATTATATACCATTGCATTAAGGATTTTACATATATATTATTAAATATATCAATAAATTGTATGATCATATTTGATAACCACCTTATTGCCAATGAAGCAGAGTAAGGTCGTATTGGTGATTTATTATATAATCCTCTACGCATGCTATAATATAATATACAATCACTGCGATATTTAGAGAATAACATTTGTGGGACAGAAGCAAACAAACATATTACTGATGTTAATGTTGTAACAAGAGTAGATAGTGCATTTATTATTCCACCATACTGTGGAAAATATTCATCAAAATCAAAATCTTCACAACTTGTGCTATAATAAGATGAATTTGATAATGGTAAATTGCAAGAATTAGATTTATTATTTTTGTCTACAAAATCCTTAAATTTCATTATATCAACAGTACGTGTAACAAATATTGCAAATATACATGTAATATACATTTGCGGCATATATGATAATTTGCTTAATATTTTTGTAGCTGTATTCAAAAGCTTATCAATTATAGGATGCTCATCTTGAAAACTTTCTTCAGCCCTTAACTGCATATTTAAAATGTTATCACGTTGATAAAAGTAAGTCATCAAGTTGTTATGTGTCTCAAATTCAATAGACAGTTCTTCTTGTGTTTTATTATTATGTTGCACATAAATATTGGCAATAGCATTTGATAATGCTCGTATTAGAAACCATTTTTTTGTTAATATACAAAGATTATCTCCGTTTAATAACGCTACTGCAGATATAACTAATGCATTCTTTTGCACAAGATGTACGTTTTTATTCACAAATGCAATGTATTGATTCAAATCATCTAATTTAAATTCAGTTGGATGTAAGGAAATATATCTATCTAAAGCATAAAATAAACTTAACAAATCATGATGGGAATTAGATTTAAGTTGCTCAATAAACACTCCATCTAAATATCTCATTACATTAAAAAAAGTTTCAGTAGGAATATACCCATGGGTATTGTTAATTGCAATACTCAATACACTCTCTGTAATAAATACAGCAATACTATGACTGTCTTTTGGTTTTTTTGTAAATAATTTTTCAAAAAAATTAGTAATAAACCCATGATTTAACTTTTTTTCTATAACATCACATACTATATTACAAACTTTTCGCTCAAGAGGATTAAGTTTTCTTATCATGCTATAACCTAAACACACATATAAAATTGTAACATTATTTTTATTAATATACAAAAAATTATTTCTTTTTTAACAAACAAAAAAAATACTTATAAGTTTTTTTATATAAACATAGTACCAAATCATTGTGACTCACAACTTTTTAATATTAAGTGATGTTATATATTTAGAAATATTTTAAATATTATATCTTTCTAAGTATCTAATTTATAATTAATCACACTTATAATACCTTTATAAAAAAGATGTGCACAAGTTGAACTAAAATAACATACAATATTATTTAATATATATAATGATATTATATTGAACATATATAATAGAAGTCTTCTTAGTAATGTATTCAAGAATTTTAACACTCTAATAATGCATTTATGTATATTAATACAGAAATTAGTTTATAGAAGCTTCATTATATACTGTAACTATTTCATGAAGAAAAGAATTATAGTGTAGTAATTATTTACAAAATAACAAGTACCACATACCTAAAACTATAAATATCTATAATTAGTAACTAGCGTATGTTATTTAATTTATCTACGACAGACAGAAGATCGTGAATTATTGTTATATATAACACTCAATCTGCTTGGTATATTTGAACAGTCGTTTGATTGCTCACTATTACCATAGTGTTCTTCATTAAACGTTAATATATTTGATCGCTCATCTAGAGATATGGTATCAAATGTTGTATCTGGAAGCGAATTAACATGTAAATGTTGTAATTCTGTTTCACATCTTAAAAATTCACTATGATTTCTTAATATTCTAGAATTTCTTAAATGCTGCATATAAGCTATAATGCTGCCAGTGTTAGATAACTCTTGTACTATAATACCACATTTTACATCTACATATATTCTAAGTAAAATCTTCAGTGATAATATAAAGCTTAACCATTGCTTATAATTATTATCTGGTAATGTAGAAATAAGTTCATCTGATACCGTATAAGTAAGTAAACATCTTGTCATATCTAGGATCATATATCTTGATATCAAAGGAGAATATAAAATCTTTCCTAATTGTCTATTATATAAATAAGGTAATATAACAGCAAATGCAGGCGTAAATAATGCTGGTACACTCAATATATAACGTGGTATGTTATAAGAAAAAAAATTACAAACTTGTGATGCATACTCACAACTAAGCACAGTACTAAAAGAAAGAACAACCCATTTCATATATAGAGTAAATTGCGCATCATAAGTTCTTTGTAAACGTGAAAGCAATACCATACGGCAAATTTCTGTTACCTTATAGGCATTTTCTATTATTCCGAATGGAACATAAGTTCTCATTAAGCTCCACTGCATAATATTACTGACGTAATTGGATGCATCAAATATGGTAATTTGCATTACAATGTCTGATATCATCCTTATAAAAAGTGCACAAACCCAAGGTTCGGTCAATAGATCATCATAATATCGCATTTGACACATTTTTTTCCTTACAAAACTATTCTTAAACATAGCATATAGCAACAATGGTGTAGATGTTAAAAAACATAATATCGCTATTATCCTAGGAATAATAAAAGGTATTACATCCATATACGAGTAATTATAAAAATTACTGCTTACACAAACATTGTTTCCTGTTGGAAATGTACAATTTGTTAAATTATTATTTTTAATAAAGTTATCAAATTTATATACTGTAACACTGCGTGATATAAATATTACACATGTACATGCAGCATATATTTTCGGTAAGTACGAAAACCTATCAATAGCTTTTTTAGTAGCATCTAAAATCCAATTAATAATGGAATGATACTCTTGAAATTTTTTTTCAGCTTTTAACTGTTCATCTAAAATTTTATCACGCTGTTGTAAATAAGTCGCTAAATCATTATACACACTGAATTCAGCAAAAAGCTCCTGCATTATGCAAGGATTACGTAATACATAAATGTTAATAATTGATCTCGCTAATGCTCGAATTAAAAACCATTCTCTTGTTAATATACAAAGATTACAACCTTGTAACACTTCTACTGAAGAACGTGCTAATTCATTAATTGCCACAGGACTTACATTTTCAGCAATAAACTTTTCGTATTCTTGATTATCATATAATTTAAATCCTGTTGCATGTAATTTAACATGTCTATCTAAAACTTGAAATAAATTTACTAATTCATAATGCATATTTGACTTTAGCTTCTCAATAAAGAGATAATTTAAATGTTCCGTTACATTATAAAAGGTTTCAGTAGGTATATATCCATATGTGTCGTTAATCAGTATATTCAATACTTTCTCTGTAGTAATTATAGCAATACTATGACTATCTCGTGGCTTTTTTATAAAAAATTGCTCAAAAACATTAGTAAAAAAGCCATTATTCAATTGTTTCTTAATAATGTTCTCTATAATTGTAAAGACTTTTTTTTCAAGAGGACTAAATGTTTCTTTCATAACACATTCACTTAACACACTTAAATAAGTATAACACATTTATATTATACAGCAAGAAATTGGTGTATTTTTTAACCATTGTATAAACTAATAAAGCTGTATTATCTTTAATTAAGTTAGATTAGATTATGTAAATGTACCTATCATTCAAATAAAATTTGAAATAATGTTGTATTTACACTAATGAAAGTTTTTTATTTATAACAAATTTATAGTCCATATTAATTATTTTAATCATATCTTACAAAGTATTATTAAATTCATTATTTATTTTTTTAAAGTATATATCCTAAAGATTATCATCCATAGAATACTACCCAGCAAATTATTATATAAAGCTATACTTGGCTTTTTAAATATTATTAGATATATAATTCAAATTCATTTGAAATAAAAACTATATGGTTGCTTAAATTTTAAAAGTACACTAGTTCATTACATATATGTCTACAGTCTAAACCAATATCATCCAAATACTTTATTATATTTTAATAAGTATTTTTATCACTAAATACAGTATTCTATTATCCACCTAAATCTTTTGCTAATAACAATAAAAAACATTCACAACATTCTAGATCTCTTAATCAAGATGCTTTATTTATATCACATACACTACACAAATAAACTAAGTATATATAAATTATGCTCTTCAGTGCTTTTTTGCACCATCCGTTATCAAAAATGTTTTGATGAACATTAAAGAATAGTACTACATTTGTTATATACACAAATTTAATTATCAACCTATTTCTTTATGAATTTATTCAATAACTTGAATATATTTGAATTAAAAATCACAGACTATTTTATAGAATGTTATAATTTAATAAATTTCTCCATATCTAATTTTTAACATTTTACAATCTCTTTTTATAATTGCACTTCCTTCATTATCTATACCTAAAAATAGGCCACTGTATACTCTTTGATCATATGTCATGATTTTTATAGGGCTATTTAATAAATGCGCTTTTTCAAGCCATAACTTTCTTATAATTTGAAATCCGTTCTTTAGAAAATCTTGCCTTAACCCATGGAAATATTTAAGAAATATTTGCAAAAGTTGTAAATTCGATAACTTAAAATTAGAAACATGATTAACAATTGAAGTAGCATAGAATGGAGAATTATACATATTTATTCCTATACCTATTACTAACCATGCAGATGGACTCTTTTTTTGTATCAATATACCAGATATCTTTTTCCCATCAACTAAGACATCATTGGGCCATTTATAACTTATAAAAGACCCTATTTTTTGATTAAATATTTGATTTAAAGTCTTGCCTACAGCAACTGATGTAATAAATTGTAGCTGTGCAAATTCAATCTGT
The DNA here is from genome assembly GCF_019186785.1 of Neoehrlichia mikurensis. Classification (GTDB taxonomy): domain Bacteria; phylum Pseudomonadota; class Alphaproteobacteria; order Rickettsiales; family Anaplasmataceae; genus Neoehrlichia; species Neoehrlichia mikurensis. The sequence goes on from NZ_CP066557.1 coordinate 210,434, forward strand.
GATGTAATAATAATGCTACAATAAAGATTACCCTTAGGAGAATGCCATTTCCTACCGTATTTGCCGACTCCTGCAATTTGTTCATCGGATATAATTACTGTACCATCATGTGCCCCACGTTCTGCTAAATTAATCGCTTCTTCATTAGTATTATATATAATATCATAATGATATACACAATACTCATGCGATATATTGTTAATATGCATAATTTAGTAATCTATGTATTAAGTTTATTATAGTTAGTTTTTAATTATTAAACAGTATATTAAATACATATTTATTGATAATTATAAGAACATATTTTAAGCATTTATTTCATAATTTAACAATAATGACATTATAGATATACAATTCTTACCTATATATCATTTTAATGGCTAATTTTTATTTATGATATACTATACATGATAAATCATTAATATTATTACCAAACTTTTTCCTAGCGCACCTATACTAATAATGCTTTATATATAATACTTAATTACCAATATCGTTAGTCAAAAATCTAATTGAGAATAGTGTGCAGGTGGAGTAAATCCTAAAATTCTATCCTGTAGTATTGGCGAAAATGACGATCTAGATTTTATTATTGAATACCATTCTTTTACTGTATTGCTAATATTCCACGGAAAAATATCAACATAATCTAATACTGAAATATGCGCAGATAAAGCAATATCTGCTAGTGTTAATTCGTGTAACACTAACCAACCATTTGTATTAATTAAATGTTCTATATATTTGATATGAGATTGTAAATTATATATAGCTGCTCTTAAAAATCTGGAATCCGGACTTTTATTTTTTATATAATATTTGGAAATTTTTTCACTAATTACGTACTTTGTTACCTCATGATAAAACTTATAATCAATCCAAGAAATTAATTTACGTACTTCTGATCTTTGATATGGTAAACTTCCTAATAATGAAAAATCGTTATATACTTCTTCAATATATTCACATATTGCTTGACTATCGATAATAATATTTTGATTGTTAATAAGTACCGGCACTTGGCAAACAGGGTTAATTTTTATAAACTCTTCTCTTTTTTTCCACGGATTTTCCTCAATAAGATTAAAGTTAATTTTTTTTTCTTTTAACAAAATACGAACTTTCCTTGAAAAAGGACATAAAGGAAAATGATATAATATATCCATACTATGAGCTTATATATCTGCATTAACTTATAGCATGCTTTAACAGATAGTACAATAGATTTTTGATCTACTTACTTTTCCATGCATTAATTAAGTTAAGAATTTTGTGATCCAAAAAATCATTTGGTAGCTCATTAAACATTAATGTTTTACTTTGAGGAATACATGTAGTATTGCAGACTGCATAATTAATTTTTAGTGTTACATTTTTATTATCTTGAATAGTAAATGATATAGGGAATATGATAGTATCAGTATAAATATTACTGTAAAAATCTTTACTGTTAATCTTATCTACATGTTGTAAAGGCGCGGGCCAATGTATATCAAAATTTTTTATATTACCTTGCCAAGTAAAGGTTGTAGGCAATCCCATATCTCCTGGATTTTTATAATAAATGTGCCATCCCTTTTTAATTATAAATTTTATTCCAGCACTTACAACATTAGATTGTTGCACAGAACCTAACATGAAATTAATGTTCACTAAATTATCATGATTTTGTGCATGAGAAATTTCATGTAACATTAATATTAATATAAGGAAAAAGATTTTCATAAATTATGTGACTAACCAACTAAAGTATTAAACACATCTTACATGTATAATTTTAAGTTTGTAAACTATAACTTCATATAAGTATAACTAATTTAAAATATTATTGTTTTTATTGTCTAATATGTTAATTAAGTAACTCTCCTAAATTAATAATCTCTGTTGAATTAAATTATGAAAAATTACCTAAAATTATTTATAAATATTGAATACAAGATTTATAACTTTTTTTTTGAAAGTATGTGCTTTTCTGATATAATAAGATCTAACATTAATAATTTTACTGAATTAGAATGGTGAGAAATGGTTGGATTACAATTGAATAATGTTTCTCATAAATATAAAAAAAGTAAATTTTTATTAAGCAATATTAGTATTTCTGGTAACAAAGGGGAAGTTATTTGCCTACTTGGACCTTCTGGGTGTGGAAAGTCAACAATTTTAAGATTAATATCTGGCATAGAAAAACTACAAAGTGGTTCAATATGGATTAATAACAAAGTTGTAGCCGATGGAAAGGTTTTTATCCCAGTAGAAAATCGAAATGTTGGTCTGATCTTCCAGCATCCATCCCTATTCCCTCATCAAACTGTCATTGAAAATGTAATGTTTGCTATGAGAGATATTCATAAAGAGCAAAAAAAAAAAAAATGCTGTACATAATCCACTGCAATCCATAAACAACTAATAAAGTTATTATTAAATACATTTTTTGCATTTTGCTGGAGCTATTATTCAATATAGTATGAGCAATAATATAAGTGAGTGATGTTACTCCCAATGGTAAAGCATATACACAATCCCTTATCACACCTATTACAAATAATGACAAATAACATGGTAATAATTCTACATAAAAAAAAACTATAAAGATAAATAAAAAATCAAATCTTGGAGCAAATTGATATACAGTTTTATAAAATAAAAATTCATATAATATTAAAAAGATACTTCCTATAAATAGCAAAAGATCCTTAAAAAATAATTTCAACATACATAACTTTCTGTAAAATACATTTATCATTTTATTTATTCAAGCACCAAAGTATATCTAGTAATATAGCTTTTTACAAAAAATTATTAATTCATATCTTAATATACGCAAATACATTATGTATAACATTACAATTATTCAGAACTCAACAGCTTTATTTTTTACTGTATAATAAAAACTTGATATATAAAAAGCGACTTTTTCATTTATAATGCTAAAATACTAATACTTCATCAAATTACTATATTTCTTTTCACAAAACATTATACAGATTTCACTTGATACAATTATTAAATCTACATACAGTCTTCATGGCATTCATAAAATTATTTATTAGTGTGCATAATTTCCTAAATACAGCATTATAATAATGAGCACTAAAAAGTGATAACAGCTATATAAAAAGCTTACTTATCATTATAAAAAATAATTTTACATGCTTCTATATTATAAAAAGTTATACTATAAAATATTTTAACATTATAATCGCCTTCTATTAGATAATCTCATTATTCACAATAATATTACCATGGTCTTATTGTAAAAGCTTATCTAAAAAGTTGAATATCATTTTTAGTACAATAACAAAAAATAACTGTAAATAACATACATTCAATATCTATAGCACCTTTGAAAGAGCAATAGCAGTCTTACATATTTTTTTTATCGTATAAGATAAGATTCGATATGCAAAGGCATTTTTTGCTCCATGATCTATAGCAATATCATGATGTTCTAATTCTTCCCTATAAAACTGTTCTATTTTTTCTTTTAATTGAGAATTATCACAATTATCTAATTGCAAAAGTTGACTTTTATAATGTTCACATATAACTTCTTCAACTGCAGCAGTACAAGCCATTGCTGACTTTTCTCCCATCATCGCTGTTATAGTGCCTATCATGACACCCATAACATGCCAAATTGGTAAAAAAAATGTAGGACGCACTTGCATTTGCTTCATAGTATTATTAAAATACTCAAAATGACCTTGCTCTTGTTTTTTCATATGAAATATCTTTTCAGCAATTTCAGGGTTCTTTTTAAACACCCATTCCTGCCCATAATATATGCACACTGCACCATATTCACCAGCATGATTTACTCTAACAACACTTTTAACAAAATTTTCTAACATAACACATTAATGAATAACTTATTATTGTATAATAATAACTAACTTATATTAAATTTAAACTATAACATAAAAAAATTATAACTTATGTTTGTAAAATAAACAAATCCCAAAAAGCAAACACATTATACTATAAAAAAGATTCCACCCTGCCATTGAAATTCCAAGAAAAATAAAGCTAGGAACATTGCAATAAGCAACATTAGTTCTCAACAAGCTGGTTTTTACATCATTAAAGCTCAAACCATTTAAGTTAATATTACTACTACAACCTAATACATCAGAAAACCATCCATGCTCCAATCCCACATGATAAGTTGATATACAAATATTTAATACATAACACAAACATATAGATATAAAAATCATTTTATGTTTTACAAAAAAACTCATAATACATAAAATTATAATTATAAAATATGGTATACGCTCATATATACATAACTCACAGGGAATAAAATTAAAAAGAAACTGAGCTATGTAGGCAACAGCTAATGCAATTACACTAAACAACAAAAATAACATATTATATATTTTCATCTTTATGTCATCTCATAATAAAAGCAAAAATATATTTATTGAAAGCTATAGCCTGCTGGATAGTCAAATCTAAATATATAAATGCAATAAAATACATGATAATTAACGTATAAATAACAATTACTATACCCTCTAGCATTATTGAAAAACAATTATTATAAGTAAGTTGTAAAAAAGATATAGGCCATGGCTTTATCACTTCTATCAAGTTAAAAAATACAAAAGGTACCGCAAAAAATATTATAAAATATGTTAAGTTATTAAACCAAGTAGGACATAAGAAAATTCCTTTACATACTCTATCATATATATCTACTAAGTGTATATATATTGACAATGTAGCAGGCATAGAAAGAGCAACAACTAAAAGCTGACCTATAACAATTTGTATAACTATATTATCTTCACAATTTATGGGTTGATTAGACTGCAAAGACTGATATTTTACCTGAAAAACAAATATTGATATCATCCCTAATATTAAACATGATAATGCAACCTTACAAAAAAACACAGCAATCATTGCACCAGTCACCATAAGACCTGAAAATAAGTAAGAAGTTCCATGAACTAAAAAAAAGACAATATAGCATAATAATAAAGAACTTGCTGATGCCCAATGACTTTGCCATGCTGGAAGATATCCTATACCAAAAAAAGTACTTATTAATGTTGTAGGGAGAAATTTTCCAATAATCTTTATTAAAATCTGAAAATAAGACTTAAACATTACAATTACTCTAATTTGGACAACATAAACACTATCAACTTACAGTTTACAGTCAATTATTATTAATATAATTTGAAGTACATTAATTAAAATTATATAAGTAAAGCTTTTAAAGGTAAATAACAAAAAATAATAAGAATGTTAATAGCTAAGTAATGTTTATTAAAAATTGCATTTACTTGTAAACTTGCAATATTGTACTACAAAAAATAAATGCTAAATTAGTACATAAAATAAAATTGCAGAATCATGTATTTAGTTTTTTTTATTACTATTCCCCTAATGTCCATTATACATCATTGACAAAATAAATTCCAAACTAAAAATTTTTAAACCTGATATATAACTCACAATACTTTCCAACAAAATCACTAATTATACTGAAATAAATCATGCTAAATAATATATAATTAATTTTAAAAATCATTTGACTAATACACTAACTACCATTATCATGGCAAATATACATAATGTTTTTTATTCATATATGGCAAAAAAGGTTTCTAATTTACTTGTTAAGTTAGTAAGTAGCGAAAAAACAGGTTATTTTTACGTAAAGAAGCGTAATCCTAAGAAATTAACAGACAAGTTAGTTTTCCGCAAATATGATCCTATTGCAAGAAGACATGTTATTTTCAATGAAGAAAAGCTAAAATAGTTTTTGATGTTTTCTTATCAGAAAAAGTTCTTTGTTATTTGAATAAGTTATTCTTTATTGCTGTTTACCATTATGTGTTTATGTGATAACAATATTATATTATCACTATATCATTTACTATTACTTAGTGTTTTCACTTTCACGTGACAAGCTGCTTGCTGTTTGACCGTTGCACCTCTTAATTGTGCTTTCGCTCAAACTTTTTGGTACACCATTACTACCACAATTACTAGATAATTCTGAATTATAATAAAAACCCTTGAATAATGCATTTCTTTCTTCATTACAAACACCATTACTAGAACATTTTTGATTAATAATCGGCAAGATCGCATTTTGCTCACTTAATTGAAAAGTTAAAACATTACCTATAAAACAACAAAAAAACATTGAAAAAACTATCAACGATATCATTACACCAAAAGTAACCTGTATCTTCCATACACTATCTGATTTTACATTAAAAAAAGATATTAATTGATCACGGAATATAAAAATACAATATAAAAAAGCACTTGCAACAAATACAAATTTTACTAAACATATGCTTAATGATATTATACTATACTTAATAAGATTTGCTCTTGATTTTTTTATAATCAATTTCTTCACTTTATCATTTATCAATTGTGAAAACATTAGTAATGGTATATAGGAAGTTTTAGTATCACCAAAAAATAAATTTTGTCTCTCATCAGCAAGTAAAGTGCAAATCATATTTATATTTTTTTGCGCAATAGCAATTTTTAATGCTGTAGAACCAGCTAAATTACATATATTAACATCCAAATCCTTATATGATAGAAGGTATGTAACAAACTGTACGTCATTTTTCATAACAGCTTGATGTAATAATGTATTACCGCCACATGTACTATAACTATCTAAAACTGTATACCCAGCTTTATTTTTAATATCAACATCACAACATCTTTCCAGAATCAGAAACTTAGCAACATCAAAATTACCATTTTCAACTGCTATATGTAATGGTGTATTACCTACTTGTTGAAAATTATTATCCTTTAATTCCAGAACCTCTTGAACTTCACTCTGACTAATATTATAAATACCACACAGTTTTTTTAAATATTCATAATCTAAGGTTATACCACAAACTTGAGAGTTAATATTTAAATTCTTGATTAACCGAAAAATCTCTATTGAATTTGCATTTCTTGCAGCATAATGCAACATATTTTGACCATAAATATCTACCTGATAAACAGCATCTGGATTTTTACCAAGTATTAACTTCACTATATCCAAAGATCCTTGCGAAGCAGCTATATGTAAAGGAGTAGCATGAAATTTATACTCTGCAACGGATGTATTTGCACCCTTATCCAATAAATAACTCACACAGTCGTACGCATCTTTAGCAACAACTGCAATATGTAAAAGTGAATAACCATATTTATTTACTAAATTAGGACTTATACCCATATCCTCAAGCAAGTATTTTATCAGTTGTAATTTTCCACAAAAAACTGCAATACCTAATAAGCTTTCTTCATCGTGATTGTATTTACTAAAAATTAAATTATAGCTAGTATTGTAATAATCAAGCATAACATTTGTTAAAGAATTAGATGTACATGCATCACTTATATGCTTCTTCTTTTTTCTTGTAGGTTGTAATGCTTGTTTGTTATTTTCACAACGTTTAAATGAATTACACTTTGATCTCGTATCTTGTATCTCACTCTTCCATAATCTTTTTCCAATAATAAATAATTCTATAACTTTTAATAGTTCCTCAGATACTAAACATTCTACTAAGTAATTAAATCCCGGATCTTTAATATTATCTAAAATTTTTATAATTTGTATTGCATATTTTCGCAGTTTTATATCACAGTTATCATAATTAATTGCTAATCTGTCTAACAGTACATCCAAAATTTTTAGCATATCACCACATAGTGCATAATAGCCTATTTTATGATCAAGTATAAACAGTTTTATAGCATATATTATAATATTATAACCTTGACTTATATCATAAATATCTTTTATAATGCATCCTGTATCAATAGAAGCTAACGACAGCAAATACTTAACATAATGAATATTCTTATTTGCTATTGCATATGCAATAGGGGTTTTACCAATTACCTCATTAATAACCTTACCTTGAACAACTATGCTTTCAGTGGCCAAAGCATTAATATCTGCTCCATGACTAACAAGGCATTCGCAAAAATCACTTAATTGATCACAATCTATTGTATTAATAATAAAAGGTAAATGTATGAAACTACACTTAAATATTTGAGAATGTTTTACATGTTCAGAAATATCCTTTTCCTGCATAATATCATTAATGATACTGGACTCATCTTGATAAAACATAAAATCAGAATTTACTTTTCTAATATACAGCTCCTTTTTAACTAGAGATTTATCTTCATTACATGCACGTACTATTTTTTCGTAAATACTTCTTGTTTTATTAATATCCCTACCAACATCTCTTGTATTTAAACTATCAATTAACACATCTAACGACATTATATATACCAATAAGTGAGATATTTTTCCACTTTTATAGTGTATTAATATACGAATTAATACAATCAATGCTTGTATGAGGCATATTTATTAGCAATTAATTTTAATAAAACAATAATACATTTAAGATGTAGGATATTACCAATAGTGCAAAGTAAAGCAAATTTTTGTAATTATTATGATCATTAATTTTACAATGCCTTTACATTATATTTGCTTTCTTGAAATTTAGTTTATATATTACTTGTGTTATTTCGATTATTAATATTAAATGGATAGATTATGGAAAAAGACGTTACAGAACACAACAAAAGAGATGATATGGTAGAATGCTCCATAAGAGATACTATAATAAAGATTGTAATTGATTGTTTAAAGCTTAAAGATGAGCAAAAAAATTCTATATGCGGCACAACTAACTTGGCAAAAGATTTAAATCTTGATAGTTTAGACTTTGTTGACTTAGTTATGTGTTTAGAAGAACATTTTTCAATTGAAATTTCTGATGAAGAAGCACAGAAACTTGAAACCATCAATGATATAGAAAAGTATATAAGCAGTAAAGTACCCAATTAATAAAATTATTACTAGGAACTTTTATGGTAGAAAAAAGAGTAGTAGTTACTGGTCTTGGATTAGTCACTCCTTTAGGTGTAAATGTTAATAAAGTGTGGCAGCTTTTAATAAATGGAATTTCTGGTATTAAGAAAATTACAGGTAGATTTGATAGTTCTGATCTAGAATGTAAAATTGCTGGTCAAGTATTAACAAAACATGAAGCAGAAAATTATGTTTTCGATCCTGAACAATGGATTTTAGAAAAAGACATTAAAAAAATGGATAGGTTTATTCATTTTGGCATTGCAGCTGCTATTGAAGCAATAAGAGACTCTAATTTACTGACTTATAATAATCTCGATTATAATCGTGTAGGGGTTCTCATTGGATCTGGTATAGGTGGACTACCTTATATTGAAAAAACAGTGGGAAGTTTAAATAACAATGGCCCTAAAAAGGTAAGTCCTTTTTTTATACCTGCAAGTTTAGTAAATCTACTTCCTGGTCACATTTCTATGAAATATGGATTCAAAGGATACAGCAATTCAGTTGTTAGTGCATGTGCAACTGGTGCACATGCTATTAGTGACGCTGCAAGAATTATAAAATTAGGTGAAGCAGATATAATAATATCCGGAAGCTCTGAAAGCGCTATATGTCGTTCTGGAATTGCAGGATTTGATGCAATTAAAGCATTATCAAGAAAATTTAACAATACTCCAGAAGTTGCTTCACGTCCATGGGATAAAGAGAGAGATGGTTTTATCATGGGCGAAGGAGCTGGAATTATAGTACTCGAAGAATATGAACATGCTAAAAAAAGGTGTGCAAAAATTTACGCAGAGCTTGTAGGTTATGGTGCAACTTCAGATGCATATCATATCACTGCTCCTCATCCTGAAGGTCAAGGTGGTATAGAAGCCATGAAAAGAGCTTTACTCAATGCAAATATAGATCCATGTAAAATAGATTATATTAATGCTCACGGCACTTCAACATTAATGGGTGATAGTATTGAAATAAAAGCCATAAAATCAGTTTTTCAGGATGAGGTTTATAAAATACCAATTTCTTCAACAAAATCCTCCATTGGACATCTATTAGGAGCAGCAGGTAGTGTTGAAGCTATTTTCAGTATTCTTTCAATAACTAATAATATTGTTCCTCCTACATTAAATTTATATAACTCCTCTGAAGATAATGCTTTAAATCTAGTACCATTAGTTGCACAAGAACATAAAGTAACTTATGCTCTATCAAACTCTTTTGGATTTGGTGGTACTAATGTATCTTTAATTTTTAAAAAATTATCTACTTAGTTAGATAATTTATGCATTATTTAATAGAATTCGCAACATACGTAGGTATTTAAGTACCTATATTTTAGTAGAAATACTTCTTCATAAAAGATAATAACTTTTTAATTGTAAAAATTTATTTTATCATAGCTGTATGCAGCTTATAGTTTAAAATATTAATCCTATGACCTAATTAATATATTATCTGATATAATATTAATTCACTCATGACTTTAAATAAGTATATTATAAACTTTATACAAAATTGTTGTACTCTACATTGATTTTAACAACTAGAAACATTTTTCTTTTCAGTATTACATCTCAATAAATATACCTAATTTTTATAATATTGCTGTAATTCAAATAAATATACTTATGGTAAGTTCACATAATGTTATCATAAATCAACATTAATTCTGAGCAACCAGATACATTGTTTTGCGTCTAGCATATTTATAAAAACTAATATTATTTACTTATATATTATAAGCTAACATTGATTAAAAACTATTTATTCTTGATTATTTAAAATTAACATTTATATTTTAAGATTTATTAATAATTTAAAATATTTTTATGTTAAATGACTTACATAATAACCAAATACACTATAATGACCTGATATCTTATATAAGATTAGTGCGTACCCCCAATATAGGACCTATAACTTTTTATCATTTGCTCAAGTTATATAAAACTCCTCAAAATGCAATATACGCTTTAGAAGCACTATTAAAAGGAACATTAAAAACATGTCATCAAATAAAAGAAATATACCCTATTGATAAGGCAAAAAAAGAAATTGAAGATACCCATAAAATAGGTGCAAAAATTATAACAATATTTGAAGCATCATATCCAAAAATGTTACGTAATATAAACGATTCTCCTCCTATTATTACCGCATTAGGGAATCATAGCTTACTACAAGAAGATACAATTGCAATAGTTGGAAGCCGTTATCCATCCATTAATGGTAAAAATTTCGCTTATAAATTATCTTATGATATTTCAAAATTAGGCTTTATTACTGTTTCAGGACTTGCTAAGGGAATTGACAAATCTGTGCATAGCGTAATTTCAAAAAATTTTCCTACCATTGCAGTAATGGCTAGTGGTATTAACATAGTATATCCTAAAGAAAATTTACATTTATATAAAGATATTGCACAAAATGGGGGATTAGTACTTACTGAGTTACCTTTTGCAGCATTACCAAAAGCACAGTTATTTCCTCAGCGTAATCGCATAATTTCTGGATTATCACTTGGCATTGTAGTAGTAGAAGCATCTAAAAAATCAGGATCTATTATTACTGCAAATTTAGCATTATCACAAGGTAGAGAAGTATTTGCAGTTCCTGGATCACCATTAGATATAAGATATTCTGGTTGTAACAATCTAATAAAGAATGGAGCAAAATTAGTAGAATCTGCAACAGATATAATAGAAGGCATTAAATTTAATTACAACTCACTACAAACAAAATTAATATATAACAATAACATAATAAATAATAATGAAGAACAAAACACCACAAAAAATGATATAAAAAAGTTTATTTTACAACAACTAAGCACCTCACCAACAAGCATTGAAGAGCTTTTTAATCTAACATCATTTAATATCAATGAAGTACTTGCTGCTATAACTGAATTAGAAATTTCAAAAAAAATAGAAAAACTACCTAATCATAACATTGCTCTAATATTATAATTAAAATATTTAACACACTAAAAATATCATCTATTTACTAGTGTCTATAACAAATAATTTGCTATCACAAAAAACATTAATAATACATAAGATGCTTTGTATCAAATAAACCCATTTTAGATTTAATTATACAAAAAATATAATCTTTTCTGATGATTTAATTTTTTCATAACAATAGCATCCAGCAAAATAACTAATTAAATTACCTGAATATCTCACATATCACAAACTTTCATTATAATAACATTTACTCTTAATATGCTTATGTTTTTTGATTTAATAATTACTATCAGTAATAGATAGCTCATTTTATATATTACTTTATAATTATTCTTATAATTTTACTAAAAACTTATATATAAATTTAACATACAAAAAATTACCAAATTTACTTTAAATATTTTAGTATCTTTCTATCGTTATATAACACTACTACTTCACTAAACATTATAACTTCATATTAACTGGATATTTATAAAACTTACTAAGCTTGCTATACTACTAAATCTTAACAAAATACCTACAAATCATTTAAGTTCTTTCAAATAATTTATCAATCATCGCTAAACTAAGCTTAATATAGGTTGGCCTTCCATGATTACATTGACCAGAATACGCAGTACATTCCATTTGTCGTAAAATACTATTCATTTCTTCAATATGTAATTTTCTACCACTTCTGATAGAACTATAACATGCTATAGTTGCACAAATATCCTTTATTTTTTTATCCATGAATAATGTATTGCCAAATTCTATAATATTATCAATAATCTTTATCATTAAAGCTTTAATATTAAAACTACCAAATATTGCAGGTACCTCTCTTACTACAATAGCCAAACTTCCTATAGATTTAAACAATAATCCTAGTTGTAGTAACTGCTCTTCATGTTCAAGAAGTAATTCTAATTCATACTCATTATTAAGTTCAACAATTTCTGGCATAATAAGTAATTGACGTTTTATGCCATCTTTGTTCATAACCTTTTTCATATATTCATATGTTAGCCTTTCATGAGCAGCATGCTGATCAACTATAATTACATATTTTTTAGTCGAGGAAATAATATACTTATTATATAATTGACATATAGCATAACCTAATGGATAATCCTGAATTATATCATCTTGTAATGTTAATCTCTTTTTATTATATAAAAAAGTACTTTGTTTTATAACATTACCTGTTAAGTCAGTATCACACAAAGATTGTCGTATAGTGTCACTAAAATTTTCACGTTTTCCAACATCAATGCTATCGTCATTTCTTAATGCATAAGAATCTATTTCTGATGTATTATTTGTATTATCAGATAATTCATAACTTTGTAAATTAGAATTACTTGATAATTGTACATCGCAATGACCTTGTGATTTTCCTGGCTCTACCTGTGACACATGAGAATTTAGAGATAACTTTTGTAATTTTTTTTCATCACATATTTTTTCAATGTTATCATATATAAAAGGATCATTAACATCATAAGTAAGCAAATTACCATCTTGTAGTGTTATATAAACATTTTTTGAAAGAGCATCTCTAAGCGCTTTAACAACAATATTATAAACTAGTTTTTTATTTTGAAATCTTACTTCTAATTTATTAGGATGAACATTCACATCAACCTGATCAAATGGCACATCAAAGTATAAAACAACAACTGGATATCTATCTTTAACAATAAAATCGCTATATGCATATTTTACTGCATTCATCAGCAAATAATCGTTTATAGGCCTATTATTTACAAACGTATATATACCATTAGGTCTAGATTTATTAAAAGTTGGAAGACTTGCATATCCATTTAACTTAATTGCACTTTCTTCTAAACTTACTTTCAGAGCATTACTTTTAAATTCTGTACCAAAAAATTTAATTTCAGATAACCGATCTACCATTTCATTTTGTTTCAGATATTTAAAAATTAATTTATCATTAATATATAAAGAGAAAGCAATATGATAATTAATAATTGCTAATTTATTGATTATTTCAATAATATGCTGAGTTTCTGCTTGTTCTGTTCTTAAAAATTTTAATCTAGTCGGCGTAGCAAAAAATAAGTCTCTAACTTCTACATTAGTACCACAAGATAAAACATCTGGAGATAAATCTTGTACTTTTTCTCCTCCTGCAATTACTATAGACCAAGCAACATCAGATTTAACATATTTTGATATTAGCTTCACTTTACTAACAGCTGCAATAGAAGTTAATCCTTCCCCTCTAAAACCTAAAGATCTAATATTTATTAAATCACCACCAACTAATTTTGAGGTGGCATGACAAAGAAAAGCCATTTCTATATCTTGCTTAGGTATGCCAACTCCATTATCAGATACACTAATCAAATTACGACCACCATTATCTATTTTAATGTTAATTACAGTAGATTGGGCATCTATAGAATTTTCTAATAACTCTTTAATAACATTAGCTGGATATTCTATCACCTCACCAGCAGCTATTCTATTAATGGTGCATGTATCTAGTAAAACAATAGACATTTTTAATAATTGACATTACATAATAGATAGTATAAAAAATCATTTTTAAGTAGTAACTTATTATGGAAAGCATCCCACAACCCTCCAACATAAGTATACAGAATAGTCTATCACTTTTGAATTTATTTTTACAAGCAGATATAGTTGTACAAGCTATTATATTAATATTGGTAATATTTTCTATAATTTCATGGGTAATTATTTTTAAAAAATACGTTATGTTACGTACACAGATTGTTAAAACTGATAAATTTGTAGAAAATATAAAGCTACTGAAATCTACAAATGAGTTGCATCAACATATACATGATGATCAATGTTTTATTGCTAAAATCTACATTTCTGGATTAACTGCATTACAATCTGATAATTTACCTTTAGATAACCAAAAAGAATATATATTACAATCAATTAACATTGAATATCATAAGACAATTGATATACTAGAAAGCCAGGTAGAAGTTTTAGCAACAATTGGCTCATCAGCGCCTTTTATCGGATTGCTTGGAACTGTATGGGGAATCATGAACAGCTTTCAAGCTATTTCTAATGCCACTAGTAATAATTTAGCAACTATTGGACCAGGAATAGCTGAAGCATTACTTGCAACTGCTATAGGATTAATTACAGCAATACCTGCAACAATTTTTTATAATAAATTTACTGTATCAATTGCTAAACTTTCAAATAAATTTAACGAGCTAATTAGCAAATTTGAAATATTTTTAATGATAAAATAGTAAAATCTCAATGTATATACCGCGTAAAAAACCTACATTAATACATAATATAAACGTTACACCTTTCATTGATATAATGCTGGTTTTATTAGTAATATTTATGATTTCTTCCACTACAGAGGATATGCCATCTTTATTAGTAAACTTACCTACAGCAACACAAGCAGCAAAACTAAATATCAATCACCCAATTATTATTACAATTAGTAGCGATGGTACCATTTATGTAAATAATAAATCTTCTAAGGAAGAAACCCTTAAAAAGGACCTAATATCTGCCATAAAAAATAAAAATGTACAAATATTTATACGTGGAGATGACAAGGTAAGTTATGGTGCTATAATAAAAGTAATTAACTTAATAAATAGCTACGGATTACAAAAAGTAGCATTAGTAACAAAATTAACAACTTAACTTGGATTACAATGCATCGTCTATTGCATAATGATGTTTTCTATATTTTTCTATCATTATTATTTCATTTGCTAATAATAAGTTTATTCTTAATTAAGTTGCCTAACTTACATTTTAAAAAAAATAACCCCTCTACTAATCAGATTGTTGTTATTGATACATTGCCACTAAATACAGTAAATAACATACCATTACAGCAATCACCTAAAACATCTCATAACAGTACTTCAATAAATAAGTTTACTACAAAAAATAATGTTAATTATAAAAAACATACTGTAGAAACAAAATCTCCTAATCTAAATAAAAGAACAGATAAAAACGTAACAACAGTAAACTCAAGCAATAAAATAAATACCATATCAAAAAAAAAATTTCCTAATCTAAATAAAAAAACAGACAAAAACATAACAACAGTAAACTCGAATAACAAGACAAATACCATATCAAAAAAAAGATCACCAAATGAAAATACTATCAAACAACATATGTCTCCTAAACAAGAATTAGCAAGTATTTTAAAGTCCCTAGAAAAAGGTAGTACAGCTAATAAAAATCAAGATGGTTATATAGGTCAAGGTGATGTAAAATATGATAAAGATAATCCTATATCAATAACAATTCTTGATGCTATAAGAAGTAAGTTTATAAAATGTTGGACTATTCCAGCAGGAGCAAAAAATATAGGAAATCTACAAATTATAATAAACGTTACATTATCACTTGAGGGGAAAGTAATAACTGCAGAAGTTAGTGATCAATATAGTTACAATAATGATCATTTCTTCAGGGCAATAGCAGACAGTGCGTTACGTGCTGTTTATAAATGTAGTCCATTAATCGGATTATCAAAAAAACATTATCATATATGGCACAATATTTCACTAAATTTTGATCCACAACATATGTTTTAATTCATTGAAACAAAGCTACATCTTTGTTAAAAAGGATGTATCTGTACATATACATACAAAATATCCACAAATAACTAACTTTATTTATTAACTCTATTACTTTATATATAATAATTCATCTTATCATTTCTCATAGTAAATATTTATGTGCTTTTATTTATAACAGATATTTTTTAAGAGTTGCTTCTTTAAATAATTAATTACCACATAAATGGCACCATCGCTACTAATAGCAATAAAATAATATTATATTGCTATAGATAAATTTACTAATCAATGTTATATCCACTTACAGTGGAAGAAATCATGTTATGTTATAAATTTTGTTATAATAATTAATTGAATATAATTTTCATATCAATAATAATACCTTCTATTATTAATTACTTAAACACCATATTAAATAATACTTTTAACCTTACAATAACTATAAATTATTCTATAATAAATAAAAATATTAAAAAGGTCTTCTATCCTGATTCACATTAGGAAAAATAAGTGTAACAACAGTACCTAGATTTGGTTCACTTTTAATTTTAAATACTCCGTTCATTAACTCCACCAACTTTTTACTTAAAGGCAATCCTAATCCTGTACCTTCATATTTACGTGAATGTTCACTATCAGCTTGTCCAAAAACTGACATTACTTTATAAATATCCTGCTGAGCAATGCCTATTCCATTATCACTAATCTCTATAATAATATCTTGTACATTTGTTTCTACAGATAATTTGATACATCCATTTTCCTGCGTAAATTTTATCGAATTAGATAATAGATTAATAATAACTTGCTTTATTCTTTTCGGATCTGCAAAAATAATTACATCATTATTTGGAAATTCTTTTTCTATTCTTACTTTTGCCTCATCTGCTCTTTGCAATATCATATTACAGCACGAGTCTATTACTTTTAATAAATCAAATTTTATTGATTGAACAGTAAGTCTGTTTGCTTCTGCTTTAGAAAAATCTAAGAAATCATTAATTATGCTAAGCAAGTGAACACCTGATTGATATATATCATTTATGTATTCCTTATACTGCTCATTACCTATAGGACCCATGGACTCATTGCAAATAATTTCTGAAAATCCAATAATAGAATTTAAAGGTGTACGTAATTCATGACTCACATTTGCAAAAAACTGAGATTTGCTAACATTTTCCTTTTCAGCAATTTCCTTAGCTTCTTTCAATTTTAAATTAGTATCATATTGTGTACTAAGAATTTTCGTATTTTTATTATAAATAAACACAACAAAAACAATACACACTAACGCTACTAATACAATAAAACAAACTAGCACTTTGTATAGCTTTTTAAAAAAACCTGATAAACTTGTAAAATTTTTAGTAATTTTTAAAAACATTATAGGCGTTGAATTACTTTTATTTGATGCAAATATAGGAAATATTGTTGCAATAGTATCATGATCAATTACACTATGTAGTCTTCCTTTTGTTAGTAAAACATCAATCTCCTCACTAGATAGCAATTCCTGATTATAATTTTTATTAGCAGTATTATCAGCAGTAAATATAATACTTCCATCTAAGTTATATAAAATTACAGAAATATCATCAACATCCTTTAAAGCTTTAATAAACTCAGCACGTAATTTAATCAGCATATTAACATAATAAGGATTAACTCCCACATGACTAGGAACTTTAGATAATAAGTAAGCATATTTATTAAGTATGGAATTAACCATAATATCTCTAATATTTATATTGATTTCCTGAGAAATTTTATGTAGGAAATTATACTTTAGATATACATACATATATCCAGTAACAATAACTGATATAACTATAAGTACCGATAGGAATGTAAACTTCACATATTTCATATACAATTCGTTATATCAAACAGCTTTAAACTTAAATATCATATACAAATGCTTATTATTCTATAATGTAATAACTTACTATTTATATAATATAATGTAATAACTTACTATTTATATAATATAATGTGCAAAAAGGTAACATATTCACTATTAAATCATTACAATATAACTTATACCCTTTTTTAACCTACATCACTTTATTTATGTAATATAAAGTATATCTAGTAAAAAATACTTATGCTAATAGTACAAAATATTTTAATTTATAAAAATACAATAGAATTCTTATTATAAATTTTTCATGTTATTTCACCTAACTAATATATTAAAACATAAAAAAGCATTTACAATAATCTAAGCACCTTAATTATAGTTAATATATCTTTTATCATATATAATCCATTTAAAAATGTTATGCATTATAGAGTTTATCTTATAGAATATAGACTATGCATTATATTATTCATAAATTTTTTACCTCTACAAAACAATCTTTGAATATAACTCAAACGATTATTATCAGAATTACTTTTTACTTGAGAATCTCTATCATTACCTAAAGACGCTAATCTAGCTTTATTACATTTACGTATATAACTAAAGTATCTTTCCGGAATTGTTAATCCATCTTTACCTTTAGTTTCCATTCGATGTAAAAAACTTTCTTTATTTTCAAAATGTGCTCTTGATCTTACAACGTTATCACAAATCGTATAAGAATGTGATCTTACCTCTGCATCAGGAACTATCACTTTATCTAAGCACTTTATTGCATTAAATAAATTTTCTTGCGCTGGAGTGTAGTGTCCACTCTTTATGTCAATCATTGTAATTTTCCCATTCTGTACCATCATAGTACCAGCACATATCCCTGGCTTATATCTTAGTAAAGTAGAATGATATACCCCATGTAATCCCCCAGAAGAATCACGAGTGATAATATGTGTAATTAACATTATTATTATACCGTATAAACATAATCTATAATAAAAATTACACATCTAACTTTATTACTTGACATAAGTTATATATCAATATATAAGTTGAGCATTATCACTTAACATAAGTATACTATATAGCGCGTAGTAATTTACTGCATAACAGTTTACTTGAGGGTTTTATGCTGTCTTCTCCTATTATGCCATTTTATAACCCACAAGATCTTAGCTTTACTCACGGTAAAGGAGTATGCCTATATGACAAAAATGGTAATCGCTACCTTGACTTTATATCTGGAATAGGCGTTAATTCTTTAGGGTATTCTCATCCAGCATTAATAAATGCACTTAAAACTCAAGGAGAAAAAATTTGGCATGCTTCTAATTTATATGTTATACCAGAAGCAATTAAGTTGGCACAAAAATTAATAGACCATAGTTTTGCAGACACTATCTTTTTTACTAATTCAGGAGCTGAAGCAGTGGAATGTGGTTTAAAAGTTGCAAGATCATATCATAATGGCAAAAAAAAACCCGAACGTTATAAGATATTAACACTTAAAAATTCTTTTCACGGAAGAACATATGCAGCTTGTTCAGCTAGTGATCCACAAAAGTTTTCCTTTCTTCTTTATCCATATGTTGATTGGTTTATAAATACTGACTGTAATATTAATATTATTAAAGATGTTATTAGTAAGCACAATATAGGGACTATTCTCTTAGAACCCATACAAGGTGAGGGTGGAATAAATGTAATTGATATTAATTTGCTAAAGGAATTACGTACTTTATGTAATGAACATGATATTTTACTGTTTTTTGATTGCGTACAATGTGGAACAGGGAGAACAGGAAAATTTTTTGCATATGAGCACTTTGATATTCAACCAGATATATGTTCTCTAGCAAAAGGTATTGGTGGCGGATTTCCACTAGGAAGTTGC
This sequence comes from Neoehrlichia mikurensis, assembly GCF_019186785.1. GTDB lineage: Bacteria > Pseudomonadota > Alphaproteobacteria > Rickettsiales > Anaplasmataceae > Neoehrlichia > Neoehrlichia mikurensis. The sequence continues at coordinate 230,628 of NZ_CP066557.1, forward strand.
TTAGCAACTGCAAACGCTGCACAGTTTCTATCAACAGGAATTCATGGTTCCACTTATGGAGGTAATCCTCTTGCAACAACTATTGGGTACACTGTTGTAAATGAAATTCTAAGTAAAGATTTTTTAAATAATGTTACCAATAATGGAATTTATCTAAAAAATAAGTTAGTACATTTATCTAATCAGATACCTATAATAGAAGAAGTAAAAGGTATGGGGTTAATGCTAGGAATAAAAATACAGGATAAAATTAGTAATACCTTTGTTATGAGAAAACTTACAAAGTATAAATTGTTAGTGGGTACCGCAAGTAATAACGTAATAAGAATGCTTCCGCCACTAATAATATCGCAACAGGAGATAGATGAAGCAGTTGATATTTTAAAAACATGCTTCACAGAAATTACTCACAATTAAATTTTTTAAAAAATCATAAAATTCATATTTTAAATTAAAAGCATTGTTATCCAGTATAGGGTTAATGTTTTTTAATAAAAGGCTAACATTTTTATGGAATTAATATTTAATTTACATACAACATTAATATTCACGCTCCTAAAACTAATGTACCTAAAATACTACTGTCTTACAGAGAGTTCCTTGTGCTTATCACAGTATGAATACCTAGCAATTAATTTACATACACTTGACTTTATGTATTAATTTCCTTTATAATAAGCCTATAGTCACGATTATTTATTAATATACTTACCAGTAAACTATAGTTAAAGTGTTAATACAAAAATATTAAGATTGTATTGCTGGTATATTAGGTAATATAATGTTAAAAAACATCAATTCACAGACCCCTCTTGTTGCCGATGATAAAGGAAAATACACCACTGTAATTCCTCATCAACTGGAAAAACAAGATGTAACACCTTCAACTAGCTCTTTAATTATAAAGGAAAAGGATAATGTAAGATCTTTAGCTACTAATCCTGTGCAATACACTCCTGTTAGTACCTTAGACAAAGAATCAATAATGAATGACATAAGACAATTACAAGATGATTACAAAATAAATCAAGAAAAACTAAATCAACAAAGAAAATCTTATAAAGCAGCATTACATGTACAAATACAACATAGCAATGCGAAAAGTAATGAACAAAATTATATAGCGTTAAAAAAGGATATCGATAATTGCAATACTATTAAAGAACAACTAGAACAAGTAGGTAATATGATTCATAATACCAATATTCATGAGGTAAGTAACGCAGAAATTACGAAAGTTCAAGAAGAACTTCATGCCCAAAAGCAGAATTACATCAAGACTCAAGATGAACGTAATTCCATCTCACAAAAATTTGATGATGCCACAGAATCTTTATCAGATATTCAAAAAAGATACCTAGTTCTTATAGAAGAAAATGCAACTGTTGTTAATCAATACAAAGATCTTAAAAGTAGTGCTAGCAAAATATGCAATGCTTTATTAACAAGTATAACAAAAAAAAATGAAGAAAATGATAATATGATATTACTAGATAAATCATTAGAAAGTAGCTATAAAATACTTAACAAAGAAATTGTTAACAAATCTAAAGATTATATAATAGGATTACTTCAAAAAACAGAACTTCCTATAGATATAAAAGAATCTTTAATATTTGGACAAGAAAAACTAGAAGAATTAGATATCCTTAGAGTAAAAAATACATATTATTTAGAAAAAGTAAAAGGAATTCAAAATAAGATTACACAAAATATAATCTTGCAAGAATTAAAAATAGAATTACAAAATTTTCAGACACAATTTGAAGAAATAACACAAAATATAACTTCTAAAGTTTTACATTGCATAACAGAAATTGAACAAAATATAACAATTGCTGCAGAAATAAACTCTATAGACCAATTAAAAGAACTATGTGCAGTAAAATTACAATATATTGTAGGACTACTTACAGAAGAACTAGCATCTATTGAAGAAGAATATCGAGCTACTTACACATATCTTAATACAAAATTAAAAAGCAAAGGCCTCGAAGATATACATACATATATTGCATATACTAACGAAGCCTCAAAAAATACTGTTCGATCTTTAGAGAAAAGTATAGAAGATATAAAAAAGAAAAAGAAAAATACTCAAAAAAATATCAAACTTCTCGAACAAAACATTAAGGAATATAACAAAAAGCACAATATCGTTAGTAAGCAATTAGAAGCTTCTGAGACTATTATGTATAATATACAAAGTCAATTAAAAGATAACGCTGTCGAATTACGCCATACTAAAAAATTATACTATAATATTAAGAAAGCATTACAATATATTAACGAAAAAAAGGAAAAAGATTTTCAATGTTACAAAGTTGCTAACGATAATTTTCATAAAATACAAGCAAGGCATGAAAATTACCTACAAACATTAAATACGCTACACCAAGAATTTATAGATATTATAAAGGAAATCAATACTATAGCACCAGGTTCTATAGCTACTACAAGTAATAGCACTAGTGTTACACCATCTAATTTAAAGGATGCTGTAGCAAATGCTCTATCAGTATTAAATAGTGTATCTAAAAAAAAATCCTCTCAGTTAAATCAGATAGATAAGAATGTTATAGAAAAACTAAATAAGTTATCACAACAACTTCCAGATGCTATAAAGACAATAGAAGAATTTGAGACTCTTAACAGTAAATCCAATGATAATTACATTCTTGCTAAAGATAATATAGAAAAAAAGTACAATATTGAAATAAGTAATTTTACACAAAGCAACAAAACATCCTATGTTGATCGTTTATTTTTTGCAATAACTCTATTAATAATATTAGTGGACGCCCTATCTTCAGCTTTTAGCCTTATAGCAAAATATTATGATTTATCTACATATAAAAAATATGCTACTTATATATGTTATAGTATATCCATAATATTATCTCTCTTTTTAATATTACAATCATGTATTGCACTTAAACAAATAAATAAAGATAAACAAGTAAATGCTACAACAAATAATCTTGTAGCAATTCAGCGCTGTCAAAACATACTATCAGTGATTGGCTCAATAATGTGGATCACATTATTCTCGACTTCATTATACATGTTATACTATGGTGATATTTCTCGCTTAATTACTCTAAATTTAGTATTATCATTACTTGCACCTTTAATTGGATTCATTTCTTGTACATTAAGAGTATCAGATCAATTACTACAGCAAAAACAAAATAAGCAACAAAATAAGCAACAAAATAAGCTGCTTAACATCATATTAAGTCCTACTATGTTGTGCGCTATTGTTTGCATGCTTGAATTTATCCATTTTATATGTCATATACTAGAAGCTGTTGATCTCCGTGGTAAGACACAAAATATTTATGATTTTAGCATTGTTCCTGCAATAATATTACAGTTAATAATATCAGTTGTATTTATGTTAGTAGAAATTTCAAACGAAATAAAAATACATAATACACAAAATAATGCAGCATTATTTTATAAAATTTCCAATCCAGTAGATGTTAATACTTCTTCAAATTTAAGCAGTAATGACTTGAGTTCCTTACAAGATGCTACAATATTAGTTCATGTTCAGCAACCATCCAAGTCACATTAACATTATTATTATTATTGATTGCTTAGAAAGCAATAACCTATTTATCCCTAAGCCTGCTTCATTTGACTAAAAATTATATATTATGGCTAATTTTGAAAAATTAAAAATATATATCCAGCATATATTATTAAGAAATACATTAATAGTACTTAGTATTAAGGACTTTTATAAAAGTAATTATCATCTAATAGAATAGCAGTGTAAATGTACCTATATAGAATAGCAGTGTAAATGTACCTATACTTTTATTTACATTAATAAATATGCATTTTTAAGTATAAAAACTTGCTCCATTACCACATTAACAATTGTAATAAATTCTCTAAATAACAAGCATATTAATACAGTTAATATATTTCTTAAAGTAAATTCTGGTCGGCACTACAACTTAACTCTTCTTATAACAAGTAAAAATGCAGTTATATTCATAATAATTTACAATAACATACTACTAAAATTTATTATTCAGAAAGACTAATAATTACATACAATTTCATAGCAACAAATTTATTACTAAATTTACATAAAGATAGTCCATCATACCACGACTTGATAAACCCTATCTTTAATTAAATAATACTCACTAGCTATCACTTAGTAAGAATTTCTCTTTTACCAAAACTGACAGCTGGACCCAATATACCTTCTCTTTCCATACGTTCTATTAAATTTGCTGCTCTATTATAGCCTATTCTCAACTGTCTCTGTATATAACTGACTGATGTTTTTTTATCTCTAAGCACTATAGATACAGCCTGACCATAAAGTCTATCATCATATTCACCATATTGGTCCGCATCATAATCACTTTCTTCCTCATCAGGTATTTGTGTAATATCTTCCATATAACTAGGATTTCCCTGCTTTTTTAAATGATTAACAACATTTTGAACTTCACTATCACTTACAAATGCTCCATGTACACGAATAATTTTTCCACCAGAAACCATATATAACATATCCCCCATCCCAAGTAGCTGCTCAGCTCCTTGTTCACCAAGAATAGTTCTACTATCTATTTTAGAAGTTACAGCAAAGCTAATTCTTGTTGGAAAATTTGCTTTTATCACTCCAGTAATTACATCAACTGATGGTCTCTGAGTAGCCATAATTATATGAATACCTGCAGCCCTTGCCATTTGTGACAATCTCTGTATAGAAGATTCAATTTCTTTTCCAGATACCAACATTAAATCTGCCATTTCATCAACTATAACTACTATATAAGGGAATAGCTTAGATTCTATTATTATCTTTTCAAAAATTGGTTCCCCTGTACTCTTATCAAAACCTGTTTGCACAGTTTTTTCCAACATAACACCATTATTAATAGCTTCATTGACTTTATCATTATATCCAATGATATTTCTCACTCCTATAGCAGACATTAATCTATATCGATTTTCCATTTCTCCTACTACCCATTTCAAAGCAGCTATAGCTTTTTTTGATTCCGTCACAACAGGAGTTAATAAATGTGGTATAGAGTCATATATTGATAGCTCTAATACTTTAGGATCTATAAGTATCATCTTACATTGTTCAGGTGTTAAACTATATAATAAGGATAAAATCATAGTATTAATAGCAACAGACTTACCAGCACCTGTTGTTCCAGCAATTAAAAGATGTGGCATTTTTGTTAAATCAGCTACCACTACTTCTCCATCAATACTCTTTCCTAAAATTATCGGCAATTTTAACTTTACGTCTCTATACTCTTTACTATTAATCAAATCTCTTAGCATTACTATTTCTCTATTATGATTAGGTAATTCTATCCCCATAACATTTTTTCCAGGTATTACTGATATTCTAGCAGATAAAGCACTCATAGAACGTGCAATATCATCAGATAGTCCTATAACCCTTGAGGACTTAGTACCTGCTGAAGGCTCAAATTCATATAATGTCACTACTGGTCCTTGACGTACATTTATTATTTTTCCATATATACCAAAATCTTTTAGAACTTCATCAAGTAAACAAGCAACATCTTTTGTATGATTATTATTACTATTTGCATCTTTTACTGAGCTTGCTTTAGATAAAAAATCAACAGCTGGTAAAATAAATTCACTATTATTACATCTATATTCAGGTAGTTGTTTTACGTTTTTAATCTTTTTTAAAATACCAGTTTTTCTTTTTTGTTCAACACAAGGTACATCTTGTACAAAATTTCCAGACTTATTTTCTTTTTTAAACAAATTAACAAACCATATCCATAAAAACCTCACTATCTCTTTCCATCCAATTATTCCACATAAACTAAATAATACTATCGCTAATAACACAGTAAATGAACAAGATGAAAGCTTAATACCTATTACTCCACCATAATGATACTTACTTACCATAGATAATTTACTTAGCATCCCGCTAATACCTATTACAGCAAGTATATAGTAGAATAAATCAAACAATTTATTCAATCCAAATAACTCCTTAATTCCATATATTAAAACGAAAATCCATATGCAAAAACTTGCAGCACCTAAATACTGAATTAATATATCAGCACAGTAAGAACCTATCTTTCCTCCAATGTTCATCACTACATTACTACTTGCAGTATTAAAGGAAGTATCATTAACATTATATGTTAAAATTATTGCACAAATAAACCCAGCAATACAAAAAATACTAAATAATTTAACATGAAAGTAAAATTTATAAAATATATCCTTAATCATAAACAATTACCCAGAATAGTAACGCAATGTATATCTAAAAAAATTAATAAATATGAGTAATATAATAGGAGAAAAATCAATCCCGTACACTACAGGTATATATTTTTTGATAAAATTTAGAACAGGAAAAAAAATTTTAGAAAGTGCCATAAAAACATTATTCACAAATTCATTATATCTATTTATAATATTTAAAGTAATAAGCCAATTTATTAACAACCATACAATTAAAGCAAAGTTATAAGTACTTAACAATATATCTAGCAAGTATACTATTGGATGCATATATTCCTCTTTATACCTTAGTGATCACTTAAGTATATACAAACTTGCAACTAATTTAAAATGATAAATTTTTTCACTTGAAAAACATGGCATTATTATATATAACTTATTACTGGGAAGGTTGTTATCCTCAATGGATTATTTATTGTTATTGTTAATATTAATTGTTTTTGGACTGCTTCTTCTTTCTGCTATGTTTTCTGCAGCAGAAACAAGTTTAATATCAATTAGTATTTCACGAATAAACAAACTAGCGCTGCAAGGCAATAAAAAAGCAGCTATAGTAAATTCACTGCATAACAAAAAAAAGCTTGTCATTAGCACAGTATTAGCAGGCAATACTATCGTTAATATAGCATCTTCATCACTTGCCACAGCAATATGTATTAGATTCTTTGGCCCTGAAGGAATACTAGCATCCACAATTATTATGACATTTCTCATTTTATTATTGTCAGAGGCATTGCCTAAAACCTATGCTGTACAAAATCCAGAAAAAGTCGCATTGCTAATAGCAGCACCTGTAATGTATTGTGTATTCATATTATCTCCACTTACAATGCTTATACAATACTTTGTAGATATTGTATTAAAAATCTTTCATATGCATAAAGATAAAGAAATCATCTCAGCAGCTGATGCTATGCGTAATTTAATACTATTACACAGTACCAAAGGTACTATGCTAAAACAAGATTTAGATATGCTAAGTAGCATTTTAGATCTTGCAGAAACTGAAATATCTCAAGTAATGACCCATAGAAAAAATCTATCAGCACTTAATATTAATATAAATATTAATGATTTTATCAAACAAATCCTTAAGTGCCATCATAGTAGAATTCCTATATGGAAAGATAGGGAAGATATAATAATAGGAATATTACATGTAAAAGATATGATAAGTTTAATAAGAGAAAAAAATGATAACATTACACGGGATGACATATGCAAAATTATGACAAAACCATGGTTTATACCAGATACAACTTTACTAAGTGTACAGCTACATAATTTTAGAAAAAACCGTAAACATTTTGCTTTAGTCATTGATGAATATGGAGCACTACAAGGAATAGTAACCTTAGAGGACATACTAGAAGAAATAGTTGGAGATATTTCTGATGAACATGATATTGCAGAGGAAAACCTAATCAAATCAGTTTCTAAAAATGTATACCAAATAAACGGAGAAATGCCAATCAGAGATATTAACAGACAATTAAGATGGAATTTACCAGATGAGGAAGCATCTACCCTTGCCGGTCTTATCGTATATAAAATTGAACGTATACCAGAAGAAGGAGAAAAATTTCAATTATATGGATTTTCTTTTACAATATTGACAAAACACGGAAATGTTATTACCACTATACAAGTAGAAGTTCCTAGCAACATCAATGCTGCTTATAATCATGTTTAAAAAAAACCTTATCTTACATGATACAGATTAAAACCATAACCCAAAGTTTCAACTAAAAACATATTATACAACTTTTAACATATTAAATACAAAATACAATATAAAAAACACATATCACCTAAATTATAGTTGTCCTTATACAAATTAAGATCATTACTATAAATACAAATCATTCAAATCTAGAAAAGCAAAACATTACAAAAAATAATCTTGCTCAACATCATCATAATATATCATAATTATTAATTAATAGTGTGAATCATATTATTTTATATTTCATTACACATGTTATATATAATAACATTTCTATCTATTCTATCCATAAATATTCTAAACGTAGTATTATCATTACTTGTAGCCTTAATTAAAGTAATATATATTTATGAGTATCAAATCAATTACTACAACAAAATACTCTAAAACCTAATATCTCTTAATAAAGTTATTCTATATACTAAAGCTATTTGAAATTAATATTTCAACTATAAAATCAAAAAAATATACCACTTAATGTATATGTATAGTATTGCTAAGTAACTTTTATTAAAGAATTTACCATATAAATATCTTTAGCAAATGGGTCTATTTTTAATATAACATAAACTTTCTTTATTACATTAAATCATACAATATCACTTTAATATAAATATTACATAGTAAAACTTATTCTAAAATACTAAAATCTTACCAAAATATGCCACATTATGATAAACTTAATCATAAATATAAGAAACACATACTAAATTTACTAATAATATTTTTGATACAAATTTCTTAAACTTTATCAAAAATTCTTAAAATTTATAGTTACAAACAAGTAAATCTTTTTTGAAATTCATATATAGCATCCTTAGGATCACTACTATCAATTATTGCAGAAATTACTGCAACTCCACTAACACCACAATTAACTACTGAATCTACATTTAATAAATTAATACCACCAATTGCTACTACACTACAATCTGTATGCTTAACCCACTGAGTTAATAATTTTAATCCTTGAGCATTAAATTTCATTGTTTTAGATGTCGTAGGAAAAATGGGACCAAATGCAATATAAGAAGGATTAAAATAACATGCTCTTGCTAATTCATGATAACAATGCGTACTAATACCTAAATACAATCCTGATTGATATATATCATAAACATTAGCTATTTTTAAATCTTCCTGTCCTAAATGCACCCCATCAGCACCATATTTTATAGCAAATTGCCAATAATCATTAATAAATAGCTTGATTTTCTTTTTTCTAGCAAATTCAATACATTGCGCTATTTCTTTTTCTATCTCATCGTATGATTTATCTTTAATTCTTAATTGTATGATATTAGCTCCTAAATCTACAACGTATTTTAACCAATCAATATTTGGAACTATATAATATAATCCTATAGATTTTATTTTTTTAAAATTAAATTTCACATCATCCTGCTGAAAACTATTTACTATACAAGGAAAATAGTAGCTAGTTAAATCATCCAAGCCAGATTTAAAATCAAGACTAACATAAGCTCTTGCAAGCACTAAGCAGTCATAATAAGCATCTTTTATATTTAAACATTTAGTATTATTTAAAAACTTAATCGCTTTTTTATAAGCTAAATGAAATTTTTCCTTACTGTTATTATTGCAAGAATATATAAACTGTAATTTTTCTTCTCCATCAAAATAATAATCTATACAGGTATCTCTATTATCTGTATCAATAATAAAAACATCCTGATCACTTTCTATATATAAATCATATATAACATCATCAATTATTTTTTCTACATTTAATTCTTTTTTTTCTATTATATACATAACATCTCGCAGTATTTTAATAAATTAAATAGTCTATAAATCAAAAAAATCACAGCATATTTTTACACAAATTAATATCTTAAGATAACAGTTATATAATTATACAAGCTTGCAATTCTCACAAATAAATAACTACTTTTAGGTAGTACATTATAAAGGTAATATTATTTATATTAACACTAATAAATACCAATATTCAATTTTTTCCTCAACATATTAATTTATATCAGTACATATTCTATTTAATATGGTAGCACATAACTAGTTCTTATATAATATAGCGATATAAGAGTTTTTTTACAGATGTATATGTTTTACACTTAAGTATTATTCAATAAAAAATAGTAAATTTACTATCAAAAAATATACTTTTTTATTAATGCCATTATTTTTTATAAAAAATAATAAATTATATATATATATATATAAGATTAAACAAATTTTTTATTCCAATAAACTTATATTAAAGCATAACTGATTTTTAGTAACTCTAATTTAATAACATAATTTTATACTCAAGAAAGAAAATCAATAGATTAACAAAATACTTATAGAGTAGTCTTTTTGTATTCATTTAATTAACAATTAATTTTTATTAAAAAATTGAATTATTGTTGCAGCAATTTCTTCAACAGATTTCTGTGTAACATCGATAATAGGCCATCCATTTTGAGTACAAATTTTTTTTACTAAATTAATTTCCTCAAATACCTGTCTATAGTTGACATACTCATGATTATCATAATTTTTCATAGATATTAATCTATTTTTACGTATCTGTATCAATCTATCTATGTTAATAGTCAACCCAACTATTAATTTATCTTTAAACATAGATAAATCTACAGGTATGTCTATAGAATGAACTAACGGAATATTGACTACTTTATACCCTCTATAAGCAAGATATATACTGGTTGGCGACTTAGAAGTCCTAGAAACTCCTACAATAATTATATCAGCTTTATCTATATCCCAAAGACTTTGTCCATCATCATGGGCAATTGTATAATTTATTGCATCTATACGATTAAAATATTCATCATTTAATCTACTAGCACTAACGTTTATATCTTTTGCTATATGCAAATAACAGGAAATTTCCCTAATAATATGAGATAAAATAGGTATACATCTAACGTTCTGTGCATTGGCCTTTTCTTTTAAATATTCCCTGAGTTTATCATCAACCATTGTATACATAATAAGGTTATATTTTTCAGGATTAATAACCAAAATAATTTTATCAATTTGTTTATAACTACTAACCAATGACCATACAAATTCATTAACTTTTACAGACGTAAAATGTTCTAATGCTGATCTAGCTACTGAAATTACTGTTTCACAAGTAGAATCAGATACTAAATGTAAATTTAAAGTCAATTTATCAGTCATATAAAAACATACATACTAATCATAAATTACACAAAATAAGTATCTATAAACATATTAAAGTATAAATTATTAAAAAGCTTTTATATTAGTATCTTAATATATTGATGAAAATACCAGATTTACATATTTTACTATTTACTTTTTTAATAAAATATTACATTGATATAATCTATTCTAGACAATAGAGTAACTAGTTTAATATTTGCAGATATAATATAAAATTAATTTTTTAATATAGTTAAAATACCTGATATTTTATAACTAGTCAAATCATATATAAAAACTAAAAAATTTTTTCTATATATTCGTCATTAAATACATATTAACTATATCATTTTTCAAAGATTATTTATTAATACTATAGAGCTATATTCATACTACTTATCAAACATTCTAAGTCTCTTATAGTTATATAACTACTCCGAACATATTAACTATTATAAATTTCACATTTACACATCAATTCTAAAAAAGTACGCATATGCATTAATACTATAATGCGTCAGACCTACACTTACAGCATATAATATGCCCTCTTGATATTAACTTAGTGTCCTCATTACTAACCCTTCTAGAACATTTAATACATTTAATATTATCACTAGGAAGCAAATGCTCATTAACAGCAATCCTATCATCAAAGGTAAAGCACTCCCCTAGCCATAACTTATTCTTGTTATATGTACTACGCAAATAGTTTAATATTCCACCTTTTAAGTGATAAACATTTTTAAATCCCAAACTTTTCATAAAAGCAGTAGATTTTTCACATCTAATGCCTCCTGTACAATACATTGCAATATTAATATCACGTGCTTTGTCAATTGACCATAATTTTGCCCATTGGGGAAATTCTCGAAAGTAAGATGTATTAGGATTTATAGAATTTTTAAATTTTCCAAATTTCACTTCATAATCATTACGAGTATCTATAGTATAAACTTTAGAGTCAGAAATAAAACCATCCCAATCATCAGGAGAAATATATTCTCCATTTACAGAACAATCAAAATCTGTCATTCCCATACACACAACTTCTTTTTTTAACCTTACCTTCATCTTCATAAAAGGCTCTTCCCTTGCATAACTTTTATGATATTGAATACTTTTAAATCTACTATCTAATTCTAAGAAAGAAAATAAATTATCTATTGCAGAACTACTACCTGATACTGTAGCATTAATCCCTTGCTCAGCTAAAATTATCGTACCCTTTATTTTTTCCTGTACACAAAAATTTTTTAATACAGGCTGAATGTCATAATAGTTAGACAAATATACAAAACGATAAAAAGTTGCAATAACACAGCTCATATTCTCATACACTATTAAAATCTCTAACCAGTAATTCTATTTTACTAAATATTTTCTGTCAATCTACAACATAAATTGTAATGCTTCATATTATATAAACATTCAACTCAAGTACAATATTATATACATAAAAAATATAATTATAACCTGCACAAAATATAGCTTACCACTGAAATATCTACTTATTTATAAAAATATATAATAGCTTTAAATCTTCAATAATTTACAAAAGTGATCCTAAAATATTCTTTCTATATCCTCGTAAAAAATTATTAATATTACATGCATTTTTACCTTCCATCTGAAGTATCATAGGTACTAATACAGTATTTCCTCCACACTTTATATGCATGTTATCATTAATAATGTCACCAGCATTGAATTGATTAAATTCATAACTATCAGCCTTCAATATTCGAATTCTTTTTCCATGTAACACAAAAAAAGCCTTTGGATAACAAGCTCTTATTTTCCTACATATAAATTCAGCAGAATCATAAAAATTTATTTTAAAATCTGTTAGCTTATTTGCATAAGTGACACCAACATCACTTTGCCTCGTGGGTAGTATGCTATTAATATTATTCAAAACATTAACAACTAATTCGCTACCTATAAAAGATAACCTATCACTTAAGGTATTAATATTATCTTCTGAATTAACAGACACTTTTTTTTGAAGCAATATATCACCTGCATCTAATAACTCACCTACTTTTATAATAGTTACTCCTGTAACACTATCTCCATACAAAATTGTATGCTGCATAGGAGCAGCTCCTCTCCATCGCGGCAACAAAGATGGATGTACATTAATACATTCATATTTTGGAATATCCAATAATCTCTTAGGTAAGATTAACCCATATGCAACTACTACTATCACATCTGGTTTCATATTACGTATTTTTTCAATTTCACTATCAGATCTGAGAGAAGATGGTGTATATATATCAATATTATGACGTTCTGCAACTATGTGCACAGGTGTTTTTCTGATATTTTTTCCCCTACCAGCAGGTTTAGGTGCCTTCGTATAAACAGCTAATATTTTACATTGAAAATTTAAAAGTGCAATTAAAGTAGCAACAGAAAACTCCGAAGAACCCATAAATATTACCTTCATATTACTACCTAACTTTTATTAGATTACATAACTTACGTATATTAAAATAAAAAACCCAGTAATCATCTTATGATTTAAAAAAGCACAAGTTGTTTAAATTACATCATAACTCAGGAATAACTCTCAATCCCATAATAATTCTTAATTATTCAAAATGACGCTAAAAATAAAATTCTCAATAACCCTTTAAAACTAAAAGAAAACCCATGCTCCATTTTATATAAGAGTGGGGCTGGTAGGAATTGAACCTACGACCTTATCGTTATGAGCGATCAGCTCTAACCCCTGAGCTACAGCCCCACATTACAAATCCATTGTATTATATAAAGATATAATTTACAATAGTACATTAATATTAAGTTATAACAAAAAAAATATTATTATAGTTATAATACTATATACAAACATATAATATTTAACAAGTATTTTGCCATGATAAACTCAATATAAGTAACTAAGCTTGCTACATCTTCTAGACAACCTACCTGTATAAATATTAAACTGCACAACAACCATATTACAATATAAAACATTATTACTTCTTATAATGTATAAAACCATCAAACATCTATTTAACCTAATATTAACACTTTACTCTCTAATAATTCTATATTCATAAAACACTTATATTATAAATAATATCTATTATGCATTAACGCAGCTATTTACCTTGCCTATAAAACTTATAACCATAAATATAACAAGTAGCTATACCTATAATATTAGGACAATAAATGATGTTACCTACAGCTTATTAGCTTAATTAATTCAGTATTGTACAATCTTCTTCATCTGTATTAAGAATCTTATTATCAATAAATACATCATCTTTATGCAAAGGATTAACTGATCGTACTAAAGCATTATGAATAACCTCATCAACAGTTGAAACAAATATAAATTTCATTCCCTGCTTAACATTATCTGGCATTTCAATCATATCCTTTTTATTTTGAAGAGGAATAATAACAGATGTTATACCACTACGCAACGCTGCTAACAGTTTCTCTTTCAATCCACCTATGGCAAGAACACTGCCTCTTAAAGTTATTTCCCCTGTCATTGCAACTGTTTTTTTGACTGCAATACCTGTCATTAAGGATACTATTGAAGTACACATAGCTATACCAGCTGAAGGACCATCCTTTGGTATTGCGCCCTCTGGCACATGCAAATGTATATCATTAACCTGAAATTTTTTAGATTTTATTCCAAATTCTAAACACCTCGATCTCACATAACTATACGCAGCTTTCACTGATTCTTGCATTACTTCACCTAATTTTCCTGTAAATTTTATATTACCCTTACCTGGCATTAATACTGATTCTATTGTTAATATATCCCCACCAGATTCAGTATATGCTAAACCAGTAACCATTCCTATCATATCGTTCTTCTCTACAAGACCAAAAGTATATTTTTGTACGCCCATATACTCTTCAAGATTATTATCAATATGTATATTTTTTATTTCTTTATTCATTAATATTTCTTTTACAGCCTTCCTCATAAGACTAGCAAGTTCTCTTTTAAGGGTACGCACCCCACTTTCTCTTGTATAAAACCTAATTAAATTATATATTGCATTGTCAGAAATACTCCACTCTTTTTCTTGCAGCCCATTATCCTTATATAACCTAGGTATAAGATGCGCTCTTGCTATTTTTAATTTTTCCTCTTCTGTATAACCAGATAACTGAATAATTTCCATACGATCAAGAAGTGGCTTATGCAAATTCAAACTATTTGCAGTTGCAATAAACATTACATTTGAAAGATCAAACTCTACCTCAATATAATTATCAACAAAATGCTTATTATGCTCAGGATCTAACACCTCAAGTAATGCAGCTGTAGGATCACCTCTATAATCAGACCCAACTTTATCTATTTCATCTAATAAAAATAAAGGATTACACGACTTTGCTTGCTTTATTTGCTTTATTATTCTTCCAGGCATTGCACCTACATACGTTCTTCTGTGACCTCTGATTTCTGATTCGTCATATACACCACCTAAAGACATACGTACAAATTCTCTACCTGTAGCTTCCGCTATTGACTTTGCTAATGATGTCTTACCTACACCAGGAGGTCCAACAAAACACAAAATTGGACCTTGTGGCTTTTTTATTCTTTTTAATACCGCTAAAAATTCCAAAATCCTCTCTTTAATTTTATCCATACCATAATGATTACTATTTAAAATTTTTAAAGAGTTATCCATATTAATTCTAGAATTCTTATATTTTCCCCACGGAAGATCAAGCAACCAATAAAGATAACTTGAAATAATATTTGCTTCAGGAGACATAAAATTCATTTTTTTATAGCGCTTTAAATCATTCATAGCTCGTTCTTTTGCTTCATCAGATAATAACGTATTACGAATCCTTTTTTCAATTTCACTAGCAGAATCAATCTCACAACACACACCTTCACTATCTTCCAATTCTTTCTGTATGGCTTTTAATTGCTCATTTAAATAATACACCCTATGATTTGTTTCAACTTGTGATTTAACTCTATTATCAATCTTTTTTTGAGCATTTAATATACTAATTTCTAACTTAATAAAGCTATATATTTGTTCTAAACGTTCAATCACATTAAATGTTTCTAGAATTTTTTGCTTATCTGATACTCTAATACTTAAATGAGAAACTATAGTATCAGCTAGATCACTAAGATCTTTAATTTCATAAATTGATGATAAAGTTTCTGATTGTATTTTTTTACTTAATTTACTCCAAATATCAAACTCATTTAAAACTGATCTTCTTAAAGCTTCAACATCATCGCTTATAACTACATCATTCTCGTTATTAATAACATTAACTTCTGCTTGTAAAAAACTATCCCCTTCTACAAAATTTATTATTTGTGCACGATATTTTCCTTTGATTAAAACTTTCATAATTCCATCTGGAAGTTTTAAAAGCTGCATAACATCTGCAACAATTCCTACCTTATACAAATCGTCTAAAACTGGATTATCAACTGCACCATCTACTTGTGTAACTAATAAAATCTTACAATCATTATTTTGAGTGGCATGATTTAAAGCATTAACAGACTTTTCCCTACCTACAAACAAAGGTATAACCACCTGTGGAAATACAATTGTATCACGTAAAGTTAAAACTGGAAGTAGCAAAACTTCGTCTTTCATATATAAACCTTGTTCTAGTGTCTTTTTAAATAATTATCACTTAATATTATTTCATCTACCATTTGTGCACTAATAAGTATCTTATTATCCTTACAATTTGAAAAATCAAACATTAAATCAAGTAATAAATTTTCCATAATAGCACGCAATCCCCTTGCACCAATTTTACGATCAACAGCTTTTTTAGCAATACCAAGCAAAGCCTCGTCACTAAACTTAAGTTCTATATTATCCATTTCAAAAAGCTTAGTATATTGCTTTACTATTGAATTTTTAGGCTCAACCAAAATACGATAAAGAGTATTCTCATCTAATTCACCTAATGATGTAACAACTGGAATTCTACCAACAAACTCTGGTATCAATCCAAATTTTACCAAATCTTCAGGAGCAGTATGACAAAGTATATCTTTCTTCTTATTTGATAACTGTTGCACATTCGCCTCAAAGCCCATATAGCTACCACGATTACGTGCTTCTATTATTTTTTCCAATCCATCAAATGCCCCACCAAAAATAAAAAGAATATTATCAGTATTAATTTGTATAAACTCTTGATGAGGATGCTTTCTACCACCTTGAGGAGGCACAGAAGATACTGTACCCTCTATAACTTTAAGCAATGCTTGTTGAACACCTTCACCTGAAACATCACGTGTAATAGATGTATTTTCAGACTTTCGTGATATTTTATCCACTTCATCAATATAAATAATGCCACGTTGTGCAGCTTCAATATTAAAATTAGCTGCTTGTAGCAATTTTAATAAAATATTCTCAACATCCTCACCTACATACCCTGCTTCTGTTAATGTCGTAGCATCAGCCATAGCAAAAGGCACTTGCAATACCCTTGCTAAAGTACGAGCCAATAAAGTTTTACCAGAACCTGTTGGTCCAATCAATAAAACATTAGATTTAGATATCTCAACTTCACTAATAACACTAGAATTTAACAAACGCTTATAATGATTGTACACAGCTACTGACAACACTTTTTTAGAATGCTCTTGACCTATAACATATTCATCTAAAACTTTCTTAATATCCTTTGGCTTAAGATCAAAGCTGGTACTTTTATATGACTTACCTTCTTCCTGTAATATACCACTACAAAGATCTATACATTCATTACAAATAAATACCTCAGAACCAGCAATAAGCTTTTTTACTTCACTATGAAGCTTACCACAAAATGAACAATTATAAGTACTTTTATCATTATCTGACATTCATATTTCCTTAATTTTCTAATATAACATCTAGTCTTTTATCTATAACTTTATCAACTATACCAAAATCCATTGCTTTCTCAGCAGACATAAAATTATCCCTTTCCATATTAACTATAACTTCACCTAAAGACTTCTTTGTATGTTTAACATAAATTTCATTTAATCTGTGCTTAATACTTAAAATTTCTTTTGCATGTATTTCTATATCTGTTGCTTGTCCATGAAACCCTCCGGAAGGCTGATGTATCATTATTCTAGAATTTGGAAGCGCATATCTCATACCACACTCTCCAGCTGCTAAAAGAAGAGAACCCATAGAAGCTGCTTGTCCTAAACATAAAGTAGAAATCTTAGGCTTAATATATTGCATAGTATCATATATAGATAATCCAGCTGTAACAACACCTCCTGGAGAATTAATATACATAGATATATCTTTTTCTGGATTTTCAGCTTCTAAAAATATAAGTTGCGCAACTATTAAACTAGCCATATTATCTTCTATCATTCCTGTTACAAAAATGATTCTTTCTTTTAATAATCTTGAATATATATCATAAGCACGTTCGCCGCGGCTAGTTTGCTCAACAACCATAGGTACCAAATTCATAAACATTCTTCCTTTACTCATTCCTATATTTTAAATTACTACACATTTATTCACATAATACTCATAAAAATTAAGAAACACTATTAAAGAGTTCCTCTAACCCTGAATAAGTTATGTTTTCTTTTTCCTTTTTTACAGAACAAATTATATAGTCAACAACCTTATCTTCAAGTACTTTTCCTTTAATATAATTATCAAAATCCTTATTAGATTTTAATAATTTTACTACATTATTAAAGCTTGCACCATAATCAACATAATTATTCTTAATAAAATTTACCACATCTTCACTTGTTAAAGATACATTATGATCTTTTGATACTTTTATTAATAGCATACCTAATTTAATTCTTCTTGTAGCTTCTTTTAATGAGTCAACTTCCGTACTTAATTTACCACTACTTACCTCATAATTCACCTTTTTAAGCTCTTCTGAAATAATACATTCTGGAATATCTATCACATAATTTTCATCCATATAATCAAATAATTCTTTTTTCATTATTATATTATTCATTTGAGTGCATTTTTCTTTAACTGCCTTCTCAGAAAATGCTAACATTGCTTCTACACTATCAAAACCATAACCTTTAGCTAATTCTTCATTATTTTCTGCCTCTTTTGACACAAAAATATCTTGAACATCTACTAACATTTCCACTTCTTTACCTGCCATACGTAAATGCTTATAATCGTCAGGAAACACAAGTGTGAATATTTTTTGTTCTCCTTTTTTCATTCCTATAAGCTGATTCTCAAAATTTTCTAATAAATGCCCATTACCTATTACCACTTCATAATTTTTTGCACTACCACCTTTAAAGGCTTTACCTTGCATTTTTCCATAGTAATTAATAATAACTTTATCACCTATACATATTCCATGATGTATATCACTAGAGTGAACAAAATTTACATATTTACTATTTAAATTATTAACAAAATTATCTATATCTTTATCATCTACTAAAACCTCCCTATCTTTCAAAGTTACACTTTCAATATCAAAACAAGGAATCTCTGGCATTATTTCAAATTGTAATTTATACATCAATTGTAATTCATGTATATTATCACTACTTGCTTTTTCATCAGGAATAAAACGAACATCAACATTCGATGAAATTACTTCTTGAAAATTATTTTCTTTCATAAATGAAGAAGATGTATCCTCTATAACTTTCGACACCACAGCATTAACTACATCATCAAAATAATATTTCTTAACTATATCAATTGACACTTTACCAGGCCTAAATCCAGAAATCTTTGCAAATTTAGCCACTTCCTTAAACTTATCATCCAATTGCCTTTGAAAATAGTCATGATCAATAGTAACCTCATACTCATACTTTAATGCACTTTTTAAAATTTCTTTGGCAACATAAAACCTATCCATATATTAACCTAATACTTTCCTTTATTAACTAGAGTACGGATAGAGGGACTCGAACCCTCACAAGTCTCCTTACTAGGACCTAAACCTAGCACGTCTACCAGTTCCGCCATATCCGCACATTTAAACACCCTTATATGATGAATAATTCAGCAACTCTCCAAAATATAAAAAAATTATACCCATTAAAAACATAAGACTCAAGATTTTTAACATTAGCTTACAAATAGACACCTTTCTACACAAACACCGAGGCCAACAGCACTCCATTTTAATCATATGATCCCGGTGTGAATCGAACACACGACAAACTGATTAAGAGTCAGTCGCTCTACCAACTGAGCTACGGGACCATTTAGTGTTTAATAATGTAAATGCAAGTGTTACTTCTGTCAATTACTCATAATAATAAAGATCAGTTATTACTAATAACTGCACCATAAACTTTATATTTTGTTCACTTTATAATTTTATTCATTGTATAATATATATTTATTTACGTTACTATGTTATGCTACATATTACCAATAAGCAAATAATACCTTACAATTATAAAATATAAGATATTCTACTTTATTAATTAAACAAGCAAAATATAATCATGATTTAAATGTTAAAGTAATATAGTTACTTTAGTTATAATTCATTACAATATATTTAATGATACAAAAGAAATTAATAAACTCTTTCACAAATACAAAAAAACTTTAAAGAAATTTATAACAATGATATCTCAAATCCGTATTTCGTGTTAAGTCTAATTATGAATTTTTTTTCATATATAATTAGCAAGCACTTCAACAAGTCTATAATTTTCTTATTTTTAAAGGAAAAGGTCATTAATAATAAATGATATATCAATACCAGCGTCTTTTCAAAAATGTGCTAGTGATATTTTAATTAATCTTATCTGTAATGCCATTAATTGGTTGGTGTATAATTAATGAAAAACTTTATTGATTAAAAAAAAACTTTTTCATATTTAGCAATACATATTAAGCTAACTTATTCTTTGATATAGCCAAGACATTTTTTAGTTTTTTTTTGCATGAGACAGTCATAATTTGATTATGCTTAATCAAACTTGAGAGTTTAATCATGACTCAGAACAAACGCTGGCGGGAAGCTTAACATATGCAAGTTGATAATAATCTTAATGTTATATGAAACTTTTCATGCATAAAATTATGATAATTTAGTGAGTTTTATGTTAAGTTCTATGCAAAAGTATAATGTTATGCTGTAAGTACTTGAGTAAAATAGACATAACCATATCCATCAATTAACATTAAAAAAAACATACAAGTATCTTTATTATAATTAAATAAAACCTTCTAATAATATTCTTTTTAATTGCTATCACAAGCTCATCTTGACTATATAAAGTAATTTTTATAATATAGTACGGTTATTAAATTAAATTAGGCAATAATGATGAAGCAAATCGCTATAATACTTGTTTACAGTACACTGTTGCTCTGTATATCAAGCTGTAGCTTTACAAAAAAAGAACGTAAAATTAAAAGTCCGTGCATAAAATATAGTAATAATAGTCCATGTAAAAGTTACCCTGTAAATGATTGGTGGATGAAAAATTAATGCAGTTTAATGTGTTATATTTCTTATTTTTTATGTAAAAAATTATGCCACTTTATGATAATATATCAACGTGGTTTGGCTGTGGTAGGGTGACAGCTATGCCTGGTACTATAGGAAGCTTAGCGTCTGTAGTGTTTATGCCAATAGTTATGATAAATAGCATTTATGGTATAATAATATCTTTAGTGGTTCTCTTTCTCGGTTTTTGGTCAATACCACAATATTTAGCACATAACTCTAAAATAGATGATCCAAAGGAAGTTGTTATAGATGAGGTATTAGGACAATTAATAGCTTTTACATTAATAATCTTATTTATAGAGAATAATAATAAATCCATATTACAAAATAAATTAAATTACATAAGTATATTTTTCATTAGTTTTATATTATTTAGATTTTTTGATATAATAAAGGTTTGGCCAATCAACATTGTTGATAAAAACATTAAAGGTGCATTAGGAATAATGCTTGATGATATAATTGCTGCAATAATGTCTATAGTATCCTATATAATATGTTACAAATTTTACCACCAGTATTTAGGATAACAAATGCATTATTCTCTAGTTACGAATAATTTAAAACAATACATAATTTATGCTAATCAGTTATCAGGTTGGGAATTACATACATTCAATAATGTTACACTAATAATCAATGGCAGCAAGAGTTCCATATTTAACTATGTTTTTTTGGAAAATTGCACTAACAATATCTGTGAAACATCGATACAAAAAACATTTCAGTACCTACAACAAAGAAAAATTGAAGCTACTTGGCCTCTAGATCAATCAAGTAAGTACGCAAAACCTATTCTTGAGAAATTAGGTTTAATGATTGCTAATTCTCCTAAAAAAGCTATTGTAGATATAACAAACTATTTTATGCCACATAATAAAATAGATATTACTTTAGAAATTGTAGATAATCACTCCAAATTAACTCAGCTAGACCTTCTTGCATCACAAATTTTTCACTGTAATGTTAATGAAGTAGCATTATTTCTTAGAGGCCTATCAAACCATAAAGTATCTGATTCAAAGCTACAATTTTTTTTAGTAAAACTACATAATACATTAGTAGGTATATGTGGAATGTATATTCATAACCAAGTCGCAGGTTTTTATAGTGATGGTGTATTACCAGAATATAGAAATCAACAGATTGGAACTAGTATGACGTTGCAAAGAATAAAAATAGCACAACAACATGACTGTAAGTATGCTGTAGCTCAATGTATGAAACCTTCTATTAATCTCTATAAAAGATTAGGATTCAAAATGATTGGCAATTTACCTCTGTATGTGTCGTATAGAATATGACATTTATTACAATTTGATTATAGAATAAGAGTTAATATATGTTTATTTATATTATTTTTTCTCTTCTTATTTTCACTATGTCAATTTTAGCTACTGCTTATTTTTATTCTAATAAAAGCATAAACAATCTAAAGCATAATAATAATCTTATAACTAATCTACTTTTATCTTTAGGGGATGGTTTTTACTTATGGGATGAAGAAAAACGCATAGAAAAATTTTCTCCCAATTTACAATTATTATTAAATACCATATTTTATTCCTTTAACGAACTTGCAGACTTCTTTGAAGAGTCACATCAACTTAAAAAAAATTTTGCAGATGCACGAAAAATTAATAAATCTTTTACAATAGATTTAAAGGGAAAAGATACAGAAATTTACTGTTTTTGTTATGGTCAAAGTATTGTTAACAATCAAGACAAAATTGTAGGAGTGCTACTATGGATTCAAAACACAACAAAAGAAAAACTATTAATTACACAATTAGAAAATAAAAATATCAAATTAAAGCAAGAGTTGACAAATTATAAAGACATGATTGACATACTCCCATACCCTACATGGAAAAGAGACAAAGACTTTAAAATAACAATATGTAATCCTTCTTACATTAAGCTTACACAATGTAACACAAATAGAGAAATTTTTAAAAACAGAACATTAAGCAATCAGGTTGCTTCTGACAAATACCAAGAAAATGCATATACAATTATTGACAATGAAAGAAAGCTTTATACACTTACAGAAACTATAAACCCTAACACGCAAGAATTTATTGGATATGGGCAAGACATAACACAAATAAAACAATTAACTCAAGAAATACAATATTATATTGAGTTACAGAAAAACTTACTAAGTAATCTATCCTGTGCTGTAGTAGTATACAATAATGATAGCAAACTATTATTCTATAATAACAACTTTGCAAAATTTTGGCATCTAGAACAACCTTGGCTAGATAAAAGGCCTACCTATACAGAAGTGCTACACAAAATTTACACCAGCAATCAATTTTTTAACAAAGAAACATTTAACTTTCTACAGCAGCAACATACTTTTTTTAGAAGATTACTAGATCCTTATCATGCAACTATTACTTTAACAAATAACTTTATTATAAAAATTTCAGTCATTCCAACTCATAAACAAGAGCTTATATTTATATACGATCATATAAAATAAAAGCACTATAACAAACATACTTTATAATCAACATAAATTTTAGTTTAAACAACTATTAACAGTTTTTTCTTTCTTCATACCAAGCAATTTGTATTGCTTCTAGTATTTTCTCGTTACATTGACTACTATTATCACTAAATCCTGGTAATTCCATAACCATTCGCTGTAAATCAGTAAATCTTAACTCAAATATTTCTACATCTGGATAATTTTTCTCCAATAAATTAACTATATCTTCAATGTTAATCCACTTCATATTATTACACTTTTAATAATTAAAAAATTACACACTTATCCACAATCAAGTTTATTATTAAGAAAAAAAAATTGACATGTATACATAAAATGTATCATACTAGCCAATATTGTTTTATACAATAAAATTATTTTGTTTACACAAATTTAGTTATGTTTTTTTCATATTATTAATGCAATAAAGGTCATATGACAGTAGTTATAAAAAGGAAATACAGAGCAAGCCGTAGACTGGGGGTAAGTTTATGGGGAAGATCTAAAGATGCTTTTAATACAAAAAATTATCCCCCAGGACAGCATGGTAATTTAGGGTATAAAAAACCTTCGGATTTTGGAAAGCAGTTTGCAGCTCATAAGAAATTTAAGTTTTATTATGCAATATCTAGTAAACAGTTGCGTAATATTTTTTTAAAAGCTTACAAAAAGAAGGGTGATACTGGTGATAACTTTGTAGGAGCCTTGGAATCTCGTCTTGCATCTGTACTATATAACTCCAATTATGTCCCTACAATATTTTCTGCAAAACAATTAATTTCTCATAAGCATGTTACTGTAAATGATAAGGTTGTTAATGTTTCAAGTTACATTGTTAAACCTGGTGATATAGTAAAAATTAGAGATAAGGCAGTAAACTTACCTATTATTACAGGGGCTATGCAGTCACAGGAAAAAAGAGTTCCAGATTACTTAGAAGTTGATGTGAATCACTTTTCTGTTAAGTATCTGAGAGTGCCTAAATACCTTGAAGTCCCTTATGCAGCTAATATGGAAGTCAATTTGGTTATAGAATTTTATTCCAGGTAGTTCAGCTTTTCTTTTGCCCGTGTGGCGGAATCGGTAGACGCTGCGGACTTAAAATCCGTTGATCGCAAGGTCGTGGGAGTTCAAGTCTCCCCATGGGCACCATTTAAAGCTTTTTAATTACTATCAATGTTGGTTATTTCTATAATAAATTTATGGTCATTTTTTTTATAAAAAATAAATCTTATATTAATTTAAATGTAAAAAATTACCAATACATACTTAAGAAAAGTTATCATAAAAATAATAAAGTAGTTATAACAATCAAGAAAACAATTTAGACTTAATTAACCATCATATGTTTATTAAGCTACCCATCTTTGCCAGCTTTATTCACAACATATTATACAGTAACCTTTAGCTTTGAATACATACGCTTAATACATAATAAGTGAATTCTATAAAAATTAATAATCTATATACCCAATCAGTAGAGATAGCATATAAAATGTATACAATATTTCATTTAAATAAAATAATTGCATACATTTTTTGTGATCCATTTAAATTTAATTATCATTTCAACTTACATTATTTTATTAAAATAATTAACAATATTTTTTGAAACAATAAAAATTGTAAATTATAGCATAACTAGGGTACATGATAATAAATATGAAACACTTGATTAATTATTCTTTTATACAAATACTGATTATTTAGTACAATCCACAAAAGCTTATATATTAAGTAGCACATTACACAATAATTTATTAAAATTAACCTAATAATTGCTGTACAATATTTACAGGATATTATAAATGCAGATTATAACATAGCTAAGGTATATGATAACCAATGAATAACAAATCTATTAATTACTTACTTTATGTATTATGTATAGTAGCTATCTTATTTATTGTCAGACCAGTAATTATACCATGTTGTACAGCATTTATGATAGCGTATCTGCTTAATCCATTGGTTAATAAACTAGAGTTCATAAAACTACCTAGAGCACTATCTGCATTTATAATTATAACTACATCTATTAGTATAATGATAATTTTCTTAATTATATTTATACCAATAATATGTTCACAAACTATTGAGCTTATAAAATTTTTCGTAGAAAAAATGCCATTAAGTAACACTCATAATTTACAATCTATTATTAAAACATACAACTTCCTTGATAATAACGACATTACAAAAATCATACAATTGCTTACTAATTCACATCAAGACTTATTAAATAATGGAAACATAAAACCCCTTATAACAATATTTGGCAATTTATTACAAAATTTTAACAGTATATTAAGCTATACTATTCACTCAGGAATAAATATAAGTTATATAATAGTTATGATCTTTGTAGTATTGCTACTTACATTTTATATATTATGTAATTGGCCATTCATAATAAAAAATTTCTATAACTTAACACCTGTTATACATAAAGAAAACATAGAATCTTTTATTCGAAAAGTAGATAATATTATTGCATCATACATTCGAGGACAAATAAGTGTATGCTGTATTATGTTCATCTACTATTACATATGCTTTGTTATTTTAGATACAAAGTACTCTCTAGTGATGGGTCTCATATCAGGAATTATGACTTTTATACCATATTTTGGGTCATCAGTATGTGCTATTATAAGTATATGTATAAACATATTTCATACAAATAATTGGATAACATCTGGAATTATTCTATGCATTTTTATTATTGGACAATGTATTGAATCTAATATTATTACACCATTATTAATTGGTAAAAAAATAGATTTACATCCTATATGGCTAATAATTGGCATGATAATATGTCACACGTATATTGGATTCATTGGAGTATTATTATCGATTCCCATTACAGCTATAGTAGGTGTATTTGTACAATCTATTATACAAAGATACATAAAAAGTGATTTTCATAATGGAATATAATGTATAAACAACTTAAGCTATTTGACTTACCATATAGCAAATCATATCAGTATCATGATTATATACTGCTAGATCAAAATAAATACACATATAACATATTAATGAACTATGATTGGAACTGCTTTATTTTATACGGTAAATCAGGATCTGGAAAAACGCACCTTGCACATATATGGCAAAAATTAAAAAACGCATCTTTTATCAATCAAGAACCCATAGCTAAAACAATGCATATAATACATAATAGCAATGCTTTTATAATTGAAGATATAGATAAAATTAAAGACGAACCTTGGATTTTACATTGTTATAATTATGCTAGAGAAAACAATAAACTATTACTTATGACTTCTTCTATATCACCAAAATCACTAAACTGCAACTTGAAAGATTTAAAATCACGCATATTATCAGCTATCAGCGGAGGTTTAGCAAATCCTAATGAAGAGCTATTAAAAATAATGCTAATAAAATTATTTACAGATCATCAATTACATATCAATCTAAAAATAATAAACTATATTTTAAATAACACAGAACGCTCTTTTAAAAATTTACGCAATATAGTCAGCTGCATTGATAAGGAGCTTTCTAATAAAATAAATGGTATTACTATTTCATTTATAAAATGGATAATCAAAAAAAATGCATAATCAATATAAAGGCAAAGTTTTAACTATAGCAGGATCAGATTCAAGCGGTGGAGCAGGTATTCAAGCAGACATTAAAACTATTACAATGCTTGGATGCTATGCAGCAAGTTGTATAACATCTGTAACTGTACAAAACACACTAAAAATACACGCTATACATAACATTCCTCCCAACATAATTAGTGAACAAATAAACGCCATTATGTCCGATATAGAAATAGATGCAATTAAAATTGGTATGTTACCTAATTATAATACTATAAAAGAAGTTGCAGCATCTATCACAAAAAATATTCCTATTATTTTTGACCCAGTTATGATTTCAACTTCAGGTTTTAATCTTGTAGAACATAATACTGTTGATTCTTTGATAAAAATTTTATTTCCAAAAATAACACTAATCACCCCAAATATACAAGAAGCAGAAACTATAATTAACAAAAAAATTAATACATTAGAAGATATCATTAATGCAAGTAAAATTATTGCATCATTTGGAGTAAAAAATGTTTTAATTAAAGGTGGTCACTTACCTAATAAATTAATCAATAATATAGTACTTACAGAAAATAATGAAATATTTAATTTTCAACATTTAAGAATTTTCAAAGGCAATTTACACGGTACAGGTTGTACACTATCATCAGCTATTGCAAGCTTTATGTCACAAAAATTATCCATTAAAGAAAGTATTCAACGTTCTATAGATTATCTTATCAAAACTATAAATGTCATCCCTAGAATAGGAAATGGTTTTAATCCCGTATTCCATAATTATAATATAACAAAGTAACCTAAAATTATTTATATCTTACTAAAAATGTAACACTAAGTTTTATGCACGTTACTTTTACTTCCCCTGGACATTAAAATTAAAAATATAATTAATATAATTTAATAATATTAAAATTATCAATAGCTTATACATGTTTATAATGAGAAACCCATTTTAATTTATATAGTTATAATATTACATCATTCATAAGTTTAAGCTACTGTCTTTCTCCATAGTCTCAATATACATCTATGATGGATAATTTTTGTGACATAAAGCTTGCAATAGCTGATGATAGTGTACAACCTGTACCGTGTAAATTGCCTTTGAAAATTCTTAAATGTTGAAAATTAAATATTTCATTATTTTCTGTAAGTACTATATTATTGATTAATTTATTAGGTAAGTGACCACCTTTAATTAAAACATTTTTTACTCCAAATGATGCAATAATTTTACTTGCATTAATGATATCTTCTAATGTATTAATTAAACTAGTTTATATATATGATAAACACCAAGGTAATTTTCTATAATTATGAAAATTTACAATAAGTATAAATTTATATGTACTATATAGCTAAAAATCCTGCAATAATTTAATCATACAGATGTGAGTTTTTTATAAAAAATTTTCAATAATAAAACTTAACTTTAATAAAAAAAATATCATGCTATCATATAAATACATATTTGCTTAATTAAAAATTAATTTTTAACAAAAGTCATTCTGATAAAGCATGATAATACAATAGTTCATGCCATAACTATATAATTAACACAAAATAAAAACTAAAATGTGCAATTTGATAATAAAATATAAATTCTAGTAATATAAAAACAACATCATATCATTTACCTTGTTTGCTGTGAAGTAGAAGTATTAAGTTGATTTGAATAATTACGTAAATCTTCTGATGCTCCATACAACACTTTATATTCTGATAAAGACTTGCCTACTCTCTTGATTTCTTCTTTATCTTTAGCACTAATCCTCTGCTTTACATTTTGGTTCACTACAGATTCACGATTTTTTTGTTGAGTAACTTTTTCATCATTTTTCTCATTGTGATTTTCCATTGTATTTTTAAACGCCTGTAAACCTTTGCCATCTTGAGAAAATCTAAATTTATATAACTTATAATTATTAAAACATTGTTTCGCTTCATTGCTGATATCAGAAATGCAATTACCAGATACTTTTTTTAGTACAGCAACACCTGCTTTTCCCTGTAAATCATCAGCATTATACATAGCATTAAGAAATGTATTTCCAACTTTACATGTAGTTTCGCCTATATCTTTTACGTTTTTAGTAAATATCATCAATCCTGCAGTTACTAAACTTATAAATCTAAAAACAGATGCAACAATTATTAATCCATTATTAGATTTAGTATTTAATAAAGCTCCTGTACTTCTACCAATAAGTTCAGAATCTATTTTTTTCTCTAAACCATCAGCACATTTAGTAAAAAAATTACTAACATGTTTCAGTAGCCCTTCAACTATACCCAAAGAAAATCTAATAACATCACCAAATAAATATAATGGTATCAATGGCAATGTTAATATCCAATTTGTAGTATTTGATTCTAAATTTTTAATACGAATAGAAAAGGGATTTAATTCTACATCTTTCATTTGTTTCATTACCATCCCATTACGAGATTTCACTTGTACAGGAATATTATCTTTACAAGCAATAACTGGTATTGTATTTTTGACATAATTATTTATATGTAAATCCTTAAATACCTTTTTTTGATTATTAGTATTAATTGCAAATAACGCATTACCATTTAAATCATAAATATCATTACCATAATCATCTTGTAATTGTATAATTGGATATTTTTTATTATTATAAACTAAGTTATTCTTATCAATAAACATGTCACCTGTACTTTTTTTAAAAAAATCATCAGGTACATAATTACAGGGTTGTTGTTTAAAAATAACCTGTGATTTTGAACCAGGAATTATAACATATCTTTTTTGTCCAAAATCAGGATTAAGATTTGCTATAATATTTATAGGACTTAATCTATTGCCTATTGATTTCAGATTAAAAGAAAATTTAGAAGCCTTTTCTATAAAAAAAGCAGCACCATTTTTGAAAGATCTTTTTAAATTACTTAACACAACTATTACATTATTTTAAAATATTATCATATAAAAAAATTATTAATAAATTAATAAGATTATTTATAAATATCAATAAATCCAACTAAATAAATTATTAGCATTCTTTAATACAAATGATATATAAATAACCCTATGTCATAAGAAAGCAACCTACAATTGCTCCTATAAATAACAGCAATGTTATCATAAAAATAATTCTCATGATAATAATAATTATTGCTCTCAGTTTTGTAGATGAAACATAATCTTCTAAAATAACTATTATCCCTAGCATAGAATGATAAAAAGCTATACAAAGTAAAAATGCGATCAATATAAATTTTATAGGGTGTATTAAAATTAATTCACGTATACGTTCCATTGGATAAATACACATACTAAATACAGTAGGTAAAAACAATGGCAACGGTAACATAATAACAGCGGTAATCCTCTGTATTAACCAATGACATACTGATTTACTTATCATACAAATATATTATAAATTAAATATAGTAAAACAAGATATTAAAGATAGTACTACAGATAATATAATAACCACGAACCCACTCATTGTAGCTGATAATTTATTTACTCCCATGTTTAAATCCCACATTAAATGCCTAATACCATTTAAATAATGATAATAAAAACTAACACTCCATGAAACACAAACCACTTTAATTAACCATATAGGGAACAAATTAATTAGATTAATAAATAATCCTGGCACAAATGCAAAAATTATAAACATCCAAAAAAAAACTATCAATCCTATAAATAAAAATACACCAGTAAATCTATGAGTAATTGATAAATAAGCTATCCCTAATTTATAAATCTGCAAATGAGGAGATAAAGGTCTAATTTTCATTGTAATTAACAATTATAAATTTTATAGAAATAACTACAGATAAATCTGCTATATAAAACAATAATAAAATAGAAATAAAGACGGCGGAACAATTTCATTAAGTCATTACTAAAAAATAATAACTTAAATCAAAAGCCTAAAAGGAGGTAATCCAGCCGCAGGTTCACCTACAGCTACCTTGTTACGACTTCACCCTAGTCACTGACCCAACCTTAAATGGCTGCCTCCTTACGGTTAGCTCACCAGCTTCGAGTTAAACCAATTTCCAGGGCATGACGGGCAGTGTGTACAAGACCCGAGAACGTATTCACCGTGGCATGCTGATCCACGATTACTAGCGATTCCGGCTTCATGCTCTCGAGTTACAGAGAACAATCCGAACTGAGATAACTTTTATGGATTAGCTCAATCTTGCGATCTTGCAACCTATTGTAGTTACCATTGTAGCACGTGTGTAGCCCACCTTATAAGGGCCGTGCTGACTTGACATCATCCTCACCTTCCTCCAGTTTATCACTGGCAGTTTCCTTAGAGTTCCCAGCATTACCTGTTGGCAACTAAGGACAAGGGTTACGCTCGTTGCGGGACTTAACCCAACATCTCACGACACGAGCTGACGACAGCCATGCAGCACCTGTGTAAGGTCCAGCCAAACTGACTCTTCCGGTTAAAAAAGATACGACCTTCATGTCAAAAAGTGGTAAGGTTTTTCGCGTTGCATCGAATTAAACCACATGCTCCACCGCTTGTGCGGGTCCCCGTCAATTCCTTTGAGTTTTAGTCTTGCGACCGTAGTCCCCAGGCGGAGTGCTTAACGCGTTAGCTACAATACAGAGATAAAATATCCCCACATTTAGCACTCATAGTTTACAGCGTGGACTACCAGGGTATCTAATCCTGTTTGCTCCCCACGCTTTCGCACCTCAGCGTCAGAACTGAGCCAGATAGTCGCCTTCGCCACTGGTGTTCCTCCTAATATCTACGAATTTCACCTCTACACTAGGAATTCCACTATCCTCTCTCGATCTCTAGTTTAAATAGTATTAAAAGCAGCTCCAAGGTTAAGCCCTGGTATTTCACTTTTAACTTATTAAACCGCCTACATGCCCTTTACGCCCAATAATTCCGAACAACGCTTGCCCCCTCCGTATTACCGCGGCTGCTGGCACGGAGTTTGCCGGGACTTCTTCTGCAGGTACCGTCATTATCTTCCCTGCTGAAAGAGTTTTACAACCCTAAGGCCTTCTTCACTCATGCGGCATAGCTGGATCAGGCTTGCGCCCATTGTCCAATATTCCCCACTGCTGCCTCCCGTAGGAGTCTGGACCGTATCTCAGTTCCAGTGTGGCTGATCGTCCTCTCAGACCAGCTATAGATCATAGCCTTGGTAAGCCATTACCTTACCAACTAGCTAATCTAACATAGGCTCATCTAATAGCGATAAATCTTTCCCCCGCAGGGATTATACGGTATTACCTGTCATTTCTAACAGCTATTCCATACTACTAGGCAGATTCCTATGCATTACTCACCCGTCTGCCACTAACTGTACCCATAGTAAACTACAGCTACAATTCGTTCGACTTGCATGTGTTAAGCTTGCCGCTAGCGTTCGTTCTGAGCCAGGATCAAACTCTCAAGTTTGATTAACCATAATTAAAACTATGGCTGTACTCATGCAAAACAAAAACTAAAAAATGTATTAGCTTCAGTACATGAAAAAATAAATTAGCTTAATATGTACCGCCGCCTTTACTTCTATTCTATATTTTTTACTCTTTTTAACTAATCAAGCAACTGCACCAAAAAATACACTATTAATTGGTGTTTAATATATATAATAAGCTACAGTATCCAGTACTATTAATCATGTGTCAATATATTTTTTAATATTAATCATAAAAGAACTATTTTATATATTGTATCTTTCCACCCAATTTATTTATTATACTAATAAAATCACTGTAATTACTATTTACACATTCTACATCGTTTATTGTAATTGGCTTTATAGAGACCATTCCCAATATTAAAAAAGACATTGCAATTTTATCATCAGAATTCACATTAACTACATTACCGCCATAAATATTACCACCAGATCCATAAATTATTAATTGATTATCTGTCATTTCTGCATTTCCACCACATTTATTCAATTCATAAACAACTGTATCTAACCTATTTTTCTCTTCTATATCCAATACAGATATACCATGTATAGTAGTAATACCATTGATATACGCAGCAATAATACTAATAATTGGATACTCATCAATAATAGACGATAATTCATCTGCTAATATTACTCCACCGTGTAAGCAACTTGCCTTTACAAGAAGATCTGCGACATACTCACCAATAACACCTTTTTTTTTATTTATTAAAGTAATATTAGCTCCCATACTAATTAAAACTTTGCAAAATCCTACTTTATTATTTATCGTAACATTACGAATAATAACTTCTGAATTCTCTATTATCAATGCAGCAGCAACTATAAATGCCGCTAAAGAAGTATCTGATGGTATATATATATCCCTAGCAAATAACTCCTTTTGTCCTTGTAATTTAATAATATTAACATTATTAACAAAGCTAACAGTTATATCAGCATTTAAATATTGCAAGAATAATTCCACATGATTTTTTGTTAAAATTTTTTCAGTAATTATATTAATACCAGATATATTTAACCCCGCAAATAACATAGCTGTCTTTATTTTATGTGATAAACTATTTACTGTATAATTCACAGGAATGCTATCTTCAGAACCAACAAGAATTATCGGTAAATTAGCATTAACAAAATTACTTCCTATTAACAATAAAGGCTCTATAATATCACTTATTGATGCTAAACATAATTTATCAGATCCATAAAAAAAAGATTTAAAGGAATATGTAGACAACAGACCAAGTAACATATATGTTATAGTCATAGAATTACCTACATATAATGCATTTTTAGGACGCATCAATCCACTAATTCCAACACCTTTTACTAAATAAACACCACTTTTTTCATAAAAGATTTCAACTCCTAATAAATTTAGAGCCCTACTCATATGCATAACATCTTCACATATTGATATTCCATAAATTCTTGTAACACCTATCATTTGCGATGCCAATACTAAGGCTGCACAAGATATAAATTTATCTCCAGAAATATTTGCAACACCATTAATAGAGGAAACTTTATAGGATATAGCTTTTTTCTTACTCTTCATATACGTAAACTAATTATGTTAAACATGAATCCATAAAATAATTCATAAATACATAATATAACAAACATTTCATAGCTTTAATAACATAATTAAATACTTCATCTAGAATTATAATAGCCTCTTCACTACATTTGCACATACTTATGACATCTAAAAAACTTTAGTCATTACACAACTAATATTGTTAAGAAATGCTATGATATTCAAAAAAATATGTAATACCATATATCACAACAATAACGATATTATTTTATATCACAACAATAACGATATTATTTATACTTGAAAATAAAAAAAACTATATCAGTTTTACTTACCGTACCAAATCAAAAACTAAAACATATACATTAAATTAATAATATAGATTAGATTTTTTGCTTATTTAATAATTTTACCTAAAAAATAAATACTTTAAAAGTAGAATATTTTTTCATATAACTACCTTTTAAATAAGTAAAAATTATTTTTATAGAATAGTAATAAACTATATTTCATCATTAATAGTGATACTACTTACCCATGTAAAGTTTAAAACTTCAATAAAAATGGCAGGAGTAATAACAAATAATTCCGGTAACTCAATCATTATCTCACTGTGTGCTAAATGTAATTTTATAAAAACTTTTGTATTGCCATGATCCTTTAATAGATAAGATAGTGATTGCGGGACAATATCATCATTAACATGTATAACAATACTTTTCATATTTTTCGTTGCTACAGTAAGATATTCTTTAAAATCAAATATATTTTTTCCAATTAGTCGATTCTTACTTATATGATACTCCATATCAATAATAACTGATACACCACCATTAAATAAATCCCTATTCTTCTCTATAACACTACGATTATAAAAAGCTACTTCATTAATATTATAAGGATCAGATAATCTAATAACTGCAAATTTTTCCTTATTAGTTGATTTAATATGCACATTGGAAATAATCCCAGCAACCTTTTTTACATTATAAATAGAATCTCCTTTAAATTTTCCAATGAAATGTATACCAAATTTTTCTAAAATACCTTCATAATTACTCATAGGATGATAACGCAAATAAAACCCTATCGCATAAAACTCTTGATTGATTTTTTCCTCATCAGTCCAGTCTTCTACCTCTATTAATTTATTAATACTGCTATTGCTAAATAAGATAAATTGATCAAAATTAACACTACGCTTATTACTTCCAATTACATTAAGTAAAATTTCTAAAGATTCAAAAAGCTGCCTTCTATTAGAATGTATGGAATCTAATGCACCAGATTGTATAATGCTTATCAACATTCTCTTATGTGCTACATTAGACTGTATATTATCAATAAAATGCCATATATTTTCATATTTAGTTTGAGGAATAATTTCTTTTGCTGCTAATTGTCCTACATTTTTCAATGCTCCAATACCATATCTTATAGATTTTCCTTCAATTGAAAAAAACACATCCGAAGAATTAATATCAGGTGGAAGTATATTGATACCATGAAGCTTAGCTTGTTGACAAAGCATTTCTAATTTGTCTTTATTATTGATATCTAAATTCATTGATGCAACAAAAAATTCCAATGTGTAATTAGCCTTTAAATAAGCTGTTTGAAAACTAATCAACGCATATGCAGCAGCATGTGACTTATTAAATCCATATCCAGCAAATTTTGCTACTAAATCAAATATATAACTTGCTTTTTCTGCTTCTATACCATTACTTATAGCACCATTAATAAAAATTATCCTTTGACTATCCATTTCCTCCTTAATTTTCTTCCCCATAGCACGTCTCAATAAATCAGCACTACCTAAAGTATAATTAGCCAATATTCTAGCTATTTCCATTACTTGTTCTTGATATATTATCACTCCAAAAGTTTCTTTCAGTACTACTTCTAACATAGGATGTATATAATCTGGTTTTTCCAATCCATGTTTACGTTGTATATAAAGTGCAATATTATCCATAGGACCAGGACGATATAGAGAAATAATAGCAATAATATCTCTAATTCCATCAGGTTTTAGCTTGCTAATTGCTTCACGCATTCCAGAACCTTCAAGTTGAAACACCCCTATAGAATTTCCCAATGATAACATTTCATAAGTTTTTTTATCATCTAGGGGAATATTTGAAATATCAATTTCCGATCCTCTTGTTTTAATCAAGTTACAAATTTGATCTATTACAGTTAAAGTACGCAATCCTAAAAAATCAAACTTTACCAATCCTGCCTTTTCAATATATTTCATGTTATACTGGGTAATAGGCAAAGAACAAGATTTGTCATAATATAAAGGTACTAGATTCTCTAATTCTTGATCACATATAACTATACCAGCAGCATGCACTGAAGCATGTCTATGCAATCCTTCTAATTTTAATGATATTTCAAGTAACTTAGCAACCGTTTGATCATCATCCCGCTCTTTTTGTAGATTTTTATCCATTTCTATGGCTTCAGAAAGTGTAACAGGACTTACAGGATTATGTGGTATCATTTTACATATTCTATCAATATGAGCATAAGGTATCTGCATCACTCTACCAACATCACGTAGTACTGCTTTTGCTTGTAATTTTCCAAATGTGATAATATGTGCAACATATCCATACTTTTGTCTCACATACTCTATAACTTGATCTCTTTTTTCTTGGCAAAAATCGACATCAAAATCAGGTATTGATATTCTATCAGGATTAAGAAATCTTTCAAAAATTAACCCAAATTCAATTGGATCAAGTTCTGTAATTTGTAAAACCCAAGCTACTAATGATCCAACACCTGAACCTCTGCCAGGACCTACAAGTATATTATTCTTTTTACTCCAACAAATAAAATCTGCAACTATTAAAAAATATCCTGAATAATCCATTGATATCACAACATCCAATTCATACATTAATCGATCATAATATTGTTTTTTCTGCTCTTGGGTAAAATTTTTACCACATAAACGAAAATTTAATCCATCAATCGACTTACTAGTTAATTCTTCAGCTTCAGTTCTTCCATCGGCACAAGGAAAGTGAGGCAGCATAGGTTTTCTTACTTCTAAAGCAAAAGAGCATCTTTGTGCTATTATAACAGTATTATGGACTGCTTCAGGAATATCATAAAACAACTCATACATTTCCTTCGAAGATTTAAAGTAATAATCTGGTGTTAATTTTTTTCTATCTTCTTGTACAAGATACACTCCATCAGCTATACAAGATAATATATCATGTGCTTGAAAATCCTCTCTATTAGCAAAAAATACATCATTTGTTGCAACTAAAGGAATATTTTTCTCATAAGCAAAATCTATAAAAAGTTTTTCTAATTTTTTTTGGTGTTCAAGATTATGGCGTTGAAGCTCAATATAGATATTATCATCAAATGCTGATATAAGATCATTAAGAATTCCAAAATTACCACTTTTTTCCAATAATAATTGCGATAAAATATCATCATGCCCACCGGTAAGGGCAATAAGCCCATTACAAAGATTTAGCAATTGTTTAATATTAACTCTATTAATTTTACTGCATTGGTTATTTTTAAATGAATTACTAATAAGATGAACAAGATTACTATATCCTTCATTATTTTTTGCTAATAATAGTATATTGCCTATATTTTCACCGGAATCCTCAACCATAACATTACATCCAATGATAGGTTGTACACCTGTTCTCATAGCATAATCAGAAAATTCTAGAGACCCAAATAAATTTCCTGAATCCGTCAACGCTACTGCCGGCATATTATGTTGTACACATAAATTAACTAAAGTATCAACTTTAATCATGCCCTGCAGCAAAGAATAGTCACTATGTACTCTTAAGTGAATAAATAACTGGGACATAACATTCAAGTGTTTTAATAATTAAAAATACATATTCGTTTATTGCTATTAAACATCTTATATTAAAGTATTACCAAAATTACATTGATTACACTAATCACAAAATTTTAATAATACATTATCCTTTCAACGCAATAAATATTTTTCATTAGTATTAACTAACCATATAGCATAACGTTAATTTACATTACAAAAAAAAATACAGCTCTAAATTAGATTGCATATTCAGTTTATATAAGAAATTTAAATGTATTAATTTATATTAACGTAAATTTTTTGATAAACTACGTTTTAGTTATAGCATTTTATCTATACTATAAATAATAATTTTTATATTAAAGTAACAATCTTTTAAAATGTATAATACCTTCCTTTATAACTAAAACATAATGCCTTTTTGTAATATTATAGTAACATCAGCATCTTTATATAAGTACTCAATTAACCACCTATCTTCTTACAGCTTGTATAATCCTTGTAATCATTATAATAAGAACACAGTTAACATGAACTTCCCAACTTAGTTATAAGGGATTTCAAACTTCACTTACAAATAATAATTACTCCTTATCAACTTAGTGGTATACATGGAAATATTAAGCCATATATTTAAAAGTAATATAATATTAACTTTGCCGATTTGGAATTGATACTTTTAGAAAAATGTCACAGTCCTAATATTTATTAATTATACATTAACTGCTAATAAACCCATACTTTATCAATTTTTTTATTACTAAGTAATTTCCATAATATATCAATAATAAAGATTCTTTCTTATACTCAAATTACTTTTGTTAATAATTATCAATTATACATAAAAATCTATAATCCTTTCTAACACATTTATTAATTTACAATTGAAATAATAGCAAA
Source organism: Neoehrlichia mikurensis (assembly GCF_019186785.1). GTDB lineage: Bacteria > Pseudomonadota > Alphaproteobacteria > Rickettsiales > Anaplasmataceae > Neoehrlichia > Neoehrlichia mikurensis. The sequence continues at coordinate 270,120 of NZ_CP066557.1, forward strand.
ACACATTAGCAATTAATTAAACAGGTAGTTAAATTGCTATTTAAATATATAAGTTTCTTTTTAAATCAGAAACTGATACCATTAAAAATACTATTAAGATATACAAGCTATACTTAAAGCAATATAAGTTAAGAAAGAATCTTTATTATTGATATATTATGGGAATCATTCAAATAATAAAAAAAAAGATTGCATCCTCTATCAATTTAATTGATTTAAAAATTATTGACAAATCTTCAGAACATATAGGACATAAATTTATATCTACTGCCCCTATATCACATATAAAGTTGATAATAATATCCAACGACTTTTTAAATATTAAAAAATTAGAACGTCATAAATTATTATATAACATCTTAGCAAGTGAAATACAATTAATACATTCAGTTTCTTTATCAGCTTATACAGAAGAAGAATATACCAAATTAAAAAAGAAAATTAATCCAAAATTGTAATTAAAAACACTATTAAAATTAACTAAATACCTACCTCTTATATCATAAACAACCTTGCAAAAACTTCAAAACTAGCTTACTGTATAAAGTTAAAATCTAAAGATACTAAAATTCTCACATAGTTTTTTTATTTTTTCACAAATAAAATATGCAAATTATCAAATGAATAATATTTTAAAAATTAACAAAATGTAATATATTCATGTTATGTATAGTTTATTTTTTACAAAAATGCTAACTTATAAGAAGTAAGTTAATGGAAAAAGATTCTACAATATTTAAAAAAAGCAAAAACTTTTATGGTTCTTTGAACATTCCTATATATAGATCATCTACAATACTATTTTCAAATTTCACAGAATTTTATAATGCTCAAGCTGGCAGTAATATATATAATATCTCACATGATGATATAATCAGGGACTATAGTTATAGTAGTGTTGGCAGTCCTACATGTCACTATTTATCTAACGCTATTGCTGCACTTGAAGAAGGCAAATATGCAATAATATATCCTTCCGGATTAATGTGTTTAACCTTATTAAGTATAACATTTACTGGCAATAATGCACACATTTTAGTTCCAAACAACGTATATTTTAGATACAAAAATTTTGTAAATGAAGTTTTACTAAAAAATGGAACAAATGTTACTTTTTATGATCCCGTCCAAGATATTAGCCCTCTTATTCAAAAGAACACATCTTTAATAATGATAGAAAGTCCTAATTCTACAACTCTAACAATAACAGATATATCTCCTATAGTAGAATTAGCAAAAAAGCACAATATTATTACCATTTGCGATAATTCCTGTGCACCCTTACTTTATAAACCTTTAAAATATAATATTGATATTGTAGTATATTCACTCACAAAATATTTTTCTGGACATTCAGATGTATTAATGGGAGCAATCATAACAAACAATAAAGCACTTTTTCAAAAATTATACAATACTTATAAAAATTTTGGTGTTTTTGTATCTCCAGATGATTGTTATTTGGTATATAGAGGGTTAAAGACAATGCATATACGCATAGAACAATGTCAGAATACTGCTAAAAAACTAGCTTTATGGTTACAAAAACATCAAAAAATAAAGCAAGTCATCTATCCAACATTACCATCTCATCCTCAACATCATATATGGAAAAAATATTGCTCAACTGGTGGAGGAGGATTATTAAATATTATTTTACATAAACAATATTCAGAAAATGCAATAAATACAGCTTTTAGTGACATGAAATATTTCGGCATTGGATCATCATGGGGAGGATGTACTAGCTTGATTTTACCTAAACATAACAACTCGCAAGAAAGTTGCTTGAGAATATTTTGTGGATTAGAAGATCCACAGAATTTAATTCATGATTTAGAATCATCACTAGCAAAATTATAAGCAAAAATTTATTATAACGAATATATTTATAATAAATGCAAATCAGGCAAAAATTATTAAATCTTTTACATTAGAAGTAATTTACTTTAATATAAAAATATTAGACAAATAACTTTATGTAACTAAGCATATTACTTTATAATTAATTGCAAAATTTACATCTAGCAATATAATTAAAAGCATTATTTCTGATCTAATTGCATGGATACAAAGAAGCTTATACAAAAACTTTCCAGCAAAATTAGTGGAATATCATCTAATTCAAAACACATTAAACCCGGATATGCTTTTATATGCTTATCAGAAAAAAGTCAAGAATTTATACCAGAAGCTATAAGACTAGGTGCTAAATTTGTCATAACAAAAAGTTGCAGTATCGCAAAAAATAATAAAATTATCATATGTTCAGATCCGCATGAATTATATCATGTTTTATCATCCAAATTACATAATAAGCATCCCAATTTCATCGCAGCAGTCACTGGTACTAATGGAAAAACATCAGTTGTAGATTTTTGTAGACAAATATGGAATTTATTAGCTTATAAAGCGGCAAGTATAGGAACTTTAGGTACTTTTGTAAATCAACAATTATTATATAAAAATTCTCTAACAACACCAGATGCTCTAAAATTACATCAAATATTATCAGAACTATATGATGAACAAGTTCAATACTTATGTTTAGAAGCCTCAAGCCATGGAATAGATCAAAAACGTATTAACAGCATTATAATAAAGGCTGCAGCTTTTACAAATTTATCACATGATCACCTAGACTATCATCACAACATGGCGCTATATTTCTCTGCCAAGAAAAAACTATTCTCACATCTTGTAGCTTGCGATGGATATTCCATATTAAATATGGATACCGCAGAATACACACAATTAAAAAAGATAACAAAAAGCAGTAACGTTATTACATACGGCACTAATAAAGGAGATATTCAGCTGTTAAACTTTAATAGCAACAAAGAAGGACATCATATAAAAATAAAAATATATAATACTATATATGAAAAGTTTTTTCCCATACTAGGACAATTTCAAATATATAACTTAATGTGTGCTATAGGAATAATTATTGCATCAAACATAAAATACAAAGATTTACCTATTGAAAAACTAGTTGCACCAAAAGGACGAATGGAGAAAATAAATGATTTCATTATTATTGATTATTCACATACTCCTGATGCATTAAAAAATACATTAATGTCCTTAAAATTACATAAATATTCAAATAAAATAATTTTGGTATTTGGCTGTGGAGGAAACAGGGACATTCAAAAACGTAAAATTATGGGCAAAATAGCTTCTCAATACACAATAAAAACTGTCATTACAGATGATAATCCAAGAAATGAAGATCCATCAAAAATTAGAAAAGATATTTTATCACACTGTCATAATGCTATTGAAGTACCTAATAGAAAAGAAGCTATAAAATATGCAATAGAGCAAGCAATTTCTCATAATTATATTGTGTTAATTACAGGCAAAGGCCATGAAGATTATCAAATCATTGGCAATAATATAGTTAATTTTAATGATGAAATAATAGCAAAAAGCATTATTAATCAATTATATAAGTAATAAAGTTACTACGACAAATTTTCATCAAAGCCATAAATACAATTCAAAGCTCTACAAAAATTTCATTAACTTAGCTATGTTCCGTTTTTTGATTCAAAAATATAAAGTTATGGATAAAGTTCTACAACTTTCCATACATTACTTTTAAGTTTATTATATTGATGCCTAGTATGTAACCTATCATTACCTTCTTGCCAAAATTCTATTAATCTAGGAATTACTTTCATTCCAACCCAATAATCTGGCCTAGGTATATTCTTATACTCAAACTTTTGATCCATATCTTTCATTGATGCTAACAATTTATCACGATTTTTTAAAATACTTGACTGTTTAGAACACCAAGCACTTATTTTACTGCCACGCATTCTAGATGCATAATAAGCATCCGATTCCTCAGATGTTAATAACTCTATTTTTCCTTCTATACGCACTTGTTTTGAAATAAATCTCCAATCAAAAACAAGAGCAACATACGGATTATAAGCAATATCACGTCCTTTTTTACTATTACAATTAGTAAAGAACACAAAACCACTATCATCATATCTCTTAAGTAGAACAACTCTTGCTGATGGCTTTAAATCTTTTCCACAGGTTGCTAATACCATAGAAGTTGGTTCTTTACAAGGAAACTTTAACATTTCATTATACCATAACCCAAATAATTTAATAGGATCCTTCATATTATGAAACATATAATTAAATACATACAATAAACACAATAAATATCTCTCATATTTAACTATTAAATCTTATTTTCCCTCTTCATTGTATTATTATATAATGCAAGATATTACTATAAATCAAAGTAATATTTATATATTCTTAGTATAACAAAAACATGGCAGGTTTCATTATTTAATAAATGAAGACTTCAATAAACATTGATAACCTTATTAACTATACGTATAAAAACATTATATTATATTAAATTTAATTGAAACATTAACTTACAGTATCGCCTTTTAACTTTTGCAAAATATAATATAATGCACTGATAATTATTAGCAACAATTTAAAACTTTGAATTAATTACATAAATTTAGCAATTTTTATAATTCTTTTGCATTTTATATACCATTTTACATTTTAACTATATGTAGTACACAATGGTGAATATTTAAAATTATTATCACCAATAATTAAATCGCTTAACCTATTTATATTATCTATATTCTCCTGCACAATTCTCTGCGCATCTAACCTTAAAGATTGAAAATTTTTATTTGATACATCAGATAATTCATATGAGGATTCTTGCAAAACACCATTTATTCTAATATAATGCCCATGCTTCGATATTCTATTCATTTGATAGTCTATTACATCCATTCCAGCATCCAAAAACAAGTCTACAATATGTGTAGCCCAGTACAATAATGTATCATTTGCTGATTTAGTATTGGGTTTTGAACCACAACCTACTGATACAAAATATATGTCATCATCTGGATATATAGTTATTGCAGATGCATATGCACATACCACTGGATTCCCAGCTAACAAACTACTATCCACTAATAAATTTTTCTGATTATCTAATATAAGTTCTTTTGGAGAAAAATACGTAGGAGCAGCAGTAGCTGCCAGCAATATATCTTTTACTTTAAGATATGTATATTTCTCTACCCAATTTCTAAAAATTACATCTTTTCGACTATACACATCATAACTTGGCACTAAAAAATTACATATTAAATTCTTCATTTCTGTATCTGTAAAAAAATAATCGAAAGTTTTTTGTAAATTACTAGAAGAATATCGAGACCCAATAACACAAGATACCACTTTACGTAATATCGAACTATTAAACATCTTTTTTCCATATTGAAAAAAAAATCCTAAAATATCTTCAGTAGTATATTTAGGGAACCCTCTAGCATCTTGTAAAATTAGCAAAGCAGATATTAAACTACCAACTGAACTACCAGCAACCATACTAAATACTTTAGATAGTGGCATTGCAAGTTTTTTTTCTATTTCACATAAAATTGTTGCAGCAATAATCCCCTTAATACCTCCGCAATCTATTGATAATACATATCTTGCCATATAAATCTTCCATTTGTTAATAAATTCATATATTGTATTTAATATAAATCAATAATATTATAGCGTAATATTATAATTGATAGTAAACACAATTTTATAGAACAAACCACTTAAAGTAAAAAACCTGTCCTATATATTTATTACATAATCCACACAACTACAGAAATTATATTATCAATTACACAAATTCAGATAAGTTAAAAATAACCCCAATTAAACATTTTTAATATTACTATTGTTTATCTTAGAATTTATAATCGATGTACAAGTTTAAATTTATACAACACATTTATTAATAACACTTAATTACACATTTCATCATTTATATATTAGTCATATATCCTTATTGCTAACATAACATCTTACTATAAACAACTCTTAATAAAATCTGCACCTATCTTTATACCTTCAGCATTAATACTATGATCTAATCCCTTTATTTCATGATATTCTGCAGTAATGCCATTATCATTGAGAAAAGTCATACAATGATTAAAATATGTAAATGGAACTACATAATCTTCATTACCATGTATAATACACATATTAGGCTTTGAAATAATTTCACATTTTAATAAATTAGGACATAAAATAGCACCAGAATACGATACAACTGCAGAACATAATTTTCTACATAGCGCTATATGCATTGCTAACATTGCTCCCTGTGAAAAACCAACCAACGATAATCTTTTATCACTTAATCCTAGTTTTTGTAATTGCTTATCAATAAAATTATTAACAATTTTTACAGATTTTTTCATTTCATGAAAAATAATATCTTCTCGTAAGCTATCAGACAAAAACCATGCATATCCTACATTATAATTAATATGTGCATTAGGAGCAATAAACTGAGATCTAGGAATAATCTTACTCATTGCAGGAGCTATAGATATTAAATTATCTCCTGTAGCACCTCTACCATGTAATAAAACTACTAAATTATCTATATCATTACTAACTACAAAGCTTGGTCCATTAATTATTACCATGATATTCTATCATCCCCTCTCAAATAAATTAATTGTCAACATTAACATAGTAAATTATAATGCTTTTTTATATGCAGTCAAAAACATAATGAGTCATCCATTATGGGGTGGTAGATTTACAGCACCTTCCAGTGAAATAATGAAGGAAATTAATGCTTCAATAAAATTCGATAAAGCCCTGTATCAGGAAGATATAGCGTGCTCAATATCACATTGTAAAATGCTGGTAAAGCAAAAAATAATAACTGAATCTGATGGTCAATTAATAATATATGGATTAAACGTAATAAAAGAACAAATCTCAAGCAATAATTTTGATTTCAACATAGATCTTGAAGATATACATATGCATATAGAACATTATCTACATCAAATTATAGGAGAAGTAGCAGGAAAGTTGCATACAGCAAGATCTAGAAACGATCAAATAGCAACAGATTTAAAGCTGTGGACAAAAAAATATATACTAATATTCGACTCAAAGTTACATATGCTACAAAGCTCTTTAATAAGTATAGCAGAAAAGCATTATAATACTATTATGCCTGGATTTACACATCTTCAAATTGCACAACCAGTAACTTTTGGTCATCATATGATGGCATATTTTGAAATGTTTAAACGTGATAGAATACGTTTAAAAAATCTTTATCAAACAATAAATGAATGTCCTTTAGGGTCAGCCGCTCTAGCAGGAACTTCTTTCAATATTGATCGTCATTTTGTTGCAAAAGAATTAGGATTTGAATGTCCTACAGAAAATTCTATAGATTCAGTTTCAGATCGCGATTACATTATTGAATTCTTATCAAATACATCAATATGTATAATGCATTTATCAAGAATTGCCGAAGAACTAATATTATGGTCTAGTTATGGCTTTAAATTTATACAACTATCTGATGACATGACAACCGGCAGTTCAATAATGCCACAAAAAAGAAATCCAGATGCGGCAGAGCTAATAAGAGGTAAAGCAGCTCAAATATTTTCTTCACTCAATCAATTGCTAGTTATTATGAAAGGATTGCCACTATCATATAGTAAGGATATGCAAGAAGATAAAGAATCAACATTTGTTGCAGCAAACAATTTATTATTATGTATAGAAGCAATGAACAGTATGTTAAACAGTATGACCATTAATACAGAAATAATGACAAAAGTTGCTTTATGTGATTTTTCAATAGCAACAGATATAGCAGATTGGTTAGTAAAAAATTTAAACATTTCTTTTAGAAAATCTCATGAAATTACTGGAAAAATTGTAAAATTAGCAGAAACACAAAAATGCAATATAAGCAACTTAACAATTCAACAACTACAATCAATCCATTCCAATATTACAGAAGATATATTTCTTATACTATCGGTGCAAGAATCTGTAAAAAGTAAAACAAGCTATGGTGGTACAGCACCAGTAAATGTTATAAATGCTATTCAAAAAGGAAAATTGTACCTTTCGCAAGCATCTCTTAGTTAACATTATATGTAAAAGTCTCATAAGATCTTGCTATTTGGAAATAAAAAAAAACTAAACTAAAATAAATATTACACAACACTAAAGTAAAACATATAAATAAAGTAACATATGTTATTGTAAAAAATCTCAGAACATAATTATCTGTTAAAAAATAAAATATACTTATAATTCATAAAAAATTAATTCTAAAATAACATATACACAAAAACTACTAAGCATTTGTAGCACGTTCTTTGTTGTTTAACAATAATATATGAACTGTACTATAATCCTCATCAGAGACACTATTCACATTAACATTTCTTATATTATCTATAACATTTGCCAATAGTACTCCATTTAAATGATCTATTTCATGTTGAATACACCTAGCAAGCCACCTATATGCTCTAATAGTACATTCATTGCCTAGTAAATCTGTATATTTCAAATCAAGATGTTTTGGACGAGAAATACCTACTAATCCATAAGAAACTGCTGATAAGCAACCTTCAAATAAAGTAACAGTCTCACCTGATAAATTTACAATTTCCGGGTTAATACAAATTAAATTCTTGCCACTTAACGAATGATATCCTGATAATATTTTTATATCTTTATGAACATCAAACAACCCACTAACCATATTTATAATAAAGACTCTACTATTATAACCAAGCTGTACAGCAGAAAACCCAACAGTTCTATTACTATCTACAACTTTCACCATATCATCAACTAATTTTATAACATCATTATCTATATGTCTTATATAATCTGATTTAGTATGTAATACTGTTAATTCATGTACATTTTCAACAGATAAAATCTTCATTCTTCCTCCAAATTACACATAATTCAAATAATTATTATACATATTAACAACCTAATATTGACATATAACTCGTATAAGCTTAATAAATAATATTATATACAGTTTAAAATTGTATTTACCTTTAATAGCGAGAAATAAATATTATATATACACCCATATTTCATAAAGCTAATTGTTATACAAATTTAAAGATTTATACAAGTAGTATTTTTATAAAAATATTATATAATTTAGTATTATAGATTATAAAATAACACAGTGTTACCATTTAAGATTATTAATCCATTACTATATATATCACCTGAAATTGCTCACAAACTGGTAATACTTGCGCTAAAAAATGGGCTATTTCCACATATAACTCCTCAATGGCATTCATGTCTTAATACACATTTCTTGAGTAAAAAACTAAGAACACCAATAGGAATTGCAGCAGGTTTTGATAAAAATGCAGAAGTCATTAAGCCAATACTATTAATGGGTTTTGGATTCACTGAAGTAGGAACAGTAACAAAATATCCACAGCAAGGCAATAAGATACCACGCATTTTTAGATTAAAAAAAGAAAAAGCAATCATTAATAATCTTGGATTCAACAATAAAGGAGTAAAATACCTAATAACCCAGATTAATAAAAGTAATCTTAATAATTACACATTTGGAGTAAATATTGGAATTAATAAAGACACTCCTGATCCTATAAAGGACTTTACAGATGTTATCAAAGAAATATACGGACTAAGCTCTTATATCACAATTAATATATCTTCTCCAAATACTCCTGGATTACGTGATTTTCACAATAAAGAAATTCTTACTGCTCTTCTTATATCTATCACCAAAACACGCAAAGCAATAGATTATGCAGAATCTATACCATTTTTTCTAAAAATCTCACCTGATATTAGCGACGTAATAAAAGAAAATATTACCACATTAGCCTTAAAATATAAAATAAGTGGCTTAATTATCAGTAATACAACAACGCAATTTAACAATTTATATGGTTATTCCAAAGGTGGTCTTAGTGGTCAACTACTATTTGATTTATCCACAAGAGTATTATCAGAAATATACCAACTTTCTAATGGTCAATTAATATTAATAGGTTGTGGCGGCATAAGTAACGGACTGCAAGCATATGAAAAAATAAAAGCTGGAGCATCACTACTACAACTTTACACTGCAATGGTATACAATGGAATCAACGTAGTAAATAAAATCAATAAAGAACTTGCTGATATTTTAACATCTGAAGGTTTCACAATGATAGATCAGGCTATAGGTATTAATCACAAATGATAATAGCAATAGATATCGGTAACACAAACATAAAAATTGCAGTTTGTCATCAAGATAAAATAATATATAACTATATTTTATCAACTAACCACAAAAAAACAACATATGAATATTTCATATATTTTAACTCTTTTATTACTCAAAAAAATATAAATATTCAATGCATAAAAGGTGTTGTAATTTCAAGTGTTGTTCCAATAGTTAGTGCTGTAATAGAAGATATGTGTAAGCAATACTTACAAATCGATCCTATATTCATAACAAATGAAAGTATCTTATATTCAAACATCACTATAAATCTTAATCAAAGAAATATTGGCACCGATAGAATTGCAGACCTAGTTGCAGCACAAAAATTATGGCCAAATAAAGATTTACTAGTTATAGATATGGGAACTGTAACAGTATTTAATTTATTAGATAAACATGGCAGTTTATACGGTCAAATAATTACTCCTGGTATTTCTTGTTTAATACATAGTATGAGATCACAAACTGCGTCACTACCACAAGTAAATTTACATAAAACAGATAAGCTTATCAGTAAATCCACGGATACATCTATAAAATCAGGATTATATTGGGGATATATTGCAATGATTGAAGGCATAATAAAACAAATTATTACCGAAGATAAAAAAAAATTTTTTATAATAGCAACAGGAGGTGGATCTAATTTATTTATTGACAATAAAAATATACATATTATTGATATTTCTTTAACTATAAAAGGAATATTACACTTATACAATGCACAACATCCAATTTAACACAAAATATTATATCATTGATATTTCTTTAACTATAAAAGGAATATTACACTATATTTAACACACAATAACGCAACTTCATAATTTATTTTACTAATAACCTAATACTATAATTAAAACCATTTACTGCAATAGTTCTTTAACCCTACAATCAATATCATCTATTCCTAATATAAGTTCTTTATCTATTGCTAATACCCTTATTTTATATCCATCATCCCATATAACATCAATACTTACAGTACCAGGAGTTAAAGTAATGGAGTTTGATAATATAAATGCTCCTAAATTATTTTTTTGTTGAACTGCAATTAATTGAAATACATAATCATTAATATCTAATTTTAATCTCCATACTTTTCTTACAATATATAAGTTAGAAATCGCCACTTGTTTTATGATCCACATAATATAATATAATAATCTAATAAGTAAGACGATAGAGCATTTACTTGGAGCATAAATAACATACTCATCATTATCATAATGATCTTTTAGCAAAACAAGCACTATTACCACTGACAACATAGCACTACATATACCTGACATAACAAAGAACATACTAAAATGTCCTGATAAAATTACCCATAACATCATTAAAATGATAAACCACTTTATTCCATAAAATTTCATGTATTTTTACTCAATTTATAAGTACATAAAAGCCTTAGCATTTATAACATAATGCGTTATTGTATAATATAAATAACTTACATAAATTATAAATATGCAAATAGACATAAAATTCACAATCATTATCAGTGTTTTGATAATATATTGCACAGTTTTCACTATAAAAGAAACCATTAATAAAGATGAAAAAAGTACTACCTTGATGCTTTCAAGTTATATCAATAAATTTTTTACCGATCCAACATCAACTACACAAATTATAACTTTTCAAAAATATTTTCCATACGTAGGACAATATTCGCCACATATGCTAATACATAACATTATTAACAAAAACAAAGCATCAACAATACATCAATATTTTACATATTGGGAAAAAAAACTTACTCATAAAGAACAGTTACTATATGAAATAAGCAAAAATATTTCCTTACAAATCGACTACCTTATTAAAGTTAAAAAAGAAATTAGTAAAATCTCTACATTTAATAATAGCAGTATTAACACAAAACTTTCCGAACTAGTTAATATATATGAAAATATGCCAGCATATTATGCTGCACAAATTTTTAATACATTAGACTCCAAAACTGTATTACATATTACATCTCATATGCAAAAGTCAAAATTATTGCCAATATTAACATATATAAATAACAGCAAAATAAAAAATATAACTTTAGAGATATATAAAAAGCTTTCTGATAGCAATTAATTTTTCATTATAAAACATATAATTTATTACACATTGCACAGAATGAATCATATTAAAATTATCGATCATAAACAGTCAAACTAACATTAATTAAAATACTATGATTAATTTAAATATTTTTATTATTACAAATACAATAAATAATTATCATAAATCTAAGAGATACATTTAATAATACACTTTAAGCAATAAAAATCATTATAGATTAGCTATTAATACAATTTTTTAAGTTATAAACAACTTCCCTTAAGAGAATGATTTAATATTTCAATAGCTATAAAACAATACATCATATTTAATAATTTATTTTAGCAAATCCAGAAGAATAACATAATCCCATAAAACTAGAATACAAATAGAAAATCACATATCAATAAGTTGACTATTATTTATCCAAAAATTATATTTAAAAAATATGCTATGCAATATATCAATAAATCACCTATACATGCCTAATGTAAAGATGTCAAACGATAATACCTAAAATAACTAGGTAAATACACATAATTAATAAAATATATTCCTATAATTGTTAAACCTTTGTCATAAAATACTCAAAATAATCACAGGTATTTCTCCTAGGTCTTTTTTCCAAATCACCATTTTTCTTAAGTATTTCTGAAGTTTCCTTTGTATCAACCACAAACAATATATAAAAAACATTAATAAAGCGTAAGAAATTACATATAACACTTCCCCAATTCAACATAACATCCTAAAAAATTAGAAAAATATAGCAAAAAACAATCACTTTTCTTAAAATTATACAGTAGTATTAAATTCATGTGATAAAATATTTAACTATAAATTTTTTATTTTATACTAAAATATGTAACTTAGTTATAAATAATTTATTGAACAATACTTCAAGTGTATTTATGTTAGCAGATGTACTACAAAAAAAATTATCATCTATTAAGTCTAAAGGTTTATTTAGACAACTAGATACAAGTATAAAACTTAGCAACAGTAGAATAGTATATAAAAATGGGCAAAAACTAATTTCTTTTGCATGTAATGATTATATGGATCTTGCAAATCACTATTTAGTAAAAAAAGCAGCAATTGATGCAATAAATCTTTATGGAGTAGGAGTTTGCGCCTCAAGATTAATAACAGGTAATCACATATTGTATAAAGAAATCGAAGAAAAACTCACAAAATTATACGGTACTGAAGCTGCATTAGTATTTAGTAGTGGATATTTAACAAATCTTGGTATTATATCATCACTTGTTAATCGCCAAGATATGATATTAGCTGATAAGCTTATACATGCATCGTCAATAGACGGCATTAAATTATCACAAGCAACACTTTACCGATTTTTACATAACGATATTGATCACTGTCAAGAATTACTTAACAAATATAGGAAATTACATAAACATTGTCTTATTATTATCGAAAATATATATGGTATGGATGGAGATCTTGCTTCTGTAGATGATTTCATAAAATTATCTAAAAAATACAATGCATGGATTATTGTTGATACTGCACATGGATTTGGACAAGTTACTAACCTCACGCCAGATATATATGTAGGTACTCTTTCAAAGATTACAGGTGCTTTAGGGGGATATATATGTTCATCAAAAATTGTAATAGAATATATTATAAATAAAGCAAGAAGCTTTATTTATACAACTGCTATTCCTCCAATGATAGTAGCAGCTGCTAGTAGCGCCATAGATATAATAAATAAAAATAAATACATACCTATAAATTTTGCAAGAATTTTCTGCAAATCACTAGGATTACCAGAACCACAAAGCAATATTGTCCCACTAATAATGAAAGACATAAATGCTGCACTTAATGCTGAACAGATATTAGCAAAAAAAGGGTTTTTAGTTACTGCCATAAGACCACCAACATCTCCTACTCCTAGATTAAGATTTACATTTAGTACAAAACATAGATTGTCTGATATACAAAGATTGTGTAAAGTACTAAAAGAAGAACAAATTCTAGATCAAGGGGCCGTAGCTCAGTAGGATAGAGCATCAGATTCCTAATCTGATTGTCGTGCGTTCGAATCGCACCGGTCCCACTTCACATGTTATCATTATTCTTTACTTTACCACTAAATCTACAACATAAAAAATTATATATAATATACTTTACCATATATATACTATTTATAGTTGGTAATTTAATTAATTAAGTAGTAATACTATTATTATTTATCATGAAAATTATCTTGATATTCTATAATAATATTTTTGGCATCTCAAAAAAAATTTATGTACAATTGTACTTTGCAACAATTAAATTAAATAGCCTTTCATATGATCAAATTACATCAAGCTTATATAATACAATGACAAGTCTATCACATCTTATAGAAGTATACTTTTTGTTATTTATTGACAGTCTAGTAGCTGCTCTAATTTTACCTCTCAATAAGATAGTAATATTTAAAATTATGTATTACTTTGGAGGATATAATACAACACTTATGATAATAATAGCAACCTTAGGGTCGCTAATAGGAGGGTTAGTTAATTTAATTCTAGGAAGAATCATAATTCATGCAAGAATGGAATATCACAATTCAGAGCAGTTACAACATAAATTTATTCCATATATAACAAAAATAGTGACCTTATTAGTACTTATCATATCATGGATACCATTTTGGGGAGCTTTAGTAAATGCTTTGTCAGGATATTTAAAAAGTAATATTATGCTTACATTAGTTGCAATATCAATATCTTATTTAGTATATTTCATATTAATAATACTATAAATTTTTATGAGATTAAACTCTTTTATAATAATAACAAAAAAAATCAGAATTTATTGCAGTAAACAACTTATTATTTATAGAAGCAATATGTTAAACAGAATACAAAAATAATGACAAAAGTTGTTTCATGTAATTTTTCAATAGCAACAAAAGCAGATTAATAGAACTATTTTTTATTACAATACTATACAAATCGTTGTTTAATGCTATAAAACTATTTATAAATATTTTGAGCCATAATCATTAACTCACATAAAATGTTATATAACAACATTATAATAACATAACCAATATATGTTAAAAATTAAATGAAACTGAAGCACAATTCAAATACACAACAAAAATGTTCTGTAGCAAAACAACTTTTTGTATATAACGGCTTATTTTTGCAATTTTTTTTCAATATATTTTAATTTATTTAAATAATTTTCTGATTTTGTCAAGCGGTATTTATCTAGAAAAAAGCATTGACAATGCAATACAACCTCACCTTCATAAGCACCATTATTACTATTAATAATAGGGAAAACACTATCTTTTTTTATACAACTAGAACCTTGAATATTGAACGAGGTAACATCACTCATCACACTTAAAGGCAAAGTCTCGCTTCTATTGTTTTTTAATACACTAACAAAAGGTACAATTTTTTCCTCTATATCACCTTCTTTAGCACTATTTTTCTTAGAAATTGCATCACAAAACATAGTACTTTTATCATCTAATAATTCAGTAATACAAATTCTAGGCTTACTAGAAGTCACATTCTTATCACTATCTTTTAGTGTCATATATCCATCCTTACTTTTCTTTAATATGCGATTAAAGATTTTTTTTTCTCCCATAAAGCTTGTCTTAATACTACTTTTCTTGTCAACAACTGAATTACATGATGTAATACTGCTACTATTATATAGTGATTCTACATCATCTTTCAATTCACTAGTACTAGGTAATGCATAATCCTCTTCTAATGGTGGCATAAGTTCAGAAGTACTAATTTTTTCTATATAGCTATTATTATCAGATACTTTATGATCACACTTTCTTAATACAAAAAAATATTTTCTACCGCTTTCATAACTTGTCTGTCCATTACTCAATAAAGAATATACTTCTCTTTCATAATTACCTATAATACCTTGCTTTTGTTGAGTTAAAACTAGATCTTTTTTTAATTTATTAGTTATTTTATTACGTAAAATTGCCCATTGTAATGCCTGATGAGGTAATACCCTTTCTATAGATGTTTCACTTTTATAATGAAGAACAACCGTACTATTAGATGTATCAATATTCCCACCTACCATAACTATAACTTCTAATAAACATCTTTTAACAAAAAATTTAGTACCAATAGCCATATATAACATTACCTGAGACTGATTATCACCAAACATAACTGTATCCCGATCACTAATGTAAGCTTTTAGTAAAGATTTTCCATGAATTGTTAAGTTAACACATTGTAATTTTCCAAAATCTTTTTTACGTATACTAATAGCATCATCTTTTTTTTTGCCTGATTGTAAAATACCATTGCAAAACATTTCAATATTATCTTGTAAATCAAGCATATCTTTGTTATAAACGTAAACTTTACTATCTATTACATGCATTTTACTTCTTACAATACTATTTGTATTCAGGTAACTATCATTCAACACCAATGTAGAGTCATGAATCTTTTCTACATATCCAGAAACGCCTTCCATGTTAATATCACAATATTCAACATTACCTAATGTAATAAACTGAATATTTTTCCCATTTAATACCATTCCATTTGCATCACCTTTAATAATTACCATGGAATTTTGTACTTTAATAAATTGTTTTTTGAATGCTATATACTTAGGATATATACAACTATTCATCATATTATTAAAACAATGTACTTGATTAATCATCAAAATACTATTATTACACTTTATCCTACTACTGCTATATTGATCATCAATTAATATAGCACTGCTGTCAGATGTTATATCACCATAATTGCTACATATATTAACTGTCACTAAACATTTACGTGATAATGTATTATAATAACAATCATCATATTGCTCACGAAAATAAAAATTACTTATATCTACATTAAATTTACAAATATTACTTACATCATCATTTATACAATTAATACTACCATAATTAGTATTTATAACGGTAATCTTGCCACTATTTTGATAATTTATAATTCCATTATTATTTCCACAAATTGAAACATTACAATCATTTTTTGAACAATTAATACTTTGGTTATTATCACCATTTACATAAATACAACCACCTTTTTCCAAATAAATAACTCCATTATTATCTTTTATAGTAACATCACCATTTATATTACTAATATTACATTTATTATTTAAATAAACAACAATAGTACAATTATCACCAATAATCTTTCCTTCATTATTACCATATACATTTACTACACCACTATAAGATTCCAATTTTCCATAAAGATTGCCTCTTACATTTATTACTCCACCACCTGAAATGATACTTCCATAAACATTACCAAGCACATAGATATTATTATTGCCCAAAGAAATATTAACATAATCATAAATATCACCACATACATATATACTACTGTCAAGTAGCTTGATACTATGTAAATATTTAAAATATTGTGGCAAAATAAAAATTTGTCCGTTTTTGTCTCTAAATTTGCCTATATATTGCCCACTTATCCCATGATTACAAAATTCTTCTAATATTTTTTTAAAAAAAAGCCTATTATGCGTAATTTTCAAATCCGATATAAGAGGATTAACAGTAGGTTTACATAAACTTTTTACACATTTCTGTACATCTTGTGATGCAGTAGAAGTGTGATATAACATATGAAATCTTTCTAGAATATCACATACTTCTTTTTGTTTGGAAAATAATGGAATAATTGGTAATTCAACATCACAACACTTACACTTTTGATCATAATAATATTCAAACCCTTTTAAATTTAAATATATTTCATTCAAGCATTTGCAGAAGTCATTACATTCTATTAAAGTTAAAATTACAAAATTATAACAATAGCTTTCATATGTATCATCATTACATGCCTCTTGTATTTGTCGTATAATAGACAAAACTTCCTTTTCTATATCTGTATATGACATATCACTATCTAATGCTTTATCAAATTGGTCAACAGTTCCATATTTTAATTTAGAACTCTCCTCTGCAGGAATACTTCTTCTATTAATACTAAATGATACATTATCTAAACTATCTACCTCTATATCATGAATTTCACTTGCAACATTATCTTTTGACGTCGTAACTACATGTACAGCACCTGCTATTTTAGAACTATCCTCTTCTGAAGAATCATATTTAGAACTATCTTCTTCTGAAGAATCAGATAACGCATTATCGGAAATTACTGAAAGACTACATAAACTATCTACCTTCACATCTTTTAACGCCGTAACTACATGTACAGCACCTGCTATTTTAGAACTATCTTCTTCTAAAGAATCAATGGTATCATTATTACTTAACATAAAAGACCTCATTTGATATCAAAAATAATAATTTATGCTTAATTTAGCATAAATTATTGCTCACAGTATATTGCTTCATAAACACAGTCAAGTTAAATCTCTTAATTGCCTCACAATATTAAAAATATTTACTATCAATATAATCAGCTAAATATTAAGAAATTGAGACAACACAATCATACAAACATAATTGCAAAATATTATTGTCATTAAAGAAAGATACTTAGATATATAAATTTACAATATTAAAAAATAACAACTAATAAATAGAGAAGTTTAGTAATTAGATAAATAAGTTTTTACCTTTCTAATTTTAACATACAACAACATTAATATTATTATAAAAAGACATATACAATACATTATAGAATGGTTATTTGTACCCATAGCAGGAAACAGATAAAATATTAAAATACTACCAGTTCTACCATAGAACCACTTAAAGTGAATAACACAATTAATTAAAATTACCAGCTTTATTTTTTATCCTATTTAATAAAAAAATATGTATTATATAGATAACCTTACATACAATATTCATAAATACTTTTAAAACTTTATATTAATAGTAAATAATAGCTACTATGTAAACATAATACTTAAAAAAATAATACTAATGTATAAAAAACTGAAAATAAAGCTAAAATGAATTAAGATGTCATACTAATATATATATATATATGCTATATTAAAATTACAATTAATTGATTACATTAACAAAGGAAATTTATCACCCTTATATTAAAAATATAATAATATATAACAAAAAAAATACCGATGTTAGATTCTAAAAATAACCAAACGCATAGTTACTGCGTCTTATTATAATAAGCAACACATAATTAAAATTTCTATAAAAAATATTCTTTGATAAACCATTAAGCATATACATAATCATTAGCAACGTTTAAATATATAATATTTTTATGTCAGTATTTTATTATTAAAATATATAAATACTAGCCGATGTTATATTTTTTCTATAATAAATATATTATAATTTTAAGTTTAGAGCCCAAAAATTTGTTCCTTTCAGTTATTAAATAACCTAAACACAACAAAAAATATTATTATCCTTGCAAAAAAACATTTTGAATTAAAACACCTATATATTGCAGGAACAAAATAAAACATTCTATTATGCAAGTAATATTAAAAATAAGCTACAGTAATATAATTATAATGTAAAAAATTTACACGCTTTTTTATTAATCAAGTAAAATACTAAAAACATATAAAGATATGCCTAGTTTCTCAATAGAAAATACAATAAGTACACTATTACACAAACATGTAATTGTAGGAGTAGATGAAGTTGGATATGGAGCAATAGCAGGACCAGTAGTATCAGCTGCTGTATTTTTCCCAATAAGAAATAATATTACACAAGAAATTAGAGATTCAAAAAAACTTACTCCACAAAAAAGAGAAGATCTTTTTTTAGAAATTATAAAATATGCACAATACGGTATAGGCTTTGCTAGCGTAAGTGAAATCAATCAATATAATATATTAAATGCTACACATTTATCAATGAAAAGAGCTTTATTAAACATGAACATAAAAATTGATTTTGTATTAGTAGATGGAAATCGAACCCCTAACTTACCATGGGAAATAAAAGCTATAGTTAATGGAGATAATATCAGTACATCAATAGCTGCAGCATCTATAATCGCAAAAATTACAAGAGATAAATTCATGAAAGCACTACATACAAAATATCCTCATTACTACTGGAATAAAAACTGTGGCTATGGCACAAAAACGCATATTTCATCATTACATAAATATGGTAAAACTACATACCATAGAAATACCTTTATGCCTGTATCTCAAATAACCAGGATATATACTGAAACCTAAGAATAACTTCTTATATTAAAAAATATATTCAATATTCATTGCTTAATATAATACATAACTTTATTTTTATGAAAACACTATATAAAAAAATACCTTAGTATCAAATAAAAACTATAAGTTATAGCACAAAAACTCATATCCACTCTATACATAGATATGGCAAAACTATATACCATAAAAATACCCTTATGCCTGTATCTCATCAAAATGATGTCATCAATTTAAGAATATTTCACACTTAAATTACTATAACTTCCTAAGTAAAAAGAAGTTAGACCAAAACTACAGCAAGCTATTCTATATTAATAATCAGCAATGTCACTATTAGATTCATCATTATTAATATGCATCACTTCATCTTCAAGATCATAACCTATAATTTCCTTAAGCTCACTATTATAGTAAGTAGAGTAATCATTCTTATTAAGCAAAGATAACTTCTTAATCTTATTCATGATAAACCCTGTCCCCGCAGGAATTAACCTACCAACTATTACATTTTCCTTTAACCCATACAATAAGTCTTCTTTTCCTGAAAATGCCGCTTCAGTCAGTACCTTAGTAGTTTCCTGAAATGATGCTGCAGATATAAATGAATTAGTATCAAGACTTGCCTTAGTAATACCCTGTAATATTGAAATATAGCTAACAGCACGCTTATTAGATCCTTCTAAATTCTTATTCATCTTTACTACTTCTTCCTTATCAACGTGCTCACCTACTAAATACATAGTATCGCCTGGATCTACAATCTCAACTTTTTGCAACATTTGTCTTAATATCACTTCTATATGTTTATTATCGATACGCACACCTTGTAATCTATATACTTGCTGTATCTCAGATATCATATAATTTGCAAGTGCTTCTACTCCCAAAACTCTTAGTATATCATGCGGATCTGGATCCCCATCCATCAGCAAATCACCTTTATGTACAAAGTCACCTTCATTAACAGTAGTATGCTTACCTTTAGGAACTAAATATTCTACCGGTGCAACTTTATCATCTACTGGTTTGACAAAAATACGCCTTTTAGAACGATAGTAATCTTTACCAAATTCAACATACCCATCAACATCACTGACTATAGCATGCTCTTTAGGACGTCTAGCTTCAAATAGCTCAATAACTCTCGGTAATCCACCTGTAATATCACGAGTTTTAATAGATTCTCTAGGAATCCTAGTAATCACATCTCCAGCATGTACCTTCTGACCATCCTGCACATTTAATACTGCTCCTATTGGGATAAAATAATTAGCTTCTAAATCATTAGATAAAGTAATTACATCACCATTATCATCAACAAGTACTAACCTTGGCCTAATATTAGCTCCTTGCAAATGCAACTTCCAATCAACTACAACTCTATTTGATATACCTGTTGATTCATCTAATACCTCATTAATTGAAACACCATCTATTAAATCAACATATTTAATAATACCTGTTTTTTCAGTAATAATCGGAATAGTATATGGATCCCATTCTGCTATTTTTTCAGTTATTTTAACTAACTGGCCATCATTAACATATAACTTTGCACCATAAGGTACACTATGACGCATTTTCTCATTACCAACATTATCAAGAAGAATAACCTCACAAGATCTACTCATAACTATTTTATTGCCATTCCTATCCTGAACAATGTTGCTGTTTACTATTTTGATTTTCGCATCTAATAATGCAATCAAATTAGAAACCTCTATACCCCTCATTGCTGTACCACCAACATGAAAAGTACGCATCGTGAGCTGCGTCCCAGGCTCACCAACTGACTGCGCCGCTATTACCCCAACAGCTTCCCCTATTGAAACCATATATCCTGTTGCAAGATCTCTTCCATAACATAATGCACAGATACCTTTCTTTGATTCACAAGTAAGTGCTGATCTTACTTTCACAGCATCCAACCCAGCAATCTTCATTTTTTCTACTTTTACCTCATCTATCAATTCTCCGGCCTTAATAATTAACTCCTCTACAATAGGATTATAGGTATCAACAGCAGCAACCCTTCCTAAAATTATACTATCTAATGTAGCAACCACTGCACCACCTTCAACAACAGCCCTTACAACAACCCCATTCTTAGTTTTACAATCATATTCTACAACAATGCAATCCTGTGCAACATCAACAAGTCTACGAGTTAAATATCCAGAATTTGCTGTTTTCAACGCTGTATCGGCTAACCCTTTGCGTGCACCATGTGTTGAATTAAAATATTCAAATACATTCAATCCTTCACGAAAATTAGATATAATTGGCGTTTCAATAATTTCACCTGATGGCTTAGCCATTAAACCTCTCATTCCAGCTAATTGCTTCATTTGAGATGCAGAACCCCTTGCTCCAGAATGTGCCATCATATAAATAGAATTTAACTTTCTTTTTGAATCATAAACAGATATCGCTTTCATCATATCCTTAGCAATTAAATCTGTACATTTTGACCATTCATCAACAACTTTATTATACCTTTCACTTTGAGTAATTAACCCATCTTGATACTGTATAGAAAATTCTTTAATTTTTTCTCTCGCATTTTCCACATGAGCTGTTTTAGTATCAGGTATTATCATATCCTGATATCCAAAAGAAATTCCTGATTGCGACGCGTATTTAAAACCAAGAAACATCAATTTATCAGAAAATTCAACAGTCTCACTTTGACCACAACTTCTATAAACTAAATCAACTATAAAAGTAATTTCTTTAACTGTAAGAACATGATTTATTAAATCAAAACTTAAACTTTCATGACACGGAAAAATTTGCCATAATATCAACCTACCAGGTGTAGTCTCTATAACTTTCGTATACTCACTTTTGTCACTATTATAATATTTCATTCTATACTTAATTTTTGTACATATATGCACAATATTATTACTTAATGCATACTCTACATGACTAAAATCAGCAAACATCAATACTTCGTCATCATCATTGCACCTATCTTGCAATGTCAAATAATATATCCCCAAGACTATATCTTTAGAAGGAACTATTATTGGTTTACCATTAGACGGACTTAAAATATTGTTTGTAGACATCATTAATATTCTAGCTTCAAGCTGCGCTTCCAATGATAGTGGAATATGAACAGCCATTTGATCTCCATCAAAATCAGCATTAAACGCACTACACACTAAAGGATGTAGTTGTATAGCCTTTCCTTCTATTAATAATGGATCAAATGCTTGTATACCTAATCTATGCAAAGTTGGAGCTCTATTCAGTAATACAGGATGCTCATGTATTACTTCATCTAATACATCCCACACCTCAGGTCTTTCATTTTGAATCATTTTATTAGCCAACTTTACTGTTGGAACAACCCCATACATCTTAAGCTTAGAACAAATAAAAGGCTTAAATAACTCTAGAGCCATTTTTTTTGGTAATCCACACTGATTTAGCTTTAAATTTGGACCAACAACTATTACTGATCTCCCAGAGTAATCTACTCTTTTACCCAAAAGATTTTGTCTAAAGCGACCTTGTTTACCTTTTAACATATCGCTTAAAGATTTTTTATAACCTACACTTCCAGCCTTATTAGAGATATAATTACGTCGACTACTATCAAAAAGAGCATCTACTGCTTCCTGTAACATTCTCTTTTCATTACGTATCATTATCGCAGGAGGATTTAATTTTAAAAGCTTACCTAATCTATTATTACGATTAATTATAGTCCTATAATGATGATTTAAGTCAGAAACAGCTGGCCTACCATTTTCTAAAGATACAAGAGGTCTTAAATCAGGAGGTAATATTGGAATAACTGTTAAAATCATCCATTCTGGTTTATTTCCAGAATTAATAAAATTTTCAACAATTCGTAACCTTTTAACTATTTTTTTCCTCTTTATTTCTGAAGTAGTGGATTCAAGCTCATTTCTCAAATTTATATTAATTGCATTTAGATCTAATCCTATCAGTAATTCTCTTATTGCTTCAGCACCCGTTAAAGCAACAAAACTATCTTCTCCATAAAGATCTCTTGCTTGATTATATACACTTTCACTAATCACTTCTCCTTTAGAAAATGGAGTAGCTATAGGATCAATTACTATAAAATCACCACTATAAAGTATGCTCTCTATTGACTTAAGAGGCATATCTAATAACGCACCTATACGTGATGGTAATGACTTTAAAAACCAAACATGCGCTACTGGAGAAACAAGCTCTATATGACCCATTCTTTCCCTTCGCACCTTTGAAGAAGTTACCTCAACTCCACATTTTTCACAAACAACACCTCTATAACGCTTTTTTCTATATTTACCGCACAGACACTCATCATCATTGACAGGACCAAAAATTTTAGGACAGAACAAGCCACCTTTTTCTACTTTAAATGTACGATAATTAGTAGTAGAAATATCTTTAATTTCACCATATGACATAGCTTTAATACTTTCAGGACTAGCTATAGATATGCAAATTTTATCAAATGACTGTGCTATATTAGTATAACCATACAAATCCAATAACTTCATACTTTCACTCTCCTTCCTTAACTTGCTGTTCTATACCCCGTACTTGTATCATTCTGTTAATTCCTTATCCTGCTGCAAGACAACATTCAAACATAAAGAACGTAATTCTTTTACCATAACATTAAATGACTCAGGTATACCACATTCAAAATTGCTATCACCTTTAATTATTGATTCATAAATTTTTATTCTACCAACAATATCATCAGATTTTACAGTTAACATCTCTTGTAAAGTATAAGCTGCCCCATAAGCTTGCAAAGCCCAACATTCCATTTCCCCAAAACGCTGTCCACCAAAATGCGACTTCCCTCCTAAAGGTTGCTGCGTCACTAAACCATAAGGACCAACAGATCTAGCATGTATTTTATCATCAACTAAATGATGTAACTTTAACATATATATGTATCCAACTGTTATTTTACGATCAAACTTCTCACCTAGCCTACCATCATAAAGATCAACTTGTCCTGATATATCTAAATCAGCTAACTGCAATAAATCAGAAATCTGAGCATCTTTAGGACCCTCAAATACAGGAGCAGCCATAGGTATTCCTTTTCTCAATCGTTCTGCAAACATTATAAGATTTTCATCACTCATTGAAGCAATGTTTTTCTCTAATGTTTGCCCTTTATATACTTTACACAAAAAGTCTCTTAAATGCTGTACAGATAATTCTTCAAGATTATCAAGTATTGCACTTATTTTTTTACCTAAATTAACTGACGCCCATCCTAAATGAGTTTCTAATATTTGACCTACATTCATACGAGATGGTACACCTAAAGAATTTAATATAACATCAACAGGTGTACCATCTTCTAAATAAGGCATATCTTCAACAGCAACAATTTTTGAAATTACCCCTTTATTCCCATGACGACCAGCCATTTTATCACCTGGCTGCAAATTATGTTTTACTGCAACAAATACCTTAACTATTGTTAATACACCTTGTGGCAAATCATATCCATAATTTAATTTTTCTATTTTTTGATCAAATTTACGATTAGCGTCACCTACCATTAAATCAAACTTTTCTTTCATTTTTGAAATTTGTTTTAAAATTACAGCATCATTAAGTGAAACATTCCACCATTCCTTTTTTGGAAGTACTTCCAAAAATTTATCTAAGGTATCATAACCCTTACTTTTAAAATCGCAATGATTTAACAATTTCTTCAATTCATCGTAAAAATATTCACTTACAACATCAATTTCATAATCCCGCTCCTTAATAAAGCCATTTATCTCATTTTGTTTTATAAGCAATGATCTATCATTTTCTTCAACCCCTCTACGTACAAACACATGCACATCTATAACAGTTCCCTCAACATCTGGTGGAAGATATAAAGATGAATCTACACAATCAAATACTTTTTCACCAAAAATTGTTACTAACAATTTTGTTTCTGGCGGCAACGAAACAGGTGGCCTAGGCGTTACTTTACCAACTAATATATCTCCTGCGGATACTTCTGCTCCAACATTAACAATTCCAACATCATCTAAATGCCACAAACTATCTTCATTAACATCTGGAATAGATCTCATAATTTTTTCTGGACCAAGAGGAGTATCCCTTACTACACACTCAAATTCTTCTATATGTATAGAAGTAAACATATCCCTCTTTACAACTTCACTTGAGATTACTATTGAATCTTCAAAATTATAACCTTGCCATGACATAAAAGCTACAAGGACATTTTTGCCTAATGCTAATTCTCCTTTATCAATTGCAGATCCGTCGGCTATAACGTCATTTACTTTAACATAATCTCCCGGTTTAACTAAAGGTTTCTGATTAATACAAGTATTATGATTAGAACGTTGAAATTTACGTAAATTATAAATATCAACCCCTAAATATTCATTTTTATCTTTATCAAATGCACGAATTACTATATACAATCCATCAACACGATGAACAATACCATCGCGTTTTGCAAGAACAACAGTTCCCGATCCTGCTGCAACAATTGCCTCCATGCCCGTACCTACTAATGGAGCCTCTGCTTTCAATAAAGGCACTGCTTGGCGTTGCATATTTGATCCCATTAATGCACGATTTGCATCATTATTCTCCAAAAATGGAATTAACGATGCAGCAACAGATACTATTTGCTTAGGTGATACATCTATATAATCTACTTCTTCACTTTTTACCATTACAAAATCACCGCCATGCCGACAATAAAGCATATCATCAATAAATCGATTATTCTCATCAAGAGCTGCACTTGCATCCGCTATATAATAATTACCCTCTTGCATAGCAAGCAAATATTCAACATTATCTGTTACAACACCATTGTCAACTTTCCTATATGGACTTTCAATAAACCCATACTTATTAATTCTAGCATAGATAGCCAAGCTACTGATTAATCCTATATTTTGCCCTTCTGGGGTTTCAATAGGACAAATTCTCCCATAATGTGTTGGATGCACATCCCTAACTTCAAATCCAGCTCTTTCTCTTGTCAATCCTCCTGGACCCAAAGCTGATAACCTACGCTTATGAGTTACTTCAGAAAGTGGATTAGTTTGATCCATAAATTGTGAAAGCTGTGATGAACTAAAAAAGTCCTTTAGAACAGTAGCTAAAATCTTGGGATTAATAAAATCACAAGGCATTGCATTATCAAAATTAACTGATGACATATAATCCATTATCATTCTTTCTAATCTTAATATACCAACCCTAAACTGATTTTCTATAAATTCACCTACAGATCTTACTCTTCTATTTCCAAGATGATCTATATCATCAACAATACCTTCTCCATCACGTAATAAAACTAATTTTTTAACAACATGTATTATATCATCTTTAGTTAAGACTGTTATATCATCACTAACATTTAATCCAAGATGTCCATTTAATTTTATTCTTCCAACAACTGATAAATCATACCTATCTTTATCAAAAAACAGCCCATTAAAAAATGATTTAACTGCCTCTAAACTTGGTGACTCACCAGAACGCAAAACTTTATATATTTCAAAAAGAGCATCTTCATAAGATATATTTTTATCCAAAAACAATGTATTTAAAATATATGGACCAACCGTTAAAAAATCTATATTGAGAACATCAATTTCACCAACATCAAGTAACTCTAATTGCTTCACATGCTCAGCAGTAATACTTTCCCCTACAGAAATGATAGTAGAACCACTATTAACATCTATTAAATCATTAGCAATAAACAATCCTACTATTTCAGAAAATGGAACCACGTATTCTTTAAGACCTTCATTAAATAACTTTTTTGCTATTCTTAAAGTAATTCTTGTATTAGCTTTCACTAAAACATTACCTTCTATATCTACTAAGTCATAAGAAAGTCTTATTCCTTTAAATCGCTCTATTAAGAAAGGAACTTTCCATCCTTTATCACATTTTACATATCGAATTGTACTATAAAAAGTACTCAAAATGTCATTATTAGACATACCCAGCGCCCTTAACAAATAAGATAAAGGCAATTTTCTTTTTTTATCTATCCTAAAATACAGTATATCCTTAATATCAAATTCAAAATCTAACCAAGAACCACGATATGGTATTATACGAGCTGAGTAAATTAATTTACCAGAACTATAAGTTTTACCCTTATCATTATCAAAAAACACACCAGGCGACCTATGCATCTGTGATACTATGACTCTTTCTATACCATTAATAATAAAAGTTCCATATGAAGTCATAATAGGCAATTCACCAATTGAAACTTCTTGCTCCTTTATATATTTAACACTTTTTTCCAATGTATCTTCGTCAACTACATATTTGACTTCTTTAAATGATACTTCTTGTACTTTCCATACTATAAAACGTAATACTATACGTATTGGCACAGAAAAAGTGATACCTCTTTTAATACACTCATGCTCATCATATTGCGGATCTCCAATGCTATAGCTTACAAATTCAAGAACAGCCCTACCTAATAAATCTTGTATAGGAAACATAGACTGAAAAATATTTTTTATTCCACTTTCCGCATCTGTATTTACTCCAATAAAAGCATTATAAGAATCTCTTTGAATTTTAATTAAGTCAGTAAGAGAATCCTTAATATCTATTGACTTTGCATAAGAAAGCCTAGGAACTACATCAAAAGAATTCAATACATACTGTGATGTTACAGAAGAAGACATCAAAATCCCTCAAAAACATTAACAAAAATACAATTTATATACGTCTCGTTATTTAATGCTAATTTTAGCACCCGCATCCTCCAACTTTTTCCTAATTTCTTCTGCTTCATCTTTTTTATATTTCTTACCTTCATTCAATTCCTTAGATCCTTCTTGTTCAACAAAATCCTTCGCTTCTTTTAATCCAAGATTAGTACACTCTCTTACAGCTTTAATAACTGCTATCTTTTTCTCTGGAACATAACCATCAAACATAATAATAAATTCTTTTTTTTCTGCCTCAGTAGCAGATTCACTACTTGAAACTACTCCACTAACAGAAGGTGTCGCCATTAATAACCCTCCTTTAGGGAATCCTAATTTTTCTTCCATTTTTTCTACTAACAGCGCAGCACTACATAAATCTAAACTACAAATTTGCTCAACTAAATTATCCATATCAATACTACTCATAATTAATAACCCCAAATTATTTAAAATACAACCTACATATAAATTAAAACATTAATTTTTATCACCTAAAGCTTTTAAGCATAACGCTAGCCTTACAGGAATATTATAAGATATTAAATTTGCTATCCGCATATGCAATTCCTTTAAAGATGGCAAATTAGATAAGTAAACAACCTTATCTCGAGATAGCATCTGACTGTTATCATATGCACACACTAGAGAAATCTTATTTTTATTATTACTTATAAAATTAACAATAATCTTTGATATAACTATAATATCATTTGAATAGACAACAAATATAGAATTAATAAACTTACTTTTTAATTCTTCCTTGCCCAATTTCTCCAAAGCAATACATGCTAAGCTATTCTTTGTAACAATCAATCCACAACTGGCAGTCTTTAGCTCTTTCCTCAAACAAAGAAAATCCCCAGCAGTCATATGCTGAAAATTCACAATGATAAAACTTTTAAACTGTATAAATATATTTTCAATATTATTTAAGTGCTGTTTTTTATCATCACGCTTCACTTGCAATACCTCTCATAATCAAAAATTAACCGACATTTACTATCTTAAAAGATCTTCCCATAGTTGAACTAATAAATACACTCTTAAAATATAATCCTTTGACAGTAATAGGCTTTAATTGCCTTATCACATCAACAACAGCATTAAAATTATCTAATAAATCCTCTATAACGAACGCAGCATTTCCAATTTTTGCATGTATAATACCACCTTTATCAGCTTTAAGCTTAATTTGACCAGACTTTATTACACCTACAGTTTTAGCAATATCTAAGGTAACTGTACCGAATTTAGGATTTGGCATCAATCCTTTTGGTCCTAAAATCTTGGCAATGGAAGAAATCTTAGGCATAAAATCCGGTGTTGCAACACACCAATCAACATCTAATTTCTTTTTTCTTTTTATATCTTCAACTAAATCCTCATCACCAACAATATCAGCATTAGAACTTTCAGCAAGCTTTAGATTTTCACCATTAGCAAAAACTGCAACTTTAATTTCTTTACCCAATCCTTTAGGTAAAACAACAACCCCTCTAATTTGTTCATCAGCCTTAGAACTATTAATATTTAGCTTAATTGCCACATCAACAGATTCACAAAATTTTGCCTTAGAACACTCTATAAGCTTTTTTAATCCTTCTTTAATTTCATAGCAATCATTATAAACTAACATCTTAATTCCCTTATTATTAATTTTCTTCTACAATTATACCCATAGAATGAGCGGTACCTTTTACCATATTGATTGCAGCTTCTAAAGTATCAGCATTCATATCAACCATCTTACGCTCCGCTATTTTTACAATTTCTGATATCTTTACTTTTCCCACATTATTCTTCCCAGGATCAGCAGACCCTTTTTCAACTGCAGCAGCTTTTTTTAACAAAAAAGATACTGGAGAATCAGTAATAGTAAATTTATAAGTTTTATCAGCATAAATACATATTTTAGCAGTCACCATATCACCAATACTATATTGGTTCCCATCACCACTTGTTACTTCATTAAATTCCTTACAAAATTTAGGCATTGATATACCTCGTGGCCCTAATACTGAAGCAATTTTTGGCCCTGGACTAGCTTTACCAGCTTGTATCATTAAGTTAATCTTTGAAAGAATACTTTCATTACTCACCACTATCCCTCCAATTTTTGTATATGCTGCAATTTAAATTCTATTTTAGTTAATCTACCAAATATCATAACACTTACTCCTGCTATCTCTTTATCATCATCTACATATTCAACTTTACCTGTAAAATCTTGAAACAACCCATCATTTACAACTACTTCATCTCCTACTTCAAAATCTATTCCCTTATTATCATCAGCTATAACCCCATGATGCATTTTTTGACGCATTGATGCCATCTCATCAAATGAAATCACTTTAGGTAATCCAGAATCATCACTAAGAAGAAAATTAGACACTTTAGGTATAGTTCTAATAAGAGTCATAGTATCATTATTTAACCTCATTAATAAAAACACGTATCCTGGCAACAACTTTCTTTTTACAATTACCTTCTTGTTGCGCTTAGTCTTAGTTACTTCTTCATATGGAATAAAAATCTCAGAAAAATCATTTGCAAACCCTAATTGCTCAGCTCTTTCTATAATAACCTGAGATACCCTTTCTTCATTTCCAGACAATACTTGAATAATATACCATTTATAATCATCACTACATTCCATAAATTACCTCAAGTACTATCTTAATTAATTTTAAAAATAAAAAATCCACACAACAAAATAAAATAGACGCAAAAGTAATCACCAATATAACTATTAACAAAAACATCATAATTTCATTCTTCGAAGCCCACGAAACCTGTAGAGCCTCATGTTTTACACTCCCCAAAAATTTACTAATAATACTTATCATGTATACACCTATGAAATGGCAGGAGCGATAGGAATTGAACCTATAACCTTCAGTTTTGGAGACTGATGCTCTACCTAATTGAGCTACACTCCCATTCTCATTTACTCCAAAATTTCAGTAATAATACCAGACCCAACAGTTTTACCGCCCTCACGTATTGCAAATCTTAGCCCTTTTTCTATTGCAACTGCCTTATCTAAGCTTACTTCTATACTTAAATTATCACCAGGCATAACCATCTCTATCCCCTCAGGTAATTTTATACTACCAGTTACATCTGTAGTCCTTACATAAAACTGCGGCTGATAATTTGAAAAAAATGGTGTATGCCTACCACCCTCCTCTTTCTTCAATATATATACCTCAGCCTTAAATCCATTATATGAACGTATTTGCCCAGGCATACTTAATACCTGACCCCTCTCTACATCCTCTTTCTTGATCCCTCTTAATAAAATACCAGCATTGTCACCAGCTTCCCCTACACCTAATGCCTTATGAAACATCTCAACACCTGTACATACCGTGCTCTGCAAATCCCTTAACCCTACTATCTCTATTTTGTCACCTATCCTTATCACTCCTCTCTCTATCCTACCTGTTACCACAGTACCCCTTCCAGGTATTGAAAATACATCCTCTATTGACATTAAAAATGGCTTCTCCTTCTCCCTTAATGGTAAATCTATTTTCTCTAATGCAGCCATTAACTCCATTATCTTATCACTCCATTCACCATCAGCTCCTTCATCCTCTAACGCCTTTATTGCTGATCCTCTTATTATGTCAATACTATCACCTTGATACCCATAATTTGTTAATAGCTCCCTCATCTCCATCTCTACTAACTCTAACATATCATTGTCCGCAACAACATCACACTTGTTTACCCACACAACTATGTCCTTAACTCCTACTTGCTTCGCTAATAATATGTGCTCCCTCGTTTGTGGCATCGCCCCATCAGTTGCAGATACTACTAATATGGCTATATCCATCTGCGCAGCCCCTGTTATCATGTTCTTTATATAATCAGCATGCCCAGGACAATCAACATGCGCATAATGCCTACCCTCTGTCTCATATTCTACATGCGCAGTGGATATTGTTATACCCCTCGCCCTCTCCTCAGGAGCCTTATCTATCTCATCATACTTGACTACCTTATTAGCTCCACTTAATTTCTTTGCTAATACTGTTGTTAGTGCAGCTGTCAATGTCGTCTTCCCATGATCAACATGCCCTATCGTACCTACATTAATATGCGGCTTCCTAGTATCTGTCATTTTTATACCTTATTTTTTATATCATTAACTACTATATTATCAGGAACTTGCTCATAGCAGGCAAAATGCATACTATACTGCGCCCTCCCCTGAGATACAGAACGCAAATCCTTCACATATCCAAACATTTTTCCAAGAGGAATAAAAGCCGTTATCAATTTAGCATTATTACGATCTTGCATCTCTAATATTCTACCTCTCCTACTATTAACATCTCCTATCACATCACCCATATATTCCTCAGGAGTAATAATTTCAACACGCATAACTGGCTCAAGTAATATGGATCCACCTTTACTCATCATATCTCTAAACGCACCTTTAGCAGCTAATTCAAATGCTAGTGGACTTGAATCAACTTCATGAAAAGCCCCATCAAATAAAGTAGCCTTAAAATCAATTACCGGGAATCCCGCTATTACACCATTTTCTTTAGCAATTTCTAACCCATTTTGCACACCAGGTATATATTCTTTAGGGATCGCTCCTCCAGTAATTTTACTTTCAAAAACAAACCCAGATCCTGGAGATAATGGCTCAAATAATATATTAACTTTAGCAAATTGACCAGCTCCACCTGTTTGTTTTTTGTGAATATACTCAACTTCAACAGACTTTGTAATAGTTTCGCGATATGCGACTTGAGGAGCTCCTATATTAGCTAATACATTAAACTCTCGCTTCATCCTATCAACTATTACTTCTAGATGCAATTCACCCATACCTCTTAAGATTGTTTGACCACTTTCATTATTTATAAACATTCTCAATGAAGGATCCTCAGCAACCAATCTACTTAATGCCACTCCCATTTTTTCTTGATCAGCAGCGGATTTAGGTTCTATTGCTATCTCCATTACAGGCTCTGGAAAATCCATCCGCTCTAAAATAATAGGAAAATCTACCGCACATAAAGTATCACCTGTAGTAGTTTTCTTAAGACCTGCCAAAGCAACTATATCTCCTGCCTTTGCCTCCGATATATCCTCTCTGTTATTAGCATGCATCAATAAAATTCTTCCTATAGACTCTGTAGTATTTTTTATAGAGTTTAATACTGACATTTTACTTGTTAATTTACCAGAATATATTCTTATAAAAGTCAAGCTACCAACAAATTTATCCGCCATAACTTTAAAAGCTAATGCAACAAACTTCTCATTTACAGAAGATTTTATAGATATCATTTCATCTAAATTTTTAACATTACTACCTTCAATCATATTAACATCATCAGGTGCAGGCAGAAAATCAACTACAGCATCTAATAAAGGTTGTATACCCTTATTTTTAAAAGCAGAACCACATAAAACAGGAACAAATTTTGACTGAACTACACCTGTACGTATACATCCTTTTAACAAGGAAACAGGTATATCACTTCCCTCAAAATATAATTTCATTGCCTCATCATCAAATTCAACAGCATTTTCTAAAAGCTGTGCTCTATATTTTTTTACTTGATCAAGCATATCATCAGGAATCCCCTGATATGTAAACTTTGCTCCAAGAGAATCCTCTTCCCAAATAATAGAATGCATCTCTATTAAATCTACTACTCCGATAAAATTTTTATCAATACCTATTGGCAACTGTAAAACTAAGGGACGAGAACCAAGCTTCTGAATTATCATATCAACACATCTATCAAAATCTGCTCCTACCCTATCCATCTTATTCACAAAGCAAATCCTAGGAACATTATATTTGTCAGCTTGCCTCCACACCGTCTCTGATTGAGGTTCAACACCAGCTACACCATCAAAAACAGCAATTGCTCCATCTAATACCCTAAGCGATCTTTCGACCTCTACTGTAAAATCAACATGACCAGGAGTATCAATAATATTTATCTTATGATTATTCCAAAAGCATGTTGTGGCTGCAGATGTAATAGTGATTCCACGTTCTTTTTCCTGTTCCATCCAATCCATTGAAGCAGCACCCTCGTGTACTTCACCTATTCTATTTTGTTTGCCTGTATAAAAAAGTATACGCTCCGTAGTAGTAGTTTTTCCGGCATCTATATGAGCCATAATACCTATATTTCTACATTTAGATAAACAACTATCTCCCACTTATTCCTCTTTCTGTTTATTTAATTAAATTTAAAATGCGAAAAAGCTTTATTAGCTTCAGCCATTTTATACTTTTCTTCACGAATTCTATACGCTCCACCACGCTTATTACAAGACTCTAATAATTCGTGACATAAACATTCCATATACGTCTTATTACTACGCTTCCTACTTGTACACGCAGCTCTAGAAATCCACCTTAATGCCAATGAAATAGATCTATCTTCCCTTACTTCAACAGGAATCTGATAAGTCACACCACCTATCCTACGAGAACGAACCTCCATTTGCGGCATAACATTATTTAAAGCATTATTAAAAATGGTAATACCACTTTCACCAAAACGAGACTCTGCTAAATCTAAAGCACCATATACTATCTTTTCAGCCAAAGATTTCTTACCGCAGCGCATTACTACATTTATAAAACGCGCCAATAACACACTATTATATTTTGAATCAGGAACTATGATCCTTCTATTAACCTTACGACGACGTGACATATACTACCATTTAGCTACTCTTTTTAACTCCATATTTTGATCTTGATTTCTTTCTACCATTTACCCCTTTAGTATCCAATGCACCACGAATTATATGATAACGTACACCTGGTAAATCTTTTACGCGACCACCCCTAATCAAAACCACTGAATGCTCCTGTAAGTTATGGCCTTCCCCAGGTATATAAGCTATTACTTCATTCCCATAACCAGATATTTTTACTCTAGCAACTTTACGCAACGCTGAATTAGGCTTTCTAGGAGTTGTGGTATAAACCTTAACACACACCGCCCTCTTTTGAGGATTATGCTGAAGAGCAGGTGCCTTATTCACAGAAGCACGAGACTTCCTAGGATTACGCACTAATTGATTTATAGTAGGCATACATCAACAACCTTATTTAATAAAAAATACTATCCCAGATTCAAATAATAGAAATACTATTACTTATAAAATAATCATCGATTCCAGTCAATACATAATTTAATATTTTATTTATATTTACTTACATGATATTTTTTTTGCGATACTTTCATTTAATATTTTTAATTGATATACCTCATTATTATTTACATCATAATACTTTACATGTGAGTATTTTGTATTTACATTAACAATTGTAAACCCAAAGTTTTTAACACTTTGAATACTATCTGCAATAAAGTTGCCAATTTTTACATTATGCATCTTTAATAATTTTACATTATCAAGTTTAGTACCACTATTACCTACTATTATTTGAGTTACAATATTATCTTTCATTTTCATTCTTAATATTTGCCCTATGTGAACATGTCCAGAGACTATTGCCAATAAATTTCTAGGTAAAAGATTACTAAAAGCTTTCACTTGTAATAAACTCCCATAATACGGAACATTTCTTCTTTCAATATAACTCCACAAAGGACGATGTGTTAACAGCCACATAGGAGATTCATGGTGTAACTTATTTAAAAACCTGCTTCTAACATTTTTAATATCTTGCTTAGAAAATAACATTTCACTAATATTTGAAGAATCATATATGTAAAAATTCAGATCACCTATACCTAATTGCTTTGGAGTAAAAATCCAAGAATCAACAATATTCTTACATAATGCCTTATCTACATCAACAAAAGAACTTGCACTTAAATACCTAAACCATCCCCTATAAGCTCTATTACAATCTTCATGATTGCCTCGTACAAATATAAAAGGTGCCTTTTTTGATAATAATTTAGATGGATCTAACCAATCAAGCTTCCAAGTATTAAAATTATCTCCATACACTCCTTTGTTACATTTTGTATTGTCACTACAACTCTTTTCTCTATATAAATAATCTCCTACATGTATCACTAAATCAGGATTATGTTGTGATACTTGATATAAAATTCTTTCTAATGGCCATTTATCTTGCGATTTACAATTTTGTTCATAATATAATGATATTCTACATCCTGTATCACCTATTATTGCAATTTTTTTTATTTTATTGGGAATAGCAGGTACTATATTAGTATTTACTTTTATTATCTTCGCAGTATTAGATATCACCGCTTCACATACTTTATTATTAAAAACTGCACTTTTATTATATACAGGCAATGCTCTAACACTCATTCTTCTTATTTTGGAATCAACATTAATTTTTGGACAATCATCTTCTGCGGAAATTATTGCTCTAACACTTAAATTGTTATTACTTACTACCTGCGACCACACAAATAACACATCTGCTTTGACATACATATTAGAAAAATATATCATTAAAGACAATAAAAATGCTAACACCTTCATAAAGCCTCATTAATAAATAATTCATTACATCTTTAGATTAATAAAAATTATTACTTTTAATATTAAATAATCAAATGCAACCTCAATATCACAATGAGACAACAAACAACAATATATTTAGCACTATTATTTAATGTATTAAACATCAATAATTTTTGATTTTATCAAAGTTTTTTAACTAATAAATCTTAATTTATAAAACATTTCATTATCTTCATAATAAAAACCTGCAATTTTGCTTCCTTATAAACCCTAGATTCTTCTATATAGCAGAATATTGATGAATTAACGAATTCAGTTATAAAAATGATACCTATCATTCTTAGTCAACATACAAATAAGCACAACCTAGTTAACCTATCGCTTCTTCTCTTTTATTACGCTAACACTTAATATATTACATAAAGCGCTTATTTTGCAGAACTAATAATTACAAGCCAATTGCAATAAAGCAATAAAAAGTATTCATTTGAATACATTAAAAATACTATTAAAATATATTAGGTTAATTTCACTAATTAATTTAATAATTCCCCATTATAGGCATAATATGCCATATTAATACAAGAATAGAAGTATTTATACCAAATTATGTATTAAATGTTTTTTGTTTGTAATGGAAATTATATGTGGTATCCTAAAAAATAATTAACTTATTTAATTTTTTGATATTTACATGAATTTTAATGCAGATAGTTTTTTATTCATACCTTTAGGTGGAGTAGGAAAAATAGGTATGAATGTTACTCTATACCATTTTCAAGAAAAATGGATAATGGTTGATTTGGGCGCAGGATTCGCTGATACCGAAATTATGCCAGGCATTAACATGATTGTTGCTGACATTAGTTTTATAAAAAAACATCGTAAAAATTTACTTGGTATTATTCTAACACATGCTCATGAAGATCATCTTGGAGCGGTACAATATTTATGGGAAGATTTAAGATGTCCAGTATATACAACAAGATTTACAGCAATATTTCTTAAATCAAAATTAAAAGAATTCTCTTTAGAAGTTCCAATTAAAGAAGTGAATACTTCTCAAGAACTAGTTCTTAAGCCCTTTACCATAGAATTTATAAATATGACACATTCTATACCAGAAATGCATTCGCTTGCTATTCATACTAATGTAGGAAGCATTTTACACACAGGAGATTGGAAATTAGATAACTCGCCTGTCATTGGTCCTACCTCTAATGTGGAAAAACTTAAACAGCTTGGCAAGAATGGACTATTAGCAGTTGTATGTGACTCAACAAACATATTTACTAAAGGAAAGTCTGGATCAGAAGGGGATTTATATAATAGCTTGTTCAATATAATACAAAATAGTACTCAAAGAGTAGCTGTATCTTTATTTGCTTCTAATGTTGCCAGAATTTATACATTTATTAAAATATCCCAACAACTAGATAGACATGTAGTCATCTTAGGAAAATCTCTTATCAGAATTGTACAAGTTGCAAAAGACAGCGGGTATTTAAATGATGTGCCAGATTTTATAACCCAGGAACAAGCAAGACAATTGCCAAAAAATAAAGTACTTTATATTTGCACAGGATGTCAAGGAGAACCGCTTGCAGCAACTGCAAAATTATCAAATAATGCTCACAGAATGGTTACGTTAGAAAGCGGAGATACAATTATTTTTTCGTCTAAAATTATTCCTGGAAATGATAAGAGAATATTCAATGTCTTTAATCGTTTTGTTAATATGAACGTTAAAGTAATAACAGAATTTATGGATCATGTACATGTATCAGGCCATCCTTCAAGAGATGATATTATTACAATGTATTCACTTACCAATCCTAAATTGTGCATACCAGTTCATGGAGAATACATACACATGTATGAACATGCAAAAGTAGCACAAGAATGCGGTATAAAAAATCATGTTATTCCTAACCCAGGAGATGTTATTGACATAGTATTAGGCAAAAAAATCGATTCCGTACAATCTGGTTACTTTGGCGTTGATGGCCACTTTTTCCATCATCCTGAAGGTAAAGTAATGTCAATGCGTAGAAAAATGAAAAATGCAGGTATTATTATTATAATACTCATTATGAATAAAAAAAATCAATTACTCAAAGACCCATCTATCATTGCACCTGGAGTATTAGACGAAATAAAAGATAAAGCACTCATAAAAAAAGTAATTAAAACAATAAATTCTAAGTTTTATGCAAATAAAGTACAAAATATTAAAAGTTATATTAAAAACATAGTTTTCAATGCTCTAAAATATGATATACAAAATGTACCAGTTATTGAAGTGCAAATAGAATACTTGCTATAAGTGGTAAAGAATAAATATACTACAAAAAAACTATGTTCCATCGCTTCTTATTGTTATTATTCTTTTTGACAGCATTAAGTGCTGCTCCTAATAAATCGTATAGCAAACTTAAAATCGATATCACTAGAGGAAACACAGAAAATATTTCCATAGGAATCGTTCCTTTTCACTTTACAACAAATCTTGAAAATGAAATTGGGCAAAACATTATAAAGGTAATAAAAAATAACTTAGTTAATACCGGAATATTTGATGTGGTTACTCAGTACGTAAATGACCTTAATATTAATTCTGAAGCATTGCCAACTTCATCTTTATGGAAAATATTAAAAAAAGATATATTAATTACTGGAAGCGTTAAAGAAGATAAGCAAAATAAAATAGAAGTTAAATTTCGTATATGGGACATTGCTCTCAG
Organism: Neoehrlichia mikurensis; assembly: GCF_019186785.1. Taxonomy (GTDB): domain Bacteria; phylum Pseudomonadota; class Alphaproteobacteria; order Rickettsiales; family Anaplasmataceae; genus Neoehrlichia; species Neoehrlichia mikurensis. The sequence continues at coordinate 310,436 of NZ_CP066557.1, forward strand.
TAAAGAACTTTCAGGTCAATCTTTGACTTTTATTATAACAAATTGGCGACGTGCTGCACATGCTGTTTCAGATAACATATATCACAGGCTTACTGGTGAGGATGGTTATTTTAATACCAAAATAGTATATATTGCTGAAACTTTATCTCCAAGAACAAGAAAAATCGCTATAATGGATCAAGATGGTGAGAATAATATTTATCTCACAAGTGGATATAATTTTCTATCAACACCAAGATTTTCCCCTAGTGGCACTGATATTGTATATATGACCTACGTTAAAAATAAAGGAAAAATTATCATAAAAAACTTGAATACTGGATCATCAACTATATTAGGAAGCTTTAATGGGATAAGTTCCTCGCCAAGATTTTCTCCTGATGGAAAATCAGTACTATTATCAGAATCTATATATGGACAGACAAACATATACTCTATTACTGTTAAGGATAGAAAAGTGAGTAAGTTAACAGATAATAAATTCATTAATACATCTGCATCATATTCTCCCGATAAAAAGTTTATAGTATTTAACTCTGATAGGAATGGATCACAACAATTATATATAATGAATGCTGATGGTAAAAATCAGCATAGAATAAGTTTTGGCAAAGGTAGATATGCAACACCAGTATGGTCTCCCAGGGGTGATTGGATTGCTTTTACTAAAATTTTATCTGGTAATTTTTACATAGGAGTTATAAAACCAGATGGGACCTCAGAAAGGTTATTAGCAGAGGGCTACATAGTTGAAGGCCCAACATGGTCCCCTAATGGAAGAATTATTCTTTTTACACAACAAGATCATCCATCTGCAAAATCTTATCTTCAATCAAGGCTTATGTCTATAGATTTAACTGGTATAAATAAAAAAGTAATAAACACCCCAACTAACGCTTCTAGCGCGCATTGGTCTAATTAAATTAGATAATAATAATACTATTATTACTTGCATAGATGTATAATATATGCAATATATTTAATAGTGTTGTTATTGTTTTATTTAATGGTTATTACCGCACAAAAGTTGCAAGATCTTTATAAAAAGATACGCAAATATTTTATAAATAAATGTTTGTGTACTTACACTAGTGCAAAGATATTAGGATATAAGATCTTTAACTTAAATAATAGTAGTTTTACATATCAAGTCGGTAACTTGCTTGAGTTATCAAGGGTGGTAATACTTATTAGCACATATGCAATAAAATTGATAACGCACTATATCTTGCACAAATTGCCTTCAAAATTTACAGTAAGTATTTTGACATTAGCGTTGTATTTTCATATCTTACAGAGTTGGTTAATACATAAGCTAATAGGAAATGTTTTACATACCTTTCATGTTAATGCTCAAAATTTTAAAGTTAAGCTTATAAAATTAATTAAACATAACATTAAACCTATGCCCTTATAAGCAAGTATAAAGTTAGCATGAATATTTCTAGTTTTGAAGGCAAGAGTTATGGTACATCATGTTATTTTGGCAAGGTATGTATAGAGTTATGTTCAAGTTTCTCGAATTATTCATTGTAAAATAATAAAGCATTCTGTCCGCTGTTCTTCACACATTATTAAATGTATACTGGCTTGCAGGTATTAAATTTTTCCAGTACTTATATGCATAATATTATTACTTCATGCATATTCTATATGACTAAAATCAATAACATTAATACTCCATAATCGTTAATATAGCACTCTAAATTATTAAATAATCTTAACATTTAGATTTTACTACAACACTTTACCATAGAATCTAAAGTTAATTTATAGTGGCACCATAATGAATCATAAATCAAGATACCCTAATAAATTAAGTAATATCTCCACCCGCTATTAGTTCCTGTACTAATTCACAAAACTTATTGCCTCGTTCTTCAAAATTATTCCATTGATCCCAAGAAGAACAAGCTGGAGATAATAATATTACAGCTTCTTGCATATCCTCTATTGCAAATGCATACGCAGTTTGAACTGCAATATCTAAATTATAACATTTAATATAACTTATACCATAATCTTTCATTACATTTTCTAATTTAATTATTGATTCACCTATTAAAAAGGCTTTTTTAACACGATCAAAATATATTTTTAATTCAGAAATTCCCATATCTTTACTTCTACCACCAACAATCCAATATATATTCTGATAAGACATTAATGCTCTTTTAGTTGCAGAAGCATTGGTTGCCTTACTGTCATTAACAAAAAAAACATTATGCATCTTTCCTACTAACTGATTTCTATGTTTTAAACCTTTAAAAGTTTCCATAGCACTAATAATTACATCATCTGATACACCAAAATGTTTTGCAACAGCATAACTAGCAGCAAAATTCTCTAAATTACTCTTTTTATTAACACATAATTTACCAACTTTCAGTGCTTTATCTCCTACATATAAGTAATCATCAATAAAGGATATCCCTTCATCTAACTTAACAGTAGAAGAAAATGCTATCTTATTACCCGTAATATTTCTAAATACTGCATTAGTAATATCATTATCATAATTTATTATAGATAATTTACTATAATTTAGTACTTTAATTTTTACCGAAGTATAATTTATCATATCGCCATAAATATCTATATGATCTGCTGTAATATTAAGTAATACAGCAACATCTATATTAATAACATTTAATAAACTTATCTGCTGAGAAGACAATTCTAACACATAGATCTCTGCATCAGGATCAAGTGTTAAAGCACCTTTGCCTATATTTCCCCCCACTGCAACATTAATTTTAGCACATTTAAAAATCCACCCTATTAATTCAGTTGTAGTAGACTTACCATTAGTACCAGTAATGCAAACAAACTTTGATTTTTTCTGTGCTTGATAAAGTAACTCTATATCAGAAATTATAGGACAATTATGATATTTTGCTAACTTAACAATCCAATGTTGTTTATCTCCAAAATAAGATATTCCAGGACTTAAAATTAAACTTGAAATTTCATTCCAATTATATTCATTAGGATTAATGCAGCAACAGTTTACTGACATTTCCATATCTTTTAATACAGATATATTATCATCCCATAAAAATACTTGTGCCCCACTTAAAGACAAAGATTTCATTGCGGAAGTTCCTGTTATGCCTAATCCAAAAACTGCTACTTTTTTTCCATTATAATGCGGTAACAAAATCATATTGCATAAACTATAATAGTCCCGTATAAGATAAGTATATAGCAATATTCCATAAACACTTGCATAAAATAAATATATCAATAGCAACTTTTTAGTTGACTATCTCTATGTAAATGTAACATACTAAATGTAAATTATAGATTAACAAAACGATATATGGGTCTTTTGAATATTTTTTTACTCAACATATTATCTACCAGCTTTTAGTGCTTATCTCCCACATATGATCAATACCAGCCTTTAGTGCTTATCTCCTACATATGATCAATACAAGATATCCTAACTAAATTAGAAAATAACCCTATGGTGCTCACACATAAAACATATAATAGTATTTTACAAATACTTCACAAAAACATATATCAATAAACCTTTAGTTGATTTATCACATAGGTTTTATATTTAACAATTATCTAACATACAAAATAATGTAAATTATATACTCAAAATTATAATAACTATTTAGACATTTCTTTAAAATTAAAAAATAATCAGCTATTATATCAATAACTTTATCATACTGTAACTTTATGGAAGATATCTCTTTAATTAGTAATAGAACCATCGCATTAATACCTTTTTACGGTGTTAGTGATGATACTTTATTTAAAGCATGTACACAGTTAAATATGCCTAACAACTTCTGCAAATTTGCTAACGGTATTAATGATGTTATAACCTATATGCATACAGAATTAGAAAAATTTATTACTTTTAATTTTGAAAATACTGAAAATATCAAAAATTTTAAAACTCGTGACAAAATTAAACACTGCATAAATTTATGTTTATTATATTATGAGACATTACCAAATTTTAGGGAATTAATTAAAAGTATACTATACTTTTTCAGTTCTCCATATAATATCTGTTTTGCAACACAGTGCGTATTTAGAATAAGTAGCAATATTTGGTATATATCAGGAGATACATCAACAGATTTCAATTATTATACTAAAAGATTAACTCTAGGCACAATTTACATATCTACATTAATATATTTCATAAATGATTTCTCTGATAATCATGTCAATACCTTATCATTTGTAGATAAACGTATCAATAATATACTAGCATTCCATAAATTTAAATCACGTATAAAAAATTTTACACGGATAATAATATATTTAACGTGAAATTTTAATTAAGTAACTTATATATACTTCTTTAATCATAAAGAAAAGATTTTGATTATTATTTTTTTATGATATAAGTTAAACTTATCCATCTCATACCAAGTTTATGTATAAACGGTTACAATCTATAATAAAATCAAGCTTTTCTTTGCCACAACTTCTAGGACATGATTCTCTTCACAAACATGAATTAAAAAATAAACACAACTCACAAGTTACCTTAAAATTAACATCTTTTAGTGATTCAATAGTTAATCTCATTTTTCGCATAAAAGGCAACCACAAAATTAATGATGCCGTAAAAGTATCATGGGGACCATTATTTATAGGATTAATAATTATTATTATATTTTTCGGTTTCTTTGGTATATGGGCTGCAACAGCACCATTAGATGGCGCGGTTATTGCTACTGGTGAAGTTATGTCTTCACTTAACCGACAAATTGTACAACATTTCGAAGGAGGAATTATAAAAAAAATTTCAGTACAAGAAGGAGAAATAGTACAAAAAAATCAACCACTTATTTATTTAAACGATACAGCCGCTAAAGCAAACTTATCAATACTACAAGAAAGAATGTTAGTGTTGTTATCAACAGAAGCCAGATTAATTGCAATTAAAAATAACCTTAACAACATTACTTTTCCATCTAAAGTGTATACATTATCAGATAAAAAAACTGTAGATAAAGTTCTAAATAATCAACAACAATTATTTTTATCACATAGAAAAAGTATCTTTGGAAAAATAAAGATATTAAAACAACGCATCAAACAACTAAAACAAGAATTAAGCGGACTATCGGCACAATTAACAGCAGAAACAAAGCAATATACTCTTATTAAAGAGGAGCTAGATACAAAAAAGAAACTTCTTAAAAGCGGATATATAAGCAAACCTTACATACTTAATCTTGAACGCTTATATGCAGAAGCTCAAGGTAAATTAGGCCACATTAAAGCTGTAATTGCAAGTACACAACAAAAAGTTGGGGAAAATCAATTAGAAATAATAAATATTATTAATAATATGCAAGATAAAAATAATATAGAATTAAAAGAAACAGATTCTGCAATTGTAGATTTAAAAGAAAGATTAAGAGCAGCTAAAGATGTATTAACGCGTACAATAGTTAGATCTCCTCAAAATGGTGTTGTTACAGGATTAAAGTATCATACTGAAGGCGGAGTAATATCTCCTGGTAGCAATATTATGGATATAGTGCCGATTAATGAAGATTTAGTCATTGAAGCTAAAATTCCTACAAGAAATATTGAAGAAATTCTTGCAGCACAATCAAATCCAAGAAATATAATTTCGAACAATAAATATACAGGACTTAAAGCAAAAGTCAGGTTAAGTGCTTATAATATTAGAAAATTCGGACTTGCTAATGGTATAATGACACAAGTTTCTGCAGATGCTTTTAGTGAATATAATGGTACAAGATATTATTTAACACGAGTTGTTATTCCAAAATCCTTACAGCTTGGTAAATTTAAAAAAATAAAACTATACCCTGGTATGCCAGCAGAAGTATTCATTATTACTCAATCACGAACTCTATTAAATTACTTATTAACACCTATCACTAGCACATTTGAAAAAGCATTTAAAGAAAGGTAATATTGCTATATCCTATACATCAATTCTACTTATAAATCAGCTATCAGTAGGTTATTATACATGTAGAACAAATCGCGAAAAATATATGTAATGGGTGATATAGCATCATATCCAGGAAAATTAAAGTGAATACTGACAGGATTTGCAGAATCTGCTATTGCATGTCATGATATATATCGTGTTATACTTAATACTTCATTAAATTTTCAGTTATAATATTTACATTAAGAATGCTTATCAATATCCTCAGATAATTTATGCCATATGTATTTTAATTAAAAGTTACTTAGCAATATTCAAAACAGATAAGGACGATACTATTAAATGCATTATACACACTACCAATCCATATAAAAAAATTAGGTATTAAAATTACTCATTTGTATGAAATTATTTTAATAGCAATGCTGGCTTATATATAAAAAATATATTACCAATAAAAATGTATCTTTTAATTTAACTATATTATACTTACTTTTTTTTGTACCTATATTTTCTTGTCAAGAATTACAAATTTAATTTTCAAAATCTAAACTTTTAATACAATATTTGTTACTACATTATCACCTTATGACACTTGCTTAATATTATTCATCTATAAATACTAAAAAATCATAAGAGTTTATCATTATTAGAGGACAACTAATTACATTAGTAGTATCTCTATCCATACATACACTAAATTTAACAATAATGCGTGTAATAATACTCAAGTATTATCGCATATATTAAATATATAATTAAGCTAAAGAATAATCAACAATGATTAATTATTCATCCTATTTTCTTTGATCTTATCATGCTGAAAAATTTGACACAATATCATAACACATATCAATCCTACTATAACTATAGTTAATGCATAAGGTGCAGCATCCATATATCTTTCATCTCCGACAAGCTCGTATATACGCGTAGCCATAGTTTCAAAATTAAATGGCCTTATTACTAAAGTTGCCGATAATTCTTTAATTGTTTCAATAAATACCAGTAAAAAGCCTACTAATATACTTTTCTTCAACATTGGAATATGCACATTAAAACACGTTGATATTACACCATGCCCCATTAAAGCAGAAGACCAATCTATCTCTCTAGGAATTTTATTAAATCCAGATTCAATTGGCCCTAACGCACCAGCAAAAAAGCTAAAAGTATAAGTATATAATAATCCAACTATCGTACCTATAATAGTAACATTAAAAAAATATGCACTAATTACTTGTGATAGCTTACCAAATAAAACCATAACACTTATTGCAATAATAGTATTTGGAATTGCATATCCCATAGTAATAAATCTTATAAAATAAGACAAAAATTTGTTATTACGTATTATGTATGACACTACAATAGATATTGCAATAGTAATAACAGATGTCATTAATGCTATATTGATACTATTAAAAATAACAACATAGAATCTCATATTACCCACTAATGTATGCAATCTTTCCATAGTCCAATAAATTAATGGTAATACAGGGAGAATAAATCCCATAAATACAGGTAATAAGCAAATAAAATATATTAACATAATAGATGTCATATTACTAACATTCCATCTATGATAATAACCTGTATTCATTTTAATTGAAGTATAGGATGCTTCATCTCTACGAAAGAATTTCTCTACTACAATTAAAAAAAACACAAAACATAACGCTATAATCGCAAGAATACATGCAGAATACTTATCATGTAATAAAAACCAATGACGATATATTCCTGTAGTAAGGGTGTTAATTGTTAAAAACTGAGGAGTCCCAAAATCAGAAATGACTTCCATCAATACTAATGCAGTACCAGCAACTATAGTTGGACGCACTGCTGGTATCACTATAGACACAAGAATCTTATATCTGGAGCAACATAAAGTTGTAGCAACTGCTACTGTACTTCTTATCATTATCAACGCTGTCCTTGTTAACATATATACATAAGGATATAAGTTAAACCCAATAATAATAATCCCCCAATATATTGATTTAACATCTGGAAAATAATAGTCGCCTTTATTCCAATGAAATAATTCTCTTAAGAAACTTTGTACTGGACCAGCAAACCCAAAAATATTAACATATACATATGCTACTATATACCCTGGTATTGATAATGGTAAAAAAAGCGCAACTTCAAAAAATCTACGACCTGGAAATGAATAATAGGTAATAACCCATGCACTCATTACTCCAATAATTAATACTATTAATCCTACGCCTACCATTAGGACAATAGTATTAACTGTATATTCAGGCAATAAAACAGTAAATATATTAAGCTTTTCATTTCTTACAAAAACAACCGATATTAAAGAAAATATCGGCAATGTAAATAGCATTGTTAAGGTAAATATAAATAAATTCCTTAAAAAATTTACCATCAATACTTTTCTTTTATTTTATTAGTTAGCTATTCTACTCTCTTATATTACATTATATCCAGAAATTTTACTAAAGCATCGAAAAAATTTATTATAACATATCGCTATAATGTACAGTATACCACTCATAATTCTAACACAATAAACATGTACACTTAATAAAAGTAATTTAATAAATAACATTACATAATCCAAATGCCCATTATTGAGTAATTTTAAAGCTCAGATTAAAATACTTATATAATATTACGATTAGTATAAATGCAAATCTCAGCAGCTATTTTCATAGATGTAGTTACTATCCATAATATTCTAAGCTCACTACATTTTCAATGTTAACAATCTTAATGCATTTGCGATAAAACATATTTATATTCCAAAATGATTATTGTAATTTTAAAGCGTATATATATCATCCCCATTTGCTATGGATTTTATATCTATTACAATACCTGACATTAAATCATCCATCTATTGTGTCATTCTCATATAAATTACAATGTATTAATATTACATAATATTTCCAAATTAAATATAGCCTTTATACAAGACAACACTTGCATATGCCATAGCATTTACTACCTTAAACATATTTTAAAAATATAAGTATTAAATAATCATCAACAATACCTTCTCCATCACGTAATAAAACTAATTTTTTAACAACATGTATTATATCATCTTTAGTTAAGACTGTTATATCATCACTATAAAGTTGAAATATTTCTATAAAAAACTATTGAAGAATATAGGTACTATGATATATATCATCAATATCACCTATTATAATGTCTTTTGTTATGCATAAACACAGTGTATTCTTACGAATAATGCATTGGTTAATGGCTATAATAATAATATTTTTGATAATTGTAGGTTTATACATGACAGCAATAGCACCTAGTAACACAAAAAGTGTCTTGTATAGTGCACACAAGGCTTTAGGCATTATATCCATGGTGTTAATTATGATAAGAATTGTTTCCCGTCTTTCATCAAAGATACCTCCATATTCTGAAGTAATTGCACCATTCTTTATTATAGCTTCTAGATTTGTACATATATTGTTATATGTCTTTATGATAGTCATGCCCTTGTCTGGATATATGATGTCATCAGCTTCAAATAAGCCAATTACAATGATATTTTTTGATTTTCCATTAATATTGCCTACAAATAAAAATTTAGCTTTTGTATTTCATAAAATTCATATTTTATCTGCATATACACTAATTATCTTAATAATACTACATATCTTAGGAGCATTAAAACATCTAATAATAAACAAAGACAATATCTTTCAGCGTATTACATAAACAAATTTATGATACTTTCAAATTTATGGAAAAAAGGTACAGAATTCCTAGGCAGTAAATATGCAATTATGGGTGGAGCCATGAGTTGGGTTTCAGATCCATATTTAGTATCTGCAATATCAAATGCAGGGGGGTTTGGAGTACTAGCTTGTGGAGCGATATCTCCAGAAAATTTAAAATCTGACATAGAATTAACACAACGGTTCACTAGCTACCCTTTTGGAGTAAATTTAATAATTATGCATCCACAATTAAATGAACTCATTAAAATATGCATCAATAATAAAATTACCCACATTGTTTTAGCAGGAGGTATTCCTAATAGCATACTAATAAATCAAGTTAAATCCGCAAAAATTAAAATTATGTGTTTTGCGCCTTCCATTTCTGTAGCTAAAAGATTAATTAGATTAGGCGTAGATGCACTAATCATAGAAGGTATGGAAGCCGGAGGACATATAGGACCTGTTAGTACATCTGTATTATCTCAAGAAATATTACCATATTTCAAAAATAATATTAATACATCCCCTCCAATATTTGTTGCTGGCGGCATTGGGATAGGAGATATGATAGTACATTATTTAAAAATGGGTGCAAGTGGATGTCAAATAGGTACACCTTTTGTATGCACATACGAATCAAGAGCGCATCAAAATTTTAAAGAAGTATTTATAAAATCATCATCTAGAGACGCAATAGCATCAATTCAACTTAGCAGAGATTTTCCTGTCATTCCTGTAAGAGCAATATCTAATGCTGCAAGTGTTAGATTTTTAGAATTGCAAAAAGAAATTATAAATTTATATAATCAAAAAAAAATCTCAAAAGAAGATGGACAATTACAAATAGAAAAATTTTGGGCTGGTGCATTAAAAAAAGCTGTTATAGATGGTGATATAATCAATGGATCATTGATGGCAGGACAAAGCGTTGGATTAATAAAGAAAATACAAAGTACACAACAAGTAATTAATAATTTTGTTAATGAAGCAAGATCATATATACAATGCAATGAATTAACCTAAAATAAACATCCCCCCCCCCTATATAATTTAATGAAATTAATAATACACGTCTGTAATAAACACAAGAATTGTTAGAAAGCAAGTAACACTTCTATTATATAATACTACCTGTGAAAAATAATTTTATAATGGATTCTTTTTTTAAAACTTTAAGCTTATTTTTATAAATTTAAATAAATCAAGATTATCCATTTCATGCTCTGTAACCTTATCATTTGAAATTTATGTATATTTTATAATATATCCAACATATTCAAAAAAATATTATAAAGAGTGATATTTTAAAGTAAAACTTATGCTACTTTAATGTAAAATTCATTTTTTGCATTAAAAAATTATACCATCACTTACAAAATATGCATTTTTACATAAAAAAGTTTTTAATCAGTTAATGAACTCTTTATTAAACATAATTAAAAAAATTATAGTTCAATATATAACACACTTGACACATCTTATAGATATAATGTAGGATTCCTTAATTAATGCTCTGTAGGGAATGCAATATAATGAAAATTTTTAAAATATTAGTCAATACTTTTTTACTGCTTACAGCAGTGTTTTTAGTATACTCATACACAAATAAAAAAGGTATCTTTAATAAAGGAGATTCTCACAATGTAAATGTTAACAAAAACTCTTTTGATACTTCTTTTAATTTGATAAATCAAGAAGGCATTAATGTTAGTAGTAAAGACTTTGCAGGCAAATACATGTTAGTAATGTTTGGGTTTTCATCATGTCATCACATCTGCCCTGCTGAATTAGGACTTGCGTCTGAACTTCTAAATAAACTTGGAACCAATGCTGATAAAATACAGATTATTTTTATTACTATAGATCCTGAAAAAGACACTGTAAGCAAGTTGAAAGAATATCATAAAGGATTTGATAGTAGAATTCAAATGTTAACAGGAAGTACACAAGATATAAATAAAGTTGCAGAAAACTATAAAATATATATTGGAAGCAAGGATAGTGATCAACAAATTGCTCACTCATCACTATTCTATTTAATAGATAAAAATGGTGACTTTATAACACATTTTGCCCCGGATTTAAAATCATCTGAAAATCAAAGTGAGAAGTTATTCCTTTTTTTAGAAAAATATCTAGTTCATAAAAATTAACATATATTGATATTATAGCTACTGAAGCACAATGAAGCAATTTTATATATTTTTATTAGTATTCATGACTATAACACATGAATTACAAGCACGTCATATTAGGGTTGTAGGCTCTTCAACAGTATTTCCTTTTATCTCATCTATTGCAGAAGAATTTGGCAAGTTTTCATCTTATACAACACCTGTAATCGAGTCTGTAGGCAGTGGCATGGGATTTAACATGTTTTGTGCCGGTGCAGGAGATAATACCCCTGATATCACAATGTCATCGCGTAAAATAAAGGATGCTGAAGTAGAACTTTGTAAGACAAATAAAGTTAATGACATTGTAGAGCTTATTATAGGGTATGATGGTATAGTAATTGCAAATTCTAATCAAAACCAAAAAGTAGATTTTACTATTAAAGACTTATTCAGCGCCCTTAGTAAATATGAAGTCTCTGATGAATATAATGATACTATATCCTTAAATAATTACAAATCTTGGCATGAGATTCACAATAGATTACCTAATGTGAATATTGAAATATATGGCCCACATAAAAATACCGGTACTTATGACATATTAATAAAGACAATTATGTTAAACTCATGTATGAATTCAAAGATTTTTATAGACATATATCCAAAAGCACATATAAGACAAAAAATATGCGGTAGTATTAGAGATGATGGAAAATATATTGAAGTTGCTACCAATGAAAATGTCATAATACACAAAATTGCAAAAAACAATAGTGCATTTGGGATCTTAAGTTTTAGCTTTTTAATAAAAAATCAAGATAAAATCCAAGGCAATAAAATTGCAGGAGTAGAACCAAATTACGAATCAATTTCCTCAGGGAAATATATACTATCTAGGCCTATTTACATATATGTAAAAAAAGAACACTTAGCCAGTACACCTGGATTAAAAAAATTTCTTGAAGAAATTGTTAATGTGGAATCAATAAGTAAGCATGGATATTTAGTAAATTCAGGATTTATTCCTTTACCACAGCAAGAATTTGCTAAAACAAAAAAAAAGGTCATGGATTTAATCAAGTAGGCTATTATAAATACGATAGTAGTTAAGTGATTAGCATAAAGTTAAGAAAATTATTTGACATGATAATATGTTATTGATAAAATTGCTAATTCTTATTAGGACTAGGGGAGGAGCTGTTTTGGTTGAAGTAATTGTTTACCATGGAGATATAGAACAAGGTATACGTACCTTAAAGAAAAAGTTACAACGCGAAGGTAAGCCTCGTCAAATGAAAATTACTCATCATGAAAAACCTTCAGAAAAGCGTGCAAGAAAACAGGATGATTGTAAAAGACGAAGAAAAAAATTACATAAAGTGCCTTATGAACTACAATTCACAAGGTTTCAAATAAATGCAAAGCATTTTCAAATTCAAAGACCTTTACTTCCTCACAATAGTAGTAATTCTTAGTAAATTATGTATTTAATGCATATCCTTCAGTTATATGTTTGTATAAAACGGTTATATTATGAATATTCATGAATTTCAGGCAAAGAATGTTTTGCGTAATTTTGGTGTTGCTGTACCAAATGGGTTTTTAGTTGAATCAATGCAAGAAGTTGACATAGCTTTAAAAAATTTACGTTCAAATATAGTAGTCGTTAAAGCACAAATTCACGCTGGTGGTAGAGGAAAATCAGGAGGAGTTAAAATAGCCAAAACTACAGATGAGGTAAATAATTTTGTCAGGCAGATGTTACATTCACAATTGGTAACATATCAAACTTCTCCAGAAGGACAAAAAGTAAATAAAGTATATCTTGAGGAAGGCTGTAACATAAAAAAGGAATATTACCTTAGCATAGTAATAGATCGTAAAGTAGGGAGAATAAAAATTATTTTTTCAACTGAAGGAGGTGTTGATATAGAAGAAGTTGCTAAAACTTCCCCTAGTAAAATATCTCAACATTGTATTGATCCAGTATGCGGTTTTCAAAATTTTTATGGACGTGAATTATGTCATTCACTTAATCTAACTGCAGATCAATCCCGTAAAATATGCAATATCATAAGTAAAATATATAATGCATTTATTAGTACTGATGCTAATCAAATAGAAATTAATCCACTTGTTGAGACGCATTCTGGTGAATTTATTGCACTTGATGCCAAAATGAGCTTTGATGACAATGCATTATATCGCCATCCTGATATTATGAGATTACGTGACTTTGATGAAGAAGTTAAAGAAGAAATTGAAGCATCAAAACATGGACTAAGCTATATAAAAATGACTGGAAACATTGGATGTATGGTAAATGGAGCTGGATTAGCTATGGCTACAATGGACATAATCAAGCATTACGGTGCAGAACCAGCAAATTTCTTAGACGTTGGCGGAAGTGCAACCCAAGAAACTGTAAAAGAAGCATTTAAAATAATTTTATCTGATAAAGTAGATGGAATATTAGTCAATATATTCGGTGGAATAATGCGTTGCGATGTGATTGCAAATGGCATTATTGAAGCAGTAAAAGAAATAGGCATTAGCGTTCCATTAGTTATTAGATTATCAGGTACAAATTTTGAAATTGGAAAAAAATTACTAAATGATTCACAGTTAAATATTATTACAGCAGATAATTTAAGCGAAGCAGCCTTTAAGATAGTTAATACAATTAAGAAAAAATAGGAATAAATACAATGTCTATTCTCATAAACAAAGATACAAAAGTTATATGTCAGGGTTTCACTGGTCTACATGGAACTTTTCACTCTGAACAAGCTATTGCTTATGGAACAAAAATGGTTGGTGGAGTAACTCCCGGTAAAGGAGGATCTATTCACCTTAATCTTCCCGTATTTAATACTGTTAAACAAGCAAAGTTACACACTCAAGCTAATGCAACCGTCATTTATGTTCCAGCATCTTATGCAGCAGATGCTATTTTAGAGGCAATAGATGCTGAAATTGAATTGATTATCTGTATTACTGAGGGTATACCAACACTGGATATGGTAACAGTAAAACGTGCTTTGATTGGCTCTAAAAGCCAATTAATTGGACCTAATTGTCCTGGCATTATAACTCCTCAAGAATGTAAAATTGGCATCATGCCTGGACACATACACAAAAAAGGTCATATAGGCATAGTTTCACGTTCAGGAACTTTAACTTATGAAGCAGTAGCACAAACAACAATCGCAGGACTCGGCCAATCAACTTGCATTGGAATAGGTGGTGATCCTGTACATGGAATGTCATTTTTAGATTGTATAGATCTTTTCATTCAAGATCCTGAGACACATGGTATTATCATTATTGGAGAAATTGGCGGCACAGAAGAAGAAGAGGCTGCTGAATTTATTATGTCATCAAAAACTACAAAGCCAATTGTAGGATTTATTGCTGGGCAAACTGCACCTTCAGGAAAACGCATGGGACATGCTGGAGCAATATCATCAGGTAGCACAGGCACTGCACAAGGTAAAATTGAAATCATGAAAAAAGCTGGAATTATTATTGCAGAAACACCTGCTGTCATTGGTAATACTATGCTAAATGTGATGCAAAATCTTTAAACAGTAAGAGAGCAGTATTTTTTATCTAACTAAGTACAGCATACCTCTTTTATAAGAGAATTATTAAATAGTGTCCAACAAACTTATATTTATACATGTAGTTTATATTAAGTAAAAAATACAATAATACTAAAAAACATTATATCACATAACTCCTTCATAAACTTAATAATTGCATTTATAACAAAATTTCTAATATTTATTACAATTTCTCCCCCTTTCCTATCTAAATAAGGATCCCAAATTGTATTAAACAAAATTCATATAAAAACCAAAAATAATTTTTCTTTATATATAAAATACTCCATACATAAAAAATACTTAATTTTTTATTTGTAATATACAAATTAAATATATATTATTCTCAGATACCTAATTACCTAAAAATTAATACATATACTTTTAATCTAATGCTATACAATAGCTAATATTTTATACTTATTACATTGTAGATCTATTAAGATACAATAAAAGTAATCTAACTTACATAAATCTATATTACACAACACTTCACATAATAAACAATATTGTGTTAAAAATTGTATCACTAATAATCAAAAAATTTTATAATCAAACATTGAAAAGATTTATAATAAACGTCATTTAAAAAGTCTTTTAATATCATAAGGTATAATACCTATCAATAATGAGATAAGTTATATGTGTTCGCTATTTGAGAAGGGCTGTTAAATATGTTTATAATTTAGAATGTAAGATGCTATAAAAGTAGCACCTACAATATTAGATAAATAGCACACACAATAAAAAATAATCTCATGATATAAACTCACATTACATAAATCTAACCTTCAACATAATGAAACACAACCTACACTATAAATATTTAAAATCTACTTATTAACTTAATACAAACACTACTACCTAAATATCACATCCCTCACAGATAATTTCCTGTGTCACTAAAAATTTTCTTTACTTCATCTTTTATTAGTAACATAGCTTCTTCTGTATAATTAACATCAATATTCACTTGCAACAAATATTCATTCCCACCACCTTTACCATTAAAAATATTTAATACTTTGAGGAAATGCAAAGCGCTTACTTTTAAATTTTCACTTACGCTTATTATAAACAAAGCTTTATTGTTAACCTTTGTAGATAGTACTACAATTGAATTTTGGCTTTTAATACTAAAAATAAATTTTTTAATGATGTCAATAGGGATATCCTTAAAAACAGCATAATACAATTTATTATCTCCCACTGATAATATATTTAATTTCTGCTCTATCATCTGATAATAAACTTTATATAAGGTTTTTATAGTCTGTTGTTTTTCCTGATAAAATTTCTCTATTTGATCTATTACTTGATTTGCAGGAATACGTAAATAATCAGATATTTTACATAAAGTCTTTTCTTTTTCTCGTAAATAATTAATTGCTATTTGTCCAGTAACTGCTTCTATTCTTCGTATTCCAAAAGCAACACTAGATTCAGAAACTATTTTGAATAATCCTATTTCACCAGTATATTGTACATGAGTTCCACAGCATAATTCTTTTGAATCTCCAATATGCACAATTCTAACATTATCATTATCATATTTTTCACCAAATAATGCAATAACACCTTTTTCACTTGCATCATCAAAGGTACTAAAAGTTATTGCTGTAGAATAATTTTTACGAATAAGATTATTAACTTGATCTTCTACCAAGTTAATCTGCTCATACGTTAATGGAGACGAATAATTAAAATCAAACCTCAATTTTTCTGCTGTAATTAATGATCCCTTTTGGACAATACACTTATCAATAACTAATTTCAAAACATAATGTAACAAATGAGTTACAGAATGATTAGATTGTAATTCTTGCCTTCTTTTTTTATCTACTTCAGCACAAACAATATCACCTATTGACAACAAACCATTCCTTATAATACATCGATGAACATGTAAAGAATTAAGAACTTTTTTGGTATCTAACACTTCAATAACATTATGTTTATTATTTAAATCAGACCCATTTCTTGAGATTACATTCAAAAATCCTCTATCTCCTTGCTGTCCTCCAGCTTCAGCATAAAAAGGCGTAACATTTAGCAATACATCTATTTCTTTATTCTCATGCATCGACTCTATTACACTATTACCATATACTATAGCTAATACACTAGCATTATAGCTCGTAGATTCATATCCAACAAATTTCGTTTCCTTATATGTATTAAAAAGTTCAAACCACACACTATTTATTGATTTACTATCAGAATTTGTCCAATGTGCACGAGATCTGTTTTTTTGCGCCTGCATATTATAATCAAAACCTTTCTGATCAAATTTTAGCCCCTTTTCTTTAACGATATCTAAAGTAATATCCAAAGGAAATCCATATGTATCATATAACTTAAATGCTATATCTCCTGATAAAACATCCCCTGGCAATAAAAATGACATTTCTTTTGTAAGTAATAATAATCCCTTTTGCAAGGTTTCTAAAAAGCCCTCTTCTTCCAGTTTTAACATTGAAATAATAAGATCTTGTGCTCGTACTAATTCTGGATAAGCATCTCCCATATAACTTGTACTATTTTTATCTAATATTGCAGGCACCACTTTATACATTAAAGCATCTCTACATCCTAAATTATAAGCATATCTAGCAGCTCTTCTAATAATACGCCGTAACACATAACTTCTCCCATCATTACCAGGCGTTATACCTTCTGATATTAAAAATGCTGCAGAACGTACATGATCAGCTATAACCCTGTGTGCTAGTTGATTAGTAAAATTTTGAGAATGCTCCTGTGATGCCTGAATCAATGTCTTAAACATATCTATATCATAATTATCTTGTACACCTTGCATTACTGCAGTAATTCTTTCAAGACCCATACCTGTATCTATGCATTTTCTTGGCAAAACATGTAAATCACCATTATCATGTCTATCATACTGCATAAATACCAAGTTCCATATTTCAGTAAATCTACCTTCACCTTCATTATATGTCCCAGGCAAACCACCTTTAACATCATCACCATAATCATAAAAAATTTCTGAACAAGGACCACATGGACCTATGCTTCCCATACTCCAAAAATTATCATCAGTACTAATTTTGATAATTCTGTCATCACTACAGCCACTTACTTTTTTCCAACATTCAAAAGCTTCATGATCATTATGATATACAGTAAAATATAGCCTATCTTTTCTTAAACATAATTCTTGTGTAATAAATTTCCACGCTAATTCTATAGCTCTATCTTTAAAATAACTGCCAAAACTAAAATTACCTAGCATTTCAAAAAATGTATGATGTCTATTAGTATGTCCTACATTTTCAAAATCATTATGCTTACCGCCAACTCTTAAGCACTTTTGACTTGAAGCAATCATATTTACATCTAAATCTTGAATAGAAGTAAACATATGCTTAAATGGAACCATACCAGCATTGGTAAACAATAATGAAGGATCATCTTTTATGACCAAGGATGACGATGAAAAAATTTTATGATCATGCTTTGCAAAAAAATCTATAAATGCTTTTCTAATACTACTAATTGAGTTATTGTGCATAATATTTAAAAATAATGTACAGTTTTATTAATAAGATTAACACATAAAAATTACTTACTAAAGATATTACCATAACTAACAACTTACATATTAATTTTTAAACATAAAACAACTATTCCTTTTACTGCTTTATAACAAACATTCTAATACATATTAAAATAGCTGTTATAATATTATTAAAAACTAATTTATAGTTAAATTAGTAACATAAATATAATTTTTCAAGATATTCTATAATAAAAAATTTTTAAAGATATTATCGTAATCAAAATATAAGTTTTAACCTTATCTTAAAAAGATAATTCTTATATACTTCAACAAAAAAGTTACTAATATCGTAAGTTTTTAAAAAACAAATTTATACATTTTAAAAAAGAATTTATATCTATAAAAAATAAATCCAGGCATTTGTTAGAAACTAATATTGATCTGGGGTTGTATCACTATATCATAAAGAACAAAATCTTCATATACTGCTATATCTAAAATCACATTTACTATTTCAAATGTATAACTAAAACGCTATGATCACTCATTACATACTATTTTCTTTAAAATCTAAATAAGTATACACTTTTCTTATATTTTTTTTACATCATTAATACAATCACTAATATTAATAAATATATTACATCTTAATCTGGATAATTAACCACAACATCGTTAACAATACATCTGTGACCTCAACTGTATAACCTAAACTTCTTAAACAAGAAATGTAACAATTATAAACACTCGCAAAAATTTATTAAGCAACAATACAATTGTACAACTTTACCTATAATAAAATTATCATCAATCTCAAAATAATTATTATATATAATTTAGCAAGATATTATCTATAATGTAGTAGGATTTATATATTCCCTCAAAATTATTAAAAATATAATCATTATAAAAACCTTAATTCTGATATAAAATACAATTACCAATAATAAACTTTTACGTGACTGTAATACAAAATTTATTACTATGCACTTCTAAAAATAAATTTAATAAATATAAAAACATCAATTAAAACACTCTCACAATGTACTAATCCTTTAATATAAAATGACTATACTTTTAAAATTGTTATAATGACGACATAAGAAAAAACGCTTATTTCTAATAAATCTTATATAAATTTTCCAATACCATTTACTAAGTAGCTTTTTATTATATTAAAATAAATGTACAACTTTACCAATAAGCATTAATATATAACAGTATGTTAATAAAAAAATATTACCACTCAAAAATATTTTATGTGCTACCCTCGTTTTAAAACATGATAATAGTTATTTTTCTGTTACTTATATTACTAGTTGGTAATTGTTATAAAAGTCGTCTTTTAATCGAAGATAAATTTTTACTTACTACTATAATAAATGCCATTTTTTCATTTTCTATCAGCTGTGTGCTATATATGCAAGGATTTAGCATAATATTATCCATAGCAACTTTCATTATACTTGTTTTAATTTTTACAATATCTCACATAGATAAAAATTTTAAATGCTTAAAATTAATAATGTTTCTATCTACTATACTTTCTTTCATTACAGTAGTGTGTATAGTAGCGTGTCTTATGTACAAATCAAAATTATTTTTTAGCAAAGTTCCTTTATCTGAATTTTTATTCGGTACAATTTGGAATCCTGATCCAGAAATTATTGACAATAAATTGACGGGATCATTTGGCATATTACCATTGTTAGGCGGAACATTATTAATTGTAATTGTTTCTATGACAATAGCATTACCATTAGGATTATTATCTGCAATATATATAAGTGAATACGCAAGTAAACGTATTCGTTATACTTTTAATACAGCATTAGAAATATTATGTGGCATTCCTACAGTTGTATATGGGTATTTTGCAGTAGTATCTTTATCCCCATTTATAAGAACTTTCGCTAAATTATACAACTTCAATGCCCACTCAGAAAATGCATTAGTTGCTGGCTTATCAGTAGGTATAATGTTGCTACCATTTATTACTTTACTTCTTGAACATGCTATACGCTCTGTACCAAAGATTTTAAGATATGGATCAATGGCATTAGGAGCAACCAGAGCAGAAACTATATGGCACATCATTATACCATATGCATTGCCATCAATTGTCAGTTCTATTATGCTATCAATTTCAAGGGTAATCGGAGAAACAATGATTGTGTTAATGGCTGCTGGTATTACAGCTAACTTAACTTTTAATCCCTTAAACTCTGTGACTACAGTAACAGTACAAATTGCAACTATATTAACAGGAGACCAACATTTTAATAGCGCACAAACATCTTCTGCATATGCATTAGCACTTATACTTTTCATAATAACTTGGATACTAAATTCAATAGCAATCTATATTACTAAAAAACCATAACATTTCCTCGATAATGTTAAAAGAAGTACTAAATTATCTTAAAGAAAAATTCAACATAATCCCCAATATTGGGATAGAACTAGAGTTTTATTTTGAAAAAGTAGAAGAATACAATTTGCAATCACTTATAAATACAATATCATTAAAAATCAATCAGTTGTCATGTCAAATTGCTAAAGAAACCCACCATTATCAATATGAAATACAAACATATAACAGTAGTAATATTAAAAATATAATCACAGATTTATTCACTATAAAAGAAATTATACAAGAATGCACAGCATCCTTTGGAGGAAACGCTAATTTTTCAGCAAAACCATACCTAGATAAAGCTGGAAGTGCTTTTCATATTCATGTTAATCTTTTAAATTTATATAATGAAAATTTATTTTTTAACTATAATAACCATATGAGCGATACTCTATCTTACTGCATAGGAGGATTATGCTCTTCTATTAAAAAACATATGATCTTCTTTGCTCCAAACGAAGATTCTTATTTAAGATACATATATGCTGACATTGACACACCTACCACAATAAGCTGGGGAGGAAATAATAGAAGCGTTGCTATAAGACTACCGACCATTACTAATAATTTATCAAGATGCAAGAATAGAACATAGAGTTCTTGGAGCTGATTGTAATTATCAACATGCTATTGTTTCAGTCTTACAAGCATATGGAATAGCTTCAGATCCTCAATATAAACTAGAAAAATTACCATTAAATCTCATAACAACTAAATCAACATCTAATTCTCATCAAATCACAAAATCTTCAATATAGGTAAAAAAACCTATCATTAAATCTCAAAATAACATTAAACATATAATCCCTTAATCATCAAAAAACACATTGTACTATAATCATGGACACATCCTTAAACTTGCTTTTAAAATTTTATAATAAATCACTTATAGTTGGCACTAAATTTACTAAATGATATACCTTAATATTTGTTATTTTAGTAAAATAACTCCTTTATATACTACACGTAACATATATTAAAAATGTATAGAATATTAAATTTATATAACAAGAAAAAACTTTAGTATTAGTTTATATACAAAACACCTTTGTTGTTACTCTCCTATGTTTTTATAAATCGGGCAATTCTCAATAACTCTACAGTTTCTTTTAAAAATGCACCTTAAAAATAATTCACAACAACATTAATAAATTAGTTAATCGCTAATGGTAAAATTGTTTATTGCATAAATTCAGACTAACATTAAATATATGTTTAGTAGTAAAATATATAATATATTATTAAATATGCTATAATAACCTATATAAACTTTATACATAAGTATTAATAATATATCTTTGCTATACTAGTTATTACTAAGATTCAATAAATATATGTGGCATAAATTCATCTGCTACTTTATGATACACTTCTTTTTTGAAATAGATCACATTATTTATTACATAATCTAGATTTTGCCAACTCCATGATTTGAACTCTGGATGTAAAGAATAATTAATATCAATTTCTGAGTCTTCTCCTATAAACTTCATAAGAACCCATCTTTGCTTTTGTCCTGAAAATTTTTTATAAGTTTTATTAAGAGCTTCAGGTATTTTATAGTATAGCCATCTCTTACTTATATATATAACATGCACACTCTTTATACCTGTTTCTTCTAATAATTCGCGCAGTGCTGCATCTTTATAAGATTCATTAATATGAATACCACCCTGAGGCATTTGCCAAGAATCTATGCTATAATCAGCTCTCTGACCTACAAAAACTTTCCTTTCTTTGTTAATTAGTAAAATCCCTACACATGGACGATACTCTTCATACATGTTGTATACTCTAATAGTTATAATTTAACATAAGCCCACACCAATTTTTTCTTGGTAAAAAATACTAACTTCATATTAAATGGTAAGTCTTTAAAAAAGATATATAGATAGTTATTATTCAACATTAACATAACCACAAAATATAATGTGTATTTATAAATATACATAATACATTACTATACATGCAAATTAACAACATAAGATAACAGTTTTGTTTAGCATTACCAGTAAAAATTTAAATAACTAAAAAATTTTTACGCACAAATACTATGTGCAACTTATTATATAAATACATTAAATCCTATAATAAACAGCTATATTTACCTATAGTAAAACTATACTATACATTTTACACAACTATACAACCACCCACCTATTATTCTATTAAAAAAATTAATAAATAGAACATGTTATGTTGCTTGATAAAAATATTTACAACATTAAAAGTATTGTGAAACCTGTTATATTATACCTACTTATACATAAGCATGCTAAATTGATAGATAAATTTCTCTTTTATACAAAATATATTATGTAACCTTTTTATAACCCAAAAATATTAAGCCATAAATAATTTTAAAGTAAACAGTTAAAAAAAGCACATTCTAGTAATATAAGAATATATACATTAACATGCGTGTATTACCATATCATAATACACATTCAATGTTGATTTACAAGCTCATAATATAAGAAAACTTCTAGAGAATAAAAGTAGAGGTTAATAAATTTTACAAGTAAAAAATAAGCAAATTGTACATCAAATTAGAAATAAACAATTTTATACTTTCATTAGCATATTTCAAAAATAACATTTGATACCTTTTAATATCATCTTGATAAAAACCACTTTTACTTTAAAACTTACAAAAGTATAACTCTAACATAGTATAAAAATATCTAAACAATTCCTATTTAAAAGAAACTGTCACAATTAAGTTAATAAATATGATACTATAAAACTAATAGGCCGTACTTAACTTTAATCCATCATATGCTATAACAACCTCACTATCGACATAACTACTAACATAACTTTTAACATCGTTGTAATCTATATCATGACTCATATGAGTTAAAACAGTGATTTTAGGATTTAAGATTTTTATCCACTCAATACATAAATCTACATGTGCGTGAGCATATGTCTCATCATATCGCAAACATCCCAAAACCAATATTTCAATATTTTTTAATAAATTAAAGGACTTTTCAGGAAAAAACTTTACATCTGTACAATACGCAATTCTATCATTAATAACAAACCCATTTGTTTCAATATTTCCATGGATTTGCTTTAAAGACACTATTTTACACTCTCCAATATAAAATATCTCATAAGGATACACAACATTTACTGTCAAGTAACAACATTTTTTCCAAGGAGTACTAGGTCTACTAGGCACAAATAAATAAGCATAACTTGAAAGTAACATACACAAAGTATTAAAATCACTATATATTGGTATATATTTCAGTTCATTTTTGGGAGCAAATGCTTGAATTTCCCCTATTCCAGCACAATGATCAGAATGACAGTGTGTAAATAAAACAGCATCTATAGCATTAATATTATTATTTAGTGCTTGTATACGCAAATCAGGAGAAGCATCTATTAACAAGCTTAAGTTTTTATATTCAACTAACGCTGATGCCCTTGTCCTTTTATTATATTGTAACCCGGAATAACATACCTTACAAACACACCCTATAGATGGAACACCTACTGATGACCCACATCCAAGAATTGTAATATTCATAATAAAAATTTACTTTATAGCTTACCACAGTATCATTTGTTGCTTAATAAATCAACACTTATACATAAACACAAGTTTATTGTAAATATCTTAAACATCACATAATACTATGAAAACCACCTTCTAATACCTAAATGCGTATTTCAAGTACTCATTCATTAGATATTATATTTTAACAAAATACAAAACATCTAGTTCATGATTAGCATGGCCCTTTTATTATATAACAAATTTAAAACAATAAATAACCTACTCCTGCTAAAAAAATTTTCTTAACAGTCAAAAAAAATATACTATAATATGTTCTCCGCCAATACCACAAGTAAAGGATATATCTTACGTGGAATATTATTTACATTAATTTTATATAGTAAAGAACATGCTCTATATTTGTTGCATCAATTAACTAAATATCTTATATCTACTATTTTTTACCAGATGACCTATATAATTATTTAATATAAAACATTATCATAATACTCATTAAAGCTTATATTTTGTCATTATCTTAATTAATCAATTAAATAGCATTAAAATTTATAAAAACTTTTTTTTGTAAATATATCAATATTCTTTACTATATATCCCTTAATGTATTATTTTATATTATACATAAGTTATTATAACAATGTAAACTACACGTATATTGCTAAATTTCAAACAGAATATTAATCATCTGTTGCACGAAGTGTTTTGATAACATCTTCATCAAAAAAAATACTTCTTATTGAATTTGCCTGTGTCTTTCTTTTTTGAAGTCCAGCTTTATATTCAATATCCTTAATATTTTGTTCATTAAATTCTTTACCTATATCAATTAGATCGCTATCCATGCTAGCATAAAAATTACATACTTCCGCTTTTAAAATTTCAATTTGTTCCTTATCAATATTAACATTTTTTGTGAAAATTTTAACTAAATAATTTGACATTATATCAACATTACCCAGAGATAAATAACATAACGAAAGCCCTGATGCATCCCTTTCAAGATACTTACATCCTTTTCTTCTAATACCTAAAACTTCATATTCTAGTTTATCTTCAAAAAATTTTATAGCACATACATATGGCTTACATTCTTTTAAAGCATCAATAAGCCCTACACAACTATCAGCATGAGATTGAAAACTATAGCAGACAGCTACTATAACATATACACTAACTTTTAGGATGTTCATCATGACTCTTGCCTGATATACTATATAAATCAAACACAACATTACCATATACTACAGGGATAAAATCCCCTGCAAGGTTATGTTTTATTATATCATGCGTAATTTCTTTGCTTTTTGTTAACTCAAAAGACCTAACAGCAATATAGCCAGGAATATCATATTTCACGGCATGCATAAATAAAAAAACATTCTCATCAGTTATGGAAGTAAATCTTATTACTATATTATGTCTTACAACATCTATGTACTGCTTCTTATAATTGTCACTAACTAATATAGGAGAAGATATAATAATTTGTGGACTCAAAATTTTATACTTCACACATAAAGTATTAATTAAGGATTCTAAATTATTAACATGAGACATACTATATACATTTGAGTTTGATATCTCTTGCCATACAGTAAAATTATTGTTAAGTTCAGTTTCATGCTTATGCAGATTTACTATTTCAAAATTTATTTTTTGAATTTCACTTTTAATATCACTAATACTTAATTTTATATTATAATTATAATAGCAAACAGAACAGAAAATACACAACAACAACACAAGCAATATACTATATGTTACTAACTTTACATAAGAACCTCTTTTTAGCATATTTCCTACTTATTTGATAAAATTAATGTTTACATATTTATTATCAGTATGTTCATTATATATAGAAATATTAACTTTATAATTATCAAACATATTATAAGCAATAACCTTCAAAGCTTCATAATGTGTTAAAAAGTCTTTTCTTAATTTAAATTTTAAACTGACCTTCATATTTATTTCTTTATCTTTAGTAACACCCCATGACAAATAATTAATACTAAAATAAGAAGATTTTAATTTATGAAACTGCATAATATTATCAAGAGAAAAAAAACTAGTACTGGATAACAACTTATACATATCTACTGTTTCACGCATTTCATTAATTTTTATAAAATCACAATCACTTCTCATACTATTAAATTTGGAAGCAAGTTTTTCTTTATGTTGAAATAATTGAACTTTTCTCTTCAAATTCACATTAATATTAAAAATACATAAAGCATTTAACATACAAAGTAATACCGACATCCACATACAAGATGGTATTATATATTTGCACATTAATGATGATCTATAAAAAAGATGTGTTTTTTTTGTATGCACTATATACAAAGGATTATGCTGAGAAATAGCATATAACATAACCGTATCACAATATACACTAACAATATTAGCAGATTCTCTTATCATTAACACTTTTGCTAATTCATATGGTGTAAAAATATAAATATCTATTTTTTGAAAATCAAAAGCTAAAAGACTTGCCTTAATATCGCTAGGAATAATAACATATAGACTTACTTCATCTTTATCTTGTAACCCAAATTCTGCAAGATAACGGATAGTATTCTCTATTTCTTGGTATATCTGTCCAGCAATAATATCTGGTAATAACTCATCTGCAGAAACAGCTATAACATTGGTAAAAACTATTTTACCATTATCTAAAACAATTTGTCGGAAATCATTTGTTTTAGTGTATGCTATTAGCATAGTCCATCTTCTACAACTTTTGTTATGTATTTTAAGTAAATTATTAGTCACATTTACTAGCTCAATAGGGAATAGTAATATTCCTTTAAAATTATTTGAATATTCTAAAATTATATCAATCAACGATTGAGACAATTTATCTTGAATCTTGCATTCAACAAACATATAATGCCAGTTATTATCTTCTTTGCTAGGCTTAGATATTAAAAATGCAGACTTTACCTCATAATCATGCAAAGTATCATAAGATTTCATATTAATTAAATACCTAATTATAAACCTACTAGCTGCAGGTATAGTTTGTCTTGTGTATATTTGATGACTATAATTCAGTAAAAAGTATACAGGTAAATCTCTATTAGAAACAATTAATGACTTAATATCACAAAAATTTGCATCGTTCATTTCTTCGAAAAAATATTTATGCAATATCACATTATTAACAATACTCAGTATTGCAGCACCATTGTCCCCAATAGAAATAACTATTTTATCTTTACATAATGACTTAAAAAATGACATAAATCTCTATGTTAGTTTTACTATCAAAAGTTCCTCAACTTTTAGTTTACATGTATTAGTATATAAAAAATTATTAACTAACATTTAATCACATTTCACATATAAAATTATTACATAACATTAAGCGGAACTTTCTAAGAATTATTGTATACAGCCCCCATTTTTTACACATTTTAATAATTAACAATATTCTATTTTTAATCATATAAAAATTATCTTTACAATTTACTCCCTCAGTTAACTCTTGAGAAAACTTTTCTATAATAGTTCTTCCGATAACCTATCAATAGCATTTTCAACATTAATGTTATATAACTCAATACCTCTCCTACTGACAGGAATATCCTCCATATGAACTATTCTATGATGTCCTTTTTTATTTTTAATATACCTAAAAGCTAAAAATGCTATAGCAATCAAAAAAAATAAAGGTACTATAATTGCTACAGCTAATAATGATGCTCTACTACCTGCATTATCTAATACATTATTCCCTGTAATATTATTATTTGTTAAATACCCTACTTTTGAAGAGTTAAGCATATTTGCTGACCCATTAAATGGCAACAAAATATTATCATTTTTACTTAAATTATGTTTCTTATGTGTATTCTCATGTAATTTTAGATTTTTATTAACTATACTATTTTTATTGCTACGATTCGCGGGAGTGCTTTGTAATTTATCCACTTGATTCAGTGAACTTGTAGAAGTTACAGAATTATTTAATATAATATCATCCTTAATAGTACCAGTAACATTGTTTCCTGTAGCATTTACGGCTTTATTTAAAGTATTAACTATAGTATGATTTTGCAACTCATTAGTAACACTTGTAGTATACACAGAAGTAGTAGAACTTTCTTTCTGTATATCACCAGAAGGAATATTTGCCTCATGGTTATTATATAATACTGTAGCATAAGAAGTAGTAGAACTTTCCTTCTGTATATCATCAGAAGGAATATTTGCCTCATGGTTATTATATAATACTGTAGCATAAGAAGTAGTAGAACTTTCCTTCTGTATATCATCAGAAGGAATATTTGCCTCATAATAATGATTTAATGTAGAATTTTTATAATTCTCATGTTTATATGTGACTACTTTTGTAGAATATTTTTTTATAACTCCATTAACATTCATTGTTAATCCAATAACATTATTATCTGATATCTTATTATTAAGCAATACCTGTCCATTCATCATACGATACCAATCAACAATAGGATGATTAATATCCACATCAAATGCTATAATAGAGTTTATATTTTGATGTAATAAATCATTAGCAGGAATTATATATATAGTACTCTTATTATTAAAAATAGTCGTAACAATTACATTACCATTATCATATTTAACATATAATGCCTTAACATCCTCTTGAATATTAACTATATCATAAATAATACTTTGTGTAACATCACCATAGTTAGCAATTAACGCTAATTGTTTAGTCATACGAGATAAATCTTCGCTGTATATATTTCCTATATATACAATATGTACACTATCACCAACATTAATAAACTTGATTAGCTCTATATAACTTCGTGGCATTTTAACTGTATTACCACTAACGATACACCTATAATTACTAACTAAACAATCTTCTGATTGTTTAGTTCTTAAATAATTTATACTGGATTTGTGTATTTTAGAAAAAAACTTATACTGTTCCAAGTGCTTACTAATATACGTAAAATTAAATTTACCATTGTTAATATTTGAAGATATGATGAGATCGTTATGTTCTTTCTCATATCCTACAATCTTAAACAAGTAATAACTTTGTACTAAATTATTTCTACTTCTTGGTTTGATAACTTCATAATTATTGCCTTTAACTCTCCACATTACATAAATTCTATCATCCATATTAGCTCTTCTATCTTTTAGTGTCTTCGCAATAACTAAAAAATCTCCTCTATCATCTTGCCGTATAATAACAGGATATTTATAAATAACTGATTTATTCTTTACATAACTATTGAGCTCTATTTTCTTAACCTGAGAAAACAATACACCATTTGTGTTTAATGCATACATTTTTAGAAATAAAGTATTAGCATTACCTTGTGTATGAAACTTTTTTTCAATAAACACACAAGCTAAAAAATTAGCTTCATCTTTTTTCCAAAATAATATCTCTGGTGAATAATTTGTAATACCCCTATCAATAGGCATATCATTTATTTTGAATGTATTAGTATCTCCACTAGGTAGTAGTATTTTAATATATAAATCACTATGATTATTCATTGCATAATAGATAGTAAAAATAATTCCCTCATATTCAAAGACATCAACACTATTCTTTTGAAAAAGTTCTACATCATAATTTGTATTTTCTTTCAAATTACCAAGTGCTCTACTCATTATATTAACCCCAGTCTTCTTATCAAAAGAGACATCTTTATTTACTGAATTGAAGATATTATTCTGTATTAATATCTTGTTATATGTGTTTTTCATTACTTAAAACCTTAAATAAATTAACTTTTTAAGAGTAGAATATTTAACTTTTAAGTAAAAAATCAATATTTTTTTAAAGAAATTAATATTTTGTATTAAAAATAACACTTAATATATTAAATTAATAATAATTATATGTTATAATATCAAAATAAAATTGCAATTTATCACTATTATCAATATTATATAGGATTACCTTTTACATTTAAGTAAACAATGAATCAGTATGACTTTATAATCATTGGAAGTGGTCCGGGAGGATATATAGCAGCAATACGTGCTGCACAGTTAGGGTATACCGTAGCAATTATAGAGAAAGAACAAACTTTAGGTGGAGTATGTTTAAATTGGGGATGCATTCCAACAAAATCACTACTTAAATCTGTTGAATTATATCAAACAATCAAAAAAGCATCCTCATTTGGATTAAAAGTTAAATCATTAGAATATGATCTTGATGCAATTGTGCAAAGATCACGTCAAGTAGTTGATAAATTATCTAAAGGAATAAATAGCTTAATGCTAAAAAATAACATAGTAATTTATTACGGAGTTGCTAAGTTATGTGGTAAAGGATTTATAAAAGTTATTAATAATGGCAATAGCATAAGTTTATCAGCAAGACACATAGTAATTGCCACAGGCAGTAGAGCAAAGAATTTACCTAATATTAATTGCGATAATGAAAATATATGGAATGCCAAAAATGCAATGATGCCAAAAGCACTTCCAAAATCCTTGCTAATAATCGGCAGTGGCGCAATAGGCATAGAATTTGCCAGTTTTTATAATGCGCTAGGAAGTAGTGTCAGTATTATAGAATTACAGAATAACATATTACCATTAGAAGACCATGAAATATCAAAAACAATGCATGAGATACTAATTAACTATGGTGTCAATATTTATACAAATAGCTCAATTACAGAACTTAACAGATGTAACAATATTATGCAAGCTACAATACTAACTAACCATAATACAACAACTACTATTGCATGTGAAAAGGTAATACTAGCAGTTGGCATACAACCAAATACAGAAGATCTAGATATTAAAAATACAAATATTAGTATCGATAACTTTGGATTTATTATTACTGATAAATACTGTGCAACTAGTGAACCAAATATTTATGCTATAGGAGATGTTGCAGGGCAACCATGTCTTGCTCACAAAGCAAGCCATGAAGCTATATTATGTATTGAAAAAATAGCAAGTGAAGAAAAAAAATTACATAAAAATATTCATCCACTTAATAAGAATAATATACCAAGCTGCATATATTCAATACCGCAAATTGCTAGTATAGGGTTAACTGAAAAACAAGCAAAAGATAAAGGACTAAAAATTAAAGTTGGAAAATTTCTTGCACAATTTAATGGTAAAGCCATTGCTTCAAATGATACCGAAGGATTTGTAAAAGTCATTTTCGACAAAATTACAGGAGAGCTACTAGGAGCACATATGATTGGTGCAGAAGTTACCGAAATGATTAATGGATATGCTATTAGCAAACAACTTGAAGCTACAGATTATGACATATCATCAACAATTTTCCCTCATCCAACACTTTCAGAGATGATGCATGAAGCCATATTATCCGCAAATAACGAATCTTTAAATAGTTAAAATAAAGATTTACACATTATATAGTAATATTATGTATAATAGGGGCATTATTTATTTTTCCAATAGTCTTATTATCTATATTTTTTTTAATCAAGAGAAACAGTATAATACATATGAGTCATATCATGACTCCAATGATGAACAAATTTTTCAATGAACTTTATAGCAATAGGAATACAAGCAACGAGATGTCAATAAATGAAGCACTAGAGATATTAGGACTAGAAGGTAAAGCAAATAATGAACAAATTAATATGGCATACCATAAACTTATGAAATCTGTTCATCCAGACAAAGGAGGCTCTGCTTATTTTGCGCAAAAGCTTAACCAAGCACGTGATAAACTATTGAATTCTCATCATTAATATTAAATTACATAAAAAATTACTATTAAAATTAGGTAAGAATGATAATCACTCAACATTAATTATATACATATACTTAACTTATATCCTTATGATTATTATTTTAAGTATCCAATATTTACAATATCCACAAACAATGCTATTACCCAGCTCAATAACTTAACTTTTTTAAACTAACATTAACTATTCATCATATCAAAAAAGTCATTATTGTCCTTTGCTATGCTCAGCTTATCCCTTAAAAATTCCATAGCTTCTATAGAACCCATAGCTGACAATAATCTCCTCAATAACCATACCTTCTTTAAACATACACTATCTATTAACATATCTTCCTTTCTTGTCCCAGATTTTGATATGTCTATTGCTGGATATATCCTCTTGTCAGCTATCTTCCTATCAAGGATTATTTCACAATTACCTGTACCCTTGAATTCCTCAAAAATAACCTCATCCATCTTCGATCCTGTCTCTATCAGTGCCGTTGCTATTATTGTTAACGATCCTCCCTTCTCTATATTCCTTGCTGCACCAAAAAATCTTTTTGGCCTTTGTAATGCATTAGAGTCTACTCCACCTGTTAATACCTTACCTGATGACGGTATTACTGCATTATATGCCCTCGCTAATCTCGTTATTGAATCCAATAATATTACTACATCCTTCTTATGCTCTACCATCCTCTTGGCTTTCTCTATTACTATCTCCGCAAGTTGTACGTGCCTATACGCTGGCTCATCAAATGTAGAACTCACTACTTCTCCCTTCACTGACCTTAACATATCAGTCACTTCTTCTGGCCTTTCATCTATTAATAAAACCATTAATTCCATGTCTGGATGATTTACAGATATTGAATGTGCTATCTGTTGCAATATTATTGTCTTGCCTGCCCTGGGAGGCGCTACTATTAATGCCCTTTGCCCCTTCCCTAAAGGTGCTATTATATCTATCGCTCTCATACTGATATCTTTCTTATCAAGTATATCATTACATTC
Source organism: Neoehrlichia mikurensis (assembly GCF_019186785.1). GTDB lineage: Bacteria > Pseudomonadota > Alphaproteobacteria > Rickettsiales > Anaplasmataceae > Neoehrlichia > Neoehrlichia mikurensis. The sequence continues at coordinate 343,993 of NZ_CP066557.1, forward strand.
CAATAATATCCTCTCTTCAGGATATAATGGTATTAAATCATCAAAATGCACATACCTTTGTAACTTACCTATCTCTGTAAAATTTATGTTATATGCTTTTACTAATGTAAAATATCTCTCCTTATCACTAGGAGCTCTTATTTCACCATTAACTATATCTCCAGTCCTTAAATTAAATTTCTTTATTTGACCAGCGGATATATATACATCATCACTACTCGCAGCATAATTAGCTTCCGCAGATCTTAAAAATCCAAATCCATCAGGTAATACTTCAACTACACCTCCTCCTATTGCTACTCCTCCTCCACTGACTACCCTCTTCATTAAATGAAATATTATCTCTTGCTTTAGCATCCTTCCATTGCTAACTACTCCTAGCTCCTCTGCTATTATCAATAACTCCTCAGTGCTCTTCCTCTTTAGCTCATTTAGACTTAATACCTTTGATAATACTTTGTCCTCATTAACAGACTCTTGCTCTCTCTCTACTTCCTCAATAGTAACATCATCTGACATAAAACTCTCTCTTCAATTGAATTAATATAAGAATACAATTTTCAATGCAATGCACCTTACACACTTAAACCATACAGTAATTCATACATAAATATGTAACAATAAACTATAAAAAACAATTTTACTATTTTTTAGATTAACACCACTTTTACACAGACCTAACAAACTTTATTATACATAAATGATATAAAGAAGGGTATTATGACATTGTACTAATACAGGTAAACCCTATAGCACAAAAAATTATTATACAAGATATTTTTAAAAAATCATAAGAAATTTAGTATAACTCATAACGTAAAAATACCACATTACCTATTATATCTACATAATTTGTAACTCAAATCATTTTAGCTCATAGTACTAACACAACCATATGTTATAACCTTATAAGCATAAAACTTACTAAAAAAGCGCATTTACACCTTTTACTCAGCTACATTAAAACACGCAACCAATCAAATAAATTTAAATCATATGATGATAAAATACCTCTTAGTAACACACAAGTTATTTTTAGTGTAATATAAGTTCATTATCAATATAATACTTAAACATATAAAAAAACAACTAATAAATAAAAAGTATTCCTTTACTATATTATATAGCATTATAATTAAATAATGCAATCTCAGAATAAAACTTACATTATATATTTTCATTATTAATGTATTAATTATTATATACTAATTACTTGAATAACGATTTCCAATGTTCTAAATTAAACTTCTTAATATATGTTATATAACTACAATTTCTTCAACAATACCATATAAGAACAGATTAATTTTAAAATTCAGATATTTAAATATATAAATAAATCTGATAATACTAGGAATTCTTTTTATTTCTAACATTATATAATTCCACGCTACAATAAATTAAGTACAATTAATTAAAAAACATAAAAACTTATGTAAACAATTCAAGCGTTTCAACATACTATCACACTTAAATCATATTATCATCATATGAACACTATGTTTTAATACAAATATATTAAATAAATTTTATTGTGCTATAGGTGCTTTTATATGATATACATCTGCTCCCTCTATACAAAAACAGTCTTGCAATAAACAAGATATAACCTCTAGCAAATCACCTATCTAATATATTCACTATTAGGTTAAACTTTCAACACATAACGTTTTTATACAAATACCAAAGCACACCTCACACAATTACCTAAAAATTAACATATAATGAATATAGATTATTGCGGATTTATTCATTAGTGTTAAACTAAAAAAGATAGCATTTTAACGTGACAACAAAATATGAAAAAGATACTAACAATTTTTACTATAATTGTATTAATGAGCACTTCATGTTTTAGCAAACAAGAAGTACGCTCCATAGCAGAAGATAATCACATAAAAATTATCAACTATAATCCGCAGTCTATACATAAGTACACAGGATTTTATGGATATCAATCAAGTATATTATTTGAATCTGATGAAACAATTGACACCATATCAATGGGTGATTCAACAGGATGGCAGTTAATGCCTAAAGGGAATCGTTTATTCATCAAACCTATTGCAGATAACGCTAATACCAATGCAACCATCATTACAAATAAAAGAGTTTATTACTTTGAATTACATGCTGAAGAAGCTACAGGTCTAGATGATGCAAGGCTAGCTTATGAAGTAAGGTTTTTATACCCTTCTACTGATGTCAATGATAACTCAGGGTTAGATAATGGAGGTATGATGTTTCCTATCAATCAAACCCAAATACCAGATCTCACAGACATTGATACTGCAAGGAAAGGAATAAATTTTAATTACTCAGTTTCTCATAATCGTGGTAGTGAAGGCATTGTACCTTTAAAAATATTCGATGATAATAGATTCACATACATGCAATTCCCTACTGTAAATGCTAGTTTACCGTCTATATTTCACATAGACTCAGAAGGATACGAATCCTTAATTAATTTTCGTATTGTAAATGATTATGTAGTAATTGAACGTGTGAGTCATGCGTTTACTCTCCGTCATGGATCTGATACCGTATGTGTTTTTAATAATCATTTAAAATAAATTAAAAACTAATCATTGCGTTATTATAAAATTACTTTATACTTTTATAGTTTACCATAGGAGTTATAATGTCTTCCATTGAGCAAATTAATGATAACAACTTTAGTGATAAATTAAATGAGAACAGTGGTGTTGTTCTAGTAGATTTTTGGGCTTCATGGTGTGGGCCGTGTAAGGCTTTAGAGCCTCAACTTGAAAAGTTAGCACAAAATTACCAGGAAAAAATAAGAGTATACAAGTTAAATGTTGAAGAAAACCAAAATACTCCAATAAAATACAATATTAGTGCTATCCCAACAATATTGATTTTTAAAAATGGCATCAAGTTATCACAAATTATTGGGGCAGATATATCTAAGATTATAAATGAAATAAATAATTGTATTAAATAGAAGATGACTTTCCGTTAAAACTTTTATTTATTGTTATAGCATTAAAATATATTTAAGTGGTTATTATATTGCAGTTATATAACTGCTACTTTCTCGGCATCAACGAAGTTTACTTATGGACATAAAAAATTTTCAAATTAAAACTTAGGCAAGTTGAACTTCAATAAATAACCCAATTAAAGATACTAGAATCATTATCTTTAATACAGGCATTTTATTATCAATTAATGACCAAGCTTTGTAACTTATAAACCTTAAAATTATACTAATATAGTTAAAAACTCAGAACTCACAATAAAATTATACTAATATAGTTAAAAACTCAGAACTCACAATATACTAAACAATTCTTGATATAAATAAATTTCTGCTAATAAATAATTAAGTCATATTTGTATAATTGGTAGTTCTTATTAATGTATAGATATTATTATAATCTATTAACTTAATAATAACTTACAGATAAACTATATATTATTATCAAATACCAAAATTTTTGCTAACATTTACTACAAAAACACCTTATACTGGCCTTTTTATTAAAACTTAACACATTGATATTATATAGCACTTAAAAATTAACTAATTACCAATCATAAATAACATTAATTATATTTGATATTGTAAATCCATTAGGGTATATACTCTTATATTATTTGTATAGTAAAAATTACAATAATAAATAGCCTACCTATTTACATATACACATATAGTAGCTCTACCATTTGTAGTTGCTTTTATCACAAGATATAAAGTAATTTTACATAGATAATTAAAAATTTTATAAATTAATGAAAGACTTTACTAATTAAATTAGTGATAAAATTTATCTACTTTCTTAACTACAATGTTTATAAACTTGTATAGATAATTGATATATAATACATTAATTGGCAACTAAGTAGTTGCCTTCTATATCACTAATATGTACATTAATGATACTTTTCAAATCAGCATTTTGGTTATAAAATTTCACTAATGCAAAATTTTCTGCTCTACCAAAACCTATTTTTTCAACAATAATGTTTTGTTTTGTATCAAGTAGAGTTCTATACAAAATTTTTAACCTCTTTTCACCTAATTCTCTTAAATACCTTGCTCTTTCTTTCCTAACGTGTGCTGCAACTTGAGGCATCCTAGCAGCAATCGTACCCTCTTTTTTTGAATATGGAAATACATGTAGATAAGATATATTTGCTTTTTCTATCAAATCAATAGTATCATAAAACATACTATCAGTTTCCGTAGGAAATCCTGCTATAATATCTGCACCAAATGCTATATTCTTTCTTAGACTTCTCACCTTATCACAAAATTCTAAAGCTTGATTTTTACTATGTCTACGTTTCATTCTTTTTAAAATAACATCATTCCCAGACTGTAAACTCATATGCAAGTGAGGCATAAACCTTGGTTCATCCTTAATAATATCAAAAAGATCATTATCTACCTCTGCAACATCTATTGATGACAGTCTTAATCTTTGTAAACTAGGAACTGACTTCAATACCCTTTTAATCATCATACCAAGTGAAGGTTTCCCAAAAATATCCAATCCAAAACCTGTAATATCCACACCTGTAAAAACAACTTCATTATATCCATAATCAACAAACATTTTAACTTGACTAATAATATCTTCAATAGGCATTGATCGATTATTACCTCTGGCTTTAGTAATCACACAAAATGTACATTGATGATTACACCCATTTTGTATTTCTATAGAAGCTCTTGATTTATCAGCAAATCGTGTCAAAACATGAAATTTAGGTTTATCAACATTCTCCATGTTACTCACACTAATCATGTCATCATTAATATAACTTTTGTATTGTAACTTATCTATATTACCCAACACTTTTACTACACCAGGCATTCTTGCATATACATCTGGATTTAGTTGAGCAGCACAACCTGCAACTATAATTTTAACACCAACATTCTCTTTATAAAGTTTACGTATCTTATGTTGAACTTGACGCTCAGCTTCATTAGTAACAGCACAACTATGAACAACAACAACATCCTTTAATTTTGCTGCTTTTAAGTACTTTTTTATAATCTCACTTTCATAAAAATTTAACCTACATCCAAAAGTAAAAACTTCATTCATTATAAAACTTTACTCACACCTAATCACTTTAATATAGCAAGAATAACAAGATTAGCTTATAGTTTCAATTTTTAACTCCATACCCTTAATAACATTAAGACAATATTCATATAAGCTCTTGCCTCTTTCATATAGCTGCATACTTCTCTCTAGACTTATACTACTACTTTCAAGTTCTTGCACTATTACTTCCAACTCATGCATTGCACTTTCAAATGTTAGTGCATTATTATTAAGGGTAGACATTTATTAAAAAATTATGTATATATTCTAGCATTATAGCATATTTTCTTAGGCTACAACAAGTGTTAAATAATGATATATTAGTTAAGATATACAAACCAACAAAAAGTGCAATGCAATCTGGTGTACAAAAATATAGCATGTGGAAAGTAGAGTTTTGTCCTGCAAATACAAAATATGTTGAACCACTTATGCAATGGATAGGATCAAAAGATACGCGCCAACAAATACACTTACTATTTACAACAAAAGAGCAAGCAATTGCATATGCAGAAAAAAACAATTTTAAGTATATCTTACTACAAGAACGTCCTTTACAAAAAAAACCTAAATCATATGCAGAGAATTTTACAAAAATTAAAGGTTTATAAAAAAATATAAACTTATGCTAAAGTAGTAGCTTAGCATTTACGCAAAAAACAATTTATATGTTTCTCATACTACTATCAAAAGTAGCACCATTATATGTAACAATCTTAATAGGATTTACTGCAGGTAAATTGCTGAACCCACATAGCCAAACCATAGCAAAATTACTATTTTACATTATGGGTCCAGTTGTTGTATTTTCCGGAACTTCAAAAATAACCATAGATAAAGCAGTTATTTCTTTACCATTATTGACATGGTGTATTTGTTGCATTGTCTCACTTCTTGTGTATAAAGTATCAGCCTTAATTTTTAGAGATAATACAAGAAATATTTTAGCATTCAGCTCTGGAAGTTCTAGTATGGGGTTTTTTGGATTACCAGTAGCACTAGCATTATTTGATAATCACACTGTATCATTATATCTTTTATGTTATGTAGGTATGTTACTTTTTGAAAACAGCTGTGGATTTTACATAGCAACACAAGGATTATACACAGCAAAGCAGTGTATGAGAAAATTAGCAACCTTACCAGCTTCTTATGCTATAATTTTAGCACTAGTTTTCAGTTATTTTAAAATACCTGTACCAGAGTTTTTACTTAATACAGCAGTTAATATACGAAGCACATACATAGTACTCGGAATGATGTTATTGGGAATAGCAGTAGCAAATATAAAAGTATTTCATATTGACTGGAAGCTCATTTTCTTAACAATCATAATTAAATATGTAGTATGGCCAATCTTTATTTTAAGCTTAATTTTCATTGATAAAACAATTACTCAACTATACTATCAAGATGTATACAAAGCACTAATTTTATTAGCCATAATCCCTATATCAGGCACAGGAATGATGTTAGCAACAATGCTTAATTATCAGCCTGATAAAATAGCAATAATGCTACTTACTAATACAGTTATAGGGTTATTTTACGTACCCTTACTGATATCCTTACTACTTTATCTACATTTATTATAAATATAAAAAACTTTTCAAGTTTTCTTAATATAATTACATTATACAATACCTACTCTTAAAAATATTTGTATAAACTTTATAGAATATACTTTAATATCAACTAGGTATTATATAATAAAAATATCACCTTTGAAATACCATACACGCGCTCATCCAAAAAAATGTATTGTTCTGGGACAGAAATTTGATAGCCTTTTCTTACTCGTAACGTAACTATACTACCACTTTTACACCAATTAAACTGCGTTAAAATATTAAGAGATATATCAACAAATTTAATATCATGATATGGAGGATCAATAAATACAATATCATACTTCTTTATAGCTGCAGATAACCTTTCTACATCGCAGCATACAGTAATAACCTGATCCATCACACCTAAAGCCATAGCTGTTTTTTGTACTAATTGTAAATTATTATAATTAATGTCTACCATATATGAACTTTCTGCACCACGCGACAATGCTTCAAAAGATAATGAACCACTACCACAAAATAAATCAAGAATATACAATCCTTGAATTGACACATATGAACGCATAATATTAAAAATGGATTCTCGAACTATAGAAGTAGCAGGCCTTGCATCTAACGCATTTCCAGTAAATATCTTTCTACCACGATATTTACCTGCAGTTATGCGTATCACCCTAATACCTCTCAACGAGATGGCTTCTATGCAATTGAGACATTAACTGCATACTCTTTATATCTATCTTCTTTATAGATATACTTTGTTTAATATTATCAATTTGATTTTTATCAAGAAACTGTTCATCTTGCAAATTCTTTTCTCTTACTTCACAAAGCACAATAATATTTTCTTTATTATCAGATGCAAAATGCAATACATCATTAACTTTTGCATTTTGTAGCAATGACTGCATCTTAGTAGATAAGTCTTTCACTTTAACAACAAAATTTAACACATTACCTAATTTCAATTGTGAAACAATCTTATTAAAAGTTGAACAATCCACCTTAGAATTTTGCAATTTCATCATTTGATCTAATTTGTTCTTGTCCTTGCTACTAAACATCACCTGCTTTAACATTACTTCACTGTAAATAAATTTTTTACTAATCTGCACTTTATCCAGTAATTGCATTATTAAATAACCTTGCTCAAATTCTATAGGATTCATTACCTGACCTATATTTGCATTTATTAGATTTGCTTTAATTTTATGATCAAGTGAATCAACATTAATACCACTAATTTCATCTATACTAATACCATAATTCTTATAGCGATCTCTAATATCGTGAATACTAACATTACTAAGTAGTGCTTTTAGCACTATTTTAACAATATCTTTTGATTTTGATGGAATAAACACCTGATTCAAGCTTACCATGGTCTCAAATTTATCAGACTTGTTTTCTGCAATATAATTATCGACTTCGTCATCAGATACATTAATGTACGGAATAACTTTTACCAATAGGATCTTATCCCAAATTACTTTAGATTCTATATAACGTAAAACTGTTGTATAATCTAAATCATTTTTTTGAATATAATCTAACAAACTCATACTACCATTGGCATCAATAAACTTTAGTATCCTATGTGTAGCTTCTTTTATATCTGACTCATTAACAGAAATTTTTAAGTTTTTTGCTTCACTTCTCAATAAAGCTTCGTCTATTAAAAATTTTAAAGACATACTATCAGCTACTGTCTCATCAATCCTATGCAACAATTTATCAAACTTAACTCTTTTTTCTACATCCAAGCTAGATATTAACTCATCATCAACAGTAGCAACTATCTTAACACTAGCAACACTACTAACACAATATAATAAAGCTATAAAAACAGTAAAAAGTCTTACAATACGTAGCATATATAATTACACATTTAATCCCGCTAATTTTATAACAAAACAATCTAATGTCAAAAAATCTTTATTGAAAAGTATTCCTACTTTCATACTTTATTGATATAGTACAGAAACTTTACCAATTTCCATAATCATTAGATATGAAAAAAACCTTTATGCTCTTTTTACAAGATATATATTTATGAACAACCAGTAAAGGGGCGAATGACCAGGATTGAACTGGCGACCCTCAGTGCCACAAACTGATGCTCTACCAACTGAGCTACATCCGCCATTAAGGTTTTATGGATTACCACACTTTTATCATGATATCAAGTATAATCCTGAAAAATTAAATTTATACTTTACAAACTTCCCTCAGAAATCAAAAAAACCCTTTTCTATTATTAACGTATAAAACACTATAATATTTACATTATATTATTACTTTAAACAAACTGCAATTATACATTCAAATAACATCTTTGAGTTCTGCTATTCATGTATACTAAATGTTTTAATATTTTCTAAATAAACTTCATTTTTAAATAACAAAGCATTTATTTAAAAAAAACTACACAATTATTCTGTTTTAATCTAGTGATCTTATATCAAAAAATATCATAAATTAATATATGAGAAAATGCTTTACTATTGCCAATAAGATATAATGTATTGGATAGAGTTGCAGGATTATTAATAAATTTTATTAAAGTTTCCTTGTTGTTTACATTTTATAATGAAAACTTCTTGTTATGCTTTTTTTTATTCTTCTAATGACAAATAATAAAGGAGTTGTTTCCCCTGCATGGTTTTAAAATCTTATTATATTTCATGTTATCAACGAAAACACTTATCACACAATAACTTATATAAATAATAAAATTAATTATACTTGATATATGTTATCAATTCATTGCTCTATTAATCAGCATTATTGTTATTTTATCAGGTTGATAATTAAGCATTATTGCTAGCATTTTAAACATATAACCAATATCAAAATGTTGTAAAAATATTAATCAACAATATTTCTATACTTACAATAACCCAAAGTCTTAGTAAGTACATAACGTACAAAAAATCCATAATTCATAATTATCCAGCATAAACTTGCATTATTTACTATATAAAAGTATATTTGTTATATTAATATAATTACTATACAGCAAATGATCATAATTTAACTTTAGCTACTTTTTTTAACTTAAATTTAGTAATTTGACATTACAATAATTGTTTTAAATATGATCAATATTGAAAAAATATGCTACTTCTAAATACAGAACTATTCCACCCTTGATGTACTAAGAAAATTACCCTGAATATGTTATAATAAGCAATATAACATGTCTAAAATTATTTTTACAATTTAGTACTCAATAATATTGTAACCATAATTTAATAAATGAAGTGCTATTTTAAGCTATTTGCATATTGTGAATATTTTACACTACAATAAAAATATATATCGTGTTACTATATTTATACTAAATTTTTTATTTAGCAAAATATCACAATAAGTACATAGTAATTAACTATTCTAGATTATCAGTATTAAGCCTACGCATTATTTCCTCTCTACCTATTAATGGTAGTAATTTTGCGAGTTCTGGCCCCTTTGATAACCCTGTAAGTGCTAGTCGTAATGGCATAAATATATCACGTGCTTTAAAATGAGTATTTTCCTTAATTCTCTGTATCCATATACCCCATGTATCTTCATTAAACTCACCACTGGGAAGCAGATCTTTTGCTAAAGAAATAAATCTTTTATTAACAGGATCAATAATTGGAATAACATTTTGACTACATATATTAACCCAACTTTTTACATCAGTAAGTCTTTCTATATTATTACAAATAGAATACCAAAATTCCTCAGAATTAACGCCAAGTACATTTAATCGATCTTTAATCTGATAAAAAGGCATTTTATGTAAAACTTTAGCATTAAGTTTAATTAAATCTTCTAGTACAAATTTACTGGAAGAATTACTAAAGCTCTGTATATCAAAAGTATCTATTAAAGCTGACATATCTGTTTGTACTTCTATTGCACAAGATGTGCCTATTTTTGCAATATAGCTATTAATTGTCATAGGTTCTATACTATTCTCTCTAAAGTATTCTATTGCAAATCCACCAACACGTTTTGAAACTTTTTTATCACCAAAATGCAAAAGAGATAAATGTGCAAAATCAGGAATTTTTGCATTAAGATTTTTCATTATATAAATTTGTGTAGCAGTATTACTAATATGATCTTCACCACGTATTACGTGTGTCACCTGATAATCCATATCATCTATAACAGAAGGTAACATATAAGTATATTGACCATCTGTTCTCCTAATAACAGGATCGCTAATATTTTTAGCATTAAATGTTACTTGCCCTCTCACCTTATCTTGCCAACTAATAATCATATCTTTATTAATTTCAAGTCTAAAATACGGATTCCTAGTATTCTTTTCTTTGTCAGTAATTTCCAACATATTTCTATCATAAATAGGAGGTAATCCTGCCTTTCGTTTTACTACTCTCTGTAACTCAAGCTCTTCTTGTGTCTCATAACAAGGATATATTATACCTTTATCCAATAGATAGTGAAACACTTCATCATAACGCACAAATCTAGAAGACTGATTAAAACACATATCCCAATCAATAAATAGCCAGCTTAGATCATTCTTAATTTTTTGAATGTATTGATCATTTGACCTGTTAACATCTGTATCATCGATTCTCAATAAAAATTTTCCACCTTGCTGTCTTGCATATAACCAACATACTAAAGCTGTTCTTATATTACCAATGTGTAAATGCCCTGTAGGACTTGGCGCAAACCGTGTAATCATTAATAATACCATATAACGGTAAGATATTTTTAGGATAATTAAATTATTTTCAGTTTACTAGTATTAATTTTAATTATAAAATACAGCTAGGTAGTTATTATTAAAAAAATATGCGTTCTTTTTATATTTACAAAAATAATTTACAAGATACTATTTTTATTAAGGATGGTTTTTCTTTTGCAGCATTTTTTTTTACGTTCTTATTTACCATATCTAAGGGGTTATGGTGTGTATCTTTAATATCTATGTGTATTTCTACGTTAATTTATATCGCATGTTATTTAGGTATTATAAGCATTACATCCCTTATGCTTATACATTTTATATTTACGTTATATATTGGACTATCTTATTCTGATTGGCATCAAGCAAAACTTAAAAGAAGTGGATATAAAATGATTAATGTTATTTTCGCACAAAGTATCATTCATGCTAAGCTGAGGTTTTTTAATAAAGCATTATAATTAATGCATATTGTAAAAAATTACTTTTTATAGAGTATTATAAGTTTTGTTAATTTCCTAAATTAAATAAATAATAACATCTTTTAATTAATATAATAATTTACATCAATTTTTAGCATGCCAAAAAGGAGTATCTATTAATGGTGTACTTGGTACAGCAAAGTTTCTTTTTGGTATAATACCAGCATTGTATGCTATAATTCCTGATTCAACAGCATACTTAAAAGCCAATGCCATATTTTCAGGATATAATGCTCGTGATATAGCACTATTGACTAAAATTCCATCAACACCTGTTTCCATAATTGTTACAGCATCTGATGGTTTTCCTATACCTGCATCTACAATAATTCTTACATCCCTACACCTATTACGCAGTAATTGTAGATTATAAATATTCAGAACCCCACATCCAGAACCTATTGGTGCAACTCCTGGCATCAAAACACAACAGCCATAATCTATTAGCTTTTGACATACTACTAAATCATCTGTACAATAAGGAAATACTTTAAATCCCTGATTAATAAGTTCTTTTACTGCTTCACATAATAATATTATATCTGGATGTAAAACATAATCATCACCTATTAATTCCAATTTAATCCATTCAGTAGAAAAAATCTCTCTTGCCATTTGTGCCATTAACACTGCATCTTTAACCGTTCGACACCCTGCAGTATTAGGGAGAATATGACATCCACTACTTTTTACTATATCCCAAAAATTACTGCCACAATTTTTATCTGGCATTTGCCTAGATAACGATACTGTTACTACTTCGGCTCCAGAATTTTTAATAGACTTAGACAATATACTTGGCGAAGGATACATGGCAGAACCTAAAAGCAATCTACTCTCTAGTTTAACACCATATAAATCCCACATAATACCCCTCCTTCCTTACCCTATTTAATATACTTAATTAATATACTTGGAAAAGAAAAAATATATAATAGAACATAAAAGCAATCTACTTTCTAGTTTAACATTATATAAATATCACCCCCTCCCTTTGATTATTAGCTCATAATTTTCTTATAATTTTACTAAGAGCATCATTATAATTTGAAGATATTTAATACTGATTCAAAATATACATAATATAATCTTTATTAAATCATTTTCTCTTATCAATACTATGTATTAGTAATACAGAACAATAATATTATTTTTTCTGAAACACTTCATAATCTTTATTATTCATAATGTAGTATTCATTATAAATTTATTAAATCGCACAATAAGTTAATATTAAATTCTTATTAAAAAGGGATGATACACTACGTAGTATATAAATATTGTTCTATATTCATAGCCATAATACATTTATCAATAAAATTAGAAACTTTATACATCTTTTTTAATATACATATATGACTTTATACTATACTGCAAGTATAGTATAGTATATTACTAATAACATTTATATAGTAATGCTCTTAATAATAACCTATAGCATAACATTAACCTCCTTGCATAGGATAAACAATATCTATAACATCTCCATCCTTTAAATATACACCTTCATAATGGGCTTTAGGCACTAACTTATTATTTAAAGCAACCGCAAATGAAATACCAGTATTATAATTATCTAATACTTCTGATAAAGTGGTATTTAATGGCAATGTTTTACTGTTATTATTAATTTTAACATTAATCAAGTGCTTTCCTCTAATAATAATATTAATTATAGAATAACTGTAATTTTTATAAATACACTTAAATTCCATTTACATAATAAAATTCTTTTTGACATTGTTAATAATAATAAATATGCTAGATTTAGCATATACAAAAGATAATCACATGCATACGAAATATAATCCCAATAACTACCAAAATAAGATAATACTAAATAATCCTCATAGTAGTACACAATCCATTTTTCGCACACAACGATTTCAAGAATTAACATCATTTTTACTTAACAAAAACTCTATAGTACTTCTACACAATATGTTAAGTAACTGTTATACTACATATCAATCGATGCCAAATTATCAATATATTCAAGCTTTACATTATAACTTCAACAATTTGCAAACTTCCACTCAATTCAATAAATATTCAGAAATATGGTATCAAGAGTTATTATATAGAGCATTACATGAAATAATTGACCCTAAAATCCATAAAGATCAAATTTACAATATAATTAATACAATAATCTCAAAAATAAACACCAGAAAATTAACACAACAAAAAATACATTATCTCTATAAAAAGACACACAATACATTAAAAGAAAATACTATAATTTTCACAGGCAGATTAATATTACAAGGACTTATTAAACACTCTCAGGAAATGCTTGATAATTTATTTCAGTACTATTTTATTAATCAAAACAATAACTTCTGTATTCTTCTTATGTTTTATGGAATAACCCCTGATAAAAATTATACTATAAGCCTCCCTCAATGCTCACCATCTACAATAATATTACGGCTTCATAATACAACTCAAAACATAAATAGCACAATGCTAAGATCTACTACCATATCTTCAAAAAACTTTTTTAATAAACCTTTACATGATAATTCATCAGAATTAGACTATCAAATGCAAATTGCAACTACAATTGCAACCCACATTACAGCCTTACAATATAAAAAAAAGCAAAAGGAGTTATTTTTAGAATACAACCGCTCATGGTACTATATAATATTAAGGCAATTTCATAAATTGACACTTAGAACAATAAACATATCTATCATTGAATTACAACAAATAGACAATATATTCCAAGAAAGTGTTAAATATGGAGATTGCACAATATTTTTTCAAAACTTACATAACATAATAAAACAACATAGCAATATTTTTTCTTATAACAAAAGACTTATTAAAGAAATTAACAAAATAGAAAGCCTATATCATAGTATATCTTTTGAGGATTTTTTAGAAAAAATAGCAAAATACAAATCTACAGACATCAAATATAATCTTAATAATTATAAAAAACACAAACTTTATAGTAAATCATATATAAAAAAACTTATTACTGATGTTACAAATAAAACATCAAATACAATAACAGAATTACAGACAAGAATTTTAAAAATCTTATTGACTCAAAATACAAAAAGAATCGCTTACAATACTAACTCAAAGTTACATAAAGCAAAATTATCAAATACCTTACAAACACACACAAAATATTCTACCCAAGTAGCACCAATTCCTCAAAAAAATATACCTTTGCATAGCAAATTTTATATAGAAAAACCTTTACATTCTCCTGATAATAACATAACAAGTAATGCCATCGTAGCAAATAAGAGTACAAATTTACATAATAAATCAAAAAACAAATTATCATCACAAGCACAAACCATTAATCCTCATGATATTGTACACAAACCTTCTGACAAACCACAAACTCACAGCTTTCAATCAAAAATTATGCCAATACAACATAATACATCAATTTATCCTACAAATAACACACCTATTATTAATAAAAAATATAAATTTTTTCACAAAAACAAAAAAACACAAAAGAACAAAAGTATATTTTATGTAGAAACACCAAAAAATTTTTAATAATACTACAATAACTTAAAGCACCAAGTCATAATTACCAACACTGATATTTGTATTACTAACAGTAACTTTGGATCTTCCAAAGACATAATCCTTACTAATAAAAAATACATAAATAAAAAACAACACTGTTAACGCATATTTCGTAAAATTAAAGCTATCAACCTTTTATTAATGCTTTATATATACTTTAATAAAAATATAACTTATTAACTATATTTATAAAATAACATTAACTACAAACATGCATCTTTCAATTTATAATAAAATTTTTCAGTTAAAAATAGTTGATCTTACTAAAAGCATAACCTAATAGCATTATTCTATTTATAATAGAAATACCTAAACAACTTTAAATTCGTCAAGAATATCAATATCTATTGCACATCTTCTACAGCTTGAATATCAGGAATATAATAACTTAGCATACTATGTATCCCTTCTTTTAAAGTGATTTGTGCACTTGGACACCCAGAACACGCTCCCTTCAATTTTACAAAAACTATACCGTCTTTATAGCCCCTAAACTTTATATCACCACCATCCTGTGCAACTGCTGGTTTTATATAATTTGCAATCAGCTCTTTAATTTGAGTCACTTTATCCAAATCACTAATATCAAAAAATTCCTCTTGCTCCTCTTCAAAATTTTCACCATTATTAGATAAAGAGTTTGTCGAAAAAAAATCCAACATTATAGCCAGTATCCTTGGCTTTAAAAGCTCCCACTCTATATTATCAGATTTTGTTACCGAAATAAAATCACTACCAAAAAAAACCTTTTCTACATTTAATACTTCAAATAATGTACTTGCTAAAGAAGACTTATGCGCATTTTCATTGTTAAATTCAATTGACTCACCACTATTGACAGTAATACCAGGTAAAAATTTAAGAGTATTAGGATTTGGTGTGCTTTCTATCTGAATAAACATTAACAAAACTAATTGCAAAAAAACAAATTTCCTGACTATAATACAGTAATACCTACCATAAATCAAGTCATTTAATATGTTATTTGTATTAATAGTAATATTATGTATAATAGGGGCATTATTTATTTTTCCAATAGTCTTATTATCTATATTTTTTTTAATCAAGAGAAACAGTATAATACATATGAGTCATATCATGACTCCAATGATGAACAAATTTTTCAATGAACTTTATAGCAATAGGAATACAAGCAACGAGATGTCAATAAATGAAGCACTAGAGATATTAGGACTAGAAGGTAAAGCAAATAATGAACAAATTAATATGGCATACCATAAACTTATGAAATCTGTTCATCCAGACAAAGGAGGCTCTGCTTATTTTGCGCAAAAGCTTAACCAAGCACGTGATAAACTATTGAATTCTCATCATTAATATTAAATTACATAAAAAATTACTATTAAAATTAGGTAAGAATGATAATCACTCAACATTAATTATATACATATACTTAACTTATATCCTTATGATTATTATTTTAAGTATCCAATATTTACAATATCCACAAACAATGCTATTACCCAGCTCAATAACTTAACTTTTTTAAACTAACATTAACTATTCATCATATCAAAAAAGTCATTCTTGTCCCAGATTTTGATATGTCTATTGCTGGATATATCCTCTTGTCAGCTATCTTCCTATCAAGGATTATTTCACAATTACCTGTACCCTTGAATTCCTCAAAAATAACCTCATCCATCTTCGATCCTGTCTCTATCAGTGCCGTTGCTATTATTGTTAACGATCCTCCCTTCTCTATATTCCTTGCTGCACCAAAAAATCTTTTTGGCCTTTGTAATGCATTAGAGTCTACTCCACCTGTTAATACCTTACCTGATGACGGTATTACTGCATTATATGCCCTCGCTAATCTCGTTATTGAATCCAATAATATTACTACATCCTTCTTATGCTCTACCATCCTCTTGGCTTTCTCTATTACTATCTCCGCAAGTTGTACGTGCCTATACGCTGGCTCATCAAATGTAGAACTCACTACTTCTCCCTTCACTGACCTTAACATATCAGTCACTTCTTCTGGCCTTTCATCTATTAATAAAACCATTAATTCCATGTCTGGATGATTTACAGATATTGAATGTGCTATCTGTTGCAATATTATTGTCTTGCCTGCCCTGGGAGGCGCTACTATTAATGCCCTTTGCCCCTTCCCTAAAGGTGCTATTATATCTATCGCTCTCATACTGATATCTTTCTTATCAAGTATATCATTACATTCCAATAATATCCTCTCTTCAGGATATAATGGTATTAAATCATCAAAATGCACATACCTTTGTAACTTACCTATCTCTGTAAAATTTATGTTATATGCTTTTACTAATGTAAAATATCTCTCCTTATCACTAGGAGCTCTTATTTCACCATTAACTATATCTCCAGTCCTTAAATTAAATTTCTTTATTTGACCAGCGGATATATATACATCATCACTACTCGCAGCATAATTAGCTTCCGCAGATCTTAAAAATCCAAATCCATCAGGTAATACTTCAACTACACCTCCTCCTATTGCTACTCCTCCTCCACTGACTACCCTCTTCATTAAATGAAATATTATCTCTTGCTTTAGCATCCTTCCATTGCTAACTACTCCTAGCTCCTCTGCTATTATCAATAACTCCTCAGCGCTCTTCCTCTTTAGCTCATTTAGACTTAATACCTTTGATAATACTTTGTCCTCATTAACAGACTCTTGCTCTCTCTCTACTTCCTCAATAGTAACATCATCTGCAACTTTACTAGTGGATTTTCGCCTTTTTCTACTACTACTTAACACAATCAATCCTTCTTTATTTAACTAAAACACATAAAATAATACCAGCTATGAGATATTTTAGTATATATCATAATCTACTACGCAAATATAGATTGAAGCTTGATAATTAAAAAAAATTTACTAAACTTTAAGAACAATACAAAAAATATACTCACTAATTTAATAAATAACCCGCATACTACTACATAAAAGGCACAATTACAACCTTATGAGAGCTACATTAGTAAATACTTTAATTATTACTTAACTTATATATTCTCCAATGCATCTTTCCTAATATTTTGTACTCTCTGCTCCCTCTCAACTATCATTTGAGTCTTCATAATCGCTTCATCAAGAGCATCTTGTGTACATAAACCTAACAAAACAGGATCTCTAGGTTTAATATTACTTGAGTTCCAGTGCTCCTTACTTCTTATCGCAGTTATAGTTGCCTTCGTAGTGCCTATCAATTGCGCAATCTGCACATCTTGCATATCAGGGCAATATTTCAAAATCCAGCATATCGCATCTGGCTTATCCCTACGACGAGCAACAGGAGTATAACGTACTCTCCTTTTTTTAGATTTACTATTGAATCCTTTATAAGTTATTAACTTAGGAATCTTATTAGGATTATTTTGACATGCTTCTATTTCTTCCTTTGTAATTTGACCCATTGCAACCGGATTACAGCCTATAACACCTTTTGCAACTTCACCATCAGCAATACCTTTCACTTCAAGCAAATGCAAATTGCAAAACTTTGCTATTTGTTCAAAAGTTAATGTAGTATTATCAACTAGCCATACAGCTACCGCTCTAGGCATCAAAGGAGTTTCCTCATATGATGACATAAAAAAATCCCCAAATTAAAACTTAAACACCTAAACAAATTCAACTTTAATAAGTAACCTAATATTATTAATAATTTATTAACTTAATAAAAACTTTATAGCTAAGTTGTATATTACATTGGTCAAATGTCAAGATTTTTGCTAACATTTATTGCAAAAATATCCTTTAATAACATTATTATTTTTTCTTAACTTCGCACATTTGTTTATATCAATATATTGTGATATAAATGAAAAATTAATTATTGAAGTATAACAAAATTAGCTCATTTAAGTAACATGTTATTGTTTGATAATATATACAATCCTTCATCCATGCATAAGTTAGGACAGAAAACAAGACCAATCTATAAATAACATAAATAACATTCAATTATACTTGACATTATAAGTTATTAGTGTGTAAACTCTCAATTGCTTTATATCATAAAAAGTTGAGTTTTTATGCCAAAATTAAAAACTAAGTCTTCTGTTAAAAAAAGATTTAAAGTTACAGCTAGTGGAAAAATTAAAGCTACTCAGTCTACCAAAAGGCATGGAATGACAAAAAGAAGCAAGCGTAGCTTAAGAGTTCAACGTGGTATGTCAATACTAAATAGCTCGGATGCAAGTATTATTAAGCTTTTTATGCCTTATAGTCGTTAAATAGAGGTGTGTTTACATGGCAAGAGTTAAACGTGGTGTTACAACAAGGGCAAGACATAAAAAAATAATCAAACTTGCAAAAGGTTATAGAGGCCGCTCGAAAAACTGCTATAGAATTGCTTTGCAAAGAGTAGAAAAGGCTTTAACTTATGCTTATCGTGATAGACGTAATCGCAAGCGTGATTTTCGTAGAATATGGATAATGAGAATCAATGCTGCAGTAAAACAGTATGATATGTCATACTCTCAATTTATTAAAAAACTATCACTATCTAATATTAATATTAATAGGAAAATACTTGCTGATATGGCAGTAAATGATAAAGACAACTTTAAGCAAATAGTTGATGCTATTAAAAGTTCCTAGAAAATTTCATGTTATCTAAGATACACGATATAAATGCTGAAGCAGTTATACGTATTTCTGCTAGTGCTTCTATTGAAGAATTAGAAAAAGTTAAGGTATATTATTTTGGAAAATCTGGTATTTTAAGTAGTTATTTGAAAAAAATTTCAAGGATTACAGATATAGAAAATCGCAAATCTGTTAGTAGTATAGTAAATCCTATTTGTAATAATTTAAAGCTTTTAATTCAAAAACAAAAAGAAAAACTTTTGCAACAGCAAATCCATAGTAAATTAATGCAAGAAAAAATAGATATTAGTTTACCTGTAAGACCAAAATTATATGGAAAGTTACATCCTATATCTAAAGTGTTAAATGAAGTAAAGCAAATTTTTTTTTCTCTAGGGTTTCAACTGGCAAATGGTCCAGAACTTGAAGATGAATTTCATGTATTTGATGCTTTAAACACACCTAAACACCATCCTTCAAGAAATGAAAATGATACTTTCTATTTAGCACAAAAAATAAATAATAAACGCATCGTGTTACGTACTCACACATCTTCTGTACAAATTAGGACTATGGAATGTAATACTTCTTTCCCTATAAAAATTATTGCACCTGGAAAAGTGTACAGAAATGATTGGGATGCCGAACATAGTCCAATGTTTCATCAAATTGAAGGATTATATGTTGACCATAACATAAATATGGGACATTTAAAATATTGTATCAATTATTTTCTCTCTCATTTTTTTAATGCAAATGTTAAAACTAGGTTTAGAAACAGTTTTTTCCCATTTACTGAACCATCAGCCGAGGTTGATATTCAAAAAGATAATCAAGATTGGATAGAAATTCTAGGATGTGGAATGGTACATCGCAATATATTAAAAAATGTTAACATTGACCCAAATAAATACAGTGGTTTTGCATTTGGAATAGGAATTGAAAGAATAGCAATGTTAAAATATAATATAGAAGACCTACGTATGTTTTATGAAAATAAACTACAATGGATAAATCATTATGGATTTAATTTTACTGATGTTGTTAAATAATACTCATTATTCTAAAAAAAAAGGAGTACTAATCACGGGTTCAGCACGTAGAATTGGTAAAGTAATAGCAATGTTCTTGGCCAGTCATGGTTATGATATAGTAATTCACTACAATACCTCTCAAAATGAAGCGTTAAATTTGAAAAAAAATATAGAGGAATTATACCAAAGAGTATGTTTAATTTTACGCGCAGATCTTTTAAACTTTACCACATTACATAACATAATAGATCATACTTTCCAAGCAATGCCGTATTGTAATAACTTAATAAATAATGCTTCAATTTTTTACCATCACACATTAATGCAATGCACTGAATTAGATTTTGATAAAAATTATCATATACATGTAAAAGTCCCTATGTTTCTTACACAGTATTTTACAAAAAAGTGTAACACTACTGGAAATATTGTTAACATTATAGATAGCAATATCACAAATATCAAAAGCAAATATTTTACATATATGCTATCAAAAAAATCCCTAGCTGATTTAACAATACTTTCTGCTGCAGAATTAGCACCGAAAATCAAGGTTAATGCAATATGTCCTTCACATATTGATGACAGTGTACTAGAAAGTATTTCCTTAAAACAGATAATGCAAAATAATAAACTAAAGAATATTCTAAAAAAAATATATAAACTCGTAAGCGTTCATAACAATATTACTGGAAAATTATATTTTACATAAAAGAAAAGTTTCTTCAGTATGTTCATAATTTCATAATACATTAATGTTAAAATCAAAACTTAACCAGCAATACAATAAGGTATATTTTTTTGAATTGATAAAAGTACAAGTCTATCATCGAATATATTCTCTTGTCTTAATATCTTCACTAAAAATTAATTATTTTAGCAATTACCTGTACCTCAAACCTTAAAAAATAATTCCATTTTTTATTTTAATTCGCGTTACTTACTAGTATGTAACTTTTTACATGAAACATCATAAAAAAACCTCACATGAAGATTACCAATAATATATCATATAAACAATAATTAATATAGCAATACACATTATATAAAACATTAGCTATAATATATAGTACAACATACTGCTAGAAAATATGATAAGTTTAATAAATACTAACCAAAAGTTTATTAACTATAATAAAATTATACAAAGATTCTCCATATTAAAGTATAAATATGGTAATTTTATATTGTATATTACAAAAAATAGATATATTTAAGAATATCCTAGAAAAAGTACAAAAATTAGTAGATGCTAAATACATAACTTACATAATATTGATAATGATAGATGTTGTAATATTAGCTGCCGGTAATAGCAGTAGAATGAAGTCTAATACCTCTAAAATACTATACAAGCTCGGTAATTTTCCTGTCATTGAACATGTTTTGCATTGTGCAAGTCTATTAAATCCACATAATCTTGTCGTAGTAACAAATAGTAATACAGAACATTACATTGCTTTAAGCTTAGAAAAATACAATTTAAACTCACAAATTGCTCTGCAAGAACAAAGACAAGGTACAGGAAATGCAGCAAAATTAGCTATAACAAAAATCAGTAACTCTGATCAAAAAATTGTATTAATACTATATGGAGATACTCCATTAATTACAGTTAAAACTATTTATAAAATGATTAATTTGTTGCAAAATTCAGATAACTCTATCATTATACTTGCCTTCAAATCAAATAATAACCAATACGGCAAAATTATTACCGATCACAATCAAAAAGTATTACAAATTATAGAAAAAGATAATTCTGACATAAATTCACATTTATCAAATTCTGGTATTATGATAGGATACAAGAATATAATACATGATATGCTTAATACCATCCAATATCATGGCGAAGAGCTTTATCTTACAGATGTAGTTCTCTCTGCAACACAACACAAATTAAAAGTAGGATATATTTTATCAACAGAAGATGAAGCTATAGGAATAAATACAAGATATGACTTAGCAAAAGCAGAATTATATTTTCAAACCAGAAAAAGAAATTTTTTTCTTGAATCAGGAGTAACTCTTTTATCACCTGAACACGTTTTCTTCTCACTTGATACAAAAATTGCAAATGAGGTAATAATACATCCCTATACAATTTTAGGACCACAAGTTAACATAAAATCACATGTTGAAATTTTAGCTTATTCATACCTTGAGAAATGTTATATTAAAGAAAATTCTATCATTGGCCCATTTGCACGTATTAGAGGTAACACTACTATAGAACAATTCTGCAATATTGGAAATTTTGTTGAAATAAAGGAAAGTACTGTCAATAAAATGAGTAAAATAAAACACTTAAGTTATATAGGAAATTGTACTATAGGTGAAAACAGCAATTTTGGTGCTGGGACTGTTATCTGTAATTATGATGGTAATAAAAAACACCATTCTGTTATAGGCAGTTACTGTTTTATTGGAGCTAATAGTACTTTAATTTCTCCCATTAATGTTGGTAATTATGCTGTTATTGCTGCAGGTAGCACAATTACTGAAAATATACCTCAAAAAAGTTTAGGGATAGCAAGGAAAAGACAAATCATAAAGCAAAATTATAAAAACAAACCATAAGTATTTCACTGAAAAATCTTGTATTACACGTTTTTTAGTAATAAATTTAGTTTATTGAATGCTTATGTTAATTGTTGCGATAGATATTACTTATTAAAAAGTTTTTAGGGTATTATTTTATCTTAAAGTTTGTAGTGTAATGCTTTTTAATCGTAAGGGTATATTACTAATTTATAATGCCCACAATAAATACTATCTATACTTATATATCAACTATACAGTAAGCTCTATACCTATGTAATAAAACAAGTTAAACTAACACATTTAAGTAAATACACTATACTAATATTAAGAATATGACATTAATCAGTTACGTAATGAGTCAATGACCATAATAAATACTATCTATGCTTTATATATCAACACTATACACATATTGATTTAGACATTGCATACAAAAAACTCTAGAAATTAACAAATTCTTTGAAAATAACAAAAAATTATCCGTATTACTATATATAAGATAAAAACAATCTTCTGTTATCATAATATTTAAGAGAACAATTTAATACTAGTTTACATACTTAACAATCTAACAGTTATCTAGATGAATACTTAAACTCAACAAATAAAATTAAAAACACACCCATATTACTATGTTTTTACTATATTTATAAATAAGACTTAAAATATAATACTTATCAAATTTTACGCAAAAGTCATTTTTTAACATCAAATATAACACCCTATACAACTAAATGCTGTAGTTATACTGCATTAACATAACAAAGAGATATTCTCAATTTTCAATACATCATAACTATACTGAAAAATTGTCAATATACAGTTATTTAATTTTATTAATATAAAGTTAAATAGTTAATCTTATAACTAATGTGTATTAGTATCTTTTAGTACTAAATATCAAATACTGTATAAATAGTCATATACCCTTACGATAAAAAAGCATTGCACTACAAGCTTTAAGATAAAATAATACCCTAAAAACTTTTTAATAAGTAATATTTATCACAACAATTAACATAAGCATTCAATAAACTAAATTTTTTACTAAAAAACTCTTTATTAAGGAATTATAATTTATAAATATTTTTAACATATCATAACTGAAAATATTTTATTAGACTTTACTATACTTCAAGGTATATTATAAAAAGCTAAGCAAAATTAAAAAATCCATGATAATTGATGAAAGGTTATTAAGTATATTAGTGTGTCCTGTAACAAAAGGTAAGCTATATTACAATCAAGCAACTAATGAACTAATAAGTGAAGATGCTAAATTAGCATTTCCTATAAGAGATGGAATCCCCATAATGCTTGTTGATGAAGCACGTAAGTTGTAAGTCATAAACATTGCTGATTATTAAATAAAGTACATATAATAAGTTAATAACAAATCAATGCGTATATCAAATGCCTTGTGTTTTTAGTGTCTATATTCAATCAAAAGCACCTCCACTACAAACTTGCATAAGAATAATTTCAATTAACAATCCTTTTTCTCAAAACCGATATACTAAAAAATGATGAACTAACAAACCTATGAGAACTAAAATAGAAACTACAGATAATATTCACTAGTCAACATATATATCTTTTTTTTGTATTACACTAAGTGCAATATAAGAAATAATAGCCCAAAACATCACATACATCGCTGGAGCAATTTTAATATCTGTAATATATATTAACCATGTACATATTAGTGGCGCTCCTCCACCTGCGATTGCAGAAGAAATATTTCTTGCTAAGCCAAACCCTGTATACCTAATATTTATAGGAAATAGCTCAGCCATAGCAGCATTTACAGGACCAAGTACTGCTGAGAAGGGTATAATAAATAATATATATCCTATAATTATTAATATATAACTATCCTGACTTAACACCCAAAATACAGGAATGCTAACACAAAATAGGCCAATTGACGCTATCATCATGACCTTTTTTTTGCCAACAAAATCAGATAATGCTCCAAAATAAACTGTCAAAATACCACATACAAATATTCCAGTACTTGCTATTATATTTATACAATGATGATCTACTCTTGTAAGAGAAAGTTCGTTAATAAAATTAACAAAAAACACCATCAAAATATGAAAAGAACAATTTTCAATACAGTCTATTAAAATTGCTAATAAAAATGGCCTTTTATAATTTTTTAATAATACTGCAAATGGCAATTTGAGAGGAATTTTTTGCTCTTTATACATACAATATGCAGGACTTTCCGCATTTCTCAATCTAAGGCACACACTAATTACTCCTATAAATAATCCCACAAAAAATGGAATCCTCCATCCCCATATTACAAAACTATTACCAGTAAAATGATGAGTTATCATAATAACTAGCATAGCCATTAAAGATCCTATTACAGCACTTAATACTTCATAACTACCAAGCAATCCATTATTTTTACCATTTTTTGAATGCTCTATCAAAAAGGCAACATTACCTGCCTCACCACCTAGAGCAATACCTTGTATTACCCTACAAATAACTAACAGTATTGGAGCATATATACCTATGTTATTATAGACAGGTATTATCATCATAAAAGTAATAGATATAGACATCAGTACAATAGAGAAAATAAGCGCAATCTTTCTACCATATTTATCTCCAATATGTCCAAAAACAGCTGCCCCAAAAGGCCTTGCAAGAAATCCTACAGCAAATACACTAAAAGTTAAAATAAAACTACTATACTTATCTTCATAATGTTTTCCCATTAAGTAAATCACTCAAATATAAGCTATAACCTTAATTAATTATGACAAATTTGTGCATTAACAATATTTTACAAACCAAATATCCTATACAATATATTCATATACTAAATTATGATGGAGGCTATCTCTAAACATTAAACAATCACACTAGTGAAAATAAGCCAATAATAAATCACATATGTCATCTAATACATAGGAAAATACAAATAATAAAAATATCACAAATTTAATACTGACAGTATATCATTTTTAAATGATAATGGATAATACTACTTTTTAAGATGTGTTTAAAGTAGTAAAGTAATAGACTATTAGTAAGTTACTTATTTATAAAAAAACTTTTAGGTAATTTATGTTAATCTCTATGCTTATAACATCAAATTTAAATAATCACTATACTTCTTATTAAGATTACACATTGATAATAGTTAACATTATATAAGTTATGTATATAGTTGCTATAAAAGTTAATTTTTTATTTGACTATATTTTCAATAAATGATAGTTTTAAAAAAGTGTTATATGTAAGTTGTCAAATGTCTGTAAAAATAAGGTTAGCAAGATTTGGTGCTAAAAAAAAGCCCTTTTATAGAATAGTGGTGTCTGACTCTAGGGTACAAAGAGATGGCAGGTTTATTGAGCTACTGGGTTTTTATAATCCCATGTTATCGCATGAGCAAGTGGGTTTTATTAAGGTAAATGTTGATAGATTAAAGTACTGGTTAAGTGTTGGTGCACAACCTACAGAGAGGATTTCTTGGTTCATAAAAAAGAATATTATAAATCTCAGCAGCGAATCTTGTGTACAAGCTAGTTAATTTTATAACTTAGTAATTTGTCAGATAAGCTGTTACTTAACCCAAAATCTTTATAAGCTTTTGTTAATATATAGTTTTCTTGATACAACTAAAGTTATGTTTTTGTATTAGAGGCTTGGCTGTATGCATTATGATTTTATTAATTATCAGTAAATTATAGGCCAATAAACCAATATTAACTTAGTGTTTATATTTCAAATTAGTTAATACAAAAATACAGCCCGCTATAGATCTATTTGATAAACATATATTACCTATGTATTGATATTATACTATGTTAATTAATTGATAACAAAAATTCTCAATAGTAGAACCCACACTAGCTAATATACATAAAAAATTTGCAACATCAAGTATAATACCTACACTCAATACATAAATCTGCTAGTTTTACATTAACCACGTATATATTATAAAATCAGTATAACCTGCAACATTATATAGTAAAATAACACTTCTATACAAAATACCTAAATTTAAAAAATGTTATAAAGTACACCTATTTTTTAATAACATTAAAAATATATTCTTTAACAAATAATTAATTTTAAAACTATCACAAACACAATAATGTATTCTTATAAAAAAACAAAAAATCTATCGTACATTATATATATCTCCAATAAACTCTTTTATAACACTTATCTCGTATAAGATTATTTCCAACCCTCCTCATCAGCAATTTTTACTGATTGTTTTAAGTAATTTTCAAGTTCCTGTAGAGGAAGATCACTCTCTTTAAATGTACCCCAAGACTTTAAAATATCCGAATAACCTATATCAATAATAGGATACTCCTGATTAGCTTCTGAATAAATTTTCTGTGCTTCAGTACTAATTAAAAATTCTAGCAACTTTATTGCACCCTCCTTATTTTTTGCATACTTGGTAACAGCACCACCACTAATATTTATCATAACACCTGTAGTATTCTGATTAGGAAAAAAAATAGAAAGTTTTTTAGCAAATTGCTTATCTTTTTCTTTCTGCGACATAAGAATTCTACCAAAATAATAACTATTTACTATTGCTATACTTCCCTCCCCAGCAGCTACTGCATAAATTTGATCAGTATCACCACCACTAGGTTTTCTTGCCATATTATTTACTAATCCTCTTACCCACGCTCTAGTATTTTTCTCTCCGTTATTTGCTATCATAAAAGCAATTAAAGATTGATTATATGGACTATTAGAGGATCTAACTAAAATTTTGTCTTTCCATTTTACATTTGCAAGATCTTCATATGTACTTAACTCTTTACTACTAACTAACTCTTTATTATATACTATAATTCTTGCACGTTTAGTTAATCCAAACCAATACCCTTTAGCATCTCTATATTTTTGTGGTATAGCTTCATTAAGTATTTTTGAATTCACCTCTTGCAAAAGCCCTTTCTTTTTTGCTAAAATTAAATTTACAGCATCAGCTGTAAGAAATACATCTCCATTACCATATGACCCTTCACTTTCCATCCTTGAAATTAATTGAGCAGCATCATCATTAATATAACGCACTTTAATTCCTGTTTTTTCAGTAAATCGCTGAAATACATCACGTAATAATTCTTCTTTACGAGAAGAAAAAACATTTACTACATTTTTATTATCAGAATGATAATTCTTATATAAAAATACAACCACCGTACTTACTATAAGCACAAAAAATAATAAGCTAAAAGTCCTACTCATAAACAACCCTTCTTTACCAAAACTTGTTATATTATGCTAACAAATAATAGTTAAACTTTAAAATAGTTAGCAAAACATAAATACTACATATTAACTCTATATGTTATATCACAAAAATTACTATTTTTTTAACTGAATATCAATATACCTACCTATATTAGTTAAGAAGCACTTATTTATGTATCATTATCCTGGTAATAACAATTATTATATAAAACAATATCGTAAAGAATTATACTATCAAAATAAAATATCCTTAAAATTTTATAATTTTAACATTTTTATTCTAAAATAATATTGCATATAAACCACTATGTTAGTTACTAAGTAATATTTACTATAAGTCAACAGCATAATTACTACCTTTTAATCCATGAATAACATCCATAAAACCATCATAGACAGAATCTTGTGTATACAAATTTTTGGCTACTTTTGTTATATATTCCATCAACGGACATAAAAAAATAGCCAATTATATGGCTATTTTATGAAAAGTAATATTTACTATATTAAGTCAACAGCATAATTACTACCTTTTAATCCATGAATAACATCCATAAAACCATCATAGACAGAATCTTGTGTATACAAATTATTTAACACTTTATAATTTTGATTTAATAGTTGATTTTCATACATTGAATCATGATCTTTATTGTGAAAACCATAAGAAAAATTGTTATTATTCACTGAAGCATTATAAGAGTTATCTTGTTTTGCAACATTAATATTTATTGTCTTATTATCAAAAACATTATCTTCTTGATATGTTTTTATATGTATGTTTTGAAATCTATCAAGATAGAAAGGTAATACTCCTATTTTTCCATCTTTATCATGTATCAGTTTCACTTTTGCAAAATATTGATCGTCACTTTGTATAGCAAAAAGCACACCATCAGAATACTTATTTAGATCTGCTAAATCTATATTCAATAACATGGCACTTTCCGCTATTTCATTAGAATGCACAAACGTAAGATCTATATATCTATTCTGACCAAGATCAGGCATACCATCAGGATTTTCCTCCCCATTAGAAGTACATACTACCAGTTTTCTTTGCCCATCTGATATTGTCGTTAATTTTACATGAGTAATAACATCAGGTAACTGATAAACAGTCCCTGTAATTTTATCATTAATAAAAAAAACTAACGTATTTGTAATATTACCATCATTATCAGTAGTGTCTTTAGGAACAACAGAAAAAGAAAAACTTTTTTGATATTCACTCTCAGAATTTACTTTATGATCTTGAGTAGCAAATCGATTATTGACTTGCATCGTAGATTTTTGATTACTGGTATTCGCATCATGTACATAAACATCAGTATTTTTTTGCATCATAATATTTTCTTGATCATCATAAATCTTCTTTTCTCTATGAGCTTCTTCATTAGCTTTTCTTTGATTTTCTTGTATAGCTGCATTCTTTTCTTCCATATGTTGATATCCATCTGTATTTTTATCAATTTTATGACGTGCTGAAGAATAATTACTATAACCTTTATCCTCATGATCTGTTTCCCCAACAAATTTTAAAGTAACAATACCATCGCTATCTTTGTTCAGATCTACTTCCTGATAATGCATAGAAGTAAGAAAATCTGTGTAACTATAATTCAAATCTGCAGAGATCATTAAATCTCCTTCATATTTATCAAACCTATTAGACAACATGCCTATTTCTTGATCATCATGCAGTAATTTTACCTTTGTATAATACTTATAGTAAGGCACATGTCTTATTATTTCACCTTTGTCATTCCTCCTTATTGCATAATCTTCCATATCACACTGTACTTTAAACAAGGCACCATCAACATACTTATCAAAATTTATTAATCCTATATTTATATGCTCATGTGATTCATCTTCTTTTGTATATTTGTGAGCAAAAATAGGATCTATATATCTATAATTACCTATATCTTCAGGCATGCCTTCAGGATTTTCATTACCATCTAAAGTTGAAGGCACCAATTTTCTTTCTCCATTAATGGTTGCTAATTTTAAGTGAGTAATACTACCAGGTAATTGAAAAAATTTACCTGTAACATAATCGTTAATAAACAATGCCGATTTATCGACTATGCCATTTTCGTCAAGAATCTCTTCAGAAATATAAAAGCCTATACTTTTAAGCTTCATCAATACTTCATCATCTTTAACTACTTGCACAAAATACGTATCATCTTCTGTTCTATTTGTACCTTTAGTATCAGCTATATCACCCTTTGTCATAATGTACTTGTCAGCATCATGATAATTAATACGATCTTCATAATTATCAATTTTTACATTCTTTGATACCGTTAAATTACCAATATTATCTATGTTACAAATATCAGGTTTAAAAAATTTATTTTCTTCTACAAGAACTACCCCACCACTGTTAACTTTCCCATTATCTAAAACATTTAGTTCCTTTTTACCATGTTGATCTACTGTTACTGCAAGAGCTACTTGATCAAATCTTGACAGACAGGCACTACGTGTTACATCATATCCTTGAAATTGCATTATTTCACGATTATTCGTAGAATTATATTGAGCAAATATTGCACTTTCTGTTAGCATTTCCCCTATTTTGTTATCATTCATATAAACTGAAACTGCACTAATATTACCAGTACCTTCACTCTTAACAGTAAATATTTCATTTGGATTATTAACTACTAATTGATCAATATTTACACCATTTATATCCCTTATTTGATTCCCATCTATATATGTGAAGTTAATTAACACTTTTCTCAAGTTAATATCAGCGTCACTTCTATAATGTAAAATATCACTTACTTTTTGATCTAAGGCTTTTATATAAGTTAAGTTAGCAGCTTTTATCTTATCAGAATCACTAGAATTTTGAGCATTTTTAAATAGATCAAATTCCTTTTTAAAGTTATCATCATATTTACTAATAATTTTTCCTATAGCATTTTTATAATCTAAAGAATTAATATACGAATTACCTTGTTCATCACAAAGCATATATTTATTCCTACCATCAAATTGTACTAATTTCATAAAATGATATTCTTTATATATATTCATCATATCATGAGTATTAGCATTTTCGATTCTTAATGTATTGCCTATAGCATAGATCTGTACAGGAGATAAGCTGCCTACAAAATTACCTATGGCATCTTTAATATTAGCATCAAAGTATTTTATGCTTTGCACTTCACCATTAATGCTCACATTACTAACACCTATAAAATCACCTTTCTCCACTTTAAGGATATCATATTTTTTAAAAAAGTTATTAGTTGTATTATTGCTCATCCATTGATTAAATTCTTCGCTATAATTCTTGAAATCAAAATTATCATATCCATACTTTTTTAAGTTAGAAAAATATTCTTTAAGATCTGCTGGATGATAATCTTGCATGAATTTTACAAGCACATATCCCAAATTATATTTTAGTGTATTGTATTCATAAAGTGTAGCATTATCCTTTGAATTACTAGCATTACTAGACTCACTCCTAATAATATCCCCTACTTTTTCTAAATCTAATGTTTTGAAATTATGTCTTGTATGTAAAATATCTATGATACTATCTATTTTTTCCATAGTATCAAATCTCATAACACCATTAGCATCTTCATCAACAATATAGTTACTATCTTTTGCATTTTGAATATATTCAGAAATACCCTCTAATAATATACTGTTCAAATATGATTTATTTGTCGCTTCCCACGTAAGAATATGAGCAAGTTCATGCTGCAAATTTAAAATATTACTTCCTGATTTAAATACATATGAAGTATAAGCTTGATTACCATGATGGCCTTCATTCCATGCAATACCACCCACCAAATCATTTAAATGTACATGATAAGCATCAGTTTTATTATGAAATTGATTAGAATTTTCAAAAACAAAAATATTAATATCTTTTATTGATTTTGAATCTGCTAAAGGAAATTTTTCATGAAAAAACTCTATTGCTCTTTTAACTTCAATATCTGCTCTTGCTTTATAAGATTCATTCATCGGTATTGTCAGAAAAAAATTAACTTTTAATCCTACTTGGGTCATTAAATCATTCTGAACTGTATACTTATAATTAAATTCTTGCTTTTCTAAACTATTATGATCAGGTATACAATCACTATGAACGTCTTCATTATTAATCATATTATTAACAGCTGATTTCATAGTTAATTTCATGGCCGTATTTTCATCATTGTATAGATTTCCTACACCTATTTTATTAATATCTTGCATAAATTTTACCTTGACTTGAAAATGAGCTGTGAAATAAATCACAGAACTCATAGTAAGTCAATAAAAAAATTAATAATGATAAATAAAATATTAAATAATATTATTATGAAATTAACTTATTTATTAATACTATTACTAACCAATGATTATAAATTTTTCTCAGATTAAGATTAGCATAACTTTTATAATACAAAATATTACTAATTATCTTCACATATAAATTTACAAAAATAAGTAACTCCTAGTTATACAAACACAGTCTATATGTAAATAAGATACTGATACCCTAGAAATTAAGCGTGAAATATTATTGTTACAAATACAATATAACAATAATGCCTTTCCTCATAATATTAACACTCCAATTACATGTCAAAATACTAATATAGAAAATAATTAACCATTTTTTAACATTTCGTACATATGATTCCATGATCTTTAATTAAGGTATACATAATGAATACACATGAAACTCCTACTAAAAAATTAATGCAAGTAGATATAGGCACAAGCCTTAATAATAAAAATTACTATGAAGCACACATTACAGATCATAATAACAACTTTCTTACCTTTCCTACCTCATATTATTTTTATTTAAAAGACACAAACATGTTATTTTATAAGGATTTCAATAATAATTATGTGTTAAAAATACCACCTAGTTATCAATTCTTAAAAGTAATACAAAACAATAATGCATACTCATTATCATTATGTGATGCCAATGGTCAAATATTTAGCAAAAATGATTTTATCCAAATATCTAATAAAGAAAAAAATCCTGAATTTACAAAGCTTACAACAAATAACCTAGCTAATATTATAGACAACACCGATATAACAACAATCACACCCATACTAAAACAAAATATTAATCTAGAAGAATGCTATAAACAATCTCAAGGTAATTTTCCATCTTTTTTTCTTAGCAAAATAAAAAATGCTGTAGAAGAATCAGTACATATTTTTAAGCTATCTTCTAAGCAAGATAATCTTGATATCAATAACTCAATAGGTACACTTAATAATGAAGCTGCTTTTTTTACACATGACAATAATCATGCAAAAGACTATCCATACTATTTTAAATATATTAATGCAGACAGTGATTCAATTACAAAAATATATGCTCCATCATATGTAGATAAAGATTTACTATCTACAGCAGAAAATAACGTTTTAAAACATGCACCCATTTATCTCATTATACATGATAATCAATTCTACTTTTCTAATACAAAAGAAGATAGTATTACAACAATAGACGATGAATCTGCTATCAAATTATTACAGCAAGTTAACTTAATAGAACCATTAACCCAGAACATTTACAACATAAAAGGTAAATTTGCATTTGAAATCACAAAAGGCAAAGAAATCAATGATTACTATTACGGCACTGTAAATAAAGTAAATGTTGTACTAAAAACCAAAGAAATTACATTAACCTCTTCACATAATACAGATGATATGTTTTTCAGTGATTTATACTTTTGTCACTTACGAGAAGACGATTCGAAAATCATGAGTACTATGTTTGAAAAATATCTTGACGTTAACGCAATTATCAAAGAATTAACTTTTATTGATCCTATATACATAGTATCATCAAATAACACTATTAATAATGAGTCACATTTATTAATAAACAATACAGAAGTATTAAATATTCATCCTTTAACAACGTTATTATCCCATAATATAAAAACACACTCACCTTTAGATAATATAGTATCAACAAACGACCAATCTCATAACAACATCAATTCACTTCATAATAATATAACTACAAATAATAAGCAAACCCTTAACGACGTGCATTCACCTACAAATAATATTAAATATGATAATGTAACACATAAACATTATGATAAGTCTGTAAATAATACTGAAAGCAATGACAATACTAGTATAACTAATAATCAAGCAACTGTACAGTATCACACCAGTGAGAAACAAATGGACCATGACTCGAAAACATTCAGTACCAATATAAATCACATATTATCAGGTAAACTCCTCGACAATGGTTCACATGCATTAATAATAAAAGCAAATTATGATGAAACACTTACTTTTTATACAAATGCAATAAACAAGTATAATCAAAAGGAATATACATATGACAATGTTATGACACTATTTAATTATGTAGTAAAGGATCTTTCATATAATAATGAACACGTTGTTCAAAATGCTTATATAGATAGTAACAATCATATTTATATCAATAATAATGATTTTGATAACGTTGAGACTTTTAATGCAATGTTTCAATAATAATGATGCTATCAAACTTTAACTTTTTAACATGATATTAATTTGATAGCATTGAGACTTTTAATGCAATAACCTTTTGAGTAATATTAAACAAACCGAACATCTTACAATTATCAAAGAAACAAAATTATATTCTCATAACTAAATTCAGACAGAATATATGTTAGTAATTTTATTAAGTCTCAAATAACACACTTCAGAAAGTAATTGATAGCCCACCAGGATAATACAAAATCAAACTAAAAATACAATCAGTATTTCACTGTTTTAAATACACATCAAAATACAACCTAGTACATTACATAGCACACTTATAATATAACTAACTGTTAAAAATTATAGATATATTATCTTACTATATTAAGTACAAAAAAAAGGATAATTACTTATAATCATACACAATCAACATTACATTGATATCTACTACACTATCGCAACTTTTTAAATGCCTTGTTCTTTAACACATAGTTAAGTAATATTAAAAATGCTTCGATTTACATATTTAATAATAATGTATTTCCAAATATTAATAACCTAAACATTAAAAACTATACACATTAAATACTACTATTTTATGCTGTGTATAAATTATCCACTTAATTT
Organism: Neoehrlichia mikurensis; assembly: GCF_019186785.1. GTDB lineage: Bacteria > Pseudomonadota > Alphaproteobacteria > Rickettsiales > Anaplasmataceae > Neoehrlichia > Neoehrlichia mikurensis. The sequence goes on from NZ_CP066557.1 coordinate 379,982, forward strand.
TAATATAATAATACTTATAACATAGATCATTCTGTTAATAAAAAAATGAAGCCAATACCTTAATACTACTACAATTTCCTATTTAAGTACAAAATGCACATTACAACTTCACAGAATTTACTTCGTACATAAGAAGCTTTATATCCTGTAAATAAAACTACTATAAAGCAAAAATATAATTTCTTATATATAGTGTATATAATATAGCGTGGAGGTAAGCGGATTCGAACCGCTGACCTTCTGCGTGCAAAGCAGACGCTCTACCAACTAAGCTATACCCCCATACCTTTATTACCCATAAACTATCACAAGCAAATTATGAATTCAAGAAAAATGTGTAAAAAACACGCTATAATATTGCATCTATTAACAATCTTTGTTACAATATCGCTAAAGTCATTTGTATCATTAAAATTCATATATACAGATGCAAATCTTATATACGCAACTTTATCCAAAGAAAAAATATTATCCATAACCATTTTTCCAATAATATGAGTCGAGATAGAATTTTCTTTTGATGCCTCTAACTGATAAAATATATTATTCACTATCATATTTATTTGATCATGACTAATAGGACGTTTTTTTGTAGCTATTAAAATAGAAGATAACAACTTCTGTTTACTAAAAATTTCAATGCTACCATTCTTTTTTATCACCTTCATTGGTTTTAAAAGTAATTCTTCCATCGTTGTAAATCTCGCATTACATATATTACATACTCTCCGTCTCCTTATAATCATATCATCATCTGAAGGTCTAGAATCTTTAACACTAGTATGAACGTTATGACAAAATGGACACTTCATATACTTAACCTAGATCCTTAATACAGAAACTCTGCTGTAATTAACAACATATCTTACTACCATCAAACTTATAATTACAATACAAGTATTATACTAAACGTAATACATTACTTCTGTATATAAATAAATATTAATTATCACACATAAATAACATTATAAAATAGGCTTTCGATAACAAAGCTATTTTCATAATTTATATACTAGCTACTGCTACATTCAGTACTACATGCAACAACTTTTTAAAATTACAAAATAACATACTATGTCTCTTACGCAGATAATTCTTTAATAATTGCAACAATGTTATAAGATTTTTTTATATCTTTAGACCTATCAAAGGTACAACAATTAATTATACTACATATTATATACACAACTAAAAAACACATCATACTTTAATACAAATAATAAATACCTATGATGTAGCTTTTTTTAATGAAAAAAAAGATATAAGCTTTATATAAGTCGTATATTTAAATAGTTGCATAAATATATAATTAATATGCAAACCTTAAATAGTAATAAACATATAAAGCAATATAACCTAAGTTTTATACATTAGTACACAATCTTAATTGCAATAACTAAAAATAATACCTTTTCATAATATAATACTAATTTAAATCCATTTTATTTCTTGCACAAATCTGCAATCCCATCAAGCATATATAATTTATTATAAAATAATTAACCTTAAAGAATTTTGTCATTCAAGTATTAGTATAACTCACATATCTAAATATCAACAATGCTAAATACATTGTTAGTAATTGTTTTTTTTTATCTACTTACTATAATAAATAATAAACTATAATCTTTAATAAAAAAATATGCTATTTTTTACGAAATTAAAATTTTTTTTTAAACGCAATAAACAATTCGTTGGAACAGATGAATTTGGCAATAGATACTATAAGTTTATGGTCAATAACATTGAAAAAAGATTAGTGCTGTATAATAAAAAAGCAGATCCAACAACAATCCCAGCAAGATGGCATATTTGGCTACATTATACAGATAGTAAAATTCCTCAATCCTTAAGTACCTATAAGAACAAACATTGTCCCAATTTAACCGGAACAAAACATGCTTACCACCCACACTTTTTCAATATATAGAAACTAACAGGTACATTATGTACAAGTCTAACATCATAGAAATTTTTACAGGATTTGCTGTATTAATAATTGCAATTATTATTGGTATTTTTGCCTTTAATAAAATACCTCTAAAAAATAAAATAAGTAGTGATTGTTATGTAGTAAAGGCATATTTTGCAAATGCTAATGGAATCAATACAGAAAGTAATGTCAAGTTATCTGGCATTAAAATAGGAACTGTTACTTCACTGAATTTACAAAAAGATTATGGGGTTACTATAGAAATGTGCATACAAAAAAATATTTCATTACCAATTGATAGTTCGGCTTCTATTGTATATGAAAATTTGCTTGGAAAAAAATATATCGATATTATTCCTGGATCAAGTAATGATATAATGTCAAATGGTTCTTTGATAAGTAGAACTGACTCAGGATTAGATATCAATATAATTTTAGGAAAGCTCATTAATCTAATACTAAAATAAGTAAAATTAGGTTAATATAAGTAAAAATTTTTTGCTACCTTATAAAAGAGCTTAACACTGTGTGTAATATAATAACATAAAATAGCTAATTAGCCTAGTTATTGAAGAGTAGTAAAATTACAACAATTGCCTGAATGATTATAAATAAATATGTTGCTAGTGTTTACTTATAAAAGTAAAATATTAAGATAACTTAGGTGATTTATTATTCATAATTACCTATATAACGTAATATATCATTGTATTCAGCAACATTACATTTAGGTACAATCTTTATGATAAAATTTATAAGCTCGTTATCATTATTATGGGGTATAAAATTTACCATTTTAGTAATATTTAGTATAGCACTATACAAGTTATTAATATATTTAATAAATTATTTAACAAAAAAACGTAATAAAAATACTATCAGAATAAACAATTCATATACAGGACATAGTAACATGGCAAGTTCTTTATCCAAAAGACCAGCTATTCCCTTAAAACAAGAAATTCATCACAGTCATTCAATAGATAATAATATCTCTGATATCAAATCAGTTTCTGCAGTATATACACAAAAAGAAAACATAAGGTAATTATAGTAAAAAAATATTTTAGCTAATAATAAACAATCACATCTATAAAAAAGCTAATTAATAAAACTATAATTTTTATCATGCGATTACTACTATTTAATATAATAAGCTAATACGATTCTATAATGTATAATTACTATATAATTCATCATATGACTCATATGCATATTTTTTTAATTATAAGACTACATACTTAACATACATACAACGTAAGATAAATGTATGTTATTATTTACACATAAACCTGCAATACATACTTTTTAATGACTATTTTAATATAATGTATCATCTTATAAAAAATAAGATTCAAACTATTAGTAATTTAATATATAAAATTATAATACAGTAAATAACAATGTAACTTAATATTATTAGCAAACACAATGTATTAATGTACAAAAAGCGTAGATGCTATTTTTTGTGATAACAAAATTAAAGACATAGGATAAATACTTAAAGCAACAATAATGGTCACCATCACCCAAATACATAACGTCATTATTCTAGAATACTTAATAGACAATCCATTATCGATTCCTGTATTAAAAGATAATTTTTCTATTATTCTCCATATATAAATCATAGCTACCATAGACCCAAAAATTAATACTCCTAACCCTACCCACATTTGTGACTTGATAGTAGCATCAATTATATACCATTTTGCTATAAATCCTAATGTTGGCGGTATACCTAATAAATTAAAAGATAAAACAGTAAGTGCTACCATAACTTTCGGCATAACTTTTCCAATATTAACAAATTCATTAATAGTCTTATTACCATAATGATATACTATATTCCCAATAACCATAAAAATGGCAGATTTTGTTAAACTATGATTAATAATATAAATTATAGCCGCTGAAATACCAGCATTAGTATTAATATTAATAGCAAAAACAATATATCCTATATTAGCAATACTTGAATAAGCAAAAATCTTTTGTAAGCTATTACTCCTAGTTGCAAAAATTGAAGCAACAACAATAGCACAGAAAGAACAAATTAATAAGATACGTCCAAAAGGTAAATCTACAAATACAAAATGTCCGCCGAAAACATTATATGCAAATCTTATAAGAAGATACATCATTACTTTTGTAGTAGTACCAGAAAAAAAAACAGAAACAAAAGTAGGCGCATTACTATAAGATTTTACTAACCAACTATGAAATGGGAATAACGCTATTTTTATAGATAATCCTAAAACTATAAACATTATTCCAATATAAGCAGCTTTATTTGCATGCCAATTCTGTATTGCAACAAAAATATCGTTAATATTTAAAACACCAGTTATAGAATATAAAAAACCTATACCTATTAAATAAAATGTTGCTCCTATAGTACCAATAATTAAATATTCAAATGCTGCAATTAATGATAGTCTATTTTTTCCCATTGCTACTAACACATATGAAGAAATGGAAGATATTTCTAAAAAAACATAAATATTAAAAACATCATTGGCTAATAAAATACCTAATAAACCCCCTAAAGAAAGCAAAAATAAAGAGTAAAATCCAGGAATCTTACTTTCATGTATTTCTCGTTTATTAGGATTGACACCATAAAGCACACTCATGACAGCAATAAAATTAATCAATACAATCATAGTAGCACTTAATAAATCTACTCTAAGTTCTATACCATATGAAGATGGCCATCCTCCAACATTATAAAAAATAACACCAATATTATAAACCTTCCAAAACAATACACATGAAATAAATAAAGATATAAATACTGTACATATTATAATTATTGGTACTAAATTATTTTTTTTTAATACAGAGCATAATACTGCCATAATTAATGGCAAAATAACCTGAAAAATAGGCAAATTATCATTTACTACACTTATCACACATTTTTCCTAAATTACAAATAGATTGCATCAACAACAAAATTATCTGTAGAAGTTCAAATTAATAATAAATTTATAATACATCCTATAAATTACACAAGTAAATCAATAGTAATTTTATATCTACACCCTTAACCAATATATTAAAAAAATTTATATCTTAAATCAACATAAAACATTCATTATATATAATATGGTAGTGACGTATTTAATAATCATATAATTTGGTTTAATAATACAGTCATAATTGTTTACAGCATATTTTGTAAAAACAGCTTATAGTAGCAAAAAATATGTTCATAAATTTTTTCGGAATTTCCTTATTATTCAATATATCAATGTAAAGACAATGTTTTTACTAATAAAATTTATAAAAACAATATAAGAATTTATATACCAACGAATAAATTAAAAAGTATATCGGCAATATAATAACAACTATAATAAGCAAATTTTAATTTTACAATTGCAAAACCTTTATGATTCAATGAGAAGATCACAAATTATTAAAATACCTTTATACATAAAATAATTTTATTATACAATACTGCACAAAAAATTTTACATATAAAATAATAATTATGGTATAAAAGCTACGTTTATGATTAAATGTAAGTGATTATTAATAATTATGTAAAAAATTTATACATAACAAATAGATCAAAAGGATAATAAGCATTTTACTGACACCAGTATTGTAATTATATTCACTATGATTAATATATGTAACCTGTAATTAAGTAATAAAACTAATATTTATTTACAGCATTTATAAATTTTCTCACAATACAAAACATAAACACAATAACTGCAATAACACTTAGTATTTTATATGGATATACATAACAGGAATATATCGTACCACCATTAATGTGTAATGGTAAATATGTATCAATAATTCCTACAGTCATAGATGGTAACATTTTTTCAATTCTGCCATAACTATCAGTAACAGCAGAAATACCATTATTTGCAGCTCTAATAACAGGAATCCCACCTTCTATTCCTCTCATTCTACTAAATTCAAAATGCTGATATGGTTGTGAGCTAACACCATACCATGCATCATTTGTAATGTTAATTAACCATTTTGCATTATTGTACCTACTAGCAACTTCACCAGGAAATATACACTCATAACAAATCAACGGCGCAAATTCTGGTGTATCATTCAAAGACATAATTGAATTTGTGGTAGATCCAACAGTAAAGTTACCAGTAAAAGCATTAGGTATAATCCATGATAAAAATTTAACAAAAGGAATATATTCTCCGAAAGGAACTAAATGACGTTTATCATAATAGGATACTATTTTCCCATCCTTATTAAATACAAATAAACTATTATAGTATAGCATAGCATTACTATATTTATCTACATGCGCCCTTAAACCCCCCGCAATTACAAAATCTACTTTTAATTTTCCTATACCATCACAAAATGTAACATTATTGTCAATAATCGGATGAGATATCGAACTTTCAGGCCATATGGCATACTTTATCTTATCTTTACTAAATTCATTTGTTAAATATAAGTGTTTACATAAAATTTCTTTATCTCCTAAAAATATTTTTTCAACGCCAATATTTGCTTGAACTACACGTAAAAACACATTTTTGTCATAATCTTGTTTTATACGTAATCGAGCTTTGCCATAAAGACTCATACTCACTATTAAAATCAAAGAAAAAACACAAGATAATTTACTTTTATCACAAATATAAGAACCAATACTAACACTACAAAACACTGCTAAAAATATCATGCCATAAGTTCCAATTATAGAAGCAGTTTGTAACATCTCTATTGAAAATGACCATGCATAAGCAAAAAGATTCCACGGAAATCCAAAAAAAACTTCTAGTATCCAATTAGCAATAGTAAACATTAAAGCATATACTATTACACCAATTAAATTACGAGCATCAACCCAAAAAATAATAGCAGCAGATATTGCAAAACTTGAAGACAAAACAAAAGGTATACCAATAAATGCAAAGGGAATAAGATAACCAAAAAACTCAGGTTTAATCAATAATGGAAAAATTAACCAATATAGCCCCGTACAAAAATATCCAAAACCAAACCACCATCCCAAAAAAAAAGCTTGTTTAATATTTTTAATATACCTTAAAACTACATAAAAACCAGAAAGAGCTATAACCATCGCTGCAAAATTATAAAACGGTGGCATAGATAAAGTACACATCACACCTAGCAACATTGCTAATGTATAATGATGCTCTTTACTTAAATTAGATAACATATCTTACAGGTTCATTTAATAATAAAATAAGCGATTATATTGTCGTTATATACTACACATAACATAAAGCAAATATAATTTCAAATATCTGTAACTAATATTTATCATCTTATTCTTTATTACTTAGTTTTAGATATCAAATAACATAACTTACCAAATGCTAAAATTTACATTATTTTATTTGAATTTGTAAAAAAGGAAACACATTTGTCACTTAATATAATTGTATACGCTGATGAAAAAAAAACTTTATTTTCATGCATGACATCTCTATAGAAATAAGGATATTTAATTTTAACTATAAATAGTAGTAATTATAAATTAATCCTTAAGAAGAGAAAAGCATATACCTTATAAAAACTTATTATCAAATTTTAATTCATAAATTAATACTTACGAACAATATCAACATATTGATTAAATACATTGATTAAATATTAAACTTATTATCTATAAAATACTACTTAATGAATTTAATATAGCTTATGTAAAAGTATACAACACTATCTCAAACATATTGTAGTTAATATTAATTTCAACAATTAATAAGGAAAACACTTTTTAAGAATAATTCACACTTAACTTGCATACTTGTGAGCTAAATCATATAAGCTATCAATATTAAAAGTCATCTTAGGTTGCCATATATAACCTTGTAAATCCATATCTATACTCACAGAAGATAATGCACCTGATGGTATAAAGAAAAATTTACACAATGATACAATAGAAAAATTGACAAATGAAAAATTTGCTGACATAACACCAACTGCATTATCAATTTTAAATTCTATAGAAGAAGATGCTGTACCTTTTTTAATATCAGATTTACCATTTATCATACTAAATAAAGTACTATCACTATATAAAGATACTTTTACTAATGAAGCAATATCAGATTTACTACGTGCCATAAATAAATTCTTAATAAATAGATTAAAATTGATATCACTAATATCAACACCTCTAGCAGCAAATTCTACTTTACCATCCAAGGCATTCATCCACTCAACCAAATTGTTACCTTGCGTCTTTACACTACCACTAATACTAACATTCCCTTGAACACCAGTTATATTGAGCCCCCGCGCTATATGCTGTAACTGAATATTAGATATAGATAACACTGCTGATAATGATGGTATATCTCCCATACCTACATTACCATTAAACTCAACGCTTCCTTCGTCTATTACAAATTTTAACTTCTTAATAGACATCAATCCATCTCTTATATCTGAAGAAAACTGAAAATCATTGATAATACTCTTTTTAAATATTACTTTTTGAATATTAATATCAATATTACCATCTGAATTACCTAATCCAAAAAATCTTATTCTATTATTGGACCATTTCATTTGCTGAACCTTTTTATCATTATCTACTAATGTATTAATTATCTTAGGTAATTTAATAAAATTACTATCATATTTTTCACCACGTAAGCGTAATAATATTTTTGGCCGTACATCATGTGAAGAAATGATAGCTCTCATAAATCCTTGTAAATTAGATCCATACTCATCAGCAAACTGTATTCTTTCTATACTCATTTTTTTACTAGCAATATTAGCAAAGAAGCTTAATTTCTTTATAATACTTTCATTCAGCAAAATATCACTAAGCTGAAAATTTATTTTAACTCTATAGCCTAACTTTTTTAACCATTTAAATGACATTACATCTTCTTCAAAATTAACCTTCTTAGTTAACTTATAGTAGTTACAATTAAAATCTTTAACATTTATATTGCCAATAAAATTTCCTTTATTTCTATCATATTTAATCCTAAAATCTCCCTGAATACTTCCTACATTATTTGTTACAAATTTAATATTTGTAAAAGAAAATATACGTGGAGCTATATACAAATTACTATTTAGTATAAATTTATTACTTTTATACTCTCCATACATATCAACTGGCATTAACCATTTTACTAAAACATCCAAATCGTCTCCATAAACCTTAATTATACCATGGAATTTAGACACTACATTAGAATTAACAGCATCCCCTTGAATGTAAAGCATATTGTTAATTCCAGGAAGCTTTGCTTGCAATCTCTCAACACTTATTTTGCCATTCAATATAATAATATTCATTAATAAATCATGAACCATCTTATCATTAAATTTTAAATCTTTAACTGCTAAATTAACTTTTACTTGAAATGTATCAGAAACAAATATACTAAAATAATCTAGTGCTCGTGATGATTTTTCATACTCATAGTCTATTTCGCTATTACCGGAAATTAAGCTATCAATATTAATTTTAGTAAAATTAATATTAGTTACACAAGATGAATAGTTATTACATTGAACATCAGCATTTCCTTCTACACTTTTTGAAGAAATCTTTATATTGCTAAAATTCAATTTTGAATCTCCTACTGATACATTTGCATATAAACTAAAATTTTCCTGTGAAGTAATAAAAGGAAACATAGAAGTTTTATTTATTTCTGATATATCGTTAATAAGCTCCGCAAAATTACTTGACTCAATGGTCAGCACACCACTAAATTTATCTACATCACCAGTATCATTACTTAACAATTTTAATTTAGTTACTTGAGACTCAATAGCTAAACTGGCTTTACTAACATTACCCTTTTTATTCATATTCATAGAAGAGGTAAGTTGATATTTATTTCTTCCTATGTGTAATAATGCATTAGCAGTTACTCTACCTTTTGAAGACTTTACAGTACCATCATAAATAGTAACAGCTTTTGTACGAGAAGAAGAATTATCAGTTACAATATTAATAACACTATCAGTAATACTGATAAATTGAATATCATTTTGTTCTTTCAACATCATAGCACTTATTAATCCATCAACTGTAGATTTTAATCCATAAGCCTTTATAAATTTAATTTTCGGAGCAAGAGAAATTAGTGACATAAAAGATATGCCCAATTCTAATTTATCAACTGATACAATGACTTTTTCAGATAAATCTGACTCAGATTCCATATATAAATTACGTATTATAATTTTTGGGAATATAAAACTACCACTAATTTCACCAACAACTTTTACATTTTTATTTATTGTATTTAACTGCTTAAATATATAAGGCCCATAACGCACATTCCAGTCAATCACAGAAGGCAATACCAATAACCCCAGTACTATTATCAAAACAGTGCAACAAAAATACACAACAAACTTCATCAATATACCAAAAATGTATCTTTAATTCTTTATACCTAATATTCTTAATAAGGTATAAAAAAAAATGCAAAAAACACAAATTTACCTAATAATTATCTGCTAATGTTGATAAAACAGCAAGATTGAGGATTTCAGACACTGAGGCTGACATCTGCACAATTTGTACAGACTTTTCCATACCAATCAAAATAGGCCCAATAACTGAAACATTTCCTGCTTCTTGTAATAACTTTGAAGAGATACTAGCACTATTAAGATTAGGCATAATTAAAACATTAGCTGGCCCACTAAGGCGACAGAATGGATACAAAGACAATAACTTAGGATTAAGAGCAACATCAACTGACATTTCACCATCATATTCAAAATCAACATTATTTCTATCAATAATGCTCATACATTCTTTTATTCTTTTTGACTCTTCTTGAGAATGGCTACCAAAATTTGAAAAAGAAATAAAACCAACTTTTGGCTCATGACCCATTTGTTTAGCTTTAGCAGCAGATTTAATTGCTATGACTGCCAATTGCTCAGAAGTAGGACATTTGTTAATTGCAGTATCTGCAATAAATATTGTACGATCCTTTAACATAACAATCGATAATCCAAAAACTACTCCTTGTGAACTTATAATTTTTTGTACTTCACACAAAGAATCAGTATAACTTCTTGTTATGCCAGTAACTAAAGCATCCCCATCATTACAAGCTAACATACATGCAGCAAAAATATTACGATTTGTTTTTACATCACGTATACAACTACGATATAAATAACCATATCTTTGCAGCCTACTATACATGTAATTTATGTATTCATCATTACGAGCTGACACTGCTGCATTTGCTATAATAATACCTTCTGGTTTTTCTTCAATACCAATATTGTAAAGACCTCTCATTACTTTATCAGTACGACCTACTAATATTGGGTTACCATAACCATTACTATACCATTGCAAGGCAGCTTTAATAACTTTATCTTCTTCACCTTCTGAAAAAATAACCTTTTTTGGATTACTTCTAACAGAACCGTATATTAAATTTAAAACATTTGCTGTTGAAGATACTCTACAATTCAACTCTTTAGTATACTCATCCCAATTTTCTATGGTCTTTTTAGCAACTCCTGATTCAACTGCAGCTTTAGCAACTGCTGGAGACACTATAGTAATTAACCTTGGATCAAAAGGTGTAGGAATAATGTATTCTTTGCCATAAATCATTTTACGGCCACCATAAGCCTCAGATACTTCATCACTAACAATTTCTCTAGCTAACATAGCAATAGCATTTGCTGCAGCAATCTTCATTTCATGATTCACCGATGTTGCATGCACATCTAAAGCACCGCGAAAAATATATGGGAATCCCATAACATTATTAACTTGATTATTATAATCTGATCTACCAGTAGCTATAATTGCATCAGGACGCACTTCTCTGGCAAACTCAGGTTTAACTTCAGGATCCGGATTTGCTAAAGCAAAAATAACAGGATCTTTATTCATCGATAAAAGCATTTCACGATTTAATACATCTCGTACAGATAATCCAATAAATATATCAGCACCAACCAAAGCATCTTTTAAAGTTCTATCATTTGTATCAATAGCATGTTTCATTTTCCACGGATTAACCCCAAGTTGTCGATCTTTATATATGACTCCATTTTGATCACATAATACTATATTAGATACACCTACACGTTTTAACATTTCAACACATGCAATACCAGCAGCACCTGCACCATTAACAACTATTTTAACATTAGAAAAGCTTTTACCAGTAATATCAAGAGCATTAATAATGCCAGCCAAAATAATAATAGCAGTCCCATGCTGATCATCATGAAATACTGGAATATCCATGCATTTATTCAGCTGCTCTTCAATAATAAAACATTCTGGTGCTTTGATATCCTCTAAATTTATTCCTCCCCAACTCAATCCTAAATACTTAACTGCATTAATAAATTCTTCAACATTTTCGGTATTCACTTCTATATCAATTGCATCTATATCAGCAAATCTCTTAAATAAAACAGCCTTGCCTTCCATAACTGGCTTAGATGCCAATGGCCCTATATTGCCAAGTCCTAAAACAGCCGTGCCATTTGAAATAACTGCAACATAATTACCTTTTGCAGTATATTTATATACTAAATTAGGATTGGAAGCTATCTCTAAACATGGGACAGCTACACCAGGAGAATAAGCTAATGATAAATCACGTTGTGTCATCAATGGTTTAGTTGGAAGCAAAGAAACCTTTCCAGGTTTGCCATATTTGCAATGAAACCTAAGAGCTTCTCTATCTTTCTCCATAAACTACTACTCTAAAATATATAAAACGTAACATAAATAACCTTTTATTACACAGCTAGCAATAACTAAATACACTCACCTATTAAAGAACATCATAATCTAAATATAAAGCAAATACTAAGATTGACTCCCTAACTATTATCTTCAAAAAGATACTTAATAAGCTAACTATAGGTAATTTTTCTTAGAATAACAAACCATAGCAATTAAATATACAACGATTAATATATTGATAACAGATAATTACATAATCTCCGGTATCATGTAAAAAATCTACAATAAATACATGATATTAAAAACTTTACCACACCCTGTAAAATGATACCATAAAAATATTTTACATATACTAAAGAATACAAAATCATGCAAAAATTATATTTTGTTATTAATAATAAAAAAATACTATATATCAATACTCCTATATTAAACCATGTAATATATAGAAACATTATTCAAATTTTTACATAACTACACTTATATACAAAATACAGCTTACATTTAACACTTCCCTTTTTTATATAAAAAATATAACAAGTTGAGATAAAATACATAAATTATTATTACTGATGTTAAAAGATTTATACTACATTACTTAACATCCATTCAGACAGTATTACCAGTATATAATGTAAAAAAAGAATGACCATTTTTGGCCATCTACGATATAAAAAACAATAAACGATTAACATATATCATTTTTTGCATAACATTTTCAGTTTAATACAATATAGGAAAATAATGTTTATTAAGCCTCAAGATAAAGTGTAGTTGGATTGCACAATCGTGATAATGACATTGAGGTAAATGTTTTAAAAGGGAAGCAATTAACTAATGTAAGGGCTTATGGGTCAGATGAAGCTGTACAATTAACTCCTCCAAAGTTAATGACTTTAGAAGAAATGATAGCATTAAGGTAATCCTAAAAATATTTAAATTTTCATATTAATAATTTCTTATAAAAACCATTAATATAAGCAACACTATTACCTTATGTCTATATAATCACTGACTTGTTTTACATAAGAAACATTACAATATAATTCAATGAATATTCCCTCTACCTAATTAATAAGAAATGTAGTTTACAGACAGGTAATAAGTTGCATATTTCTTGCATGTTGCATAACTGATAATTCATCAACTACACTTTTAGGTGATTGCTTATTATCTTGATTAATAACATTAATCTTTTTAGATGCATTACCAAAATCTAATGAAATCTCCTTATGATAAAGACTTCCTTTTGTAATATGCATTCCACCAAATTTCGAAGATAACCCCCCTTCCTTCATTTCTATGTCTTGAGTTTCAACATTATTTTGCTCAAGTACATCATATAATTCAGATACTATTCCTTTAGGACAAGAAATTTTCTCATCAGCAAAATCTATATCGCATTGTTTATCTTTATTAGAATCTGTGGATGTAAACTGATACCAAACATATTTTCCTTGCGTAATACTATTAAACACACATTTCTTTTTTACCATATCCATACTACAATTATCATATAACAGTGCATTTTCTCTGTACTCGTCTTTACAATAAAAAAATTGATCTTTCATATCAGTACCCAACTCAAGATTATCTGTTATATACCTTACTCTAGAATCAACACTTATTTTACTCTCTAATAAACACATACTCAAATACTTAGGCAGTATATCTACTATTATACGCAAACAATGATATTTCAACAATCTAGAGGACCAAGACATATAATGCTGCATAAAATAAACATTTTTAGAAACTAACGCTAAAAGACATTCTTTTTCTTGCAAAGTGAATTCTATTTTCGATACATTATTAAAATTTATAAAATACATTTTGGATGAATACTCTTCCTTACCACCTAACTCTATATCTATATACCATTTTGCAACCCTATGACTATGATATTTGTCATACCTTACAGGAACACTATGAGACAAAATACCAGTACTAGAATCAAACACAATAGCTGACGGAATATCTACACAATTACCTGTTAAGTCTTTTTTATATAAAAGATCTACACTCTGAATATCAATATTCCAAATTTTATCAATATCTACTATTTCTCTCAATACTTTAGTTACATTCCCAATACTTTTTACATTATGCTCATCCCTTGCACCTACTAAATATAAATTTACTTTTGAACCATACGCAAAATTCTCTAGTATCCTCTTAATAGACTTCGGATGAGACAATCTATCAAAATGACCAAGAGCTACCTTTTTCGTAGAAGGGTCATATGCTATTATGGCAATACATTGCTGTAAATTATGTGTACCCAACTTTTTACCATAAGACACTCCAATACAATGTTGCTCAATAACATATGCATCTTTATCTAAAGAACCCTGCCTCAATTCAAAAACAGCACCATAATACTTAAAACTTTTTGATAAAAATTTCACTACTCTTTTAAACTTTCTCTTGAGAGTTGTTGTATCTACTAACGTATTTTCAATATTTAATCTAGAGGTGTAACATAAAAACTGATAAATGGCACCTAATAATAAATTAGCTTTTATTTTATCAAAACTGGTAGCATTATCAGAAACAATAATCATTTTCTGCTCTTTAATTTTCTGATTTATCTCTTTTAATTCATGAAAAATATATACTAAAAATCTAGCTACATTTTCCGCACATGGAACATTTATACAAGACATAAACATGTTTTTAGCATGATCATTAATATCAATTAATTCATAATTTACACATCCATCAAAACATTTTTCTAAAAAAATTTTTGCTTTATAAAATTGACTTTGATACAAATAACATTTTCCAATGTAGAAGTTTATATCTTCAAAAACAACATGATAAATATTTTTACAATAACTTAATGCTTCTTCTGCTTCAAAAAATTTTTGTACGGCATCTTCATACATAAAATTACAATATAGCCTAATGCCATCCTCTATTAGAAAATTAACATATTCAGGAATGTCATTATATAAGTTTATAGCATAAGATTGAAAAGGAGATTTTATATCTTGTGCCTTTATCCACAAAGTTACTGCATCTAAATTTTGTATTTTTTCTCCATTAATTTTCATATCTTTATAAATTACGCTTAAAGAATTAACATATTAATAAATTCACACTCATGGTTTATCATGCATCAATTTTTAAGATTTTTATTATTACAATACATGACATCTATCTTACAAGTCGAATATTTATTGTAATAGTAATATACTAAAAATTCAAGTAACTTTCTGTACCTAATGTACGAAAGTATTCTTTAAGATATATTCAAAATATTGCATTAATAATATTTACCTATGTAAGGATATAACTATGAACTTAATTACATCAACCTAATAGCTAATATATGTTCTATGCATAATTGGTAAACATTTTATAGTCATTAAAAATTATTTAAATACATTCTTTTTATAAAATAACAATTAGCCTATTCCTTTATCACTTTCCTATTTGAAGATATTTCTATATTCAAATTTATTTGCAGATAGCTTTAAATAACACCATTGTATAATAGTATAATAATATATGACAATTAAGAGCTTATGTTAGAATAACATTTATTTTAGATAATTTAAAAAACATCAGAATTATAGACGTAGCTAACGCAAATTTATATTATCACATGAATCCAATACAGTAGTTATATAATTACTTCATTTTTATAATCTGATTGTAAAATTCACAGTTGGAATATGCAAGTTATAAAATGTGTTATATAATACCAATAAATAGCTTTAATATAAAGTTAGCTTACATATATAAATAGAATTGAGAATAAATGAAAAAGATATCTAAAGAATGCTTATTTGCAAGGGTATAACCATATTATCCTATACAATCTTATTATTATATTCTTTACTTAAAATATTTAATGCTCGTTACATTAGCAAAACTAAATTTTCCAGAAAGATACCAACATACTAAATAGAACACATCTACCCATATAAAATTGTATAATTAGATGAAGTTACATAAAACACTAATTATCCTACTATTAAATTAATCATTACTCCTGTTGTTTTAATTGCATATTATCAATAAATAACCTATAATCCAAAGTTTAATTAATATTTTCAATTTATGTGTTATACACTACAGCTCACTTCTATAAACAAATATTATTGTCTTAAAAAAACATTCCCCGTTCTATTAAATGTTAATATAAACATTATAAAAGGACAGATTGTTGCTTTGATAGGAGCTTCAGGATCAGGAAAAAGTACATTATTACAAATTGCAGGACTTCTAGATAAACCAACATCAGGTAAGGTCATTATAAATAATGTTGAATGTGCAACAGCAAATGATAATCAGAAAACACTCTTACGACGTAATTTTTTAGGATTTATTTATCAATTTCATCACCTATTGCAAGAACTTTCAGTATTAGAAAATGTTCTATTACCTCAATTAATAAAAGGAACAAGTTTATCTATTGCAAAAAAAAATGCTTACTCTATACTCGAACAAGTAGGATTACATGATAAGCAAAATTCTTTAGTATCAAATCTTTCGGGAGGAGAAAGACAACGAGTAGCTATAGCAAGAGGATTAGTTAATTGCCCATTAATATTACTAGCTGACGAACCTACAGGAAGCCTAGATCCAAAAACATCAGCAATTATTTTTTCCCTAATTCACAAATATGTAAAAGAAAAAAATATATCTGCTTTAATCGTCACACACAACCATAAACTAGTACAAAGCGTTGATTCTATCATACAATTAGAATCTCATACAACTCATATAATAAAGTAAACCCTTTAATTAACCTTTTTATTGATAATACTATATTAATTTTGCTAAATTAACCCCATAGTAAGAATTTATATTACCTAATACATTAATGATCTTAACCAATTGTAATAAAATAAGCATTTATCTAAACACTAATTAAATTTTAACATTTTTTTAAAGTATATGCAAAAAAACGCTTTTTAGTAAAAAATAATTCTTAATCTACACATATTTAATACAATTACATGCAATATTATCTTCACAAAGTAAAGCAAATTTAAGCGCAATGTAAAAGTATGATCCTGTAGTGTTTAAAAAAAACATTATGGATATAAATTTTTATAAATTGCTACTTAATAAAATATTTATATATAATATATATTACTTAAAGGTTCACTATCTGTAGAACAATAAGATCTCAATACTTACTATAATTTCTTTTTGCCTGAAGTTTAAAAATTTACTTTATTAACAAACTATTTTTTAAATTCAATGTTATTATGCATATACCTTTTTATTAAAAAGTCCCTAACTTATTTATGAATAATTTTTTCAATCCTAAAATAAGTTAATACTACTGATGTTATAATACTTACAATCTAAAAACACTTATTTGACATTGGTGAATTTGTTTACATAGAAATTTACAACAAACAATAAATTGTTACAGAATGTTTTTAGGTACAATATGTATAACGTCAATATGTAATATTTTACTGCTTACAGCATAACAAAAGTCTATAAATTCACTTCACAATTCTAATCCATGTTCTTTGCTAATGGATGATATTGTAGTAACACATCCTTCAATCTATCACTAGCAACGTAAGTATAAATTTGTGTTGTTGACAAATTAGAATGCCCTAACATTTTTTGTATGAAAACAATATTAGAGCCATTATTTAATAAATGCGTAGCAAAAGAATGCCTAATTTTATGAGGTGATATTATATTTGCATTTATTCCAGATTTATTTGCCAATTCCTTCAATAACTGCCCTATTCTTTGTCTAGTAATACATTTATCAAATTTTTTACCTGGAAACAGCCATTGAGAATCTACATTTTTTTTTGCAATAAATAAATTACGTACTTTCATATACTCCTTGATACTCTTTACAGCAGTAGCATTTAACAAAACTAGTCTTTCCTTACCAGACTTACCCTTAATAATCAAATATCTAACTTCTGCATGTTGTTCTCTGAGTACTGAATCTATTTCGTAAAAACCAAGATGAATAAGTTCAGATACCCTAATGCCTGAAGAATACAATATATTAATTATCGCATTGATTCTTCTCCCTTCTGGAGAAGCATCACTTTCAGCAGTTTTAAGTAATTTTTTAACCTCATCAATATCTAATGTCTTTGGAAGAGTACAGGGTATTTTTAATGTATCAAGGTACATCGTAGGATTATAATTTATCGTACGATCGCTATATAAAAATTTATATAGGCTTTTGATTGCAGAAATCTTTCTTGCAATAGAATTAGCTTTATATTTTTTATTACGCAAAAACTTTATATATAAACGTAAATCCTCAACACTTGCACTAACGATACTTAATTTCTTATCATTCAAAAATTTACATAAGCTTAATAAATCAACCTTATAACTTTGGTAAGTATTAGCAGAAACATATTTTTCAGCAATTAACGATTCAAAAAAAATATCTAGAAGATACTGATCATTCATTATTGGTTATCAACTAATCCAATGTCAATTTCCTTTTGTATTTTTGTAGGTACAAAACTTACATTGTACAATACTTTATAATATATGAACAAACATAATGTTATAATCACTATAACAAATAATACTTTCTTTTTGCGCTTAAGATTAATTTTCATTATCAAAATGCTCAAATCACAACAAGTATCAGTATGCATTTTTAATTATTAGTAGTCAACCGCAATATTCTAACTTACCACACACTACTGTACAAATATGAATTAAAAAACACATTTAATTAATAAATACCACTACTAAAAATAAAAACTTATTTCTAGTGATATTTTTATGTATCGCGGATTATTTCCTAAACATTCACTTTAATTCACAGCATTTAACACAAGAAAAACCTTGATTTATATAATATGACAAATTTTGCATTGTAATTACATTATTTAACTTGTAATTAATAATTACAGAAAATCCAGTTAAAATATCAAAATATCCAATATAGGCTCATATTATACACAACAAACACAAATATTTGATATATCTTCAAGATAAGTTATGTTTTTACAATGTTTATATAGATACAACTTTCTTTATATTTTACATGTAATAAAATTAATCTTTGAATATTGAAATTATGCAACAACTATATTCTCCACATTTAAACCAAATTATTAATCTCGCAACATAAAATAAACTACATATTTATATAATATCTCTTACTTTGATTGATAGTTATTTAGTTGCCAAAATACATAAATTTAAAAATATAGTTAATCTATAAATTACTTAACAAAGTTTAGTACAAACTTTTAACAATCCTTGACTCAGGCACACAAATAATATAGCCTTTATGAGTCAGTCACTTATATTTAGTAACAGTATGTTTTTAACAATTATACAAATATTTTTAGTGTTCTTATTAGTTGTATTAGTGTTGTTACAGCCTCCTGAATCTGACAGTTTAAGTAGTTTTAGTAGTGCTCAATATAATTTAGGATCAATATTTACAAAAAGTTCTTCATCGAGCCTTATTAATAAGCTTACAGGAGTGATTGCAGCCGCATTTATTATAAATACATTACTTTTAGTGGGAATGAACTCTAAGACTTTGCATGAAAATTCTATTGCTAATGAAGCTGCTGCTGATAAAAAATCTAATAATACTAGCAATACTGAAGAAAAAGTTCCATTTTACCAATAAAATTTCCATGTTAAATAATAAATCATCCTCTGCACGCTTTATCTTTATTACTGGGGGAGTTGTATCTTCTTTAGGAAAAGGATTAGCAGCAGCAACAATTGGAACATTGCTACAAGCACGTGGATTTAAAATTTGTTTAAGAAAATTAGATCCATATCTCAATATTGATCCGGGAACAATGAGTCCTATACAACATGGAGAGGTTTTTATTACCGATGACGGATCTGAAACTGATCTTGATCTAGGTCATTATGAACGATTTACTGGTATCAATACAACAAAAAACGACAGCATCACAGCTGGAAAAGTGTATCATAAACTTTTAAGCAAAGAAAGATGTGGAGATTATTTAGGACAAACTGTACAAGTTATACCTCATGTTACAGATTTAATTAACTCATTTATCTTATATAATAATCAAAATGTAGACTTTATCATTTGTGAAATAGGGGGGACTGTTGGAGATATTGAAAGCCAGCCATTTCTTGAATCTATAAGGCAAATTGGATACAAGCTGGGTAAAGAGAGAACCATATTCGTACACTTAACTTTAGTCCCGTATATTAGCGCTGCAAAAGAATTAAAAACTAAACCAACACAACACTCCGTTAAAGAATTAAGTTCCATTGGTATACAACCAAATATAATTCTATATCGCAGCAGAACACCATTGTCACAAGAACAAAGTAATAAAATAGCAAATTTTTGTAATGTACTGCCTTCAAACATAATACCAGCACTTGATGTAAAAAATATATATGAATTACCCCTTTCATACTATAACTATAAGCTTGACGCTCAAATACTCCAACATTTCAATATTAGTACCCCTGCACCACAACTAACGCAGTGGCACAACATATTACAAATCATAGCATCATCTCATGAAACATTAAAAATCGCAATTGTAGGTAAATATACTAAATTACTAGATGCATACAAATCTATTATAGAAGCCTTAGAACATGCAGCTATGTATAATAAAGTTAAGTTATCTATAAAATGGATAAACGCAAGATTACCAATACAAAAATCAGATTTTGATAACATACATGCTATCCTAATTCCAGGAGGATTCGGAGATAATGGATCTGAAGGTAAACTTAATGCTATAACCTATGCACGTACAAATAACATTCCTTTTTTGGGTATATGCATGGGAATGCAGCTTGCAATTATAGAATTTGCAATGCACGTTGTAAAATTAGAAGACGTTAATTCCACAGAATTTAATCCTAACTGTAAAAATCCTATAATAAAAGAATTACCAAAATTACAACACAATCACGAACATCATATGGGTGGTAATATGAGGCTAGGATCTTATGCTTGTTACCTAACTCCTAACTCTAAAATTGCATCCATATATAACAAAACAATAATCCAAGAAAGACAAAGACATAGATATGGCGTTAATCTCGAATATACAAGTATTTTACAAAAACATGGACTATCCTTTACCGGAACATCAGAAGATAAAACAATTATGGAAGTAATAGAATTACCACATCATCCATGGTTTATTGGAGTACAATTTCATCCAGAATTTAAATCTAATCCATTTGTATCACATCCTCTTTTCTGTTCTTTTATTCATAATGCTCTTGCTATTAAAAAAAATAACATTTCCTAATGAAAATATCCATAAACACTACAATAATTCAACTTATGTATTAATCACTAATAAAAAAAACAATATTATAATCTCAGTTTACTTATATTGCTCGCATCACAACACATAGTATATATGCTAAAAAATGTCAGTTCTTAATATACTTCACAATATATTTATAAACATTTAAGAAATAGCTATTTATATTTATTTTTACTATTTAAGATAATATTAAAATTACATAAATATCTATAAACTTTATATAGTGATTATAACATTATGTTTGTTCATATATTATAAAGTATTGTACAATGTAAATTTTGTACCTACAAAAATACAAAAGGAAATTGACATTGGATTAGTTGATAACCAATAATGAATGATCAGTATCTTCTAGATATTTTTTTTGAATCGTTAATTGCTGAAAAATATGTTTCTGCTAATACTTACCAAAGTTATAAGGTTGATTTATTAAGCTTATGTAAATTTTTGAATGATAAGAAATTAAGTATCGTTAGTGCAAGTGTTGAGGATTTACGTTTATATATAAAGAATGTACAAAAAAGTAACTTATAATTATTCTTATACAAAATAACATAAAAATAATTTAGATTTCATAATACACAAAAATAATCTCATATTACTTACTGTACTACAAATTTTCATAAGAGATTAGTACTCTATATACCATGATGTTAATAATAACTACAACTTACTGACAAATCTTGTTATACACAACACAAAGACATTACGTCATCCAGGAATATCCCTATAAATCTAAAAAATGACAATATACTTGTTCCATGTTTTATATATAGTTTCTTGAGATAATTTCAATATTAATAAAATATTACATCCTATTATTTTCAAGTATTTTCGAAAGCTTAATGTACAGCATATTAATTATCACTGATAATTAATACTATTTGACTTTTATAAATAAATGTAATTTTCCAATTAATAAGGCCTTAAGTTATTAACTTAAAAGTAATAGTATAAATACCATCAAAATATCTATTACTAATACAAATCAACACAACAATTTAATAACACTGCATCATAAGTTAAAAATCCAATCATTAATATTGAAGAAACGATATTCAAAATAACCACCATTTCTTTAAAATCAAACAACACATATATAATTAATTTGAAGCAAATACTTGACCACAACTTCACAATTATTAACAAAAATCACATCTTCATGATTATAGTTTGATTACTTTAATTTATTAAATAAAATAATCATTAATAACATAAGAATATTAAGCCTTAAAGTATACTTATTAATACCACACAAAAGACTAAAATGCGTAATTAACAATAAAAGATTACCTATGATACTTAATTATCACTAATACAACAATCGAAATATTAGAACTATATTAAGAAATCCAGTAATTAATCCGATATTACAAGTGAAATATACGTCATAACGTATATCTTTGCATTTCATATAGTTACCATTAATTTAATAGTAGTTTTTAAAAAAACGCAAAAATACATTATTACTTTGCATATGTATCTTTTCAAGAGTATAATGTAGTGCAAACGCTTTGCTAATTTACCAAGGTATTATTATGAATAGAGGCAAGTTATTTGATTTTATGAAAGCATTCATAAATCCACTTTTCCGTGATGAAACTTTAGAATGGATGTTACGTACTGACACAAAGAATGACACCAATGAAACATCTCTCAATGAAAATACTCAATCTACCACACTTAATGACATAAAAAATAATTCCGAGGAAATTCTCAATGCTGATGAAGCAATATTGCCAACTTTAAATGATTCCAAAAATAATACAGAATATACCATAGAATCTATAGAATTATCTGAAACTGAAGAAGAGAATATATCGCATGATAGTACAGGAAGTAGTACTCTTGGCCAAGGTTCACAATCTGTTGCAATAACTATACAGCCTAAAGAACCACAGACAGAATCATCAACTGAAACTATACAAACTTCTGATATTACACCTGAAAAAGAAGAAGTAGTAGAATCAGTTACTTTGGATAATACACAGGTTTCTGATATTCAACAACCTCAACAAGATGATACATTATCTAGCACAAAAAATACTGATGATGTCGATCACTTTATTTTAGTCAATGATATATCATCTAGCACAAAAAGTAGTAAAGGTGCAACTGAATCACAAACAATTACTGACACAGTATCTGACTTACCACCAGAGTTATTATTAAATGTTGATGATGGCAATGATCACTTTTTCTTATTATAGGGGGATACAGTATTATTGCGTGGCAGGATTACATGGTAATTCTGCCCACTTGGGGTAGTACATTATAATAATACGAAACAAATTATCAGTTCATAATAAGGCAGTAATTATAGGATTGCTATCTACTAACAAAAACAAATATAACCAATGAGAGCCATTTATTATGCTTTTCTGAATGATCTTTTGCTATACAATTTAATACATAACTCATTTCAAATAAATACTTTAATATAATAAAATATATCATTACTATTATAATACAGCTATAATATACTCAATGTTGAATAAGATTTTTAAGTAACAAACAATAAAATGATATTTTCTTTTATATTAAAATATAATAATACGCATACCTTTGGAAGAAAAGCATAAAAAGGTAAATTGTATATAATTAACTGCTAATTAGTAATAAATTGAAGTATCAGTAGATTATGGTTCTATAGCATTACTACAAGTGATTAGTCTCAGTAAAGAATATGCTCTTATGTGATATAGATACTGTGATGCTTATTTTAGTATTATCAGTGTAACTAGTGTTAATACCTTACAAAAGTATTTCTTCAGACAAGACATTATAAATTCAAATGTGTATCAGCTATGTTATATTTGCTCCTACATTAGCTTACAAGTAACAGATTACTTCTTGTATAAGATAATTTATTATTTTACTTAGACATCATATCAAAAGTTTGCATAGCCTTTGAATTATAAATACAAAAATAACCACATTCCTATACAAAAAACATTTTTAAATTTATCTTTTTAAGCAGGAGAAGTATAAACCAAACAAATATACCTCCCCCACACAAAAAAGATAGACATTAATGCAGTATAATATATCTACAAATGCATTATATACTTAATAATTTACTAAATTTAGCTTTTACACAATTGAAACTGCATCAACACTTTCTCCTACTGGAAGAATACTATTCTCTCCCCCTTCTACAATCATGTCACTATGCTGTACATCTTCATGTTTAACATCACTAATACTACCTACGGGTTTATAAATGGTAAAAGGAATGAAATAAATATAACTACTCTCACATGGACATCCCTTACCTTCTTGAGAAGATATCTGATTATTTATCAAACTTAAATCAACAACATCTCCTTCATTATCTGCTACATTATTAATATTTTTATCCATAAGCTACACTCCTAATGTAAATTTACTACATATACCTACATATACTTATTAGCATTAAAAAATTATAATTGCAACTCTGAATAATTGTATATGTACTTTTTAAATATAATAATGTATTTATAAAAATAACTAATGCATATAAACTACAATAAAGGAACCCATACTTAAGCCCTATCTCAATAAAATATTAAATATAATGATTTCTTACATCATAACTCTAAACCCTGATATTCAGAAAGAGTTTTAGAAAATAACGTAACATCGGCATGATCAACCACTATAACTACTGCTGTATGAGTATACAATTAAGAGCTTTTTATGATATAATATATATATCAGATTAAAATGAATATTGTGCCATTCTTAACATAACCAAACATAGTTACTTCATAAGTAACGATACTCAATCTTTATACTCATTAAACTAAACATATCTTTTCTTTAAAGCAAGATTCTTTTACATAACATAATACACTATTAAATTGTATAGCAATGTAGAAGAGTATTATAAATGGCGCTCATTAATTACACCTATTTGTTAATAAGATGATATATTTTATTATATTTCTGCCTATGAAAATTATAGTCTTTTCTTTTAATGTATTGTGGTCTTTTTATAGAGATAAAGCATTATTTAGAATGAATTATGCATTAAATTGTATAGCAAAAGATTATGTAGAAAAGTCTTATAAAAAATTTAAATAATTTTATTAAAATCCTTAATTAGTTAATTAATACCTAAACAATTAAAATTATCAATACCTTCAACAAATACTCTAGCTAATAATAGCTAAACAAGTTTTTTAATATTGATCAATTATATGATAATATCATGATTATATATTACTCTCTACAACATCTAGAACATCAACTGTATCTTCTCCAAAAGTTAATGTATTTATCTTTTTAAGTTCATAACAATGTTGTAAACTGACAATATCTAAGTTATTTATCGATGAAATACCTTCATTGCCAAATAATTTATTAGCCCTGCACCATAGTAGTTTATCAACTAATTTTTCCTTAAATAATTCAGTGATCAAAGTTCCACCACCTTCAACAAACAATCTCGTTATACCTATCTCAACAAGTTTTTTCATAGCATCTATAAAAAAATTATCACTTTGTATTAATAAATACCTTACATGTTTTAATCTTATACCCACATCACGATCGGTGAGTATATAAGTTGGTATCATATTAGCAGTTTTAATTATGTTATAATTATCATTAAGTTTAGCAAACCTATCAATTATTACTCTAATAGGTGAATATTTCTCAAGTCCAGGTAGCCTACAATCTAACATTGGATTATCTAAAACTACAGTATTACTTCCTACCATTATTGCATCATACATAGACCGTTGTCTATGCACCCAATTCCTCGTCAATTGGTTAGTAATCCATACACTTTGGTTAGGTAAAGCTATTTTTCCATCAAGAGTAGTAGCTATTTTTACTGTAATAAAAGGCCTGTTTTTTATTTTACTATAAATGAATCCTATATTTAGTTTATCTGCTTGTTCACACATTACACCATGCAACACCTCTAATCCTGCTTCTTTAAGTACTCTTATCCCATTTCCTGACACCCGTTTATCAAGATCTTTACTTGCTATTACAACTCTACTAATACCTGCATTTACCAATTTTAAAGTGCAAGGCCCAGTATTACCATAATGACAACATGGCTCTAAAGTAACATATGCAGTTGCACCTTTTGATAAAGATCCTGCATGATTAATAGCTATTGTTTCAGCATGAGGTCTTCCACCTTCTTGAGTCCATCCTCGTCCTACCACTACATTAGAATTTACTATAACACATCCTACTGCAGGATTAGGATATACATTTCCTAATCCACGTCTTGCAAGACGTAATGCCATTAACATAAATTTTTCATCATAATCCATATATGAAATACTCTTATAATGTTTTAGCACTTGATATTTTCATGTAATATTACTATATTCTCTTTAAGTTCATGTATAAAAAGTTTTAAAGCCATGTCCACAGAAAACTCACAAAATAATACAGATACTAATTTAGGTGATACTACTAGTAGTACACATACTCCTCAAAATAATAAGACACATGATAAGGCTACACAACATCCTACAAAAAATCATAAAGAAACTAAGAAATTTACATCAAATATTAATAAATCACCTAACAAAATTGCAGAGAACTTCGCAGAATTAGAGCAATTAAAATCTCAACTAGATCATGTTAAGTCTCAATTTCATCTCGCAGTTGCAGATAAAGAAAATATTAAGCGCCTCATGAAGCAAAATATTGATGATGCAGTTGATCGCGCAATGTCCAATTTTATACGAGAAATCCTAGTATCTTGTGACAATCTTGAAAATGCTATACAAAACCTGAAAGAAGATGATAGTATCCATGAAGGTATTTCCATGACATGGAAAGAACTAGTTAATACTCTAGAGCGTAATGATATAAAAAGAATGTATCCTTTAGAAGAAAAATTTAATCCTCAATTCCACAAAGCTGTATCACAAATCATAAATGATGACAATCCTTCTGGTACTATTTTAAAGGTTATACAGCCTGGTTATACTTTTAAAGCAAAGTTAATACGTCCAGCATCAGTAATAATTTCAAAAACAAGTAAAGAGGAATGAGTTTACCTGTCGTTTTATCAGGTATACAACCAAGCGGTACTATACATTTAGGTAATTATTTGGGTGCAGTACGTAATTGGGTAGAAATACAAAATTCTTATTCTTGCTTTTTTTGTATAGCTGATTTGCATGCATTAACTTCAAGGCATGATACAAAAAGCCTTTTGTTTAATACTATGAAGCTTCTTGCTACATATTTAGCATGTGGAATAGATCCTCATAATGCAATAATTTTTACCCAATCTCACATATCTGAGCATACAGAATTATGTTGGTTATTAAGTTGTATAACGCCTCTTGGATGGCTTAATAGAATGACTCAATTCAAAGAAAAAGGTCAAAGTGCCAGTTCTCTGGGATTATATAGCTATCCAGTATTAATGGCTGCTGATATCCTACTATATAAAACAAATTTTGTACCTGTGGGAAGTGATCAACAACAACATTTAGAATTAGCAAGAGATATTGCAAAAACTTTTAACACTTTATACAATACAGAGTATTTTCAAGTGCCATCACCTATAATCTATAATAATACTGCAAGAATTATGAGTCTAAAAAATGGCACAAAAAAAATGAGTAAATCTGACGCATCTGATTACTCTCGTATTAACCTTGACGATGAGGATAACGTAATATTGCAAAAAATAACAAAAGCAACAACTGATTCTATATTAGGATTCGAATTTGATACTTTAAAAAATAGGCCAGAAATCAACAACCTAATAAATATATATTCAAACTTAGCTGATATACCAAAAGAAAAATTATGCAGTATAATAAGCAACTATAATACCCAAAAATTTAAAAATATGCTGTTAGAGATGATAATTCATAAGATTACTCCTATTAGAAAAAAAATTAAGGAATTGCTTAGCGATATACCATATCTTAAAACAATACTCAACAATGGGAATGAGCAAGCAAAATTCATCGCACATACACATATAAAAGAAATCAAATATATTATTGGTTTTTACACATAATCTTACATTAATAATATTCTTATAAAGTGATAAAATATAATGTTTCATATATCTAAACAGTACTTAAAGATTTTATAAAAATACACTTATCTTTAAAATAAACACACATAAGTAATTTTTTAATAAGTTTACTCAATAAAAGCATCACCAACTAAATATAGTTTAACATTATATAAGTAAAATTATCCGTTTTATGTGCAGAATTAAAAATTTTGTTAATTTCACTTATAATATCATAATTCTCTTAAATAACAGTTTTACACTACAATAACTCATAATAACAAATATTATATTTATTCACTGGTGATTCATATATTTGTAGCCAAAGCTCTCAAACATAAAAGGCTTTTAATCTTTGTATAACATCATAAAAAATATTTGTAATATTACCTGCACCCATAGCAATTACTACATCACCTTCCTGAGCAATAATACTTAAGAAATCCGCTATTTCTGCAGAGGTATTCATAAGTACAATATTATGAAATCCCTGGTTTTTTGTTGAATTTATTAAATCATTACTACTAAAGTGTAATATTTCCCCTTCACCTGCTGCATACACATTTGTTAAAATAACATAATCACATTTTGTAAAAACACGAATAAAATCATTAAAAAAGTATTTTATACGTGTAAATCTATGAGGTTGTATAATACCTATAACTTTTCCTTTTGCAATACAAGATGCTGACAATAAAGATGCTTCTATTTCAGTAGGATGATGGGCATAATCATCAATAAACTTTATCCCCATGATTTCCTCTAATAAAGAAAACCTTCTTTGAACACCAAGAAAATTTTCAACACCTTTTATAGCATCTTTTATCGAAATACCTAATCCTATAGCAACTGATATCGCCGCAGCAGCATTCTTAACATTATGATAACCAATAATAGGCAACTTTATATTTGTATATAGTCCACATTGTATCCCAAAAGATACCATAATATCAAAAATAATTAAATTATACTCTTGCCGTATGTTAAAGGCATAAACATAATTATCACTGGAAAATCCATATGTAATTTTATTACAAGAAATATTGTACAGTAAATTAGCACCTATATTATCTGGCAATACAATAAAGCCTTTTTTAGATACACCTTTCAAAAATTTCAAAAAAGCATTTTCTATGGCATTATAACTCTTATAATAATCAAGATGTTCCAAATCAATGTTTGTAATAACTGCTACATCACAGGAAATATTCATCATTTTTCCATCAGATTCATCAACCTCAATAATTAACCAATCTCCTTTACCTATTTTGATATTATTATTATAACTATTTGCAACACCACCTATTAATACTGTAGGATCCATCCCAGCATAATCAAGAATAGATGATATTAGCCCAGTAGTTGTTGTTTTGCCATGCGATCCAACAATACATACAACACGTTTTAAACGTAAAAAATACAATAACAGATCTACTCTATGTAAGACAATTTTACTAGATATAACTGCTGTACAAAATTCAACATTATCACTTTTAATGGCACTAGAGTAAACTACAACATGAGCGTCTTTGACATAGCTATGATGATGACCAACAAAAACAATAATACCTTTTTTAACTAACTTTTCAGTATTATCATTAATATTAACATCACTACCCTGTACTATATACCCATAACTATACACAAGCTGAGCTAAAGCACTCATCCCTATGCCACCAATTCCAATAAAATGAAATACTGTATAAGAAGAAAAAACTTCCGAGAGCATATTTATCTTATCTACAACACATACGGACGGAGTGGGATTTGAACCCACGGTACGCTATTAACGTACGTCAGTTTTCAAGACTGGTGCCTTAAACCACTCGGCCATCCGTCCACATCACTTGTAACATAATCTTTAAGAATACGCAATAATTACCATTATTTATTCATCATATATAACTTATCAACTAAGTAGTACAATCTTGAATAAGAATATAGAACTTTACAATTATGTTAACACAAATTTCATATCTGATATTACGCTTCATTAACTACCTATTTGAAAATTTTCTTATACAATTTATACTTAATTCTTATTAAAAAACTTACAAATTATTTATTATAAATTTTACCCATAAGATAACTTACACATTACCTATGTAATTAATCCAGTATATTACAATACTATATAAAACAAAATATACTTCAAAAGTACTTAAACATGTACAACATTTTTCTACGCAAAAATAATATTTAATTAAAATTATTTATTAATAGACATTATATATAAAGATAATTCTTAAATTTAACAATAATTGCTTTCTTGTAATTCACAATAATGTTTTAATAACAGCATATATAGTAATTTAAATAATGAATAAAACATATAATAACTGAAAAATTAAATTTAAAGTTTTATAAATTTTACATGAGAGAACAACATGTATAGATGTATTATCCACCTATAAATTTACAATTTTGCAAGAATTGATTTTTATGATAATGGATGTAAACACTATTATTTACAAAAATATTAATATCTTTAATATTTCACACTTCCCAATAATTTTCTCCTACCTATTGTTTGCAACCCTTTTACAATATTAATAAGCAATTTAAATTTTTTTGATCTTATAAACGTTTTTTTATAATACATGAAAATAAAATACTGCTGTGAATATAAAACTACACATTTACCTACCACTTTTTAGCATTATTAGAAACAGTAATTTCTTTACTATCGTATTTAAAATCTTGCTTTATATACTAAACAAATATATAATTAATTGAAGTTAATATCTAAGGGATCAATTATGCATGATATCATAGTACACATGAGTGACGTTAATACAAGTAATTTTAAAATGAATAAGGGTAATTTTACTATTACTAATGGAGACATTACTGTTGAGTCTCATATGCACCAATCTATAGCTGATGCTCCTGATTACTGTAACTTAACAATTAAAAATGATAATGCTTCATCAGAACTCACCAATCTAACAATAGATCGATTACAACTAGACTTACTCAACAATCAGATAGATATCACTTTCTCCACTCCTCATTTAAATGAGCATTATAATAATATCAGTGATATATTTACATCACAAGGTTTTACAATTGATATCATATAAACTATGTAAATATTAAAAAAAGCAGTAATTTGTGTTCGTTATTATTTTATAAGGGGTTATGTAGTTACTATTTATGGTAGTAACTTTAGCTTGTTAAAATAATAAAGGATGTAATGTTTTACACTAATATAATAAAGGGTAGTTGGTATCATTTAGTTCATAAAATATTCAAGAAGTAGATTAGTGTATATAAGGTTAATGTTGTATATTTGTTGTTACTAGTTGCTAATATAATAAAGGTTACTTATGGATACATTTAAGTATATGCAATTTTGCATTAACATAAGTAATCTTATTATTAAGTTAATCTATAAAAGTTATCCACCTAACATATAAAATATTATTATGTAATAAAGTTAAGAATAGTAAGCAATTCAGCGTATAAATGTTATCGTATTTTAAAGCATACTTTTTATTACTTTTATGTATCTTCATTAAAATTTAACATCTATTGTTTATATCTTTCTCCTTTAAAGTAATAAAGGTCATAATATGATGGATTCACATTACAATAGCTCCCAGGACATAGATCCAGCAGATTATTTACATGTTGGCATGCATCTACAAAATATTAATTACATACATTTAGAAAATAACAATTTAAAAATTAATAATGCAGTTGCAAATATTGAATTTAATGATATTAATAGTAATACAAATTTTAATGTTGAAATGGATGATCACACATTAACTATAAAAAATGCACATATTGTACACAGTATGATAAATATGTACGATAAAAATTATGATGCAGTGGTAACAGCAGAATTAGAAGATGTACAGTATGATAAAACACCTATTACTCAATCCATAAATCAACGAAATAATGCTTCATTTATAACAGTAATACCTATGGCTGGTTTTCTAAAAAATCTACCAATTAATTAATACATTAAATAAAAAATACAATTTAAAAATAGCTACGGTTTAAATAACCGTAGCTTATTCTTACTTATCTTCATTTGATAATAACATTAAGTACAATTTATTTTAAATTTATCAGTAAGATACCATAATCATAGCATAATAAGACTTAAACATTATGTATACTAAATTACAATAAGCACTTGTATTACACTTTAAATCTTAACTTACTTTCATTAATATTGTACTTATATAAAAACTCTTAATAAATTCACTAGCTTGATTAACATTATATACCTTCATTAGATATATCATTCCTTCTCCTAACAGTACATATTTTTTACACTACTGTTAATTTTTACCTAAAATCAGCATTTATTACATTTGTAAAGTTAAAATTTAATATGTACATCAATACAAGAAATAAAGCACTTAAAAAATAATCCACTCATAAATAAGTATAGCACCATAAATAATATAATAAAAAGCTATCAGTAATAGATTATATATTGATTTTAATAATACATATCAAAAATTCACACTATACATTATATAATAACTTATAGTTACTAAATTATAACTATATTTTAACATTTTATAATAAAGAATACTTTTAAATTATGGTATATATCTAGTAATATTTTACAGTAAAGCATACTCTTAAATTGCACTATAATCATGTTTTAACATTTCATAATAAAGGATTCCTTAAAATTAATACTATAACCACATTAATTTATTATTCGCTTTAGAAATAATATCTAAATTTGTAATAATTATTACATTTTCCCATTTATATAAGAATATACATATTAGGAAATAATTCACTTTATAGCAAATAGCTAACATTTATTCTAAAAAAATCTTTATCCAAGCTGTATCAGAACACTCATAAACACTACAAATACACACCTTTTAATTAAGAAAACCTTTAACATATAATTATAACTACTAAATACATAGCAGTTTAATTATCACAATAACTTCTACAAAACTTTAAAAAATAATCATTTTTACTCCCATAAAACAAAAAGTAATAACATATATAAAAAAACATTAGCATAATTACAAAACACTACCACAATACCTATATATTATATTTATAATAGAGTTTATAGAGCGCAAAAACATGCAAATTTTATAAAAATATACAGACATTTCCTAATATCCTAAATTGGTATCATTATCAATTGTATAAAACTCACACTGAAAAAGTAAATCCTAATTTAGTATAGAAGATAAAAAAATATTACTTAAAAAACACAGCAACCATACTATAAAATTTTGTGTCAACTAAATTAAATATGTTAATTAATTCAAATTTAACACTTAAATCTTATATCTTTATTTTTCATAACACAGGCATTTAAATGACAAATTTACAGCTATCAAATAGTGAAGCAACAAATAAGCATATGTTATCCGCCGATATTTTCTTAAATAATGTAGATTTAGAAGCTCTAAGTATTACAGATCAACAATATGAAATTCAAAACCCAGATTTTTATATCATATTTACTACTCCACAAAAATCACAAGAATATTTATCAGATAATAAATCCGCAAATGTTAGAATTCTATTTGAGGATCACACAATAAATCTCAACAATGTTGAGACGTTAGACAGCACAGTAAGCTTGCAGGATAAGGACTTTTATGCTGACATTAAACTACCTATTCAAGATTATACATATGATGAAAAGCCCTTTACCGAACATACTAATATATCATATGGCCTTTCAAGAATATCAATAACAGATGATACATCTCCTATTATAAATATATAATAGAGCTTTTATAGCTACGGACTAATAAACCGTAGCTATAAATATAACAATAAACTTCGATTGTATATTTATAAATTCTTCAAGGAAAGCATTTGCAAAAATAATTTAGATAAAATCAACATTCACTCTAATATTCTGTACTCTTTTTTATCTTGTGAATGCACACTAATAAAAAGCATTTTGTAATATTATTAGAAAGATGAAATCTTTAAAAAATATTAATAACATTAATTATAGAGAATAATTTTTTATTCATATAAAACCCTTATCAAAAAAATTAATTATTTTTACAATAAATACATAATATCTATTAACAATAAGCTACTACAACATCTAATTTAAATCAACAATGCTTGTTGCTTATTACAACTATTTTTATTAATTAAGATATTTAAAAAATATAAAATCAAACCTAACTAAAAACATCTAGATTCTTATTTAAAAAAACGTAAATGTATTACATAACGTAGCCATAATACGTAAGAAAGTAAACTTAATTCATATTATAACTTAATATAATAAAGAAAAATGCTCTTTGTGTCTAACCAAAAGTATATATACCTATATACATACAATACTACTATAACCTATCATATTAAATATATTACTAATATATCTACTTTACTCTTGCTAAGCCAATAGTATAAACCTTACACATCATAAATCTATAAGTATTAATTTGATGTTCCCCATATGTATAAATTTTATCATAATTTCATTAAAACTTAACATTTTGTACCTATATAGTTATGCTTCAAATAACAAAGGATATTAATATGATTGACTTACAGCATATACCACACAATTCATCAAATAATATTGAAGATAGTTTTAATCTCATACCACAAATGTATTCAGAACTTTACTTAAAAAACTTTGACCTAGACAGTATCACTAACAATAGCTGTCAGATGCATAATGATAAATTCAAATTTTCACTTAACAGTATCAACAATAATGCAAATATTAATATAGAATATAACAATGATGACACACATCACGTATTATTGATCAAAAATGCAGCAGTATTATCAAGTTTTATAGATTTACACAATAAAGATTTTTATTTTGCATTTGAATTCAATCCTAAAGAAAGCACTCAATTCCACAAATCTATTATTTCTAATAATTTTGTAATTTACAATGCTAATGATAATGACAGTTCAGAGTTAAGAGTACATAAGAACTATAAAGAATCTAATAATCCCATTACTCAACAGATTCAAAGCATAATAGATAATGATGAAATCATACAACAACATATAAGTCAAAACAATGACTCTACGCAGCAAAAAATAATATAAGATCTTTAATACTAGTCACAAGTAAAAACTAAGTTATAATGGCTTTATACCAAATTAACTTATAGCTACGGTTTTTTAAACCGTAGCTCAAACTTAAAATAATAAATCTTCTATATAAAAAGAAATCTTTGACAGAAAAAAATATTAAATAAACTTCGAATATTAAATATACTCCAAATATATAACTGCTTAAATTTATTAACTTTTTATATTAATATATCTTCAAACATTTTGTAAAACGGCATATATTTTTACAAGTAACAACATGATACATTATATCATATCTCTATTTATATAAGTAAATTAGTAAAATGGTCTATTATATATTAGAAAAAGTACCTGCAATATTTATTTAATACAGTTAACTTATGAATAGTTATATAATTATTGACTAAGCATAGTAAAAACTATTTAACTTTTATTAAATGTCTTAAAGTACATATAAATTTTTAATACAGTAACCTCATTAATTATCAGGGGCCATTTATCAATAAAATTAAATCACCCTCTGACATGTAAGTTTTATTACACTATTTTATCAAAAATCACACTACACAATATAATTTAAAATTTGTTTATACTACGAGAATTTTTTATTCGCTAAATTTGATAAAGTCATGATATCTTCATAACAGTTTAATACTTATAACTTATATACTTATCATAACTTTAAAAAAACTACGGTATTATATGGATAACTTACAAACTGGTACATTATTACATGATCATAGTCCTCAAAATTACAGTGAAGAAATAGTACAAATACATACTCACATACATATAAAAAATATTGATGTTAATAACATGAACATTGATAATAGTAATTTTACAGTACAAAATAAAGATTTTAGCACCACAATCAAGGATTGTAATTATAAAATACATAATCCCCATATTACTTCTATCTTCAACAATGCAGAAGCTCCTACAAAAGTAGATATTAACTTCTACAATCACACATTAACTTTTAATGATGCAAATATAATAGCCATTATAGACATGGACAATAAATCCTTTGACATGGATATTATATCTAATACAGATAATGTACAATATGACAATGAACGTACTGATCCTATTAATATACATGATAATGACTCATATATATCAATGACACCAGAAACATTAAGAGAACTCTATCCAGAATATTTCATATGAATAAGGAATAACAAACAATTATAATGCATT
Organism: Neoehrlichia mikurensis; assembly: GCF_019186785.1. Lineage (GTDB taxonomy): Bacteria > Pseudomonadota > Alphaproteobacteria > Rickettsiales > Anaplasmataceae > Neoehrlichia > Neoehrlichia mikurensis. Next base: position 417,094 of record NZ_CP066557.1, read on the forward strand.
GCATAGTTAACAACACAAACTTAGAAATAGTGTTCCAGCATTAAACATAAAGCCAATTCCTAACTAAAATAAAACTATATACTATAATTGCAATATATAATTAAGTAGTCATTAAATATAATAAAAAAGAAATTTGGTCGGAATGATGGGATTCGAACCCACGACCTCCAGTCCCCCAGACTGACACGCTAACCCAAGCTGCGCTACATTCCGTTATATTAAGCAAAAAACTCTCTTAATCCCATATACTTACTTATATCATGGAATTAAATGTCTTAAGCAGCCATGTCATAAATACACATAAATTATCATTATAAATCTTCAATATAGTTAACCTTACCACTATTTTATTCAAAATGTATCATAATAAAGCACGCAATAACTGTCTAATCAACATAGAACAAATATTTACTATAACTTCACCTTAACCCATATTTTAAAAATGTATCATAATAAAGCACGCAATAACCACTTAATAATATCAACATAGAGCAAATTATTTTATTGAATAGTATAAACATTACATTCTTTATCCAATTTAATTATATATTTCACAAATATTTAAAAATCACATATCATTACTAAACTACGTATAAAAAATATCGTAAATACACAAAGACTAATCCATACTATTAAATTATAAGTATAAAATCAGACTTAATATGCGCTAAACTTTGCAGTTTTAATCTTACATATTGTTTTCTATTCTCACTATTCATTAAATTTTGTCTAACAAAAAGTCTCTTAATTTTATTATATCACTTAGCAAACTTAATAAAGTTTGCTTATCATCAATTAAACTTTTATCATTAATCATATTCAGTCTTTGCTGAACTCCCTTAATAGTATATCCATTATCGTATAACCAATATTTTATTTTTTTAATTATTTCTATATTATTTTGATCATATAACCTTCTTCCTCTACGTTTAATAGGATTAATTTGGCCAAATTTTCCTTCCCAAAACCTCAATACAGACTGCTCAACACCTATTATCTTTGCAACTTCCCCTATAGTATAAAGCTTTTTTTTATACTCCTGATATAATATCTCATTATTACATGCATTTTTTTTCATTATGATTCATCAGAATTAATAAACTGCTTCACAAGTACAGAAGGATAAAATGAGATCGTATTATGTTCTTTTATTATAAAATTTTCTAAAGTTCTTGGATTGCGTCCAATACGTTCTTTTTTTTTATATACTTTAAAAGTTCCAAAAGAAGAAATCTTTAATATGTGTTCTTTTGTCAAAGATAACACCATTTCTTCCAAAATTTCCCCAACAATTGATAAAGAATCTTCTCGTGATAATCCAACTTCCTTATTAATGACTTCAGCAATTTTTGCTTTTGTGAGAGTTTGAGTCATATTTTATAAGCATTAATCCAAATTATGTAATTTTACATTATTTGCAAAAAGTATCAAGTTTATATATAGTTCGACTTATTACTTATATGTATAGACAATAACATGCCTATTAACACCATACTTGTTAATGTAACACTACCCCCATACGATAAAAAAGGTAATGGAACACCAACAATTGGTAGCATACCTGTAACCATCCCTATATTAACTATAAAATGCATAAAAAAAAACATAGATATACCTACAGCAACTAATTTATGAAAAGTATTCTCAGCACATAAAGCTATATATAATCCCGTATTAATAAGAAGACTATACAATACAAATAATATAATAACACCAACGAAACCTCTTTCCTCACTAAATAGCGTAAATACAAAATCTGTTTGTTTTTCAGGTAAAAAACTCAACTGTGCTTGACTACCTTTAACAAAGCCTTTACCATATAATCTACCAGAGCCTATTGCTATTTGCGATTGCAATGTATTGTATCCAGAACCTAAAGGGTCTTTTTCAGGATGAAAAAAAGATATAATTCTGCTTTTTTGATAAAAATGAAGAAAATTCCACATAACAGGTGAAACCCCTACAAGCACAATAAAAAATAATATTAAGTACCGGCTATTAACTGCAATAAACATCACCAATAAAGATATTGCTAACATTATACTTGCTGTACCAAGATTGGGTTGCTTTAGAACTAATAATATAAGTGGCAACACAACTAGAATACACCCTACTATATTTTTAAGTTCCATTAATTGATAAAAATTTTTATCATAAAAATAACGGGCCAAAACAAATATTAAGGCAATCTTTGCAAATTCAGATGGTTGAAAATTAAATTTACCAAATCTAATCCATCTCGTTGCACCCATGACTGAAATTCCACACATATGAATTAACGATAACAAAATAAAAGCCATTACATATATATGATATACATACTTAATATACTTATCTACCTTTATACACGATATCATTACCACTAATGGAAGTGACAATATAAAAATATTTAATTGATGACTTGCAAAAGGAGTCCATTGTCCACCAGAAGCAGAATATTGTATGCTAATGCCTATTAAAAATAAGCATATGACATTCATTATTAAAAGATAGTTAATTTTTGACAAATGTCTGATAACAATTTTATAAATTTTCATTACAAAAACAGTAATTAGATTAGAAATACTATATCAACTATTAAAATATAGCTAATTTTCAGTAAATTTTTTATAGCAACTTTACAAATTTTCATTACAGAAATAATAATTATATATTGGTATCATAGTAAAAAATCTTGTCAGTTATTTATTTAAGATTCATAATAAGTAGCATGTCAATATAGTTACTAACAATGAAATACATTATTAATATACTCAGCAACAGGTACTTTATTATCATCTTTTGTATTACATCTATTATCACATTTATTGCAATAAATAACTTTTCGTTCGATATAGAAGGCATACATAACAAACCTATAGTAATACAGGAAATTAACTCTGATCAATCTCTTTTAAAATTAATGTCACATATAAATTCAGACATTACACTTTTAACATTATACACATCCTGGTGCAGAAGTTGTATACAAAAAATTCCAGAAATTAACAAATTCCTTGAAAATAATAAAAAAATCATCCCTGTTATGATATCGCTAGATGAAAATAAAAACAAACTAATATCTTTTTTACAAGAACAGAAAAAAATAAACTTCATTCCATATAACATTACACCTATTTACATAAAGAAATTATTATATGCATTAATGAGTAAAGGAATATATTTTGATGGTAAAATACCTTATATTGCAATTCTTAGCAGTAATACTGCTCCTATAACAAACATTACTAATATAAATCAAATGAATACTTACATAGAAAAAATTATAAATAAACAACATGATAAATAGTATAAAGGACAAAGATGTTGCAATAATAATGGGTAGTCAGTCAGATTTCCCAACAATGAATAATGCAATATGTATATTAAAGGAATTAGATATCACGTTTACAGCCCTTATAGTGTCTGCACATAGAACACCAGACAGACTATATAATTTTGCAAAATCAGCACAAAGTATAGGACTCAAAATCATTATAGCTGGAGCAGGTGGCGCAGCTCATTTACCAGGAATGGTTGCATCACTTACTACAATTCCAGTAATAGGAGTGCCTATAAAAAGTAAATTATTAAATGGAATAGATAGTCTATTATCCATTGTTCAAATGCCTAAAGGCACACCTGTTGCAACAATGGCTATAGGTCCTCAAGGAGCAGCAAACGCTGCATTGATGGCAGCATCCATTTTAGGTTTGAATAATCACAAGATCTCTAATAAGCTTACACAATGGAAAAATAAACTTTCATCCGACATAGCTGTGTACCCACTTACAATGTAATAAACTATGTATAAATTTATAAATCTTCAATTCCGTACGTACTTTTTATAACCTAATATTCTGTATATATTTGCTTTACATGTTAGTAGATATATAAAATCTCACATAAGACATATAGACTATACAATATAATGTTCTACTTCAATAAATAAAATAATATCCTTAATATAACAATCGCTTCTAATGAATATTTCATAACTTTAAAATAAAAGACATATTTTACTTTATAATGCGACCTATAACTCTACTAAATAATACCGATATACTACATTTTTCAACTTAAATCTGAAAATTGGTATATAATGCATATGCTAAGTAAATAACTTTTTGCTAGAAATCTACACAAATTGCATAATGACACTAATAAATTATCTCAGCATAATAAAAATATTCATTATTTTAACAATATTACTTATATAAAGTTTTTTATTTCAAAAGCAATCATTACCAATACAATATATACCACCCTTCTTAAATGCAAGATAATATAAGATTGGTAATCACTTGTATAATATCCTAAAATTTATTACAAAATAAATTTTCTAGTTATTCTGTAAAATTAAAAATCCTACATAGGATATATCATATATATCCATATTATCAACATTGTTATTGATGATAAGCTTATTATCTGATAATGTTATACTTTAGTGTTTATAGACTTATAGATTAATTTCCTTAGAGCAAAATAAGTGACAACAATTGCCATAATTATCGTTGCTTCAGGCGTAGGTAGCAGATGTAAAAATATTACTTTACCTAAACAATATAGTTTACTAAGCAATCATTCAGTTCTTCATCATACAATAAGTAGTATTCTATACCACCCTGCTATTAATTACATACAGGTTATAATTAAAAAGGATCACAAATATTTATATGACAGTGTTGTTTCTAATATTTATAATAAAAAAATTTTACCACCTATATATGGTGGGAATAGAAGACAAGATTCTGTAAGATTAGGACTGCAAGGTATAGCACATATTAAACCTGATTTTGTGCTTATACATGATGCATGCCGTCCTTTTATAACACATGATTTGGTTAATAACATTATAAAAATGCTAGATCAATATGAAGGAGCTGTACCAGTACTATCAATTAACGAAACTATTAAAATAGTACATAACAATATTATTATCAATAGCATCAATAGAGACTCAGTAAAAATTATACAAACCCCCCAAGCTTATCAATACCAAAACATATTAACTTGCCATGAACGAATATATGCAACAGATCCACATAAAGAATTTACTGACGACTTATCTATCATGCTAGATTATAATATCACTGTCGCAACAGTGAAAGGACACCCTGACAATATTAAGATTACTACTTTTGAAGATTTATGTAGAGCAAGAATATACGTTTACAACAATTTATCTATAATCAAGAAATCAAATATATAAAGGAAAATTATATAATTAATTGCTTGATTCTCATTAAAGTTTTTTTTAAAACCACCTATAAGATTTTGTAATATGTCATTGTAAATAAAGTATATTATCAATAAAAAAATTTACATAAATTATAACCTCCATAAAGGAGATCAAAGCCTGCAAAATATATATTAAAACACTTATGATTCTTATTTTATATAAATGCTACATTGTATAAATAAATATGGTTATATAAATAACACCTTCATATACGTAACATCTACATGCAATAAGCTAATAATAACAACCATATTTTTGTTGATATTAAACATATAATTAACTTTTTAAAATTAAAACTAAAATAAAATTGATTTTTACTATTTGTACACCTGTATAAGCAAAAATTTAATCAAGATAAATTATAGAGTAAAAAGAAGTTTTGTATCTACATATAATTTATTGTACAGTAATAATAAATATCAAAATTAAGCAAAAATTTAATCAAGATAAATTATAGAGTAAAAAGAAGTTTTGTATCTACATATAATTTATTGTACAGTAATAATAAATATCAAAATTATTCTAACTCTTTAATAAAAACCTATGTTTAATAACAAACCTCTTTTTAGAGTAGGAATTGGATACGACGTTCATCAATTAATTAACACAGATAACAAAGAACAATTCATTACTATATGTGGAATAAAAATACCTCATAATAAAAAAATAAAGGCACATTCAGACGGAGACTTAGGAATACATGCATTAACAGATGCTATTCTAGGATGCGTAGGATGTGGAAGTATAGGACAGCACTTTCCAGATACAGATCTAAAATTTCATAAAATAGATTCTAGCATATTTTTATTAGAAGCACAAAAAAAAGCCAAGGAAAAAGGATATACTATTTCAAATATAGACATAATTATTATTTGCCAACAACCAAAAATTATGCCTTATTCACTACAAATGCAACAATACTTAACAGACTTACTACAATTAGATTTCAATATGGTCAATATAAAAGCAGTTACAACTGAAAAACTAGGTTTTATAGGAAAAGAACAAGGTATCGCTGCACAAGCTATTGTTGGATGCTCATTAATTATATAGATTATAGTATCATTACATATCAATTAATGATAAAATAACTCTTTTAACATGATTCACATAAATATGGGATTAAATTGTGGTATCGTTGGATTACCCAACGTTGGCAAATCAACATTATTTAATGCACTTACACAAACCATGTTAGCTGAAGTTGCTAATTATCCTTTTTGTACAATAGAACCAAATATAGGCAAAGCAATAATATATGACAATAGACTAAAAACCTTAGCTTCTATTGCACAATCTCGAAAAACTATATTCAATCAAATTGAATTTGTAGATATCGCTGGTTTAATTAGTGGTGCTAGTAATGGTGAAGGATTGGGAAATAAGTTTTTAGGGCATATTAGAGAAGTTGATGCTATTGTTCATGTATTAAGATGCTTTCAAGATAATAATATTACTCATGTACATAAAACTATAGATCCTATCCATGATGCAGAAATTGTTGAAATAGAATTAATATTAGCTGATATCGAAACTCTCAAACGCCGGTTACCAACTATCGAAAAAACCGTTAAATCAAATAAAGAATCACAAAAAAAATTGAATATTATATTAGAAGTACTAAAAGTTTTAGAAACCGGACAACCAGCAAGAAATATAACAAACGTTGACTATCATACACTACAACAATTACAATTAATTACCACAAAACCCATCATGTATGTTTGTAATGTTGAAGATACAAATGTAGCACATGGTAACAACTTTTCAGAACAAGTTAAATCAATAGCCGAAAAAAATCATAATCAAGTTTGTTGTATATCAGCAAAACTCGAAAATGAAATATTAACACTTGATAATGAAGAAGATAGGCAAGTTTTTCTTTCTGAGTTTGGTCTTAAAGAATCTTGCATACACACTATAACAAAAAGTATTTATACATTACTTAATATGATTACTTTTTTTACTGTTGGCCCTAAAGAAGCAAGAGCATGGCCTATTAAAAGATTTACAACAGCCGATAAAGCAGCAAGTGTTATCCATACTGATTTTGAAAAAGGATTTATCAAAGCAGAAACTATAAGCTTTCACGATTATGTCCAATATAATGGCACCATAGGATGTAGAGAAGCAGGAAAAGTAAGATTGGAAGGCAAAGAATACATAGTACAAGACGGAGATGTAATACATTTTAGAGTTAATAAATAAGCTCTATACATATTAAAACAGTTGCCATTATAAATTATATGTTATATCGCTATGTATCACGCTTTTAATGCTACATATATTCATATATGTGCAAAATTTGTATGCAAAAAAATAACCCCCAAAATAATGTTATTGTTTTTTAATTAAAAGATAAAAAAATCTTATATCATATTTTAATTTTTAAATTTTCTTCTAATTAGTAAATCACATTTCTTTTACAATTTTGTATTTATGTAAACTATCAAGCACATTCAAAACGAAAATATTAAAAAATTTCTCAATCAAACTTTATAATAGAATTCTACATCACTACATAGTAACAATTACAGCACACACATTCACAAAAGAATAATTACTAAGTAAGACATAGAATTCCAATAAGTCATAATAATAAACTGTTTATTGAAAATTTTTTAAAAACTTGATATAAAAAATTTTTCATTTACCATAAAAATTAAATAAACATTCGTATAAAAAATATTTTCTTTTATTAATAAAAAAATACAATATTTCTCAGTTATAGGAGGTATATTTAGTAATTTAATACAATGTTTATGCAAAAAATTAAATAATAAAAAATGTTAAATTTTGATAATACATTAACTTCAACACAATATTAAATGTAACAATAATGACTATAACTCTCTTTAACATAAACTTATAACACTTTATCATATAAATGACCGCACCACCACCTAAGTATTAATAATTTTAATACTATTAATATTTTCAAGAACACTATCAACATAATCACATACTATCCCCCACCCTTTAAGGCAAACAATTCAATATGGTTAGTTATTCACTATTAAACAATTAATGCTGATGTTACTTTTTATAGAAATATTCTAATAAGTAAAACTCATAATATAAAAAAACTAATATTTTTCACATTTACCAAAATAAGACCCTCAACTAAAAAGTTGAAACATTTTATTGTATTTACTAATCAATAATTAATCAGTTCAATACTTAAAATTACATTCCGTTAATAAATAATTTGCACATAAAATATTGATCAGATTTCATATCAATAATTTTATCTATTTAAGTATAATAATAAATAACAATACATCATCCTTTACACCTCTGTACCACCAACTGTAATTAAATCTATTTTTACTGTAGGCTGGCCCACACCTACAGGAATATCTTGCCCATTTTTAGAACAAGTCCCTACCCCAGGATCTAGCTTTAAGTCATTGCCAACCATTGATACTTTTGTTAAAACATCAGGACCACTCCCTATTAATGTTGCCCCTTTCACAGGATAAGTTATTTTACCATTTTCTATCAAATAACTTTCTGACGCTGAAAAAACAAACTGACCTGATGTTATATCAACCTGTCCCCCACCAAAGTTTACAGCATAAAGACCTTTTGTCACACTAGCAATAATCTCATCTGCATCATAATTACCTGAAAGCATATAAGTATTTGTCATACGAGGCATAATTACGCTTTGATAATTTTGTCTTCTACCATTACCTGTGGAAGTAGTACCCATAAGTTTGGCATTCATATTATCTTGCATATACGACAACAAAATACCATCTTCTATCAATACATTATATCTTGATGGATTACCTTCATCATCTATATTAATAGAACCTCTAAGCTTTTCTATTGTACCATTATCAACCACCGTAATACCCTTAGCTGCAACTTGTTTTCCTATGGAATTAGAAAAAGCTGACACTTTTTTACGATTAAAGTCGCCCTCTAATCCATGTCCTACTGCTTCATGTAACAAAACACCTGGAAACCCAGGTCCTAATACTACAACCATTTCACCAGCAGGAGAAGGAATCGCTTCTAAATTTACTAAAGATTGGCGTAATGCCTCATCAGCAACTTCTTTCCATTTTTTCTCTATAACAAAATCAATACAGCTTGATCTTCCTCCATGTCCAGCACTGCCATATTCCTTTCTATTATCTTTCTCTAAAAGCACAAAAACATTAAACCTAACAAGCGGTCTTATATCACTAACTCTATAGCCATCTTGTCTTATTATCTGCACAACTTGCCATTGTGTACTAATAGAAGCTTTTACCTGTTTTACATATTGATTTTTACCACGTAAATAAGCATCAACACTTTGCAAAACTGTCACTTTATCATCAAAAGACATTTCATCAATAGGATTTACATTAGAATACAACATTAAACTAGGTTTCTTTAAAATGACTCTATTATTACCTGTACTATTAAACCCCATGGAATTTACTATATCTGCTGCTTTCTTAATTTCTACTTCACTAATTTCAGAAGAACATACAAAAGAAGTAATGCTATCATAAAAAGATCTAAGCCCAAATCCTTTACGAACATTAAAGTCAGCATTTTTTATAATACCATTTTCAATACTTACAGTTTCTGATTGACATAACTCTAAAAATAATTCACCACCATCTGATTTATGTAAAGCATTTTTTACAATGTCACAAATATTACTTAAATTTACTGAATAAGAATCAAATAATATATTATCTACATCTAACATTTCCATTTTATACTCTTTTACTTTATACTTAATAAGTATACTAGGTGCTTTTCAACAATCAATTATTATAATAACCACTTTTAATAAGTATTAATCAAGGAATTGGTATACAAATTCGCTTTGGATGCTAGAAATCTTATGCGATTATGAAATTTTTATCTGAATATACGTTAAAAAAGAATGAATTTATTTACTAAACGTAAAAAATAGATTACTATATTTACTATATGTTAATTAAAATATCACCATGTTAAAAACAATTCACTACTCTGGTGAGTGTACCACTACAAAAGATTTTCTTGAAAAGAACAATTTTATAATAAACATAACATCAATAATACAAAATATATACCCTATAAATCAGGATAATATAAATATTAAAATAGAACATTATAGCCACTATGATCAATCCTTAATGATTACACTTCATATGTATAATCATCTAAATAATAGCACATGTATTAACACATCATATGCGCAACAAGAATATCACAATTATATTATATCAGAAAAGATCAACGACCTTTTTAATTTGTACATTATACCAGTATTTATATTACCAAATATATATGTTACTAATGCAGTAAATAATTCTAGTAATACAAAAATATCCGATATATTATCTAAGATCACAACAACACTACATTATGTAGGTGATATCGTAGATAGCAAAGAAAATAATGTACCTACTGATCAAATAATAACTTGTATTAAACAAAAATCTATAGGCATCATTGATAATACGTACATCACATTAGCTAATATTTCCGTTAGTCAACTTCTTGGTTGTAATATATCCCTAAATGATAACACAGCTTTTTCATGCATAATCAAAATAAATCCATCATTAATACTAAATGCTGCTAATTATGTGCAAAAATATAATATAGACTATATAACATACAACTTGCAATTAAATCAAATATTAAAGGCATATAATAAAATTATATCTGATACTTATCTATACACAAAAACATATAATACGGCACTTACATTGTACAGAAATATTATTTTACCGCATCAAATCAATACATGTATAATGACAGACATAAAAAATACAAATATCCCACAAATAGTCACACAACAACAATACCAATCAAATGTAACATTTCATGAATTAGATATCAAACATCTTCAGTCTCTTCCTCCTATATTATATTTTGCATTACGCAGTAAAAATATCAAACCTCATAAGCATAATTATACCATAATACCTACAAAAGCAGCATATGAAGTAAATGCAGATGCAGATTTACTTAATAATCTTATACAATATATAGATTTCTTAACAAAAAATCACTTACCGCATTATACAATAAAATTTAAAATTTTATCATCAGGTTATAAATTTAAACTTTCTAACAATGCAGACCTCAAAACATTTATTAATAACGCTTATAAAAAAAGTCTTGCACAACATAAAATGATCAATATATTAGAGCTAATGGATTCTTCTAGCTTCATAATAACAGTTATGAAGAATGCTGTAGCTTGTAGCACAAAATTACAAAGTGCATCCTATAAAACTAATAATACTCTACCAACAACATCACAACAATCAAATGATGGCTCTATAACACAGCTAACACCAACTAACAATTATTACAAAAAAATCTTTTCAATAACCAATATATACAAGGTATTATATAGAATGAAAATCTCTACATTTACACAATCACAACCCATAGACACTTTATCAATATCGCAACAATTAGATCTCATTGATAGAGAACAATGTGCATTAGGTAATATTGTTCATACGTCACACAATACTAATAATCCAATATACACAAAACAAGAAACATACCATCTTCATGAGAAACAAGAAAACACTCCACATAGAGATCATAATATGAGCGCTAGTGAAGAGACTTTAATAACACGCTCACAATCTATAACTGACAAAAAAAATATAAAAAAACATACCATTATAACTATTGCTTTCATATCTTCAGTTGTGTTAGCAAACATTTTATATTATAGCTATATCAGTACCCATTATATTACTAATATTACACATAGAAAGTCTGCTGATATAATTTTTGCAATAGGATCATTATTTCTTATATTATTTACAATTTGCGCACAACTAGCAGTAAATTACAAAAAACAATATTTAAATCAAGAATATGATTTTTTCCAAAATCACCTTACAGATGTAAGTACTTCAGCACCTCATTATCCCATTTTTGAAGTGCTATAATTTTTTTTAACTTCAACAAACAAATATATAGAACAACATTATCCATATTACCACAAGCTGACCATTACCTTAATATTTCATTCAGTAATAGGTATTCCCCCCCCCCTTAGTATATCTATTAAAGGCAACATAAGACCCCCCAACACTCTACAAATACAACACATACATTACTAATTATCTGAATTAGAGCCTACATACATTAATCATAGTACACATAATTATAATACTGGCGGCAGCAAAATACTTATTATCCTTTTGCTCTATAGAATTATCTAGTTAAGTAAAATATTTACAGCTATTCTTTTTCATTTATTGTTTCAAAATTTACACCCATGCAACTACCTAATACAAAAAATATTATTTGATGCTACACAACTTTAAAAAAGCCTTATTACTTTTTTTTTACATAACAAATATATATTTCTAAGAATTAAACATTAGTAACTTATGAGGATAACTATCCTTAAATATACTTGCAATATAAATTTTTTCTTATAAAATAGCCGTCAGTAAACTCTAGGGAATACATGAATACTATCACTGTAAGAGAAGCACTATGTAGTGCAATTGAAGAAGAAATGGAGCATGATAGCACTGTATTTGTAATGGGAGAAGAAGTAGGCGAATATCAAGGCGCATATAAGGTTACTCAAAACTTATTGCAAAAGTTTGGACCAGACAGAGTCATAGATACTCCAATTACTGAACATGGCTTTGCAGGATTAGGGGTAGGAGCAGCGTTTGCTGGATTAAAACCTATAATAGAGTTTATGACTTTTAATTTTGCTATGCAGGCAATTGATCAAATTATAAACTCTGCTGCAAAGACCTACTACATGTCTGGTGGGGTGCTAAATTGTCCTATTGTTTTTCGGGGGCCTAATGGTGCTGCTGCAGGTGTTGGAGCTCAGCATTCTCAATGTTATGCTTCCTGGTATGCACATATCCCAGGACTAAAAGTAGTATCACCTTATTTCGCAGCAGATTGTAAGGGTCTATTAAAATCTGCAATCAGAGATCCAAATCCTGTAATATTTCTAGAGAATGAAATTGCATATGGACATCAGCATCAAGTTTCAAGTGAAGTACTTCAAAAAAATTATTTCACTGAAATAGGTAAGGCCTCTGTTATTAAACAAGGAAATGATATTACTATTATATCATTTTCTTTACAAATTAAAAATGCATTAGATGCAGCAGAGTTATTACATGAAAAAGGCATAAGCACAGAAGTAATAGACTTAAGAACTTTACGTCCACTTGATATCAATACAATATTAAATTCTGTTAAAAAAACTAACAAAATTATTACTGTAGAAGAGGGATGGCCATTTGCAGGCATTGGAGCTGAAATTGCAGCATTAATAATGGAATATGCTTTTGACGATCTAGATGCCCCTGTGTTAAGAATTACTGGGAAAGATGTTCCATTGCCATATGCTGAAAATTTAGAACGGCTTGCATTACCGCAAGTACATGATATAGTTGAGGCAGCACTTACCCTATGTACTCGCAATTATGCAACAATACCTTAACGGCCTATAATAAATCAAATATTTGAATAATATAGCATAATTCCTTTAACATTTAATAGTATATAGCTTATAATACTATTGAACCCTATCATGTATAAAAGGTACTCAATGTATGAAATAATTCTTTATATATCGCAATATCATCATTGGATAGAAGCCTTTCATATTATATCAGTAATCATGTGGATATCTGGAATGTTATATCTACCACGACTTTATGTTTATCATACTAATGTACCTCCTCATTCTAATCGTAGTAAAATGCTAAAATTAATGGAACGCAGATTATTAAAAATCATTGTTAATCCTGCAATGATCTGTAGTATATTCTTTGGGGTAGTACTTGCAATTGTAACAGAAGCGTATTCTACAACATGGTTCGCAATTAAAATTACTTTTGTAACGTTAATATTAATAATTCATATGATGCTTGCTAATGATTACAAAAACATGCTTTATATTTTAAAATAATAAACGAAACTATAACATTATTTTAGTAGTACTAATAATTATAATAGTTGAGCCTTTTAGCTAAGTACGTACTACAAAAATCATTTGACTTTATAATCTTCTACATCCTACAATAAGGTAGAATTGTTTTTTAGAGAAAACTTATGGTTGCATTAAGTACTCCTAGTGTAGATTTACAGTTTGCTGCAAAGGATTTTTCCTTAAAATCTACAGATGGTCAATTTTATGACTTAAATAAATGCCATAAGGGAAATGCCTTGTTGGTTATGTTTATTTGCAATCATTGTCCTTATGTAAAAGCTATTATTAATAGACTAGTACAGGATGTTACAAAATTAATAGATCATCATGACGTTAAAGCTGTAGCCATAATGCCAAACGATTTTATATCGTACCCAGAAGATTCTTATAATAATATGGTGACATTTGCTAAAGAAAATAATTTTTCTTTTCCATATCTAATCGATGAAACTCAATCAGTTGCAAAAAGTTATGGTGCTGTTTGTACTCCTGATTTTTTTGGGTTTAATAGTCAGCTCAAGTTATGCTATAGAGGAAGATTTGATACTCCTAATATCAATAATGTAGCAGAATATTCTGAGAAAAGCAGTGAGTTATTTGAGGCTATGAAGTTTATTGCTAAAACTGGTAAAGCACCTCAACATCAAAAACCGAGTATTGGGTGTTCAATAAAGTGGTATTCGTTTAATAAATAAGCATATGCATGATACTAAATATTTATTAGATATAATAATATTACTTTCTGCTGCTATTATAATAGTAGTAGTCTTTTGGAAGCTTAACATTAGTCCCGTTCTTGGATATTTCGTTGCAGGCACTATTATTGGTTCTCATGGATTTCACTTAATAGAATCTTCTGCTATTATTAGTAACCTTGCGGAATTCGGCGTTGTATTCCTGTTATTTTTAATAGGACTTGAGCTAACATTTGATAGACTAATTGCAATGCGAATGCATGTCTTTGGATTTGGAACATTACAGGTAATAGTTACTGCTATAGTAATATGGTATATTGCACGTATGTTCAATATAGATTATAAGGGCTCAGTAGTAATAGGTGGAGCCTTAGCATTATCTTCAACAGCAATCGTACTGCAGGTCCTACAAGAAAAAGGACATCAAGCATCACAAATTGGTAGATTATCTATTGCAGTATTATTGTTACAAGATTTTGCTGTCGTGCCATTAATTGTAATGTTACCCTTATTAGCTGGAGAATCTCAAAACAGTATCGTAATAATGTTAATATACTCGGTATTAAAAGCTGGAGTTGCTTTAGCCTTAATTTTCACTACTGGTAGGTTATTACTTAGGCCACTATTTAGTACAATTGCTTCAATTAAAAGTTCTGAAATCTTCATTGCTGCAACTCTTTTAATTGTTTTAGGTGCAGCATTTATTACAGAAAACTTCAATCTTTCCATGGCATTAGGAGCTTTTGTTTCTGGTCTTCTTGTTGCAGAAACAGAATATAGATACGATGTAGAGCAAGTTGTCTTACCATTTAAAAAACTACTCCTTGGACTCTTTTTCATGACCGTAGGAATGTCAATCAATATTACATTATTAATAAGTAAATTATCAATTATTATACTATTATCCTTTTCGCTAATTATTATTAAAGCTTCAATAATTTTTATATTGTGCAGATTTTTCCGCTTTCAGATAGCATCAGCAATAAAAGCAGGACTATTATTATCACAAGGTGGTGAATTTGCTTTCATTCTATTCGGTCTTGCAGCAGAAAAAAATGTATTATCAAGCGATTTAGCACAAATCTTAATGATGATTACCACCATAACAATGGCTTTCACTCCGTTACTTTCAACACTAGGAGATTGGATATCAAATCTCATAAATAAAAATAAGATCTCGTTCTCATCACAAGAATTATTATTAGATACACAGGACCTAGATCAACATGTAATAGTGGTAGGATTTGGAAGAGTAGGACGTATGGTTGCAAGAGTATTAACAGCAGAACAAGTAAATTATATTGCATCTGATATTCAACCTCATGTTGTAAAAAATGGAAGAGATGAAGGATTCCCAGTTTATCTTGGCAATCTCACAAAATTAAGTACCTTAGAATCAATGGGGATATTGCGAGCAAAAATTATTATAATAGCAATTAACAATGATGTTACTGCAAAAAAAATAATATCTTTAGTAGCTAAAAATTTTCCTAATACTATTATTGCTGTACGGCTTCCTGATCTTACAAATGCTGAATCTTATCAAGATCTTGGAGCACATTATTTAATTCCTGAAACATGTGAAACTGGACTGCAGTTAGGTGCAGTGGCTTTAAGTATTAGTGGATTTAGTACTAATGCTATATCTTCTCTTAAAAATACCTTTAGAACCGGAGGATACTTTATTACAAAAAAACACACCGAAGAATAGTTATATTATAAAAATAGTATCCATATAATGACTTATCTATTAGTATTTTTCTGCTGTAATAGTATAAGTATATTACTAGTAGAAATACTAAAAATCCAGAACCTATAATGATTATTCCACATTAGTATTGTGAAACTTGATAACAACATTGTAATTTCCTTCTTATCAAGATAGAAATTAATAATGATGATATTACATAGGCAATAAATTAAAAATACATCACTAATTTAGCTTTTAAATTAATAGTGACATAAAATATAGGTATTACTAATGTAATGCACTGGATAAAATAAACTATATACAATATATCAAAAAAAATTTTATCAAATGATATAACATTCAATTAATGATATTATAAATTTGCATAATGCGATTATACAAATGACTATAAGTCTTTATATCCAAAAACATTTTAGTAAACTTGACATATCTTAACAAAACATATATTCATTATTAGTTAGATACATAAATTACTTATGTGCAATCCTATAGCATTGTTACGTAAATTAATTACTTTTCCAAGCATTACACCAGATAATGGCCGCACAATTGATTTTATATCTGAGGTACTATCAAATCATGGGTTTACCTGTAATGTTTTTAATAATGGAAATGATAAAATACAAGTTAAAAATTTATATGCACAATTAGGTAACACTCCTCCTAACTTATGTTTTGCAGGACATACAGATGTTGTTCCTGCTGGCAATTTACAAAAATGGTCTTTTAATCCTTTTTCTGCTGCTATACACAATGATATACTATATGGTCGTGGTGTTGTTGATATGAAAGGAGCAATATGTGCTTTCATTTCTGCAGCAATACAACATAAAATAACAAATGGCTCCATAAGCTTTATTATAACTGGGAATGAAGAAGGTACAGAATATGAATATGGAACACCTGCAATATTACAATGGATGGAACAAAATAATAAAAAAATAGATTTTTGTATTGTTGGTGAACCAACAAGCAACTTATTTGTAGGGGATACTATAAAAATCGGTAGGCGTGGCTCGATAACTTTTAACCTTACATGTTATGGAATTCAAGGACATGTAGCTTATCCACAATTTGCACATAACGCTATAAATGACATAATTTGTATTCTACATCAAATAAAAAATATATCTCTTGACAACGGAAATGAATACTTTCAACCCTCACATTGCGAAATTACAGATATTAACACAGAAAATATAGTAACTAATATTATTCCAGATTCGGTAACAGCACACTTTAACATTCGCTTCAATAATCAACATAATGCCCAATCAATTTTCAAAATAATAGACAATATTTGCTCTAGCATTACACAAAGATATTCTTTATCTTACAAATTATCTGCTGAACCCTTCATTAGCAATAATAATAAATATACAGATACTTTAATGTCTACCATTAAAGAAATTACAAATCGAGAAGTAATATTAAGTACTTGTGGTGGTACTTCAGATGCAAGATTTATCAAAGATTTTTGTGCTGTAGCTGAACTTGGACTACTTAACAAAACTGCACATAAAATTGATGAAAATGCTCCAATATCAGATATTTTACTACTATTTACAATTTATAAAAATTTTATAGAGAAATTCTTTTTAATACGCGACAACTGTACAACATAAAAATTAACCTACACATTGCATATTAAAGTTATAGTTTAAAATTAATACACTCGTATTTATTCTACAATATTTTTAGGCAAACAAAAACATCACTAAAATACGTTTTCTGAACTCTTCTACTCACTATGCAAAACAATATTTCCCATTGTATAAATAACATAATATTAAATAATGTATCCTAATAAATAAACAATTTTAACATATTTCATAAACAATATATACAATTCTGCAAATTAATAAACCTCATTTTATCAACTAAGATCTATATAATTTATGTATTTCTTAGCATTCATTAAAAAACTGAGTTTCAAAAAATGTAACATGCAAAATAGCTTTTATAATAAATAATATATTACTCTTATTTAATAACAATTTCCTATATATGATGCAGAACATAAATACCTGAAATTAGTATAATCAGTTATATATAGTTTTCAATTTTCTATTTGACATTCACATAACTAGAATATTACAAACAGATCCATATTCTATAGTACCTTAACTAAAATTAATAGTACAATAATACTCTGATATAATACTTGAAAAGCAATTAACTTGTGTAATATTATTAGGATTATACATAGGTAATATAAGATATCTTGTCATACATTAACTGTAGATACACAACTCTCATCTAAGATATATAGGATATAAAGCTTGATCTTAAGTAAAGTTATTAATTTAATCTTTCCACAAGCATGCGTTAATTGTAAAAATATTATTGATTATAATAAAAGCCTATGTAATACATGTGAGAATGCTATTGATTTCTTAAATGATAATTATTGTATAACTTGCGGCCTTATTTTAAAAAATAATGCAAAAGTATGCAGCAAATGCTTGCTTAATCCACCATATATCACACAATTAGAGTCTATATTTGCTTATAATCAACACAGCAAAAATATAATATTAAACTTTAAATTCTTGGATAACTTATACCACATAAAAACATATGCTAAATGGATGTATGCAAAAGGTCATCATTTATTTCCAGAAGTAGATATTATTGTTCCCATTCCATTACACACAAAAAAATTACTTTATAGGAAATATAACCAAGCTGCCGTACTAGCTAACAGCATAAGTAAACTTTGTAAGTTACCTGTAGAGTTATTTGCACTAAAAAGAATACATTATACAACTCCTCTATATAATTTATCAATAAAAATGCGCGAACAAACTATTAAAAAATCTTTTAAAATTAACAATATAAATGCAATTCAAGGAAAAAATATACTACTTATCGATGACGTAATCACAACTGGAATTACTATTCAGACATGTGCTAAAGTACTTATTAACTCAGGAGCAAAAGAGGTAAAAGCATTAACACTAAGTAGAACTTTGTGTAAATAAAAATACCTTTATATAATAATAATAATACGTTATTATGGTATGGTATTACATAGCTTAATTTTAACTAAGGATATTTAATGATAGAGCAGGATATAATAAAAATTAGTGCGCATGCACGTTTAAATGTTGGGACAGGTTCTTCTCGTGCACTTAGAAGGAGTGGTGCTATTCCCGCAATTATATATGGTAAAGGACGTGATCCTATAAGTATAAGTATTATTCACAAGGATTTTTTACATAAGTGTAGATCACTCTCCTTAGCTACGCATTTAATAGAATTAGATATAGACAATAATAAGGAATATGTTTTACTAAGAGATATACAAAAACACCCGGTTAGTGATGCTATTCAGCATGTTGATTTTCAATTTGTTAATCAAAATGCAGAAATTAAAGTAGATGTTCCTATAGTATTAATTAATGAACATAAGTGTATAGGAATAAAACATGGAGGAACATTAAATATATTGCATCGTACCTTATCATTAAAATGCTCTCCTCAAGCAATTCCTCAAACAATAGAGATAGATTTATCTAATTTAACTGTTGGGCATTCTATTCATGTCAGTGATTTAGAGCTACCTGATAAAGTAACAGTAGTTATGAAAGAGGAAAATTCAGCAATAGTAACAATATCTAGTGCTGAAACTGAAAAAGATTCTGAAGCTGCTAGTAGTATTGATGACAGTGCATCACCGTCAGAAGACAAGTAATTATCCCCCCTATATTTATTATATGTTTACTTTATTTGTAGGGCTTGGTAATCCTGGTATTAAATATGAGTTAACACGTCATAATATAGGGTTTATGATAATTGATGCCATAGCAAATTGCTTTGGTTTTCCTCAATTTTATAAGAAATATGACTCTCTATTATCAATAGGGGACATAAGATCTCACAGAGTAATACTCTCAAAACCTCAAACATTTATGAATAATTCTGGTAAGTCTATTGTTAAAATCGTGACTACACATAAGATCGCACTTGATAATATTATTATTTTTCATGACGAAGCTGATATACAATTTGGCAAAATAAAGCTTAAAAAGGGAGGAGGTAGTGCAGGACACAATGGATTACAATCAATTACTCAAGAAATTGGCCAAGATTACTGGAGAGTAAGATTTGGTATTAGCAAACCAGTTTACCCTATAACACTTGAATACCACGTTTTATCCAATTTTGATAATATAAATAAAGTTAAGAACATAATACACAATATTTCACAACATATACATCTACTACTAACGGACGATAAATCTCAATTTATACAAAGTCTATCAATATAATTATGTATTATTAATTTCTGATATTTTGTATTTAAATCTTTATAAAAAACACAATGATTTCTTACCAATAAAATTTGAACTTCACCTACACAATCACATAGAATCTTACAGCTATCAATATCTTTCTGTTTCAGGACATAACAACATTAACTAAAAAACAATTATCACAATATATATCATGATAACTTTATAGGTATTACATTTAATAATATAAAGCCAACCACAGGCAATTTATCATATACAATAAATCTACTATATATGTTAAAAACTCATTACTACTTCATAAAATTATAAAAACAATCAAAGTATCATACTACTCTTGTATATGTATCTCATAATTTTACATATAAACTAAGTACAAAATACTGCTAGAAACACATTTATCAAAACCAATTAGAAAGTTTTTATTATACAATAATACCACAATAAACTTTCTGCAGTAATTTTGTTAACTTTGATTATTAGTTTTAATATATTTTCTTTACGGAAAACCTTATTTTAATCATATAATCAATACTAAAAGTATGTTAATATATAATAGATAATAATTTTTTTATTTTTAAGATTTATTAGCATAAATTATATGTATATCGTACTATCATATATATAAAGTATACAATAAAAAGTTATGCCATTCAACGAAATACACGAAGAATGTGGTGTTTTTGCAATAAAAAATAATCGCCATGCAGGATTAAACTGTATATTAGGGCTACATGCACTACAACATAGAGGACAAGAGTCTTTTGGTGTTGTAACATCTGATGAATCAGATCATGATAATTTTCATATATATCATTCACATGGATATGTCAATGATATATTTAACAAAGCAAATGCTATAGATGCATTATCAGGAACACTATCAATTGGACATGTTCGTTATTCAACAAGTGGCGATAAAATGCAAATGCAACCTATAATTACAAATTGTAAATTCGGTAAATTAGCAATAGCTCATAACGGAAATTTAATAAACACAGAAGAAATACGTCACAATCTCATTAAACAAGGTTACAAATTCTCATCAAAGATAGATACAGAATTAATTGCAAACTTAATTGCTATAAGTAGCGAAGAAGATTTCATTAACAGTATAATATTTGCCTTAAAACAAATTAAAGGCGCATACTCTTTGGTAATTATGACAAAAAATACACTAATAGGAGTGAGAGATCCTTCAGGAATAAGACCATTAACATTAGGCATTTGTAAAAAATCTTATGCTTTAGCATCAGAAACATGTGCTTTTAATATTACAGGATTTACTACAGTTAGAGATATTAAACCAGGAGAATTAATCATCATTAATAAAGATAATAAAGTTACAAGCTTATTCCCCTTAGAAAGTTATAAACCAAGTTTTTGTATATTTGAATACGTATATTTTGCTCGTCCTGACAGTATAATGGCGAACCAATCAATATATGAAATTCGCAAAAATATTGGAATAGAATTATCAATTGAAAATCCCCCACCAAATGACACTGACATGATAGTACCTGTACCAGATTCTGGAATACCAGCAGCAATAGGGTATTCATCACATACAAAAATTCCTTTTGAATTTGGCATTATTAGAAACCATTACGTAGGCCGCACATTTATACAACCTACTGCTCAAACACGCAATATGAGTATTCAATTAAAACATAGTGCAAATTCTTCAGTATTAAAAAATAAAAGTATAGTCTTAATAGATGATAGTATTGTACGTGGCACAACATTAAAAAGCATTATATCATTATTAAGAAAAGCAGGAGCAAAATATATACACCTAAGAATATCTAGTCCTCCAACTAAATATTCCTGTTTTTATGGTATAGACACGCCCAATGCCTCACAACTCATAGCAAATAACTTCTCAATAGCTGAATTAGTAGAAATTTTACAGTGTGACAGCTTAGCATTTCTTAGTATAGATGGATTATATAAGGCAATTTGTAACACAAATCGTAACATGCAAAAACCTCAATATTGTGATGCATGTTTTACTGGAGAATATCCTATAGGCAAATAAGATCGCATCATATAATATACAGCAATTTGTAACACTTAACATACAAAGGTCTCTTAATCTTTGGCATATATTTACTAAGTATTAATATGTTATTAAATATTAAAAAACATTAACATTATATTTTAATACTTAAAAATACAAATTTTGATAGCATAAATATCTTATCTTACTTTCAATTATTATTTACAACAAACTATGATACAATTAGTTTAAGAGGAGTTTTCTCACGTAAAATTAAATTTCATACTTCTAATAAAATTTTAGAAATTCAATTTATACAGTAACTTATATTTCAATATAAAAAAATAAACTTATCATAATCAATCATTTAATAACTTCACATTTTATATATACTAACTTCAACATTGCCTATTTTCATAACATCTTGATAGTTTATAACTTTATCAACTTGTAGTATACATAATCCCATATTATTTATACTAAACAACAAATGACCTATTAATTCATCTTGAAAAAATATTTCTTTTACATCTGTAGGTAAATCATTATAAGGGGAAATTATTGTATAAGTTTTCTTTTTAGCACCAATACGATACATACGTGCAACTACTTCTTGTCCTACATAACACCCTTTATTAAAATCAATTGCGTTAAACTCATCCATCCTAAAATGTAATGGAAAAGACTCTCTCTTTTTCATATCTCTATTACAATCTGGAACTGTATATTGCATTTTAAGAATTTCATATTCTTGTAAATCTATATTTTTAAACAATGTTTCACTTAATGTAGGCATAATAACACGTGTTCCTATATTAGCATTTCTAGGATCACTAATAAATATTAACTCATCTATGACACAAGTCTTGCCACAATAACTTTCCTTCCTATCTATTATTACACCTACCTTATATTCTTTAGAACAATCTCTAATTTTTACTCTTTTATGTAATTTATATAACATCAATTGTGCTATAAGATCATTTTTATCAATACTATCACACTCCAACAATAAATCATTTTCAACTTGTACTAAGAAAAAATCATATATATATCTTCCATTAGGAGTTAATAATAAAGAATAAACAGAGTTACTAGCATTTACTTTAAATATATTATTTGTAGCTATATCGTTAAGAAATTGCTTATTATCTGGACCAGAAATTTTTATTATACTACGATTCAATAATGTAGTAAATCTCACATCAATACCTCAATCATTACCTTAGGTATTATACCTATTAATTAATAAGTATCCTTAAAATTATTTTCATTTGTTAAACACTCATTCTCTTGATAATTATATTAAACATAACCAATAAATATCTTACAATACTTATAAAACAAAATATACTTTTCACAATTTTTGGACAACATATGTTAGTAAAATAAAGTACTAAGCACTATTTAATACATGCAAATCCTAAATATTAGTACTGTGCTACTTACCTAATACTAACAGCACTCACATATTAAATATTCAATTCTTGCAGTAGATAATATTCATATACAACAATATAAATTATTTGCTTTCATAAAAAAATCACATATTTTCATCTTACATGGTATTTCATTTTTCATACAATGGAACATTTATTATAAAACATTAGGTAATAACTAACAAATTATAATAATCTATTTACACTAAGCATTAATTCATAGTGAATAAACGTCCATATAAAATTATCTATCAATCTTCAAGTCTATTAATTAATTTATTATAAAGCCTTCTTTTTAAAAGAATAACACCTATTATTCCACCAAAAGCTATCATAAAAAACCCTATCCATACTAAGTTAACATAGGGTTTATAATATATTTTCACAGCAATACCCTTATGCACATCTATATCGCCTATTATTATATAAATATCTGATAAACCATTATGATATATACTGCTTTCAGTATTTCTAGTTCCTTCAACTATATAGAACCTATTCTCAGGAAGTAATTTACCTATTATTCTATCATTATCTTTTATGACAAATAACCCCCTAATTGCCTCATAATTATCCTTCTTAATAAAAGTAAGTTTTGATAAAACAATCTCAAGGCCATAAATATTTACACGACTATTTGCTTTCATATACTGTTCTTTAGTCTCCTGCAAAACCGTAGAACAAATAATCCCTAATACTAATATAGAAAACCCCATATGTGAAATAAACATCGAATAATATTTAGTATGCAAAGATATAGCCAATTTTATAGAGCTAGTTAAGGGAATTCTAAACAATTGAATTTTACTACTATAATCTTTCAAAGATAGAACTATCAATAATATTGATAGTAACAATATACCTGCAGCAATGCCCTTAAATAAAATTAAAGAAAATATCGTCAATATTATTAACAGATACAATTTAAAGCTTATTTTTGAATTATTACTTTCTTGCCAATCTAATTCCCATACAAATCCCATCAATAACAATAATACAACAACCAATCCACCAAAAATTATGTTATAATATTGAGATCCAACTGAAATTACTTCATCTGTCAATAATTCCAAAATAATAGGATAAATAGTACCAATAAATACTACAAAAAAAGCTGTTAATAATAATATATTATTTATCATTATCGCAGTAATTTTTGAAATATAAGAAAAACAATAATTCTCTTTTGATCCTCTAAAGAAAATCATCAATATTACAACACTTGTACTTATTATCACACCAATTAACAATAATATATATATTCCACGTTCTGGGTCATTAGCAAAAGTATGTACAGATACTAAAATTCCAGAACGTACTAAAAACGTACCAATTAAACTAAATCCAAATGTAAATATTGATAATACATACGCAAAACTACAACATATATTAAATTTTCTTACTAAAGTTATTGCATGTATTAATGCTACTCCTAATAACCATGGCATTAGTGAAGAATTCTCAACAGGATCCCAAAACCAAAATCCTCCCCACCCTAATTCTCGATATGCCCACCAACTTCCTAAAGCAATGCCACATGTTAAAAAAGACCATGAAGTTAATACCCACGGACTTATTATACATGCCCACTCCTGCGCCCTTTTTCGCACCATAACACTAGATAATGTTATAGAAAAAACCGTACTAAACCCAACATATCCAAAAAACAATATAGGAGGATGTATAGCTAATCCTATATCTTGCAACATAGGATTAAAACCTAATCCATCAAGTTCAACTGTTGTCATTTTAGTAAAAGGGTTAGATGTTGTCATAATGAATAATGAAAAACCACAATACAATAAGTGTTGTATTGATATAGCAACTTTTTTTAAATCTTCTGACTTTAATAGTAATTCTAGCAGCAAAGCATGTACACTTAATATCCAAAGCCATAATAAAATTGAACCTTCATAATTACCCCACACGCCACATATTTTGTATATCAAAGGTTTCGTTGTATGAGAGTTATAATAAACATTACAAAAAGAAAAATTATCTGTTATATGTACATAAATCAACAATCCCATAGCAAGAGTAGCAAAACAAAAAATAACGTATGTAATGATTTTACTCAAAGTAAATGATAAATATGAAACAGCAGGATAAATTGCAGACAATATGCACGTTACTAATAACGGTAAACTTAGATTACCTACAAAATCTAACATTAATTACTACATTTAGCTGTTAACTAAATTATAAACCATATTAATAATAGTAACAACCATTGTGATGCTAGCATAAAGAATAAAAAGTTAAGTAGAGTATACTATCATATTGACTTCATAGCACAATAAATAAATATATATCAATTATTTAATAGTTAATTATCAATATTCTAAAAAACTGTTATATATCATAAAATCATAGAAATATATTTAAAAAATAATTACTTATTATAATTATTAATAATATTAAATAGTGACACCGTATAAATATTTAAAAATATATAAAATTTATCAAATTTCTAACATAGTCTAAATGCTAATATTATTGATAATAAATATATTTTAATTTATTTCTCAAGTAATTGTTATTATTATGAAGTTATTGCATCACTGATAACTATTTTCTATACTTTCCTAATAAAATTAAAATTAATCAAATTTATGGAATTAAGTAACAAATATTCATTTAAAATAATCGAAGATAAAATTAATACTTTATGGGAAAATACACAATTGTATAAATGGACAAATTCTAACAATAACAATTTCGTTATTGATACTCCTCCTCCTACAATATCAGGTCAATTGCATATGGGACATGTATTTAGTTATTGTCATACTGACTTCATAGCACGATATCAGCGCATGCTTGGTAAAAATGTATTTTATCCAATAGGGTTTGATGACAATGGATTACCAACAGAAAGACTAGTTGAGAAAACTAAAAAAATAAAAGCAAAAGATCTTGAAAGAAAAGACTTTGCTAAAATGTGTCAACAGGTTTCTTGTGATTTTAGAATGCAATTCAAAAAATTATTTCGTATTTTGGGTATTAGCTATGATTGGACATTAGAATACCATACCATGAGTAAAGATATTCAAGCATTATCACAAATGTCTTTTATTGATTTATATAAAAAAAACAAATTGTATAGAAAATTGCAACCTATTTTTTGGGATACAGTAGATCAAACAGCAATCGCTCAAGTAGAGATTGAAGATAAGGAAGTTACATCCTTCATGAATATAATTAATTTTCGAACAGAAAATGGAGAAATTATCAATATTGCAACCACACGTCCAGAACTTATACCAGCATGCGTAGCAATATTTTTTCATCCCGAAGACCATCGATATGTACATTTAAATGGACAATATGCTATAGTACCTATTTTTGAAAATAAAGTTAAAATTTTACCAGATGATAAAGTAAAAATAGAGAAAGGGACAGGGCTAGTTATGTGTTGCACATTTGGCGATGAAATGGATATTTATTGGTGGAATACTCATCAACTAGACACTAAGATTATCATTAACAAAGCAGGAAAAATTTGCAATATACATTCATCTATAGAAAAAGCACATGCTTTTATACAGCAAATTAATAATTTATCTATTATCGATGCTCGTAAAATAACAATAGAATTTTTATCGCAACATAATTTACTTATTGCTCAACAACCAATAATCCATAATGTTAAATGTGCTGAAAGATCGGGAGCTCCTATTGAAATTCTACTCGATTATCAGTGGTTTATTAAAATACTAGATTATAAAAATGAAATATTACAAAAAATTCAACAAATTAATTGGTATCCTCAATGCATGAGCAAACGCATGAAAATATGGATAGACAGCTTAAATTGGGATTGGTGTATATCACGTCAACGATATTTCGGAGTACCATTTCCTATATGGTATTCTAAAAGAACAAATGAACAAGATAAAGTTATTATTCCAGATATTAAAGATTTACCAGTAAATCCAACAATAGATATTCCTCATGGATACAGTAAAGAAGAAGTTGAAGCAGAGACTGATGTAATGGATACTTGGGCTACTAGCTCACTTTCTCCACAATTTCATATCCAACACACTAATAAAGACACATTACTAAATATAAA
The DNA here is from genome assembly GCF_019186785.1 of Neoehrlichia mikurensis. Classification (GTDB taxonomy): domain Bacteria; phylum Pseudomonadota; class Alphaproteobacteria; order Rickettsiales; family Anaplasmataceae; genus Neoehrlichia; species Neoehrlichia mikurensis. The sequence continues at coordinate 445,437 of NZ_CP066557.1, forward strand.
CAACTTACCTTCTTTTTTGTTTCCTGCAGACTTAAGAGCACAAAGTCACGAAATCATACGTTCATGGGCATTTTATACTATTTTGAAATCTAATTACCATAATAATGATATTCCATGGAAAAATATCATGATTAGTGGATGGTGTTTGTCAGAAGATAAAACAAAAATGAGTAAGTCAAAGGGTAATACTATAGATCCATACAAAATATTAGATGCATATGGCGCTGATGCAGTAAGATACTGGGCGGCAAATTCTAAACTTGGCACTGATACAGCATTTTCCCATAATACTATTAAAACAGGACAACGTCTTATTACTAAACTTTGGAATGCAAGTAAATTTGTCTCTATGTTTACTTCATATCATCATACTCCTAATATTAACTACGTAACAGAACCAATGGATAAATGGATATTATCTAAATTATACAAGACAATATCATATACAACACAACAGTTTAATTGTTTTGAATATTGCATAGCACTAAATACTGTTGAAGAATTTTTCTGGAAAGATTTTTGTAACAATTATTTAGAACTTGCAAAAAAAAGAGCATATGGTAAAGACGTTACTTCACAAGAAAATTTAAGTGCTATTAATACTTTATCCTATACGCTTAAGATTTTACTAAAACTATTAGCACCATTCATTCCATATATCACAGAAGAAATTTATAATACTCTTTATAGCAATAATTCTATCCACAGCCAAAATAATTGGCCTATTAAAGAAGAAAATTTATATGACAAGTCACATGAACAACTAGGAGATAAATTTATAGAAATATTAGATCAAGTAAGAAAATTAAAATCTAACATGAAAGTTTCCATCAAATCTCAAATAGATACATTAACAATAAATTGTCAAAATTCCTTTTATTTTCCTCAATCGTTTACTCAGGACTTAAAATATGTATGTAATGCAAATAATGTATTTTATAATGATATACAGGAAGATATTTTAAATATTTCTGCAACATTTGTATAAAATATACAAAGTTTATTAATTATACAAACCATGTTCAGTAACTCACAGCTTTACAATAATTAACTTAAAATATTACAATAATGCAATATATAGGTAGATACTTTAAATATTTCTGCAAATAAATTGACAAATATAGAAATATTTTTCTTCTTTATAATTTAATTTAAAATTTATCAGTAGAAAATTTGCTATGCTGATACAAAAGAAAATTTACTTTTCAATAAATTAAAATTCCTAATACAACAACTTATAAATTATACTTTCATTCTATTTAAATTATGTAATTTCTTAAATTATACAAAAACACTTCTAATTTTATAAATTTCTTTTAACATTTATTAGATAATAATCTATCATCTTTTAGTATGTGCTAATATAGAATATATAATTAGATTTCTCAATTAAAAATTTTATAATTGAGAAGCATAACAATATTAAACATGTATTTGCTAATAAAAAAGAACATAATACATCTGTTAATAGTTCTAACAAAAACAGCTATTATTAATCATGAATTTCAATAAAAAATAATTTATTACCAGCTGCTTCATAGGATTATTAGCCATTCAATAACAGAACAACAAGTAGGATTAAAAACTGATATATATATATTAAAAAATTACTGTATTTTAATAGCGATTGTATAAGCTAATTATCATAACGCATTGCTCTATTTTTTTCTCGATCCCAATCTCTAGCTTTTATTGCTTCCCTTTTATCATAAAGTTTTTTACCTTTTACCATAGCAATTTTAACTTTCGCTAACCCTTTATCATCAAAAAATAACAACAGCGGTACCACAGTTACTCCTGAAGTTTTAAGATTACCTGCTATTTTATAAATTTGCTTTTTACGGAGAAGCAATTTTCGTGGCCTTAATGGACTATGATTACGATAACCTGAGTGATTATATTCTGAAATATGCAATCCATATAACCATAATTCCATTTTCCTTTCTATAACATAAGCTTCAGCAATACTCACCTTTCTTTGACGGAGAGATTTTACTTCACTTCCTATTAACACTATCCCAGCATCAAATTCTTGTACAATAAAATAATTAAATCGCGCTTTACGATTTTCTATTATTACTTCCATATCTAAGAACGCAAATTCAAGTATTCAATAAGTCTATTAATTGTCAATATTTTGATATTATATTTATTAGCAAAATCTACAATTTCAGAAAATCTAGACATTGTACCATCCTTATTCATAAGCTCACACACAACTGCTGCCTCTGAACATGCAGATAATCTTGCAATTTCAACACTTGCCTCTGTATGACCTGGCCTTTCAAGTACTCCACCGCTTCTTGCAATAATAGGAAAAACATGTCCTGGCGTGACGAAATCATCTTTTGTAGTACCATCACGTATAACTGTGAGTATTGTAGTCACCCTATCTTGTGCAGATACTCCTGTAGTAATACCATATCTAGAATCTATAGAAGTAGTAAACGCAGCACAATTATCATTAATATTAGTACGAGGCATAAAGTCTAAGTTAAGTTTTTTCATGTAATATTCTGTCATAGCTAAACAGACAATACCACTACCATGCTGTATCATCAAATTCATTATTTCGCTATTTACTTTATCTGCTAAAACAACCAAGTCACCTTCATTTTCTCTATTCTTATCATCCACTAGAATAAAAGGCTTACCATTAGCAGCATCTTCTATAACATGGTCAACAAAAGAAATACAATTATACTTTTCTAAATTGTTAACACTCATTAACGACCTTCTAAATAAATTCTATGTTCATAATTTTATACATTTTATAGTCACCCTTAGGTGTTTTTACCTCAACAACATCACCTTGTCTTTTTCCTAGAAGAGATACAGTTAAAGGAGATTTAATAGAAATCATATTTTTTGATACATCTGCTTCATATTCACCAACTATTTGATACTTAGTAACACTAATCACATCATTACATTCATTACATATAGAAAGCGTTACAGTTGCCCCAAACATCACTGTATCACCTGATAATTCTGATACATCTATTATTTCAGCTCTAGATTTTTTTGATTCTAATTCCATTATCTTGCTTTCTATTAATCCTTGCTTTTCACGAGCAGCATGATACTCTGCATTTTCAGAAAGATCACCTAACTCCCTAGCATCAGAAATAGATTTTATAATTTTAGGTCTTTCACTTTTCAATAATTCTAATTCTGATTCTAATTTTTCAAAACCCTTCTTTGTAATAGGAAATCTCGTGGTAATATAGTCAGCCATAGTAGTACCTACCTCTTAACTTGCTCAAAAACGCAAGCAAAATGCCTTTATTATTTCTAATAATCTATTCTTTATATCATCAGTTATACTTTTTGACAAGCTAACTAAAACATCTTTGTGATCAAATTGTAGCTCACGCAAAAAATCTTGCTCAAACTTATTAACATCACTTATTTTTAAGTTATCTAAACATCCATTCACACCAGCAAAAATAACAGCAATTTGTTCCTCAACAGTTAGCGGTGAATATTGCGGTTGTTTTAGCAACTCCATCATTACTTTCCCTCTTTCTAAGATTTTCTGTGAATGAACATCTAAATCAGAACCAAATTTTGCAAAATCTTCTAACTCACGATATTGAGCTAAACTTAACTTTACAGAACCAGCAACCTGTTTTACAGATTTTATCTGTGCAGCAGAACCAACTCTTGAAACAGATAAACCAACATTAATAGCAGGACGAAACCCTTTATAAAAAAGTTCAGACTCAAGAAAAATTTGTCCATCAGTTATTGAAATAACATTTGTAGGAATATAAGCAGACACATCACCGCCCTGCGTTTCAATAATAGGCAGTGCTGTCAAAGAACCACCACCTTTACTATTAGACATTTTTGCAGCCCTTTCTAATAACCGAGAATGAATATAAAACACATCTCCAGGATATGCTTCACGACCAGGAGGACGTCTTAATAACAATGACATCTGTCTATATGCAACAGCATGCTTTGATAAATCATCATACACAATCAAACAATGCATTCCTCTATCACGAAAAAACTCTCCCATAGCACAAGCAGCATATGGAGCCAAATATTGAGTAGCAACATTATCAGCGGCCCCCGCAGCAACAACTATTGTATAACTCATCGCTCCACTTTCTTTAAGTTTATTTACTATTCTAGCTATTGAAGAATTTTTCTGTCCTATAGCAACATATATACAATATAGCTTTTTACTTTCATCAGCCGTATCATTAATAGTTTTTTGATTAATAATAGTATCTATAGCAATAGATGTTTTGCCAATTTTTCTATCACCTATAATTAATTCACGCTGCCCTCTTCCTATTGGAATCAACATATCTATAGTCTTAATGCCAGTTTGTAAAGGTTCAGTAACAGGTTGCCTATCTATAACACCTGGCGCCCTAACTTCTACAGGAAGTTTATTGTAAAAATTTATATCTCCTTCCCCATCTATAGGGTTACCTAACGGATCAACAACTCTACCAAGCATTTCAAATCCTACTGGAACATCCATCAAGCGATTAGTACATTTAACAATATCACCTTCTTTAATATCTCTATCATCACCAAATACCACCACGCTAACAGTATCATATTCTAGGCTTAATATTATTCCATGAATACCGTTATTAAATACTACTACTTCACTGAATTTTGCTTTCTCCAAGCCATAAACTAAAGCTATACCATCTTTAATTGATATCACTTCACCTATACTTTCATTTTTTATAGGATTGTCAAAGCTTTCAACTTTTTCCTTAATAATACGCAATACTTCCCCAGATGACACCATACTCATTACTTTCACCTAAAAAATATTAATTTTACATATAGCAATCTTACTTGCTGCTGATAAATTTTGTAAATAACTATTTAATGAAACATCTATTATATTAAAACCTATTCTAATAATAAACCCACCTAAAATCTCAGGATCTACATTATTAACAATATTTTCGGCTGTACCATATTTAGTCTTTAAAACATCAATAATTTCATTAATTTCTTTTTTTGATAACAAATAAGATGAAGTTATTTCTATATCAAATTTTTTCTGATGTTGCTTTACCAAAATAAAAAATTGCTTAAAAATTTCTAATAGTAAAGGAGCTCGCTTATTTTCAATGACTACACATACAAAATTTAGCAATACTTTTTCTAGTACATCATTTACTGAATTAATAATAGCATTTTTATCATTAATTGATACAACTGGGTTTACTAAAAATGAATAAACCTTGTCTATTTTTATAGCTTCAGTAAAAACTTGGACATCACTGCATATTTTATCAAAATTGTCTTGTGATAAATCAAACAATACCTGCGCATAATTAAAAATTATATAACCAAGATTTCGTTGATTCATAATACCCAGCAGTGTAACCAGCTAAGGGATTATACACTTCATTGTAGTATAGTCAAGAATTTTTGTATTTTACAAAATATCACTTATAAATGATATATACTTCAAAAAAACATCATCAATACCTTATAACAAATAATCAATAGATATTATAAAATAAGCTATATTTTAAATCTAAGAAGATTATATTAATGTACACACTTAAAGTACAATTAAAAGCATTATCACAATATACTAATAATGATCTCAAATTAAATTTTACTATAAGAAGTACATTATTTAACTTAGTTAAAGTTACATCAACTTAATTACATTATATACATTTTTAATACATTACATATATAAAAAGTAACTTATTATATTTATCATTATGGTATCCAATTACAGTACCCAAATCATACTTTTGTCTTATACATAATTTACAACATAAAGTGAATATATCACTTATCTATAATACCTATACTTTAATAGGCCTATAACATAGCAATAATTACCTAAATATTTCCCTATATATTGCTATCAACATAAAACATTATCTTCTAGAAGTATAACATCTTCTATTTTTTTTATATACATATGTATACTTGCTTTGCATATTAAGGAACAAAATTATATAAATATTCCAGATTAATATATCCATTAACCTGGCAATAATAATACAACACAGATAAAATCACAGTAACAACTGTCGTGATAATCACTTTTGTCAACAAATAAGCTTTTGTAGGACCACTACTTGCTAATCCTACTTTTAAATTCATATCTATCTTCACTTTAACAGGCAAAATTATGAAGAAGATAATCCACCATGTTACTATAAAAAAAACAGCAACATTTACAATCATAATATTTCCTTCAATTTAATGTTAAATATTTATCTATGATAAAAGGGACAACTTATAAAATATAATTTACTAATAAACTTATATCCATTTAATTGAATTAAAAGCTTGACAGTGCTCACATTCATAATACCATTCTTGTACAACATTATTACATATAGTACAGCACCAATGCATATCAGGAACAGCATTTTTTAACTCTTCAAAATAACACAAAGATTCCTTATTATCATAGAAATTTAAATATAATTGTATCATTAACAAATAAAAAGATACGTATTTATACTTCCCTAGCGCATCATTTAAATATTGCAAAGCAGCATTGTACTGCCGTAAATTTATTAATTTTTGTATTATTAAATACTTACTAAAATAATAATCAGGAGATAGCTTATACAACATATCAATAGCTTGATTTTTATCATTAGATATGTTCAAATAAAGCATAGCTATATCTTTATGGGCATCAATCTTATATTGATATTCGAGCAAGGCTAGAGCTTTTTTCTTCTTATCAATTTTTATGTACAATTTCGCTTTTAAAATAGCAATAAATAATATATATTTATTTTTAACATATTTTAAAATTTTTAATCCTTCTTGATATTTTTCATCACGGTAGCATTGATCAGCAGCAGCATAGCTAACTACTGCTAACAGTTTTACGGCATCATATGGTAATAATAAATGAAATTTTATAGCATATTTTAATTCTGAGATTACAATATTCCATTTTTTTTCAATGCAATAAGCATCTATTCTAAAAATTACCGACCAAACTTGCTGAATAAAAATTTGATTAAGTTTTTTTAAAAGCTGTAGCTGACAGTATTTATCTTTTTCTCTTTTTACAAAACTACATAACAATAATCCTAAAAAATCAGGAAGAGAATTTTTAGATACTAAACATGTAAAATACTTTTCTGCCTTTTCATACTGTCCTATTTTAAAACATAAACAAGCTTTTAATAAATTAAACTTATCATCACACCCTCTAAGCTTTTTTATATATTTCTTAACTTCACGTTCTTCACCAAAATATAGACATGCGTTTCCAGCTATAAATGAATCTACTTCTTTTTGTAAAAAATGTAGTTTTACATTATATATACGTAAAATAACATATAAAATGATACGTATCAGTGCTATTAATAAAAATATAATTATACTCAGTAATAGCAAGATAACCAACATATTAAGTTCTACGCTATAGCCTAAGAACTCTATTTTACAAAAAACACTCTCATAATTTATTGCCCATAATCCTACAGTAATAGTAATAATTAAAATTAATATGCAAGTAATCATTCATTACCAGATGATGCAATAATATGCTTTGAAAGTTGATTATATATTAATGATATATTTTTTTCAATGGTTACTAAATCCTCTAGATTAATAATCCATGACTGTAAATCATCAAAGGAATTTAGTTCCTTTTTTGCAAAATTCAACGCATTATTCCAATGATTATTATCTACATAAAACTCTAACTCTTTTAAATTCTTCCATAATTTACTATTGTTATTTTTAATAAAAACCCATTTTGATAAAAATTTTTCAAATAAATTAGCATTTCTATAATGAAATCTACTAATTATAATTTTTAAGAATTCTTTTAATTTTTTAAATGTATTAATTTCTTTATCATTTAGCTTCTCTATTTTATCTAATGCATTTTCAATACTGTTATCATTTATTACATGAAATATTTGTTTAATTTTATAAATCTTATCTTTTGTCAAGGCATCATTAAAGAATGATTCCTTGAAATCTATGATAGATAATAATAATTTTGACAAACATCTTGTTTGTACGTTACCATCTTTGTTCACAAATAGTTTATTCGCAGAAACCGACATTGTAATTTTGTCCATCTTCGATAATATTACTGCTTCACTATTTGTAACTTTTGCATCACACTTATTAAACAATTGAGTACATTGTTGACTATACATATTTAAATCTTTCTTAATATCCAATAAACAATACACAACAGTTCCTGCCCAAAAAGCATGAATACATGATATTATGCACCATAACCATACCTCTCGTATCATTAAAGTTTTACTCATATTTTAAAATATCTACCGGATCTTGATATGCGGCTTTCAAAGCTGGAGGTATTGTCATAACAAAAGCAATACCTATAGCTAACATAGCAACATACACCACATCTTCAACTAACAACTTTGAAGGAATACTATCTAAAAAATATACTATAGGATCAAAGATAGTGCTACTTGTTATATTTTCAAGAAAAGATTTTATTTCGTTAATATGCAAGGAAAATCCAATACCAGCTATGCACCCAATCCCTGTTCCTATCCCTCCTATCAAAATACCACATATACAAAATATTCGCATTATACACCATTTACTTGCACCCATAGTACGCATAATTGCAATAGCTTGCTTTTTATCCTGTACTAAAACTGAAATACTAGAAATAATATTAAATGCTGCAACAACTATTATTAGTGTGAGTATTAAAAACATAACATTACTTTCAATTTGTAATGCATGAAAATACTGTCCTTGCTGTATCTTCCAATCTTCAAGTTTATAATTAACTTTATTCTGTATTGATTTTAATATTTCAGAAGACTTATCTGCATCTTTTAAAAAAACCTCAATATATTTAATCTTATTACCATATTTAAATAAAATCTGTGAAAATTTTACCGGCATATACACAAATGTACTATCGTACTCATACATTCCCATATCAAATAGCCCTACTACTTTGTAAGTTTTTACTCTTGGAATTGATCCTAAAATTGTAATAAAACCTTCTGGTGAAATTATAGTAACATTATCGCCACATTTTACCTTTAAGTTTTCTGCTAATCTCGCACCAAGAATGACTCCTTGATTAAATTCATCAATATTTCCGTCTATTATACTATCAAAAAGAATTTTTTTATTGACTATTTCCTGTTGATCAATCCCCCTTACAACAACCCCTAAAACATTATTTTGCGATTGAATCATAGCTTGATTTTCAGTAACAGGAATTGCTGCCGTAACACCTTCAATGCTTTTAATGGCTTGAGCAACATCACAATAATCACTACTATCACAATATACAGTAATATGTCCATTCATCCCCAAAATACTGTTACGCAACTGTGTAGAAAAACCATGCATCACTGACATAACAACAATTAATGCAGTCACACCTAGTGCTATACCTAAAACAGAAAGCATTGTCACCATTGAACAACACCAATATTTGTTTTTCGCCTGCAAATATCGTAATGCTAACATTAATTCTAGTCTTACAGACACTTTTAAATATTAGTTTATATAAAGTTCACCTATATCATAATTTAAAAAAAGTAGCAATTTATATAAGTAAGCAACTACATCTAAAAATAACAGACATTGTAACCATTAAACTAAACATCTACTTTTCGCCTACAAATATCGTAATGCTAACATTAATTCTAGTCTTACAGACGCTTTAAATATAAAGGTTGCCTATATCATGATTTAAAAAATCAAACAATTATATAACCCAGGTAAATAACATATTAAATTATAAATGTACAAGCTTTATACAGAAAAACATATAATGTGCTATTTACATAAAAATATAAACAAAAAAATGTACATACAATAAAATTACTTCATAATATACTTGTAGCGTGCAACCTCTTATTGTATATAAGAACAACATTTACAAAAAAATGAAAATTACTTCATCAAAATTACAGGATTTTTTCCATAACCCTAAAATGGTCCGCAGTACATTACTATATGGGAACGATAGCTGTCAAATTAATATCTATACTAAAAAAATAATTGATTACATAAATAACAATAATGATCATTCAATAATTAAAATAGAGTTCACAAAAATTAACAAAAATCCTGAGTTACTGCTTTCCAATTTAACAACAATACCAATATTTTATAGTAAACAATTGATCATTATTACAAATGTAAAAGAACCTATCAATAAAGACATCATAAACATTATTAATAAACATATCTCTGAGTATAATTATATAATAATCATAGCAGAAGAATTAATAAATTTCTCTCCATTAAAAACTTATTATGATAATTCCACCAAAACAGCATCAATAAGGTGCTATAAAAATGAAAATGAACATCTTAGTTATATTATTAAAGATTTTTTATTAACAAATAAAATAGAATGTAATCACAATGTTATACAATATATGTTAGCACATTTTTATAATAACGAATCGGCAACATTACAGGAACTTGAAAAACTTTTACTATATATTGGACATAAAAAAACTCTTGTTATTGAAGATATAAAAAAAAGTCTTTCTACAGAATCACATCTTGCATTAGATCACTTATATATTGCTATAATTGAAAAAAATATTACTGCCTTTATTAAAACTACCGACATACTATTACAAAATAAGTTTACACCCATAGCCTTAATTAGAATTATCACAAAATATTTTATGCAATTGGAATATTTATCAAGACAAATACAAAGCGGCAAGACAATAAAGCAAGCTATTCAAGAAACACATCCCCCTATATTTTTTAAACTAGTACCAACAATAAAAAAACACCTTACAATTATCAAATATCAAAAGATCCTTGACATACTTGCAAAACTTTTGAAGATTGAAATTCAATGTAAGAAATCTGACTCAATACAAGAAACTGTTTTTAAATACTACATGACCACCATAATTAGTTCTATGCATTATTAACTACAAATTAGAGACTAACTTACAAAAATTTGCTCTTACATACTATATGACTATTATAATTAACTTTGCATATTAAGAATTTCTCTAACAATATAATTAATTTCATGTATTATTAATTACGAATCAGACCCAGCATTAAGAACAGAATATTAATCCACACATAAAATGAACATTACTTGATAATTTTTTAATATTTCAAAATACAGACTACTTATTAGTAATGTAAAAAATCCTTCTACTGCGAATTGATCATATAAAAATTACTCTCAACATATACTATAATATAACATTGTTTCTCTAATTAATTATTACCCAATATTTAAGTACAAAGCACTTTTCTCATAATTTGATGTTATGATATAATTACCTGTAAAGCATTAATAACTGTATTAAATATCAGCACAACACAAAATATTTAATATGGAATTATTAACCTAAAAAATAGTTTTATACAACAAAATTACTTACTTCTACATTAGATCCGTATTTGAGTACTACAATAAAAAATTTCAATATTGTAGAACATTTTTATCATAAATTCACCAAATACAAATATGCATACACTTATCCTATTAATTTGTTGTAAATAACAGCTTTTATTCTAAAAGTTACTTCATTTATTATATAAATAAGCATTACAAAATGCTTGTTCATTATACTACATTTTTATAAACACTAATATTTATATATAAAAGATATTTCTTAATAAGTAAGATAAACACATAATAATCGTATAATGCTTAAAAGCAAATTCTTGTATGTTAGGTATAACAGATAATATTATCTGTAATAATATACGTGAAATTAATTATGATAATCACATAGTAAACTTAATACATAAAAGTTAACTATAATAGCTATATAGTATGTAAGAGCAAATTCTTGTAATGTTCAGTCTCTAATCCGCAATTAATATGCATAAAGTTAATTATAGTAGTCTATGATATCTACAAAACAACAGCACAACCTTATAATAAAAAATCTTACATTAAAGTATAATTTTATGTAAAAATATTACTTAGTATTAAATAACTTAAAATTACACACTATTCCCTTAAAGAAAATCTGCAATAACTATATTATGCATAAAATATTATAAATGCCTTATAATTACTACTAACGTGTTATCATATTTTCTAACTCATACATTTCCATTGTTGCTGACAATACTGCAAGTTTACTTACCAAACACCAAATCTTTTTTTTCTCTTCACATATTTGGTAACCTACATCAATAAAATTACACCCAGAAGAATTTAAGTTTGATAACATATTTTTTTTGATATTATAACGATATAAATAACATACAGGATCTTTACCTATATAATATATCAAAGGTTCAGAAACATAACCATTAAATTTATCAATAGTCAATATACCTTCTTGAATCAGTACGCTATTAACAACTGTATTACCCTTAATTTTTTGTATTTTGTTACGACCTCTCTTGTTAAGATTTAATATATCATCTCCTCCATAAGCAGTAATAACACCCATACCATAAGTACCATTATTAGCTTTCACAAAAACATATGGCTGTTCTTTAATGCTATAAAGTAAAAACTTTTCTTTAATCTTAGATATTAAATTATCAACACCATTAGCAATATTTTCTATGCCTTTATTACTTAAAAAACATATATTTTCACAACTTGCAAACAATGCGCAAATTAACCAGTGATCAATACCAAACTCTTTACAAAATTCTAAAGATATAGCTTCATAAATACTAAAATGCCTTGATTTACGTCTTTTAAACCACCCTAACTGTAATGATGGCATAACATACTGATTTAACAAATTTTGTAGAACATCAGGTATTCCACTTGTCATGTCATTGTTAACTAAAATCAAATCAGAAGTAAATCCACAATTAGTTTTAACTACTCCTCTCTGATTAACAATACACTTAACATCTAAGATCTTTTTTGTAGAGGAATAAATCTGAACATCACAATCTATATTACACATTCCTACTGCAACATCAAATCCAGCAATGTTTACTATATCTCTTAGTGCAATAATATTATCTATATATTTTAAGTTTCGTGTATGCTCTTCTGCAATAATCAGTATTTTTTTACAATTATTATATTTAAGCAAATATTCGCGTAGTAAAGCAGCTGCATAATTTTTCGACTGAGTATTAAAATTATTATATCCTGCAGGAAAAACATTAGTATCAATAGGAGCAATTTTATAACCTGAGCTACGCAAATCAACAGAAGAATTTAAAACTGATGGATAACATAATAAAAACTTATTCAAAAACCAATCTTCTATTTCTTGTTTATATTTTTCAATAACACTCGAAAGTATTTTATAGATCATAAATCTTTACTTGTAACAATAATTACAAGCTCCACAAGCACAATAATAACACATAATTTATAATATAACCCGTAAATTACAATTTTATCATTTACAAAAATAACCTTGTGATCACTTATACATCAATCGATCGTAACTATATTCCTCTAGTATAACCATTGTCAGTACTCAATATCTTTATAAAATAACAAAACCTGTAACAACAATTGCAAAATCCATAAACATAGTAATAACACATAATTTATAATATAACCCGTAAATTACAATTTTATCATTTACAAAAATAATCTTGTGATCACTTATACATCAATCGATCGTAACTATATTCCTTTAGTACAACTATTGTCAGTGCTCAATATCTTTTATAAAATACTAAGCACAAGCTTACATAATATTCTAATAAATAATTTATGTGTAGATTTTATTCCTAAATCCATAAACACACTAACTTTCTGTTTAATAATAAAACACTATAGATAAATATTTATGTTTGATCAAACATTAGGAAACATATTAAAAAGTGATATTCACATTATTAATTAAACATAGTTAAAAAATATTATAATATATTTTCATTACATGGCATTATATAAAAAGAATATCATGTACATATTAGTTAATTAACAGAAATACATAACTTGAAAATGGAAAAACATTAATATCATATACCTTAATAAGAGTAATTTATTGTCTACAACTTTACATTCCTATATATAATTGACGCGGCCTGCATATTTTACTATTGTCACCTCTCATTTCACACCATTGTGCTGACCAACCAACAGTTCTAGCTAATGCAAATAATGCCGTAAACATATTCACAGGAATACCTATTGCATTAAGGATAAGGCCAGAATAAAAGTCTATATTAGGATACAATTTACGTTCAATAAAATAATCATCCTTCAAAGCTACAGCCTCTAACTTAATTGCTATTTCTAACAATGGATCATTGATACACAAATTTTCAAAAATTTCATTATAAATACTCTTAAGAACACGCGCTCTTGGATCATAATTTTTATATACTCTATGACCAAATCCCATCAATTTACTTTTCTTATCTTTAACTTCTTGAATAAACTGCTGTACATTTTTTGGGTCACCTATTTTCATTAACATTCTAATAACTGCCTCATTTGCGCCTCCATGAGCTGGCCCCCACAAAGTTACGGCTCCAGCACTTAGACAAGCAAATAAATTTGCTCCTGCAGAACCTGCAAGTCTTACAGAAGCAGTAGAAGCATTTTGTTCATGATCTGCATGTAAAATAAATATAACGTCTAAAGCCTTAGCGACAACATCATTTACTTTATCGTTTTTAAAGTCTAAAAGCATCATATTAGCAAAATTACGGCTATAGCTTAAAGACTTATGAGATAAAATAATATCTTTATTAACTATATACCTATAAATTGCGGCTATAATACTAGGAACTTTAGCAACTGACAAAATAGCACACTTTAGATAATCATTTACTACTTCCGAATCATGATAATGTGCAGACAATGTAGCAAAGCATGCACTTAAAATTGCCATAGGATGCGAATTCCTTGGAAAAGACTGTATTATATTATATACTTGTTGAGGTAGAGAATGTTCCTCTATAACATTACAAGAAAAGTTTTCAAATTCATCTTTATTAGGTAAAACACCATAAAATAACAAATATGCAATTTCTAAAAAGCTATGTTGCATATTTACCAAATATTCAATATCATAACCTCTATAACGTAATATTCCCTTTTCACCATCAATAAAAGTAATTTTAGACGCACAAGCAGCAGTTGACATAAACCCAGGATCATAAACAAAAACCTGACTGTTTTTATATAAAGATCGTATATCCAATACATCAGGTCCACAACTACCATGTAAAACTTGCAATTCTATTTGTTCATTATCTAAACTTAATACCGCCTTTTTAACCATACCATACCTAAAACACACAATAAGTTTATTCCATAAAAACTCAATTACTCCCACTCAATTGTTGATGGAGGCTTTGAAGTTATATCATACATTACTCTGTTTACTTCTTTTACATTATTGATAATAGTATTACTAACTTTTTGCAAAAAGTTACAAAATTTTAATTTATTACTATCCCCTTCATCAAAAGGAAAACTATTTGCAGACATACCATCATCAGAAGTAACAGCTCTTAATGCACAAGCATAACTATAGGTTCTACTATCACCCATAACGCCAACAGTTTTTAGTGGCAATAATACAGCAAAAGCCTGCCATATACTATCATATAATTCATATTCTTTTAGAAGATTAACATAAATATCATCTATATTTTGAAGAATATGTACTTTTTCACAAGTCACTTCCCCTATTATTCTTATTGATAATCCTGGACCAGGGAATGGATGCCTCATTAACACTTCCTCTGAAATCCCAAGCTCTCTACCTAATAATCTTACTTCATCCTTAAATAAATACTTTAAAGGCTCAACAAGTAACAAATTCATTTTTTCAGGCAATCCTCCAACATTATGATGAGACTTTATCTTTGCACTCTTTGCAGTACCAGACTCTATAACATCAGGATAAATTGTACCTTGCATCAAGAAGTCCACATCACCTATTTCTTTGGCATATGACTCAAAAACTTCAATAAATGTATTACCTATAATTTTACGTTTCTTTTCAGGATCTGTAATCCCACTCAATCTACTTAAGAATAATTCTGACTTATCTAAAAAACATATCGGTATATCAAGTATATTAGTAAATATACTTCTTACTTTTGAACTTTCGTCTTTACGTAATAATCCATTATCAATAAAAACACAATGCAATTGATTTTTAATAGCTCTATGTAATAATACTGCAGCCACACTTGAATCTACTCCTCCGCTAATTGCAGCAATTACTTTTTTATCCCCAACATTATTTTTAATAGCATTTTTCTGCTTTTCCAAAAAAGACGCTATAGTCCAATTTCTTGTACATTGAGCAATTTTTAAAAAATTATCAAATAATTTCATGCCATGAAATGTATGAGTCACTTCAGGATGAAACTGCATGCCATAAATCTTACGTTCTTCATTACTAATCATTGCTATTACATTATCAGGCACACTATAGGCGATAACTTCAAATCCTTGAGGAATAGTTGACAGGCTATCTGAATGACTCATCCATACATCAACTTTATCATTAAGATTCCATACTTCTTTTGTTATCATTGATTCTCTAACAACTTGAATCCGAGTTTTGCCAAATTCTTTACAATCAGACACTAATAAGGAATTAAAACATAACCCTAAAATTTGAACACCATAGCATATTCCTAATATTGGCACACACGTTTTTTCATTTAGTGCAAGTATATCTAAAACAATTTTAGGAATCTCTGATAAATTACATATTGACCCAGGACCGCCAGATAAGATAAAAGCATTAAAGTTCTTTATATTAACATTACAATAATCATCATAACAAAAAACCTCGGAATAAACATTAAATTCTCTTATTCTCCTAGCTATTAATTGTGTTACTTGTGAACCAAAATCAATTATGGCTACTTTAGACATATTACATCCTATAAATCTTTATTATACATGGCACAAATATATCTCTTCTTATAAAGGTTTCCAGCCAATAAAAAAGCCTTTCATGATGCATAATACTTTACATATATAAGTAATGCAAAACTTTATTAATAAATAGCTACTACATTATAAAAAAACCATGTCATAACATATAATCTCTACATTTTTGTTAAGACATATAATCAAATAGATATTATTTAAGATCTTATTCGAAATTTAAAACAATAAAACCAAGTTATAGTTTTTTAATAAACATACAATACAATGTTATTTCAGATACAAAGCAAAGGAATAATATGTATTCTAAACCATCACATACTCTTAATAAGATAGAACCACAAAGCAATCAATTTCTAGATCAAGATATAGAAAACATTATAAAATGTATAGAAAGTGAATATGGAGATGTAATAGATTCAAGTATGAGAAATCTAATGAAAAGTGAAATTCAAAAAGCAATCCCTGAATTAAATCAAATGTTATTGCCATTAATAAACATTGCATCCCAAGAAAAAAAGCTGCCAGAAAATTTACAGGAAGATCTAACAAAAAAATTTATGAAAATAATGTTACCACACATACAAAAAATTATTAGTGCCTCTTAATAAAAACATGTTTGTAACTAATAAATTTACAGAAAAGGATATTTTTGAAATTATTTAACAAACTAAAACGTGCAAGCTTTCCTTAGATTTCCTTAGAATAATACATAACGTATTTCCATAGATTTTTAGCTATTAAGTTTATACTCAAAGACAACATACATATAACAATACTATAGCCAAAATAACTCACTAAATAGTTATTGATTATAAAATATATCACAGTATAAACTTAATACTTATCCTTAATTATTTCTAAATAATTGAGATGCTTTTTTATACTAAAATTAATGGTATCACATTAGTATATAAAACTGACATTAGAAAATCTAATTATTAGTAATAATTCTTTGAATTATCAAAAATACTATAAACTTAAACATTGAATTATTCAGATAGCTTTAATTATAAATTAACAAAAGTATTATATATTGCACTAAAAATATCAGCTTATTCTACTTTTAGATATCGCCAAAATTTTAAAATTGGTATTTTTTATCCAAAATAATTACTATATAAATAGCTATTACACAATAATAAATATATGTTGTACATGTACTAATGAAAAATTTAAAACAACAAATAATCTTTACATACAAAATTTAAAACTATAACACAAAATAACCAAAAGACTACAAAACCTTCACTACACGTTTTTAACAGTATAATAATTTATATCATCTTATGATTACAATTGACAGAAATCTCTTAATCATGTAAGAAGTGTCTCACTCAATACTTAATAAAATTAATATGCCTATAGAAATACTTATGCCATCATTATCTCCCACTATGAAAAGTGGATCCATAGTAAAATGGTATAAAAAAGAAGGTGATACTGTTAAGGCAGGTGAAGTTATAGCTGATATTGAAACTGATAAGGCAGTAATGGAATTTGAATATGCTGATGAAGATGGAATAATTGGCAAGATACTATTACAAGAAGGTAGTAAAAATATACCTATTAATCAGCTAATTGCCCTTGTTGGAATTGATGATAATGATTTAAAGTCAATAGCATCTTACCAGCACAGTCAATCCAGTGTTCAACAGTCGGCTTGTTCTAATAAATCAGAAACTTCTACAGTAAATATTGACAGTTCAATTAATAATGTCATACAGCAAAGTTCTGCATTTAATATTGAGCAGCAAACAAGGATTAAGGTAAGCCCTTTAGCAAAAAAAATTGCTCTTGCATCTTCCATTAATCTGAATGAAATCAAAGGCACAGGTCCATATAACAGAATAATAAAAGCTGATGTTTTAGAAGCAATACAGCATTCTCAGAGTTGTTCAGATAATAACAAAGAAGCTACACATTTTTTTGTTGATGTAAGCCCTATGAGGCAAGCTATCGCTAACAGGTTAGTTGAATCTAAACAAACAATACCTCATTTTTACTTAAAAATAGATTGCAATGTTGATAATTTGTTAAAATTAAAATCTGATATTAATAGCACGGATATTAATAATAAAATTACTATTAATGACTTTATTATAAAAGCCACGGCTTTAAGTATAAAGGAATTTCCTAGTATAAATGCATCATGGATAAATGATAAGATACTACAATATACAAACGTTGACGTATCATTTGCTGTATCCATAGATAACGGGTTAATTACACCTATAATTAGTAATTCTGATAAGAAATCTTTATCTGAAATATCGCATGAGGCAAAAGACTTAATTAAAAAAGCAAAAAACTGCAAATTACAACCCAAAGAGTTTCAAGGTGGGAGTATTACTATCTCTAATCTTGGAATGTTTGGAATAAAAGAGTTCATGGCAATTATCAATCCTCCTCAATCATGCATTATAGCAGTAGGAAATTCAGAGAAAAAACCTGTTGTAATAAATAATAACATTACTATTGCCAATATTATGACTGTAACATTATCAGCTGATCATAGGGTTATTGATGGAGTTATTGCTGCACAATTTTTCAATTGCTTTAAAAAATATATAGAAAATCCTATTACAATGCTTATATAATTACATTCACTAAATAGTGAGGCCTTTCCACTAAACATATGCTAATTAATAATATGAGTCATAATATCAGACCCATACAGCACCATAGAATTAAGCTTTATTCTTAACTATAATTATGTGTTAATTTGACTATATTTAGTAAAACAACATTATCAAATATATAAAAATGTACACTTCTAAATTATCATAGTATTTACTAAGTTTTATATTGTAGTAAACAAAAAATTTGCTAAACTATACTTGAGTGGGTTATATTTCCATCAGTTGCTTATTTTTATATTTTGGGAAATTAATTGTGAAATTAAGTAATCAAGTTAAATCTATTTTACATTTCTATGATAGTGAAAACCCTGGGGTAAAAACTAATATTGCACGAATGTTACTTCATGGAAAACTTGGTAATAGTGGTAAACTTATAATATTACCTGTTGATCAAGGATTTGAGCATGGACCAACAAAAAGTTTTGGTCCAAATCCTGATGCTTATGATCCACACTATCATTTTAAGTTAGCAATCGAATGTGGTTTTAGTGCTTATGCTTCATCTATTGGTATGTTGGAATGTGGAGCATCTACTTATGCAGGATCTATACCACTGATTTTAAAATTAAATAATTCTAGTACTTTTTTACCAAAAGATAGTCACCCTACTCAAGTTATTACTGCTTCAATTCAAGATGCTTTACGTTTAGGATGTGTAGCAATAGGGCTTACAATATATCCAGGTTCGCATCACTTTTTGTCAATGATATGTAAGGCAAAAAATTTGATACGCGAGGCTAAATCTAATGGCTTAGCAGTTGTTATATGGTCATATCCACGTGGAGGAGATATATCAAAAGCAGGTGAAACCGCTATTGATGTTGTTGCATATGGAGCACATATCGCTGCATCTCTTGGAGCTAATATAATAAAAGTTAAGTTGCCAACAAGTCATATCGAAAAAGATAACATTAATTATGATATTTCTTCTTTATCACAGAGAATTGCATATATTAAGCAGTCTTGCTTTAACGGGAAAAGAATAGTATTATTCTCAGGTGGGGAGGCAAAAAGTGATGATGACTTATATAAGGAGTGTCAAGCAATAAAATTAGGACAAGGAGATGGTTCAATAATAGGACGTAATTCTTTTCAAAGAAAAAAAGAGGATGCTGTTTTAATGGTAAACAAAATAGTCAAAATCTACAGTAGTTAGCCAAAGGCTGGGTGGCAGAGTGGTTTATGCAGAGGATTGCAAATCCTTGTATACCGGTTCGATTCCGGTCCCGGCCTCTCTTTTATTTTTTAATATAAAAATTAAGTTACCATTAAGTTGTAATATACAACAAATTTATTTTAACTTACAACATTTTAAATTTAATATAATATTTGTAATAATTCCAGATATAGTTAAAAATTAAATGCAAATCACAGTAATTTATTAATATAACTATTACAATTTATATAGTAATTATAGTACATAAACACAATAAAAAATCATTCTTTAAAACAACATACTAATATAGATAAATACTCTGTATATCCTCATAACACTCCCTAGCATATTTCTTAATAAAATTAAATTCGATATAACTTACTTTAAATATATAAGAATACACACTCTAAATTAGAATAATATTATACAATTCCTGTTAAAAGATAGTTAAATCTTTTACTCTTATAATATTACACCATTTTTATTATTTAAATGTTTGATACTTATTATTTTAATATTTGATATAGAAATAGATATTATGGCCTTCTTCAGATATAAGAACATTATGTTATAATTTTATTTATCACATAAAACCTAAACCAATGCATTCACTATATAACAACTCTACTTAATAACAATAAAACAAATCAGCTGTATTCATAACCCATCATATATTTTTTCATTTCACATAAGTGCAATATAATATTCATAGCACTGCATAATTTACCTAAAAGCCACAAAATTTAATATTATCATAGCTATAATAATCAATATTCATCTCTAATTTAAGTATAACACCTAAAAAACCTATACTAATAAACTTAAATACTGTAAACATCTTACAATAGTAAGATACACCAACTTTAGAGCCTGTAAGAATGACTCAATAAACAATTTTTCACTGTAACCCTTTATTATAAGTCACTATTTGTTTTCTACTTATTATTAAAATACTCATATAATGCTAGATACTTGATAATCATGAGGTTATTTGATACATATAGAATATTAATTTCTTCCAAAAATTAAATACTAGCAATTTACATAACCTTACATACAATGATAATAATAACATTCCTTTAAATTGACAAATGACAATGTTTCTTAACTCGTAAAATTAAAGGTTATGCTTAATTGTATGCTAGATACAAATTTCAGTATTTACTTAATTAAACATAATAAACTAATTATTTTATAACAATTGCAGATATATAATCTCATCACTAAATAAGAAACAACATTCTAATCGAATAATCCATTTAATAACATATAATTAAAAATACTTTGTGCTAATATTGTAGATTGACCTGCACCTCCTGTATGTTCTGTAAAAACTGAGACAGCATATTTCGGAGATTCAAATGGAGCATATCCAACAAATATTCCATGATCCTTCTTTTTTAAATTTCCCTTAACATTTGACACTTGTACGCTACCAGTTTTTCCAGAAGATGTAACTAACATTGATATACCTGCTCTTCGTAAATATTTTGATGCAGTACCTATAGAAGAATTTACAACCTTAAATAAAGCATTTTGTACAAAACGTAAATGTTCATGATTAATATTAAGATGAGGAAACTCCTGATTTTTTTCACTACAATGAAATACTGGCATAACTTTTTTACCACTTGCAACTCTAGCTATCATTATTGCTAATTGCAATGGTGTTACTAATAAATAGCCATGACCTATTACAATATTTAAAGTATCTCCTAACTTCCATGAAGTTAATAAATTATTTTCCCGCCAACTTTTATTAGGTATAACCCCAGCAACTTCACCTAATAAGCCTGTATTAAACATTTGAGCCAACCCAAATGTTGTAGCAACTTCAGTAATCATTTCAATATTAATATATTGTGCAATGGTGAAAAAATAAACATTACATGACGAAGCTATAGCATCCTGCATATCTATCCAACCATGTCCCCGGTGATTCCAACAATGAAATTCTCTACCTCCAAAAAGTAAACTTCCTGTACATAAAATCTTTTTGTGAACATCAATAATATTATTTTTTAAAGCTGCAAGAGTGGTAATAATTTTAAAAGTAGAAGCAGGTTCAGTGTGTAAAGCAATAGCACGATTTACTAATGGAAGAGCACTATCACTATTAATTTTGTTCCAATACTTATAAGATAATCCATTAACAAATATATTATTATCATAAGATGGTGCACTACATAATGCTAGTATATTGCCAGTATTAATTTCTAGTATTACAATAGCACCATTATTACCCTTCAACATTCGAGATACTGTTTTTTGCAATGAAATATCTAATGTTAATTTTACATCACCACCAGGCACACTTTTAATCCTTGATAGCTCGCGTATTGTTTTACCTTTTGCATTAACTTCATACTTTACAAGTCCTGGAATACCTTTCAATTTTTCATCATCTCTATACTCTATACCTGTAATACCTATTTTTTCTTCATTATTGTATTGACTATAATCATTATTTTGAATATTTTTCATATATCCAATGACATGTGCACAATCTTCACCAAAGGGATAATAACGTTTATAAAAAGGTACTACATATATACCAGACAATCTTTCTATATTAAATTCTATCTCTGACAGTTCATGCCAATCTACTTCCTCATAAATCGTAACAACATTAGTTTTATTATTTTTTATTTGATAAATTAATTCTGATGTTACAGGTTTATTAGTAATTTTTGACAATTCCGCCAATAAATTATCAATATTTTCAACACATTGAAGTTCACATAGCACTTTGTATAATAACTTATTTGTTGCTAGTTCAATATTATTTCTATCAATAATTTTACCTCTTACTGGTAAAAGTAACGTTTCTCTAATTCTATTATTATTGGATAAAATCTTATATTTATTCCCTTTAATAATCTGTAGATAATATAACCGTGACGTCAATACAGATACAGCCACTAACTGCATTCCCATAAGGATAATTATTCTACGATTGTATAGTTTCCTTATAATCCTATTTTTCATTTTATATTAGAATATAACAACATCAGTAATCAAGCATTTTCTTACCATCACTGACCCCTTTTTTGCAAACTTTTTATAAACGGAATTACTGAAATAAAAATTGAAGAATATGTACCAACTGTAATACCAAAAAATATTATAATACCTAAATCTCTGACTAACCCTTTACATAATAAAATTAACGGTACGGTAGCCAATAAAGTAGTGCCTGAGGTTAATATAGTTCTGGATAATGTAGAATTAATACCAATGTTTACAATATCTTGCAAATTCTTACTATCTTGCGATTTTCTTATCAATTCCTGAATTCTATTATAAATCACCACAGAATCATTCACTGAATATCCTATTATCATTAACAAACCTGCAACTGATGTAAGATTAAACTCAATATTAACAATGCTAATCATTCCTAAAGTTAAAACAACATCATGAATTAATGCTGCTACCCCTCCAATAGCAAATTGCCACTTAAATCTATAACACAAATATATAAACATACCAATCAAGGAACATATCAAAGCATAAATTCCTTCAATAATTTGTTCATGCCCCACTTGTGGACCAACATAGTCTATCTTATTATATATTATGTTATCTGAAACAGCCTTAAGACTATTTTTTATTTTTGAAATTGTCTCTAGCCCATTTAAGTTATCAAGGCTTTGAAAATTAAGTAAAAATTCTTTATCACTATCATTTAATTTTTGTATAGAAAAGTTACTTAACCCACCACTATGTAAAACATTTCTTATATCACTTAAAGTAAGATTTTCTTTTTCTACTTGCAAATCAATAACTATACCACCAGCAAAATCTAGTCCTATATGCAACCCTTTAAAAAAAATAACAGCAACAGCAAATAATAGCAAAATAACACTGCACCAAAGCACATAAGTACTATACTTTACAAAATTAATATGCGTATTATCAGGAATGATGCGTAAAATCACAATTCAAAGTAAGTTTACAAAGCTTTAGTTTATGTTATTTTAATACTTTACTCAAGTAAAAATATCAATGATCTCGATAAAACCGTATACCATTGGATACATAGGAGAAATCATCACAATACTATTTTTAACACTTAAGTTGCATACTATAATAAAGCATAGGTATAAGTGTCCTTTAGGAGAAATAGATATTATTGCAATCAAAAAGAATATATTAATCTTTATAGAAGTAAAAACTAGCATTATTGCTTGTGCAGGCAAGTCTATAACTTACAGACAACGTCACACTATTATAAAAGCTGCTAAACACTTTACTTATTGTTACCCCAAATTTAATACTTATCAAATAAGGTTTGATGCATGCTTTGTATCATTACAACACATGCCTATATACATTACAAATGCCTGGTGTGAAAACAAATAATATTATTATTGACAATAAATAAGCTGATGATAAATCTTTTAAAAATGTACAAACAATATATTATTAATAGCTTTCAGTAATAATATTAATACAAAGTAGCTTTTTATATCTCTTAAATTTGGCCTACAAGTGTTTATAGATTATCAAAAAACCTAAACATAAAATACATGACAATAACTTGAAATTTTATTATATAGGTTCACTGACTTATAAAATAGATAATATAATTAAGATTTATACATAAAAATAACATAAGGCAATATTTTAAATATCAGTTATATACAAAGTAGCTTCATACCTCATAATTTTTCATCTGATACTTTATATGCATATCCATTTTTAAAAGATATATACACTTAAATATTTACTATTGCTATAAAACATAACAATATTTTTCATTAAAATTATTTAAGTACATTTTGAATTATATTATCAACATCGGATTGCGTAATCATGTTAAGCTTGATTAAATCAGTAATAGGTATCCCTCCCCCTGAATGTTATAAACTTCTACTTTCCAATTCAAGCACAATACATATTAAATTTAAACACATGTCATCAACTTAAGTATAAATACATTACTGTTAAGCATAATTTTTAACTAGGTTTACAGAAAACTTATGTAAAACACTTAGTAAACTTTCTACTAACTTCTCTATCATTTGATCAGTATGACATGGAGTTGGAGTAATTCTTAACCTTTCAGTACCTATAGGTACAGTTGGATAGTTAATTGATTGAATATATATTTGATGATCTTTCAATAAAGCATTAGAAATATTTTTACAGGTCAGTGCATCTCCTATAATTATTGGTATAATATGCGTATCAGTATACAAAAAGTCTATCCCAGCATT
The DNA here is from genome assembly GCF_019186785.1 of Neoehrlichia mikurensis. Taxonomy (GTDB): domain Bacteria; phylum Pseudomonadota; class Alphaproteobacteria; order Rickettsiales; family Anaplasmataceae; genus Neoehrlichia; species Neoehrlichia mikurensis. Next base: position 471,249 of record NZ_CP066557.1, read on the forward strand.
AGTAAGAGCATATTTCACTTTTTGTACAACTTCATAATGTTTCTTCCTTTCAATGCTGCTTATTTTTAAATATTCTACACTCGCTCTAGCAGATGATGCAATTAATGGAGATATTGCTGTTGTAAAAATAAATCCAGGCGCAAAACTTCTAATAACATCTACTAAATTCCTTGAAGCTGCTATATATCCTCCCATTACACCAAAAGCTTTAGAAAGAGTACCTTGAATAACCGTAATCCTATCTTGCAATCCTTCACGTTCTGATATTCCGCCTCCACGTCCACCATAAATACCTACAGCATGTACTTCATCTAAATAAGTCATTGCATTATATTTATCAGCCAAATCACAAATTTCTTTTATAGGAGCAATATCACCATCCATAGAATACAATGATTCAAATATAATAATCTTAGGAAGAGATATATCAATAGATGCCAATAAAGATTCTAAATGCTCAACATCGTTATGTCTAAATACATATTTAGTTCTATTCCCAAATCTAATGCCCTCTATCATAGAGGAGTGATTTTTTTCATCTGAAAATACTACAATATTAGGAATAATAGAAAGCAATGTACTAATGGTTGTTTGATTAGCCACATAACCACAAACAAATGTTAAAGCTGACGGTTTATTGTGTAGATCAGCTAATGATTCTTCCAATTCTATAATTTCTTTTGTAGTACCAGCAATATTACGTGTACCTCCTGCACCTATATTAATATCTAAATTTCTAACTACAGATACTACCTCCTTATTTTGACTCATACCTAAATAATCATTACTACACCAAAGGGTAACTTTATTATCCATTTGATATTCAACAGCATAAGGAAATTGTCCAGAAATACGTGAAAACCCAGTAAATTCTCGATATCTACCTTCATCTTTAATATTTTTAATTTTATCACAAAATATTTTTTCATAATCTATCATATCTTTACTTCCAATCTTTACTTCCAAAAAACTATTTAAGTAGCTAGTCTCTTATTACTATTTTTAAATGACGCTTTTTCCCAAATGATAATTTAACATATCCTTTCAAGTCAAATTGATCAATCGATAATATTTTATTATAATCTTCTACAACAACTCCATTAATCTTACACCCTCTATTACTTATTAATTTACGTACCTGGCTATTGCTTTTTCCAATATCACATAATTGAAGCAACTTACCTATAGAAATACCAGAAGATATATCTTCTCTACTTATGTACATAACCGGAAGCAATGAATCATCATTATGCTCAAATATATTAATTGCAGAATTAGAAACATAATTAGCAATGTCAGTTCCATGACATATTTTTGTAGCTTCCGTAGCTAATATCTTCTTAACCTTATTAATTTCTTGTCCTTTTAAGTCCTCAAGATCTTTTATTTCATCATCTGATAATTCCGTAAAAAATCGCAAGAAGCAACCAACATCTTCATCATTAACGTTACGAAAATACTGCCAATAATCATAGGGATCATATAGTTCTTCATCAAGCCACACTGCACCTGTAGCAGTTTTTCCCATTTTTTTACCTGAAGATGTTAATAATAAACATGTAGTAATACCAAAAAGTTCAGGCAACTTTAACTTTCTTCCTAAATCTACACCACTTACAATATTACCCCACTGATCTGAACCTCCTATTTGTAATATGCAATTATATCTTTTATGTAATTCAATAAAATCATATGCCTGAAGTAACATATAATTAAATTCTAAAAAGCTTAAGTTTTGTTTTCTTTCTAGACGAGCTTTAACATTCTCAAAATTCATCATAACATTAACAGAAAACCTACTACCTATATCACGTAAAAATTCTATATAATTTAGGTTATCTAACCATTCAGAATTATCCACTATAATTGCTGATGTCCTTTCAGATGAATCACAATCAATAAATTTTTTAATAACTTTGCGTATGCTCTGTATGTTACTTAAAATTTCAGAAGGTGATATCATAATTCTAGTCTTATCTTTCCCTGAAGGATCACCAACTTTTGTTGTAGCACCTCCCAATAAAATTATTGGAGTATGTCCGCATTTCTGTAAGAACCTTAAAACCATAATTTGTATCAAGCTACCAATATGTAAACTTCTAGCTGTACAATCAAATCCTACATATGCATGTATTTTTTGTGACTGCATTAATTGATCTAATCCCAATAAATTAGTAGACTGATACAAATATCCACGTGCGCATAGTAAATTTAAAAAGTCAGATTTAACTTTCATTAGCATACAGATTATAAAAGTGATCCCGGCGCGAATCGAACGCGCGACACACTGATTAAAAGTCAATTGCTCTACCGACTGAGCTACGGGATCTTATAATAATGAAATAAAATACCTCATAAAGATAAACTTTTTATTAGGTAAAGTAAAGATTTTTTCTACATACTATAAATATGTACCTAATATATATTTGAAACTTTACAAAAAAATATATGATAATACATTCTAAACAATTGCAGAAAATTATGAAACTTGATACACTTTAAAATTAATAATTACTCCTTGGTACACTATATATGTTTCTTTCAATAGAGGATTTCTTAAATTACATAAATAAACATTCTATAAAATTTATCGATTTAAGATTTTCAGACTTATTAGGTAAGTGGTATCATATAACACGCAGTGTTAGTTCATTTGATGTGTCAACATTATCATCAGGTATTAGCTTTGATAGTTCATCAATTCCCGGATGGCAATCAATAGAAAAATCTGATATGGTACTTTTTCCAGATGTAAAAACTTCCTTTATTGATCCTTTTTGCGCTCAGCCAACCATAGTTATAATTTGTGACGTAATCAATACACACAACCAATCAGAGTACTCTAAAGATCCTCGTTATACTGCTAAAAAAGCTTATCAATATTTACTCTCTACATCTATTGCAAATAAATGTTACTTCGGCCCAGAAATTGAATTTTTTGTTTTTGATGATGTGAAGTTCAATGTTAATACTCATCAATCATGTTTTAAACTCATGTCTTCAGAAAGCAATACTTTTACCAATAATGACCAAAAATTTTATAATAATAATGGCTATTATCAAAAACCCAAAAGCGGATATATGCCTATTCCTCCTGTAGACGCACTGCATGATATACGCTCAGAAATGCTAACAATGTTAAGCGAAGTTGGAATAATTCCTTTACTCCATCATCATGAAGTTGCTCCATCTCAATGTGAAATAGGATTTCAATATGATGAACTTGTATCAAGTGCTGATAATGTACAAAAATGTAAATACGTTATACGAAATGTTGCAAACTCTTATAATAAAACTGCAACTTTTATGCCAAAACCGATATATGGCGATAATGGTAATGGTATGCATTGTCATCAATCTTTATGGAAAGATGGTGCAAATATATTTGTTAATAAAGATGGAAATTTATCTGACACATGTCTTTACTATATAGGTGGAATAATTAAATATGGAAAGGCTATTAACGCATTCTCCAATCCATCAACTAATAGCTATAAAAGATTAGTACCAAATTTTGAAGCACCCACTTTTTTAGTATATTCTTATGAAAATCGATCAGCTGCTATTCGTATTCCATATGTTCCTAAAAATAATATGGAAGCTAAAAGAATTGAAGTACGATTCCCTGATCCTTTAGCCAATCCGTATCTATGCTTCGCATCACAATTAATGGCAGGCTTACATGGTATAAAAAACAAAATTGATCCAGGCGCAGCCTTTGAAAAAAATTTATACACTTTAGATAATACAGAATCATCAGCACTGTCAGCTGTTGCAGGTTCTCTAGAAGAATCTTTATTACATCTTGATAATAATAGAGGGTTCTTATTAGAAGGTAATGTATTTACTAATGAGCAAATTGACTCATATATAAAACTCAAAAAAAAGGAAAATCAAGAATTGAATTCTTATCCACATCCTATAGAGTTTATCAATTATTACAGTTTATAAATGTTTCCATCTTCAACAACAGCTATACCTATAACTTATTATTTGATTTGTTTACTAGTATCTTCATGTCTAGGATTCATCTTATCGCCATATATTATTAATATTTTACAAACATTACAAAAGGATGGACATCCTATACGTAATGACGGTCCTAAAAACCATTTACTGATTAAAAAAAATGTACCATCTATGGGTGGTTTAATTATCATAATATCAAGTATTATTTCTACAATATTATTCAGCAAGTTAACACAATATGATATATGGATAATATTATTTGTTTTTGTTACATTTGCTATACTAGGTGGAGTAGATGACTGGTTAAAAATTAAAAAAAAAAGTTCTTGTGGTATAACAGCAAAAACAAAGTTAATTTTTCAATCCTGTATTGCATGTATAGGAATCATCTTTATAGGGTTGACTACTAAAAATTTTACGCACACTCATCTTTTATCTAGTACTTTAGTAAACTTAGGATACTTATATTTACCGTTTACAATTACAACCATTGTTGGTACTTCAAATGCTGTTAATATTACTGATGGATTGGATGGATTAGCAACAGTACCAATAATAATACTATTTGCTTTCCTAGGAGTCATTGCTTACTTTACAAGTAATAATACGTACGTGAATAACATTATAGTATTTTGCTCTGCAGTTATAGGAAGCTCTTTAAGTTTCTTATGGGTTAACACATTTCCAGCAAAAATATTTATGGGAGATTTAGGTAGCTTATCAATAGGAGGATCTCTTGGATTAATTAGCGTTATGCTACAACATGAGCTCATCTTTGCCATTGCAGCAATGTTACTTGTTGTTGAAACATTATCAGTTATAGTACAAGTAATATACTACAAAGTTACGAAAGGAAAAAGAGCATTTTTAATGGCACCTTTACATCATCACTTCGAAGAAAAAGGCATTACAGAATCAGCTATCGTAATAAAATCTTGGATCATTGCTTTTATTTCTTTAATTGTTGCTTTAATTCTTTTTATTAATTTATATCTATAACTAACCTATATCACTTATGATACATCAATTTCACAATTTACTAAATGATTTAAAGACACAAGTAATTGATGATCTTAATAATATGGAAAATTTAATGACTAATCAAAGTCATAATAAAATTTCCTTAATTACTGATATTATGTGTCACTTAATACAATCAGGTGGTAAACGTATACGTCCTATCATTTTGTTTACAATATGTAAAATGTTGAATTATCATGAACAAACAAAAATCTATGTTGCTGCTGCAATAGAATTTATACACAATGCCACATTATTACATGATGACGTAATAGACTCAAGTGAGTTAAGAAGAGGAGTACGTACATCAAATTTTATATGGGGCAATAAGGCAAGTATTTTAGTTGGAGATTTTTTACTTGCATCAGCATTTCAATGGATCACACTATGTAATAGCTTTCCATTACTATCAATTCTATCTCAAGCATCAAATACCATTATCACTGGGGAGATAAAGCAAATGTTTGCCCAGGATAACATAAATATAACACAAGAAGAATATATAGAAATAATTTCTGCAAAAACAGCATCTTTATTCTCTGCCACCTGTGAGTCTGCTGCTTTAATATCTAATGCAACTATAAAAGAACAAAATTCCTTAAAAGATTTTGGGTATAATCTCGGTATATCATTCCAAATTATTGACGATATACTAGACTATACTGCACAAAATGCTAAATTTGGAAAAAGTAAAGGTAACGATTTTTATGAAGGCAAAGTAACTTTACCAATCATTATTGCATATAAAAATGCCACAAAAGAAGAGAAGGAGTTTTGGGATCAATTAATCAATAGCAAAAATAAAAATTTTGAACAAGCTCTTGCTTACATTAAAGCTCATAATGTTATACATCAATCTATTAAATTTGCGCAAACCTATATAAATAAAGCAAAACACAATTTAGAAACTTTTAGCGAATCTAAATACAAACTACAACTTTACAAATTACTTGATAGCATAGTACATAGAGAATTTTAAGACTTATATTACATTGCACTTTAATAATTAAAATCTTTGCTTATTAATTAACAACCTTGTAAATAAATTCAAATTATTATAAGGTCATATTTCAATACTTCGTACAATACAGTATAATAATCTACATAATGATTGTTATCAATTAAGTGATTCTTTGCGATCATTGTACAAAAAATTAAGTCAATAAAATATTATTTGATATATTAACAAGCTATGTATTTAACAACCATATTATTATTAATAACATGCAGCAATATTACTAAAAAACTTAAACCAACTGTAATTTATTTTATATTCATACTTAAATCATATTACATAAAAACTACTTAAATAATAGTAGAAGTTTTTTATACATTATTATTAAAATGCCTTTTATAAAATATGTATCAGCTTGTTTTTTTACTAGTTACATCTTTTTCCTGCGTCATTACATAAGGGCCTTGTAGATTAATATCATAAACATTCTTGCTTATATCAATGATAATACTATTCATCTCATTATTATATTCCTTACACTTCAAATACACTAAATTTGCAACAGCAACACATGTTGCAATTGTGGTGAAAAGAAATACTATATGTCTATAAGGTAAATAACTCATACCTAAAATCTTGTTCTTTGCAAAAAGTGACACCAAAAAAAAACTAATAACTGATGCTATACTTAAAAATGCAACTATAAACAATATCTTTTCATTACGCTGATAAATATTAAAAATATTTTTTTTTATATTACGACATTTATTAAATGGTATCGTCATTATTGAATAATGTTTTAGCATAACATTGTTTATCTTTTTCATATGTGTATAAAATTGAATATCTATTAAAGATTGTTCACTATCTGATACGCCATATGTTATAAATTGCATATAGTTTTCATTTTTTATACCATAATCTATTATTTTCTCAATTGATACTGGTACATCAATTGAAGAACAAGCATGATTTTTCAGTAAAACTGTTATTGCATCAACATATTTCTTAATCAATAAATTACCTGATTCTTTATAATGAATAAGTTGATCCAAGTTTCCTTTATAAGCAATTAACATATCTTGAATCATATTTTGCTTCATTATTTGAAAACACAAAGTATTCTTAAATAATAATAAAAATGCTTCATAAACTTGCATACTTGATGTTAGTTTTTGAAGTTTAACTTTTTTTACTAAAGTATCATATTCTTTTAACGTATGAACAATCTGTCGTATTGGCACATCATTATTACATATCTTTTTACAATGATAATATAGTTCTTTTACCATAAAAAACTGGTAATAAGCCCTTAAGGAATGCATAAACATATAAATTGGTATCAATGCTACAAACAAATGCAATGGTACATTTCCGTCATTATTTTCAACATTTACCAACTCTGGAAAAGATTCTGCTATATATTGAATTATCTTATGATTACATGATACATAGCTAACAGCATAATGCATAATACTATTACCTTTAACATCGCGTATTGTTTCTATACCTTCATGTAATTCAATAATAGGTGCTATTATTTCTTCAATGCATTTCCCCTGATCTTCTTCATTACATAACAAAATCGCATATTGTAAAGTATTTCTACCATAACGGTCTACCTTATAAGTAGCAAATTTTAACATGAAATTTTTCCATAAAAAATACACATTATCATTTACCTTATGACTACCATAAGGATTCATATATATTCTACTTAAGATATCAATACAGCTGACTTTCTTGTTATCGTCATTATATAACATCTCAGCTTCACATGACAAAAAATCATTCACATCATTCACATCTATTTCTTTATTATTAATTGCCCGTACAATTTTATCATGTATAATATTACATATATGCTCAACTGTGAGTATAAAGTTTTCTTGATCCTGTGCAAATTTTTTTTGTTTATCTAAAGTGCACTCTTTATGTTGCTTTAATTTATAATAATATGTTTGAATAATATTAAATATTTTGCTGGTTGCCTGACCATCATTAAAGGATACACATAGAGAACAAAATAGCTCGTGTAGTATTGTGCCTTGATTTGTAATATGAAAAATATCACTAATGCTCATATTCTCAATATCACTTACAACAGAAACATCATATTTATATATTTTATCTATTAACTTATTTTTTACACTAAACATAACTATCTTTTACTAATAATTTATCTAATTCTTTACAGAATTAAATTTTAACATATTTATCTCTCATAGTTAATAAATTATAACACTATTATAATAATTTTTTTAATACTTTAAATTAATATTTTTTAATTAAAAGTAAATTAAATAATATTTTTCAAGTTCAAATCAAAATAATCGTTATACTAAATATTAAAAAATATTATATTATTTTCTTAGCAATTTTATTTGAGTATATTAACTAAACTCATATTAGATTATTAATACTTCTTAAATCATATTTTAATAAAAATTAATTATGGTAAGTCTCTTAATAATTTTACATATATATTTTCAAATATACTATTTAAAAAACAATATTCGAACTGGCTAAAACCTTTCAATAATCTTCTATCATTAAATACAATAAACTATTATACAAATTTACGTACTATAATAATTGATATTTTGGCCATAGAATTATATTTTCCAATACTACAAGTAATTTTAGTTAATTAAACGTAGATTATTTTCAACAATATTAAACAGCTTTTTTATATATTGATTATCATTTTCTTTAAGCTTTGCTACTGTATCACACGCTATAATTTTGCCTTCATACAATACAGCAATTCTATTTGCTATTTTAAATGCACTACTAAGATCATGTGTAATAGTTACAACTGTTAAATGAAATTCTTTGTGACAACGCATTATTATATTAGTAACTACCTCTGACATTATAGGATCTAATCCTGAAGTTGGCTCATCAAAAATCATAATTTTAGGTTCACTAATAATTGCTCTAGCCAATGCTATTCTTTTTTTCATTCCACCAGACAATTCCATAGGATACATATCAACAATATCAGACTTGAGACCTACTAGTTCTAATCCAAAAACTGCAAGTTCCTTAGCAGCTTTTTTATTTATTTTAAATCTTTGACGAAAATTAAAGGCAATATTTTCCCATATCGTTAAACTATCAAATAATGCACAATTTTGAAATAAAACACTAAAATCTTTAGCTGAATTCCGTTTTTCTTTAATGTTTATACCATCAATTATCACACTCCCAGAAGTTGGCTCAATAAGTCCTATCATTACCTTAGTTAAAACTGATTTTCCACTGCCTGATTCTCCAATAATAACTATAGACTCCCCTTCTAGAACATCAAGGTTAACACCTTTTAATATACCATGCAAATTAAAAGAAACATGTAAATCTAATAAGGATATAGAATATTTCATAATATTATGAATAAAATATAGTTATAATATAATTTAATAAAATAATAAACGTAGACGACATAACCACTGTTGAAGTAGTAGCAACACCAACACCTCTTGCACCTCCACTACAATGATAACCACTATAACACCCAGTCAATGATATTATAAGTCCAAATGATAATGCTTTTATTAATCCCAAAGTTATATCTTCCATATGTACAAAACTGGCTACTCCTCTGAGATATACATCATAACTATAACCTAAATTTAAGAATCCAACTATATATCCACCATAAATTCCTATTATATCTGCACATAAAATTAATATAGGCATAGCAATAATTGATGCAATAATGCGTGTAGCTCCTAAATATTTAAGTGGATGAGTATCAAGAGTAACTAATGCATCTATTTGTTCAGTAATTCGCATTGTGCCTATCTCTGCAGCAATAGCCGCACCTACTCTGCCTGCTATAATTAATCCTATTAGAACAGGTCCTAATTCTCGTACAATTGCAATTGCAACTATTCCTGCCATAAATTCACCTGATACTGTCTTTGAACTAATTAAAGTATTCTGCAACATTATAGCACCACCTGTAAATACTGATGTTATTCCAACTATAGGTAGTGAAAAAAAACAAGTTTCTACCAATTGCTTGAACATAATATATAAGTAATATGGTGGAATAAAGCAGTGATATATTGACTCTATTAGAAAAATAAAAGCATGTCCAATACGTATAAGAAATTTTATGAAAAATCTACCGATAAGAATAACCATAAAGAATGTTATATTAAAACTATTACAACATTTCATTATGAACTCCTAAACTTAGCTAAAAGTATAAATTTTAAATTGACTTTAAGGTTTTAACAACATTCAACATATTAGCAGCATTAAATAAAGTTGATCCCACAATTAAAATATTTGCACCTGCTTCTACCACACTTTTATAATTTTCAACAGTTATTCCTCCATCAACAGCAATTTTTGTATTTAACGATAGTTTTTCTATCATATTACGAATTTTCTCTATTTTTTCTAACTGTGAACAAAGGAATTTTTGTCCTCCAAATCCAGGATTAACAGACATGACCAGCACTAAATCTATATCAGCAATAATGTACTCTAACATAGAATAATGTGAAGTGGGCACCAAAGATATACCAACACGTTTCCCATAACTTTTAATTTTCTGAATTACATTATATAAATGAATCTCCGATTCAGCATGAACTGTAATAATATCCGAACCAGCATTTACAAATTCCTCTATATAATTAGAGGGAGAATTGATCATTAGGTGTACATCAAATAAAAGATTGGTATATTTTCTAATTGATGAAATTACAGCAGGCCCTATTGTAATATTTGATACAAAGTTTCCATCCATAACATCTATATGAATATAATCAACTCCAGCTTCCGTTACTAACTTTATTGATTGACCTAAGTTAGCAAAATCAGCAGATAAAATAGATGCCGCTACTTTTACATGTGATTCAGCATTTGAACTTGAATGCAAGTTTCCCAAAAAGCTATCTTTTTTTACTAACAAAATTATTAATAATAAACAAGTTATAAACTCCTACAGTATAAACAACAATGCTTATATATTCAAACAATATAAAAAAATTATTTTGAATTAACAGTTGGATTTAATACAAATATAATATCAGCATAAGTTTCTTAATTACATTTAATAACAATCAGTAAAAACTATTTCCTGTTCCTGGTACACATAATATGCTTCTCTCATTATTTTACTCTATTATTCCTAACAGTAATATTTTGCAAATTAAGGTAAGTTGACATCAAGAAAAAAAATGATCTTTTTTACGTTTAATATATCTCAGACACACATAAAGAATTAGTTTTTAAATATTTCAGCAATATTTGTTAGACAATCTTAACTCTATTTACAGAAAATTTTTTTAATATATCTGCATTTGTAATGTAAATACTTAAACATAGTTTATTGCTTTACAAACATTTACTTTATTAAATAGCATTGTAACTAGCTGTTTTATAAAAGCTAAATTAAAATTTTTAACTATTAATTAGTATAATTCCTGTTCTAATATTTTTATAAATTGTAAATTTCTTTTGATAATTTACACAAGATTTAGCATTAACTAAAACTCTCTACTATTATGCAAAATATTAATAAATGGCTTTTCAAAATGTGTATAATTTATTTCAAGTAATTTTCTAATACCTTTGACATAGCAAAAATAAAGTTTGTATATTTTTTCTATAAAACGTTGAATAATAGATTACAAGCAGCATCTATTATATTAAAAATTATATGTTATTAATTACATAATAATTTTTTTTCATTCATCACCACAAAAATCTATCTATAGCAATACAAATTATTGAAATTGTGTAAATAAATAATCATTTAACTACGTATATATATTTACAACAAATATGACTTACAATAAAAAATACACAACTCATAATTTTAGCATTCAAAAAGTAAATGTGTCATATTATTTATAACTGTTCAAAACATATTGAATTTATTACCAAGAAGATTTTCGTTTTACAAATCCAGCTTTTTCATATCTGCCCAATTGTTTCCAATACTAATATCCAACTTCAACGGAACCGATAACACCACCACAGTTTCCATTACTTCTTTTGTTAATCTTGCGACTTCATCAACATATAAATCTGGCACTTCTATTAATAATTCATCATGCACTTGTAATAATATCCTTCCTGTTGTCGTTTTGAGTTTATCAAATAAATGAATCATTGCTCTTTTTATAATATCTGCAGCTGTCCCTTGTAAAGGGGCATTAACCGCCGCTCTTTCAGCAAATCCTCTAATAATATAATTACTACTATTAATATCTCTGATAAAACATTTTCTACCAAAAATTGTTTTTGTATATCCATAAGTTCTAGCATAATTTTTTATTTCTTCTATATAAGTTTTTATTTCTGGATAATAACTAAAATATTGATTTATATACAAAGCTGCTTCTTCTTTAGTAATTTTAAGTTGCCTAGCCAATCCAGAAGATTTCATACCATAAATTATTCCAAAATTAATAGATTTTGCTTTTCTTCTAAGATTTTTATCTAATTGATCTGTATTAAAAATTTGCCGTGCTGTAATAAGATGTATATCTTCATTGTGAAAAAAAGCATTTTTAAATGCCTTAACATTGCCAATATGAGCCATTATTCTTAATTCTATTTGAGAATAATCAGCAGAAATAATTTTATGTCCTTCTCTTGCAATAAATGCTCTTCTAATTTCATTACCTTCTTCACTTCTCACAGGAATATTTTGCAAGTTAGGATTACTTGAGCTAATTCTCCCTGTAATAGTGGATATCATAGAAAAAAAAGTATGTACTCTCCCTGTACTACCTCGTACTTCTCTTAAGAGTACATCAACATAAGTATTTTTAAGTTTTGTAAAATGCCTCCATCGCAATACCTTTTCAGCAATTTCAACTCCATTTATGGAAAATTCTTCTAACACATCTGCATTTGTGCTGTAAATACCTGAACGCAGTTTTTTTGCCTTACCAATATTCATTTTATCAAACAATACATTGCCTAGCTGCTTTGGAGAAGCTAAGTTAAAATTTTCACCTGCTAATTGATATATTTCTTGTTCCAATATTTTTATGGATTGTAAAAAATTTTTTGACAATCTATGTAAAACTTCAGCATTAACCAAAACTCCAATTTGCTGCATATTATGCAAAATATTAATCAATGGCTTTTCAAAACGTTCATATATAGTACATAACTTATTTGTAAGTAACTTTTTCTTTAATACCTTATGTAATAATAATAAAGTTTGTGATGATAAGTTTGTATATTCTTTGTTAAGATTATAATACACTATATTTCGCAAACTATGGTCATGATTTCCAGCATCTATACTATAAGACATTATCATAATGTCATCAAATGGCTTAATATTATGAAATATTTTTAACAGGTGTTTTGCATCGTAAACTACTTTTAATACAGAATCAAGCATAAGAATAGGAGCAATAATATTTAAAGCATTCTCAACATTATCACTATCTATACAAAATAAATTATTCTCATTATAAGATACAGTAATATTTCGTATAGTACCATTTTCAATATCTACATAAATAGCAAGTATTCCTTCACTTTTACAAATATCAATAAAATTTTCGAATTGATCGCTACAATAGCGCTGCATTATAACACTATCACGTACAGAAAAATCAATATGAATTTGAAAACACTTCGCAATTTTATGAGTTAAAGCTTTTAACTCATATTTTTCCAAAAAAGGCATTAATCTTTTAATATCTGGTTGTTTTACAGCATATTTCTCTATATCACCACTTAAATCAACATCATAACATAAAGACACTAATTGCCTAGATAAAATTGCTTGATCATAATATTGTATTAATGCTTCTCTACACTTGTTTTGCTCAATTTCATTCACATTGACAATAATGTTATCCAAAGACCCAAATTTATTAAGTAATTTTGCAGCTGTTTTCACCCCAATACCAGGAACCCCTGGTATATTATCTGACGCATCTCCTGTTAATGCTAGTAAATCTAATAATTGATTTGATGCAACACCAAATTTTTCATACACATATTCTTCAGATAAATATTTACTTTTAATAGGATCAAAAATTGTAGTATTCTCACCTAAAAGCTGCAACATATCTTTATCTGATGTGACAACATTCACATGCATATCTTTAGCAACGTACTTTTTACTCAAAGTCGCAATAATATCATCAGCTTCATAATTTTTTACTTCTTCATGCGCTATATTTAGCACATCAACTGCTTCTCTCACAAGAGAGAATTGTTGTATTAAGTCATCGGGTAGTGCGGGACGATTAATCTTATATTTCGGATATATTGTATGACGAAAATTTTTACATCCGGTATCAAATACCACAACCAAATAATCTGCTGTATATAAACTAAGATATTTAATTAAAATATTGATAAATCCGTACATACCTCCAATTGGCAGACCATATGAAGTACGAAAATTAGGCAAAACATAATATGCACGAAAAAGAAATCCATAAGCATCAATAATAGTAAAATTTTGTTGCATAATACTAATATTAAAAATATATCACTAATGCTAACAATTATTGAATATCAAGTCACATTAATTAATCAACTAAACCATAATTTTTAATTTTATAATGCTTTTATAATAATTTAATATTAGAAATTCTTTAATAATATAATGCTATAGTAAGTATTTTCATGTAGGTGTATCTATGTCAAATACTAACGATGTTATTAAGGCTAAAACTAATAGCAAATCCAATATAAAATCTACTTCTGGCAAATCTTCAACAAGATCACGTACTAGGACGAAAGTTACTGCTAAAAATAATAATTTAGATAATGAAATAAAAAATGTCACTAAAAGTCAAGATAACATAATAGATAATAAGGATCCTCATATTAACGAAAAATTGTATGACTCTAATAATCACACTGTTATGAATTCACATAGCAATAATTTTTTCAAAGACTTATGGGATTCTGTAAAAAGTTATTTTGCACAATAAAGCTATGAATTTTAGAGCAACTTTTATGCTTTGCATTTCTAGTTTATTTTAACTATCGAAATATTTTATTACAATTCATAAAAAGTTGTTTTACACTAAAAAAACTATTGTATTATTGTTGACATCTTCTTTGCTTTATGCAAAATTGTAAACTATAAGTTGGCCGCGTCAAAAACATTTATAAAGGGGTAAATGTGAAAGATTTGCAGAGAAAGCAACAAAAAATTAAAAATTACTTCTTGTTACTTTTGCTGCTATTAATGGTTATTATGCTGTTTTTTACTTCCATAATAAAAATAAAAATTTAGTCTCTATTATTAATAAGCATATGGATAAAAAAAAAAGAACACGCTCTTTTATCGATCTACATCTATGTAGCAACGATGAATTAAGAACTATTTTAAATTATGGTATTGATATTAAAAAAAATCCCAATAAATATTATAACCACCTTACGGGAAAAAGCATAGCTCTAATATTTTGCCAGCCTTCAACTCGCACAAAAGTATCATTTGAAGTAGGTATTAATCAATTAGGTGCACATTATACTAGCCTTAAAGAATCAGATATGCAATTATCAAGAGGTGAATCTGTACGCGATACTGCAAAAGTATTATCAAGATATGTTGACCTTATAATTTTAAGAGCAACACAGCATTCTTTTTTACTTGAATTTAATCAACACAGCAGCATTCCTGTTATTAATGGATTAACACAATATAGTCATCCATGTCAAATATTAGCTGATATCATGACATATGAAGAAAAAAAGAAAAGATCCATTACTAACAGCGTTGTAAGCTGGATAGGAGATAATAACAACGTATTAAATACTTGGATACATGCATCTACTGTATTACAATTTAAGTTAAAAATTTCAACACCACATTACTCTACAGATCTTGATCATAAAATAAAGCTAGCTAAGATTACTGGTGCTAATATTGAATACAAAAATAACCCCAAAGATATAATTCATGATGCAGATATTATAACAACAGATGCATGGTATTCTATGGGATCAAATCATGATACTAATCAATTAATGTCACAATTCTCAAACTATCAAGTTAATAGTAATTTAATAGCTAATGCAAAGCCTGATTATATATTTTTACATTGTCTTCCAGCACATATCAATCAAGAAGTAACAGATGATATTATAAATGGCCCAAATTCATACGTATTTGATGAAGCAGAGAATAGATTACACATACAAAAAGCTATAATGTTATGGTGTTTAGGATTAATATAAAGTAACCAAAAATGCTAAATAAAAACCCTGAGCTTTATATACAGAAATTAAAATTAATAAATTTTCGTAACTATTTAAATACTACATTAGAAACCTCTCAGCAACCAGTTGTACTAATAGGTGATAACGGTGTAGGCAAAACTAATGTGTTAGAATCAATATCCTTACTATCAAAAGGAAGAGGATTTAAAAATGTACGCATGGATATCATGCAAAACCATAATACACAAAGTCCTTTAAGTATCAATTATCAAATTAACAGAAATAATGAATTATTTTCCAT
This sequence comes from Neoehrlichia mikurensis, assembly GCF_019186785.1. Classification (GTDB taxonomy): domain Bacteria; phylum Pseudomonadota; class Alphaproteobacteria; order Rickettsiales; family Anaplasmataceae; genus Neoehrlichia; species Neoehrlichia mikurensis. Next base: position 487,670 of record NZ_CP066557.1, read on the forward strand.
CAATATTACAAATTTTAATAATAAACGTCACTTATTAATTGATAATAAAATACAAAGCTATTTTACTGTTCATAGCATAGCCTGTATCATATGGCTAATACCACAATTAGATCATATTTTTTTAAAATCTCCTAGTGAAAGATTAAAATTCTTTGATAGAATAGTACACATTTTTGATATGAATTACGCTTCATATATAATACAATACGAAAAAGCACGTCGTGAAAGAAGTAAAGTTTTACACATGTCACCTCAAGATAATAATTGGTTATTTAGCTTAGAAAATATTATTGCAATTAATGGTATAAATATAGCTAAAGTAAGATTAAAAGTATTAAAAATTTTACAAAAAATCCTTGCTGAAAATAAAATATCATCTGCTTTTTTAAAATCATCTATTAATATACATAGTCAAATTTTTGAAATTTTAGATCAAGAATTTGATAATGCAATTGAAATATATAAAGAACGTTTAAAAGAAAATCGAAAAAAAGATCTAATGCAAAATTGTGTAAGTTTTGGAGTACATAATGACAACTTTCAAGTATTACATTCAGCAAAAAATTTAATAGCTAATAATTGTTCAACAGGGGAACAAAAAATTCTTTTACTATCGCTAATTTTATCAGCAGTTATTGCAAAATATGAAATATATGGCCAATCCTGTATTATTTTATTGGATGATATTATGTCACACTTAGACGCAACCTATAGGAATAATTTACTACTCACTATATTAGACATGGGTTGTCAAACTTGGATAACCGATATTAATATACAAAATTTTATAGATTACAAAAAATATTTTCAATTCTTTTATATATCAAATAACAATATCAGACACCAACACTAATATAATAGTAATCAGGTATAATTTTTGAAATTATGTGTTTTTATATAGAATTTTCCTCTAAGTAATCACGTATCTTTTGCAAATCTTCCCATGCAAGACGTTTCTGCATTGGTTGGCGTAATAAATAAGCAGGATGAAATATAACGGCTGTAGTTATAGAATGTTCTAAAAATTGATTTGTATATGTATGAAATTTAGTTCTAAGTTTTGATATAGTATTCTGACTATCAAGTAATGCATAACAAGCTGTACTTCCAACCAATATTAACATTTTTGGCGATATAAGTGCTATATGTTTTTCTACAAATGGCTTACACATACTTATTTCACAATCTGACGGCCTTCTATTACCAGGAGGTCGCCAAAAAACTGTATTACTAATATAAACCTTCTCGCGATCAAGATTAATAGCACTTAACATTTTATCAAGTAATTTACCACTTACACCACAAAAAGGTTTACCTTCCATATCTTCATTTGCACCTGGCGCTTCCCCTATTAACATCACTTTTGCACAAGGGTTACCATCAGAAAATACAGTATTTGTAGCAAATTTTTTAATCGCACATCCATCAAATGAATTTACTATTTGCTTAAGATCATCAAGACTTTTACAGTTTGCAGCTAATCTATTTGCAATATTTATCCAGTCTATATTTTCTTGTAGTGTTATACTATTGTCATCTTGTAGTGTTATACTATTGTCAAGTTGTACACCAGTATTTTGTGGAATTTCTGTTATATCATCATCTAAAATATTGTCTATCCCACTATCATGATAAAATTTTAATACTTCTAGTAATTCTTCACTCATAAAAACATCCTTCCCTTTTAAAAACAGTAATCCTGTAGCAAATAATACATTAATCTATAACTAAAATTTTTTTATCTTTTTCACTTTTTTTATTAAAAAATCACGTTTTATTTTTGAAAGATATCTAAAAAAAACAATACCATTTAAATGGTCTATTTCATGTTCAAAACATCTAGCTAACCATCCTTGAGCTTTGATAATCTTTTCTCTGCCATTATAATCCATGTATTTAACTACAATACATTGAGGTCTAGTTACTTCTTCAGATTGCTCAGGAACAGACAAACAACCCTCTTGCATTGATACCATTTCTTTAGAAACTTCTAAAATTTGCGGATTAATAATACAAAATGGCCCACCAACAGAATCATATCCGTCTATACTATTTTCTATTATATTATATTGTTGAGGTATATCCGCAACAAACACACGTTTATGTACTCCTACTTGTACTGCTGCAAGTCCAAATCCTTTTGCAAAATACATAGTTTCAAACATATCATCAACAAGTTTTTTTATTTCACTATTAATCTCAGTAACAACTTCAGAACACAAAAATAACCTTTTATCAGGAACTGTTATTATAGGTAAAATAGACATTTATTTCTCTCATGTATACACAAATTAACATTTTTCTTAAAAATTAATATAACATTGCCCACATTAATAAATAATTTTTTTATGTAAATATACTTAAGTTATCTTACAAAAAAAAATTATATATTGACAAAATCAGCATTTTCCTACTAGCTTTCATATAGGTAATTAAGCTAGTTGCGTTATTATATAGTATTACTATTCCATTATGTATTCATATTTACCATTAAAATTATAATGATATTTTACATTTTATCAACAATCTGGGCAATACTATACTCAATAATTATCCTACCACTTTTCATATTTATGCCATTATCCATAAGAATTAAATGCGCAGTATTTGGAACACATGTATTGTTATATTTATGTGATGTAATTGATGGTATAACATATGAAATAAAAGGGAAGGAACATCTACCTATGCAACCATATATTGTAGCTTCTGAGCACCAATCTCCCTTAGAAACCTTAATATTATTTACGGTATTTAAAAATGCAGTATATGTATTAAAAAAAGAGGTAATAATACTGCCAATCTTTAATATTTTCTTTATACTACTCAAAATGATTTTTATTGATCGCAGCAAAAAGTTACAAGCTTTAAAAAAAATGTTAAAATTATCTAAACTTAGATTTGATGAAGGAAGAACAATAATTATATTCCCTCAAGGATCAAGAACAACCATCAATAAGAAAGCACAATATAAATCAGGAGTAGCAGCATTATATAGTTCATTATCAGTACCAGTAGTACCAATTGCTTTAAATACAGGCTTATTTTGGCCAAGAAGTTTAGTATCCTTCAAAAAAAAGCCTGGTAAAGCCATAATAAAAATCTTACCACCCATTAACCCTGGCCTTAGTAAACAAGAATTTCTACAACAACTTAAAAAAAATCTTTCAGAAGCAAGTTACACTTTATGTAATGAACAACAATAATTGCATTATATATAATAAGAACTTTATATCACAATTTAAATATTAACAATGTTATGTTATATAGCTAAATGCAAAGACACTGCTATAACAACTTATAACATTTTTATAAGTAAGTTACACTCTATGTAGTAAATAACAGTCATTAAATTTACATGCTAAAAACTTCTACCGCAATTTCAATATTAGTTATGTTATATAGTGAATAACAGTAAATCATACTTGCATTTTTGTGAATTCATTATACAATTAACAAATGATACTATATAAGGTGTAAAATTTACATGGCAAATCATTTAAGTGCTAAGAAGATGATAAGGGTAATTAAAAAGCGTACCTTGGTTAATCGTGCACGTAAAAGTAAAGCACGTAACTCTGTAAAAAAGTTTTTGCTTATGTTAAAATCATGTAATCAAGACATAAATATGGTGATACAGGCATTTAGAGAAGCAGAATCTAATCTTCATAAATGTGCCAATAAAAAAGTAATACATAAAAATGCTGCTGCGCGTAAAATTAGTTCATTAGCTGCAAAATTAAAGGCTTTTGATCTTAAAAGTAGTACTGTATAGTAAATATAGTAAAAGTTATTAACTTTTTACAATAGTGTACTCTATATTCAATAAAATTTTTTTGTTATGGTAAAAGACACTGCTTTTCTAATATTTTTTGCTATTTACAATGTTATAAAGAATATTAGATAGTACTCATAGTTATAAACAGCTGCCTTTTGGATAGATAGTTGATATATTCCTGTCAATAAAGCTGTTTGGTTACTTTTTTATTTAATTATTATAAACGTTTATAATTCTTATGCTGCTGTACAGCAAACAAAATGCTATCCATTAAACAACATTCCTATCTTAACCCATATTTCTCTCTTACAAAATTTTCGATAACATATAATACTTAATTTACTATCCTTAATGATGCATTCATTATATTATAATTTTGCATTTTCATCAGCAAAATATCTTATGGCTCCATCTATTCCTTTTTCTTTTATAATATAATTAATCATTGATCTTTGATGCATAGCAATACTTATCATATTATTAATTTTTATATCATCAATATACAATGTATCATCATAACTAACAGTAAAAACTACAATTATAAAATCATCTACATTATTTTGATTAACTAACCTAGCTTTAACCAAATAGCTATTTGTAGTGTGCTCTTTAACTAAAAAGACACTCATATTATAACTAGCATGTATATATAACTGTTTAACATACATACGTACAATGTATTTACCATACTCATGCATAAACTTTTCTTTTTGTTCTAAAGAAGAATTTTTCCAATAAATACCCATAACAAACTTTGTAATATTTTGAATATTTAAAGATTTATGCATAATATCCTGTAACATAGCATATGCACTTGTTTTATTTTTTTCTTGTTTTACAATTTTAGAAGAAATATAATGCAGCTCTTCAATAAAATTACCAACTTGTTGACAATTACTGCACACACTTTCATCAGCATGAATACTACTACATATTAAAGCCAACATAAATACTGGCGCCAAACAAGATCTATAATTGATAAACATTGTATACTTTTCTAAATTTTAAACCAAATGCAAGTTTATCAGTTAAATACTTATTTAGTATTAAAAATTATATAGTATTGTAAGCACCTTTGAGGTTATCAAATTTTTTTGTCTCTACCTTTCATATAAAAAAACTTCAACATCACATCAACAAAAAAACTATTGCATCATAATATCATCTGCACACTTACCATACTCTATTTCTACTGTTGCATGAGCAATATTAAATTCCTCATTAAGTAGTTTCTTTATAGATAATAAAATGCTCGTATAATCTACACAATTATTAATTAAGGCGTCATTAACCTTAACGTGTACTGTCATAACTATATGTTCATTAGTCAAAGACCACACATGTATATGGTGTACATCTATAACACCTACAATCTTGTTACAAATTACACTTTTAATTTTATTAGCTTCAACATTTTCTGGAGTTCCTTCAAGTAATATATGTAAAGAATCTTTTATAATTTTATATGCACTATATAATATTAAAATACTTACAATTACTGATAATAATGGGTCAACTATCTGCCATTTACTAATCATAATAACAATTGCAGATATAATTGCTGCAATAGACCCTAACAAATCTCCCAATATATGTAATATCGCACTTCTCATATTTAAGTTACTCTCATTTTTCTGATACAAAATAAGAAATGCTACAATATTTGAACATAACCCTAAAATTGCTACCACTAGCATAATCCGCCAATTAATTTCAACTGGTTCTATAAAACGTTTAATTGACTCTACAATAATTAACATTGCTATGGCAAAAAGTATTAATCCATTAACAAAAGCTGCAATTACTTGAAATCTATGATACCCATAAGACCTATAAGGATCTGATTTTTTGACTGCAATTTTATGTGCTAACAAACTAAATACTAATGCAATAAAATCCATAAACATATGGCTCGCATCAGAAAGCAATGCAACAGAATTTGAAACTATCCCTCCTACAACTTCTATTATCATAGCAATTGCAATAATAACAATTGCATAAACTAACCTATATATATATACCGAAGGCTTGCCATTATGAACCGATGACATAAAATATTACCTCTATTTATGGTGGGTGATACTGGACTTGAACCAGTGACCTCTTACATGTCAAGCAAACGCTCTAGCCAACTGAGCTAATCACCCACTATTTTATCATAAGTAATCATATAAAAAAGTCAATCTTGCTCTATGGCCAATTTTATGGCACAAAAAACAAAAAATATACTTACAGGTATTAAAGAAATTACTATAACACCTAACAGCATAGTATAATCGTCGTACACTTTATTTTTAAGATTGTAAAATAAAAGATTAAAATATATTAGAATTGGAATTATAATTGGTAAAATTAGAATTTGTGCAATTGTTGTTCCACCACTTTTACCCAATATTAATGCATGACCTATAGATGAAATAAAACTCACTACTAGTAAACTCATACTCAGGGCAATACCTAAACTCACAACAGTATACAGATCATCACCTAATATACAAAAATCTATTAGCATAGATACTATGCTAATAGGAATTCCTATACATACCCAATAAGAAAAAATTTTTAAAAAAACTATAATTTCTGGGATGTAACCTTGCATTAAAACTTGTTCTAATATGCCATTAGAATAGTCATTCTCAAAAATATTATGTATTGAAATCTGCATAATAAAAACACTACAAATCCATAGAAGTACAGGCAATACTTTTACAATAATTTCACGATTTATCGTAAATAAAGATATACTTATCATTAGTATAAAAAGTGCAATTACGTATAAAAAATTACCATTTCCATCTATCATTAATTCTACTTCTCGTTTAAATATGCTACTATAGGACATTTAATGTACATCGTTATAATGAATAACATTTTATATCATAATCATACACCAATTATTAATCAACTATCTTTAAATTTATTTCTAGTTGTAGAACAAAGGAGAAAGACGTAATGTCAAACAAAAGTCATACATTACAAAGTGATCTCTATGATGAAGATGAACATTATATGGATCATAAACAACTAGAATATTTTCGAGAAAAATTAGTAAAGTGGCGTGATTCTTTACAAAAAGAATCCGAAGAAAAAACTAATGAAATATTACAAGCCCAAATTGACTCTGATTTAACTGATATGGCAACAAAAGAGTATGCTACTCATATCACTTTGCAGACATATAATCGCAATGATATATTAACCAATGAAATTAATAAAGCGCTACAAAGAATTAACGATGGTATATATGGATATTGCGAAGAAACAGGAGAAAAAATTGGCATAGCTAGACTCGAAGCTAATCCCATAACCCTTTATTGTATTGAAGAACAGGAAAGAAGAGAAAAACAACAAAGATTGTACAATAATATTGATGAAGATGACAGTAAGTTATTTTAAAACTTACTGTTTTTTTCAATAAATATTATATGATAGCAAAACTTCTACATAAGTTAATCTAGCAATACAAAGCATCATATTTTAAATGTGCAACTTTTATTTTGATGATAATATTTCCATAGCAGTAGCATTTGCTATAATCCCATATTGCTCATATGTTTCTTCTATACACCACATTATATAAAATCTTTGTTTTAAAAGAGTTTTATATTTATACAGATTAAATTTACAGTAATAAAAATAATCTTTAATCAAAACAAGTATACATTATGTTATACATAACATTAATATTACTGGACAATAATTTATAATTTTTTGTAAACCTTTAAATATTGTTGTACTATATCCTCCATATAATGGGGATAAATGCTAACGCTTTCCAAATCTTTATCATCAGAAACAATATTATATTGCATAAACAATAGCTGATCTCTTGTCAATAACGGAGTAGTATTCCCTGTTATAGGTTTAAGTATAATAGAAACAATTTTAAATTCACAAATAAATGCTATAATTTTTGCTATAAACAAAGGTAATTTTATTAAAATATTTTTTCTACAAGTCACTTGTAGAATAAATTCCATCAAAGATTTTATAGAATAAACTTTAGGACCACAAACATTATATAATGTTTTATTTGTATTATTACATACTAAATAACTAACTAATTTTGCAATATCACCAACATATACTGGCTGTAGTAGCATTTCACCACCTTTAATCAATGGCAAAAATGGTAATAATAATGATAGTCTTGCAATATTATTAAAAAATCTATCACCAAATCCAAACACTAAATTTGGCCTAATTATTATAGTATCAGAACATGCAGTTATAACAGTTTCTTCTCCCTTATACTTACTTTGCGCATATATAGAATCTTTAGCATCTTCAACCCCCATAGCTGAAAAATGTATTAATTTAGCACAATATTTATTGGCAATTTTTGCAATAATCCCAGCAACCACTACATGAACATCATTAAATTTTGCTCTTCTCGATTCATATAAAATACCTATTAAGTTAATAATTATATCACACTTGATAACATATCTTTCCACTACTTCGATGCTCAAAGTATTATATTCTATAATTTCTACATTTCCTAAATGTCCGAATAATTTTAGTGACAAAGCTTTATTAGCATTACGTGTAAATATTTTAACTATATGATTATTTTTAACAAGATCTTCAACTACATAACTACCTATAAACCCACTGCCTCCAAATACTACAATATGTTTTGCAATTTTTGACATTTTATACCTACAATTAAGTATTTGTTAAATATGATAGCACATATAATAAAATTATTCTGTCTTACTTAAATTTATAGTATATTACACCATTTAAATAATGTATTCCTCTTAAGAGATAACATAAAATCTTTCTTAAAATATAAATTTATAACGTATCATTAAAGTTACATACAGCAATCTAAAAATTATTTAAATTAATTATAATAAAAAAATTACTTTTATTCTTAAATTTTTTTCAGCTTTCTTTTCATAAAAAATAAATTTACAACCATAAATACAATATACTAACTTAAGACTTATAGCAGGTTTTAATTTCCTATCAATTCATGACATTTAACAAATAATACAAAAGTCACTTGTATAATAAATTCTAATATAATGTTTTATTTGTATTATCATATACTAAACAACTAACTAATTTTGCAATATCATCAACATATATTGGCCGTAATAGTATTACACCATCCTTAATCAAGGATACAAAAATTATAAAAACATAAGGCATATTTTATATTGAATATATTTATCTTAACTATCTAATAAAATGATAAAAGTTTGTTTACATAAACATCAGTAATAAATTAAAGTATTATCCACATAACTTTTAACATATTTTTCTTATTATTAGATTTTTTACTTTGAACCAGCATTTCACGTTATAATGCATTAGTAAAAACACAAATCTTAACTGTTTTATCCCTAACCCTTACCCATTTTTCCTATAGAAGATGAGAGTCCACCTGCTCCGTTATCAGTGATTGCATTATAATAAATTAAGGTCTCTTGCTTCTTTTATAATAGCATCAGATAACTTTTTTGTGTAATGGGATCACCAATTTGTACTACTATTGAGCCAATATTTTCTATAAGTGTGTTTGATAAAAAAGTAGCACCATGAATACCGTTATATACAATAATAAATTCTACTCTTATAAAAATATTTAAGTTAACAAAAATAACTTTCTAACAAATATGAATGTTATTAAACAATATACAAAAGTTATTAGTAAGTATTTGCATGTCATATTTAATCTAAACTTCTTCTGCGTATAAAATACTCTTTATAATATATACTAATAGTAAAAAGTAATAGAATCGTATCCAAATATTTTTAGTAAATTATGTATATTTTTTTTTAATAAATTTTCTTGTTTCATAATTGTATTAACATAAGCAACTACATCTGTTATTAAACACTGATCAGTAAGAGCATTCACAAATTTAAAGTCAGTTAAACCTGACTGCTTTATTCCCAAAATATCACCTCCTCCACGCAATAACAAATCCTGTTCTGCTATACAAAATCCATCATGTAATTGACGTAATACACATAACTTTTTATAAGCAGCATCATTAATTGTACCATGAAGTAATATGCAAAACGAAGGTTTATTACTACGACCAACCCTTCCTCTAAGTTGATGTAGCTGTGATAAACCAAATCTTTCAGCATTCTCTATGATAATAATCGTAGCATCAGGAATATCAATACCTACCTCTATTACTGTTGTCGCAACTAATAATTGAATTTCCCCATTATAAAAAGAGTACATAGACTTCTCTCGTTGTCTTTGTGACAAATTACCATGTGATAATCCTACTTTATCAGCAAAAATTTCTTTCAGAAAAAGAAATCTTTTTTCTGCTGCTGCTATATCTAAGGTTTCAGACTCTTCTATACATGGACAAATCCAATATGCTTTATGTCCATCTTGTAATGCAAGCTGTAGTTTTAATATTATCTCATTCAATTTAGCAATACTTACAATACGAGTACAAATAGGAATTCTACATTTTGGTTTATCAAGTAATTTTATACACTCCATATCTCCATACATAATCTGTTCTAAAGTTCTTGGAATAGGAGTTGCAGTCATAAATAACACATCTGCTGTATTTCCTTTTTCAATAAGCCTCATTCTTTGCATTACACCAAATCTTTGCTGTTCGTCTATTACAACTAATCTCAGATTTTTAAAGTGAATTGAGTCTTGAAATAAAGCATGAGTTCCTACAATAATTTGAATTTCTCCTTGACTCAACCTATTTTGTACATGCTTTTTTTGCCTTGTTGCTCCTGTTAACAATGCAACACTAATATTAAGTTCAGATGTTACTTGCTTGATCCAATTATAATGTTGGGTAGCTAGTATTTCAGTAGGAACCATAAATGCTACTTGCCCTTCACTTTCTAATGCATTTAACATTGCAAACAATGCAACAACTGTTTTTCCGCTTCCTACATCTCCTTGTAATAATTTTATCATTTTACTATCTAACGCTTGAGCAGCTATTATTTCTTGTATCGCATTTTTTTGACCAGTAGTTAGTGTAAACCCTAATTTCTCTAATATCCTTCTACGATAATTTCCATTATTAACAATGGAAACCCCTGTCTTAAGATGATATTTTCTTATTGTATACATAGAGATGTGATAACTTAATAATTCATCGTAAGCTAATCTATTCCTATATAAATGTATCTTCTCAAGATCATCAGGATAATGTACTTTTTTTATGCTTTCCTTCCAACTATACCAACAATTTTGTTGTATTAAACAATTATCCAACCATTCTGGAAAATCAGGTAGCAATTTAATTGCTGATTTTACAATTTTAGATATTCCTTTAGAGGTTAATCCTCTAATTAAGGAATATATTGGCTCTATAGAATAAATTTCATCAAACTTTGTAAGATTACTTGTTATATAATCAGGATGTGTTATTTGCATTTCTCCTAAAAAATTTTCTAACTTTCCACTTATTACACATTCCAACCCAATCGATAATAAATTTTTTAAATATTGTAATGAATAATTAAAAAATACTAAAGATATTCTTCCTATATCTGTATCTACTATTATTTTAAAAGGCGTTCTTTTGCTTCGCTGAGTGAGCATGCCATATTGCAGCACTACAGCTTTAAACGTAACAACTTTACCAATAGCATTATGCGACAATTTATTCCTTCTATCTACATAATTCTGCGGAATATAAAAAAGAAGATCTATAATTTTATCCCCTTTGCATAGTTTTTTTAGTAAACTGCTTACTGCATCTCCAACATGAGGCAATTCACATATATTAGAAAATATATCAATATTTTTCATAGCAATTTATTTAAAAGGGTTCAGTAATTCTTATGTATATTTACTACATATTTATGATTGGTATCATTTATACAAGTTTATATAAATTCTACAAAGTTATAAAAATGAAGTATCACTAAATTTAGTTAGTGACCTACAAAAGTTATCACAAATAATAAAAAACTTACGAATAATGCCACATAATATTTTTGACTATATAGAGCAACTATGATACATTAAAGATTATTATGATTTTTTATGAGAATACTAATTATAATTTCAGGCAGTATAGCTGCCTATAAAACACTCGATATTATACGTACGTTAAAAAAAAATAACTATACTATTAACTGTGTTATTAGTAAATGTGGAGAAAAATTTGTCACCCCACTATCAGTAGCATCTCTATCTGAAACTCCGGTATATACTGAGAAGAATGCCTTTGATGTTGATAATATTAAACACATATCTATTGCAAGAAATTCTGATATTATATTAGTAGCACCTGCAACCGCAAATATTATAGCAAAAACAGCTTATGGAATTGCTGACGATTTTGTAACTTCCATTCTTATAGCTGCTAATATTCCCATAGTAATGGCACCTGCTATGAATCCATATATGTGGCAATCTAAAGCTACACAGCGAAATATTTGTATATTAGAAAGTGATAACATAAAAATTATACCACCTGAATATGGATACACAGCATGCGGTGAAGAAGGATATGGAAAAATGGCAAACATTCAAAAAATAATTAAATTTATAGAAAACCTAAAATCAAATCTATTATAAACCCACTTCAAAAAAATCTAAGTTAGCAATGCACAAAATAATTTATTGCAAAAAAAACATAGAAAAACAACAGCACTAAAAAGCTATAATCATATATAAAACATGTAAGTTTATTGTACTTTTTGCAGCACTAATACAGCAACTTACATTAAAAATTTAGAAAATATAAACACTAGTAAACTTACTAAATAATATTTGATAGATGTACATAAGAATTACTGAACCCTTTTAAATAAATTGCTATGAAAAGTATTAATATATTTTCTAATATATGTGCATTGTCCCATGTTGGAGATGTAGTAGGTGAATTACCTAAAAACTGTGCAAAGAAAATAAAATTATAGATCTTCTTTTAATTTTTTAATACAATAGCATCACATTATTTTATATTCCTTTATTTCAAATTTCCTAACAACAAACTATAACAAAAAGTTTTCTATAACCCTTTACATAATAACATAACAGGCATACATAAAATACCCAATCCAAAAAATAGAACTACTTACAAAAAAATTTTATAGCAAAAGTTTTTCTAATAACTCCTTATACAGTAATATAACATGTATATATAAAACAATATAACCACCTCAGTTGCCAACAAAACAACAACTTATTAAGTTACCATAATGACTCTAAAATAAAATTTACATAGTTGAAATTTATCAGCATACACTACATACATATTAGTACTTAACAGATTTATTTACCTAAACAAAACTTACTAAATATATTATCTAATATATCATCACTACTAACAGCCCCAATTACCTTACCTATTTCTTTTATTGATATTCTCAAATCCTCAGATAAAATTTCAACAGGCAAATTAATATTTGTATTATTTAATATATCAAGTGCATTTTGCAAATGTACCCTATGTCTATTAGAAGTAATAAATAAACTATTATCTGTAGGAAACATTAATAATGATCTTTCTTTTATTACCTGTAGTAGCTTATCTATACCTATATTATTATGCACAGAAATAGGAATAAAATTGACATTAAAAAGAAAAACAGTATTTTGATGTTTTATATTATCTGCCTTACTTAAAACACATACTGTTTTACTATCAATAAGTTTAACAACATCTTTGTTAATAGCATTAAGGCCACTATAAGGAAAAACCCTTATTTTTAAATCAGCATTATCTGCTTCTAATTTTGCTCTTTTTATTCCTTCTTGCTCTATAGCATTATCGCTCTCTCTTATTCCAGCTGTATCAGTAATAATAAAAGGATATCCTCCTATATCTACATGCGCCTCTAATACATCTCTTGTAGTTCCAGCGTATTCTGATACTATTGCAATATCTCGCTTAGCTAAACAATTAAAAAGTGTAGATTTTCCTACATTAGGTTCACCAATAATTGCAATACGTGCACCATTTTTTAACCTTTCGCCTCTATGATTATCATTCAAGTAATTTGTAAGAGAATTCTTTAACTCACTTAACTTACTATCTATTTCGTTCAATGCAGAACATGTAACTTCATCAGGAAAATCAATATAAGCTTCTATACTAGCTAATATATCAATCAAAAAATTTCTCCAATTTGCATACAACTTTTCAAAATCACCTGATACTTGCTTTAAAGCCTGTTTTAATTGTATATCTGTTTCAGAATTGATAAGATCAGCAATACCTTCAGCTCTTGTTAAATCCATTTTACCATTTAAAAAAGCACGCAATGAGAATTCTCCCGGATTAGCTAATCTAAAAATTTTACGCAATTCATTAAACATTATTCTTACAACTGCTATGCTACTATGAATATGCAGCTCAATAACATCTTCTCCAGTAAAACTATTTGGAGCAGGAAAATACAAAATTACCGCTTCATCTATTGCTTCATTATCACTATTATATAAAACACTAAAAGCTGCAACTCGTGGTTTTACTACACAATTAACTTTAAAATGCTGTAAAACTTTTTTAGCATAAATACCAGAAATTCTAATAACTCCTATTCCTGCTTTTCCTTGTGGGGTAGCTAAAGCAAAAATTGTACTCATGCACTACCTCAAACATTAACTATTTTTAATTAGAAGCACTTCTTAATATATCATTAATTGATACTTTACATCTTGTACTATCATCAACTGTTTTAACAATAACAGCACAATATAATGAGACTTTACTCTCATTACACAGATAAGAACCAGGTACTACTACAGAATAAGGTGGTACCTCACCATACGAAACTTCTCCAGTACTTCTGTTTACAATTCTTGTAGACGAACCAATAAAAACGCCCATTGCAATTACAGATCCTTCTCTTATTATTACACCATCAACAATTTCACTTCTAGCACCTATAAAACAGTTATTTTCTACAATAACAGGCCTAGCACTTAATGGTTCTAATACACCACCTATTCCAGCACCACCAGAAATATGACAGTTCTTACCTATTTGAGCGCAGCTCCCAACTGAGGCCCATGTATCAACCATAGTACCAACCCCAACATATGCCCCAACATTTACAAAACTTGGCATTAATACTACATCAGATCCAATATAAGCAGATTTACGTACAATAGAACCTGGCACAGCTCTTATGTTCATTTCATCAAAATTATTCTTGCTCCATTTACTAAATTTAAGCGGAATTTTATCACACCAATTAAATCCACCAGCATATGTAGGACCAGAAAATTCTATTAACTGTGTTTTTTGAGTACGAAAATACATTAATATCGCTTTTTTAATCCAATCATTAACTATCCAATTCCCATTACTTTTTTCACAAACTCGAATACTACCTTCATCTAGCAAATCTATAACAATTTCAGCAAGTTCTTTCATTTTTTTTTGATTGCTTTCTTGTATTAGAATACTTAACTCTTTATCAAAATAACTTTTTACATCATCAATCATAATATCTCTATTATTAATATATAAGTATATATGTAATATATCTTAAAAAAAATAATAATAAAGTACTTGTTATATTTTACACAAAACATCTATTAATTTACCATAGTTCATTACTTTATGCATAACTACTGGAAATTCCATGATATATTAAAAACATATCAGCGAACAATTTTTTAAAATTTATTAACTATCCTACATTCAAAATTTATCAAACGACATTTATACAAAATAATCATATGCAACTAATAATGCATAAAATCAGATAATATCAATAAATCTTCAAAACATTAAATACATAACAAATATTTAAAGATATCTTTAAAAAAACTTACTATAATTAAATGTTACTTAATATAAGCAGATTCTGAAAATTATGTTAATGCTCATTATTCTGAATTAGGATAAATGTATCTTATCTTACTTATAACAGAAATAAAAATTTAACAATGTAATACATTTACAAATATTAATATAATTGATTCCATAGATACGTTTTTTATTAAGTGTCATTGCTTTATAAACAATAAATACCTATATAAGCAAGGTATTATTGGATTAATACACAATAGCTAATAAAGAATCTAATACTTGCTTATAAGATATCGTACATTTAAAAAAGTAAAGGTATCCATCATTCAAATTTTACACTTATTATATAAGAATACCATAAGTTCTAACATAGAAGTACAATATAAAATAGTTATTACTTTTTTGAAAAAACATATATTATAATATATGTATTGTTAATTTTTCAATTGAATATAAAAGTTTAAGCTAATTCTAAATAAATTTAAGTAGTTATTTATCTAACGTGTATTTAAAAAATGTCTATATAGATTTTACTTACCGGTATTATGTTCTTGATTTTATCATAGCAATATTATGAATAATATAATATAATTAACTGTGCAATTCTTAAGAATATTCGTTAATGAAAATAGAATGTGAAAATTGTCAAGCAATATATAAAATTGATAAATCAAAAATTCCTGCAAAAGGTAAAAAAGTTAAGTGCACACACTGCGGTAATATTTGGGTACACATCCCTGAAAATATATATGATAATTCGCAACTAAACAATATAGAAAAAAAACCTAACAATAACCACACTGATTTAAAAAAAACATTATATAGTAACATCAAATTAATAATAACAATAATACCTTTAATATTCCTTTTTTCCACTACATTTCAAAGTAATATACCATATAATATAAGAAAAATTTACCGTTTGACAGAAACTTATGATACATCTAATATCAAGCTTACTAGTTCTAATATAAAGATTTCTAAAATAGACAATAAAACCGTAAATGTAAAAATAGATGGTGTTATTGAGAATCAATCCAATAAAGAAAGGTTTATACCTGATATTTATTTTATTTTTTACAGTAAAGATAAAAAAGTTATATTATCAAAAAAACTTAGAGATAATAAATATGGTATAATACCCGGTAATGCAAAATATAATTTTACTAAGAATATATACAGTATTTCAAATAATATTGATACCTTACAAATTAAAATAGGCAATATGTTTGAGGTGTATTTATATTAATGATACCAGAATTTACTGTAACTGAAATTACAAAAGTTTTTCAGTATTTTGTACATGAAACTTTTAACAAAATTAAAGTTAGAGGAGAAGTCAGTAATAAGTCTCAACCAAAGTCAGGTCATACCTATTTTACATTAAAAGATGACAATGCTATAATTAATGCAATATGTTGGAATAACACAAAATTAGATATTAACATTACAGACGGTATGGAGGTTAGCTGTACAGGATTTTTAACTACCTATCAATCAAAATATCAACTAATTGTAGAACATGCATCATTATCAGGGTTAGGTCAATTACAAATAATACTTGAAAGAACTAAAAAAAAACTAGAAAAAGAAGGATTGTTTGATATAAAAAATAAAAAAAAATTACCTATGCTTCCCAGAATAATAGGAATCATAACATCTATAACCGGTTCTGTACTGCAAGATATAATTAATCGTGTACAAAGTCGCTTTCCTACACATATTGTAATATATCCAGTATCAGTACAAGGAGTAGAAGCACATTATCAAATAATACATGCAATATCTCAACTCCATCTTTTACAAGCCAATCGCCCAAATGTTATTATTATCGCAAGAGGAGGAGGTAGCATTGAAGATTTATGGCCTTTTAATGAAGAGTTACTTATTAGAGCTGTAGCTAATTCACAAATTCCAATAATTTCTGCAATTGGACATGAAACAGATTTCACACTTATTGATTATGTAGCAGATATTCGTGCTCCTACTCCAACAGCAGCAGTAGAAATTGCATTACCTGAAAAATCGCAATTTTTAGAAATTATAAATAATAAGTTCTATAAGATAAAAACTACATTACAACACTTACTAGATAATAAAAAATACCATTTACTAAAGTTACATGATAAGCTATTAGCTACTAAGTATAAACTTAAATCATTAAGTTATAAGTTATATGAACATCACAACAAAATAAATGTATTATTTAAAATATTATTATTACAAAAACAACAAAATCTTAATAGCTTTTTTTATAGAATAAATTACTATAATAAAAAACATCTATTAAATATAGGATATGCTATTGTGTATGACAAAAATAATAAAATTGTCGATACATCTAAAGATGTATCCTTAAATGATACTATTACCATTGAGTGGAAAGATGGTAAGCACGTAGCTACAATTAAATCCTAGCCTAGGTATCACACCTTCAATACAACTACAAGTTAAAATAACTATTAAACAGTCATAATATTAAATTTTATAAGCAATTCTTTTTTACAAGACGTTTACTTTAAAATACATCAAAAAAATTCACTAATGCTATAACTAAATTATATTTACAATAGCTCATTTTCTTTAAATGCTATTATATTACTTATCAATAAAGTAGCTCTAGCATTTAGGATAAAACTAATCTTAATATGTAACTTAACAAATGAATATTATGAATTATTGCATATACTAAATTACCAAATATAATACCAGTCCATAATGAATAATAAAATAGAAAAATTCGTTAATTATTAACTTCACTAAATGTTATGATATAAAAGTTATATTAGTAATATAGTTTTTTTCTGCCATCATATTATTACTCTCAGAAAAAATTAACATCCTTTACTTTAAATTATCTCACACTATAGTAAATTATATTACAAAATACATATTAAAAATTAGAAATAATAATGCTTTTCACAATTATGTAATCATTTATAACAGCAATGCTGACAAATATATAAAACATTGCTTAGTTATTTAATTGCAGTTTTTTTAAACTTGTAGAATTTTTTTAACTGGGATTTTTTTGATTATTAATATTACAGCAATGTATTAATACATAACCCTACAAAAATAGTAATTTTTTTCTTACTTTGTAGAATTTGTTAAATATCAATACAGAAGTTTATCATATTAATAATCTATACATTCATAACTTAGTACATTTCAAAAATGAATTATTATATCTTAACAATTTTGTGTAGAGATTTAGTAAATATAAATTATATCTAGAATGATAGTAATAAATTACAAATAGTACCTTGACATTTTAACACTTAAATAATATATAGCCTGTTTACAGATATATTAAACAGAACAATACCATTATAGCAATTTTTATGTAATACCCTTGATACACAAATATTACTTTTTATATAAGGTATTAATTCTTCAGTATCTTACGCTTACTGCAAATTAAATGCTTTAAATATTAATCATCTTTAATCGTGTCACATATAAAAAACTTATGTAGATCTTTATTAAAGTAAGTAAGTTTTATGAAAAATATTAACATGCATGCAAATAATACAATC
Source organism: Neoehrlichia mikurensis (assembly GCF_019186785.1). Taxonomy (GTDB): domain Bacteria; phylum Pseudomonadota; class Alphaproteobacteria; order Rickettsiales; family Anaplasmataceae; genus Neoehrlichia; species Neoehrlichia mikurensis. The sequence continues at coordinate 506,716 of NZ_CP066557.1, forward strand.
TTAATCTAGCATAATAAAAAATATCATTATAACTATGCACTTTAACATCCCTCTATCTAAGTATCAATAATAGCTTTGTTATTATTACACATTATATACAACACTCAATTTATAGATTAAATACAATATTATCTTCATATTTAACCTTTTATTTCATAATTAAAATATTGCTCAATAATATAAATAAAATTATTTAGCAGTAAGTTATTTCATAATAGATTCAATTATAAGTAAAATATATAAAACAGTTAAGTTATACTTAAAAAATGCAGTAATGCTCCACCTCCTGTAGAAATATATGTAAAATCCCTTTCTAAAAAACCAGCTGCCTTAATTGCAGAAATACTGTCTCCTCCTCCAACAATAACATTAACTTTTTTCTTTTTAAGATCGACTAAAGTACGCGTTAAGTCAAATGTCCCTCGAGAAAATTTTTCATATTCAAATGCACCAACAGGTCCATTCCATAAAATAACATTACATTTTTCCAGTATAGCCTTAATTTTCAATAAAGTGTTACCACCAATATCTAAAATCATATCATCATGTTCTATTTTATCTATATCTTTTAAAAAACATACATCAGAATTAATACTTTTTGCAGTAATACAATCTATTGGAAGAATAATTTTACAGTTATTTTGCTGCGCAATATTTATAACTTCTTCAGATATTTCATACGATATAGTTTCACATAAAGATTTACCTATATTTATCTCCTTTATTAATAAAAAATTATTTGCTATAGCTCCCCCAAGTATTAAAAAATCAATCTTACTTGCTATATTTTTTAACATAGATACTTTAGTTGAGATTTTAGCTCCTCCCACTATAGCAGCAATTGGTCTACTAGAATCTGACACAACTTTACTAAGATATTGTATTTCTTGTTGAAAATTCAATCCTATAAATGATGGTAAAAATTTAGTAATTGCATTTATAGAAGCATGCTGACGATGAAAGCAGGAAAATGCATCATTAACATATACATCTGCAATTAAAGATAACTGCCTTGCAAAATCATCATCATTTTCCTCTTCTCCTTTATTAAATCGCAAATTTTCTAATAAAAAAATAGACTTTTCTGAAGAACATACTATGTTTCTAACCTGCATTCCTATATTTTCACTAATGAAAAGTACTTCTTGTTGACACATGTTACTTATTACATCTGTTAAAAATCCTAAGGAGAATTTTTTATCATAAGTTTTCGGACGACCAAAATGTGAAGCTATTATAATTTTAGCATTATGTTGTAGTAAGTAATTTATTGTTGGGATTAATCTTACTATGCGTGTACTATCTTGTATTAATCCATTTACAACCGGAACATTTAAGTCTGCACGTAATATTACAATCTTTTTATAAAAATTAAAATCTTGCATTTTACGTATGCTACATATATAAAAATTTTTCTTATTCATACAACCGTCATAAATACCTAATAATATAACAACATTCTTAAATACTTATAGATTTTTATATGAGATATCACACAATACCGCATACTAGAAAACATTTTTCTATATTTATTATCAATAATAAAGTATCAAAAAACTCTGCAATAATATAAAACTAAATAGCCAGTTAATTTTCATAATCAATAAATATATGTTAAGTATAACACAGTTATTTATTAAATTCAGGCTCATATAATAGCTTAATTTAAATAACTATAGATCAAGATATAATTTAGCATATCAATTATACAGTTTTAAAATTAATGCAATAGCGCACAATAATATACATTCATTACAATGGTACTGCATAACATCCAACTTTTATAATAAAATAAATCCTGTTGTCAATCTTTAAAGAATTATGTTTTCTACAATAAGAACATTACAAATAAGAAAGTTATCTATAATAACCAATACTAAACCTTTAACAAAATTCGCACAAAAAACTATATATTCCAGTAAAATTTCATTATCAAATAAACACATATAAAATATCAATAACACCTATTATATATTATTTAACTATCAAAATATATAATACTTTATAACAAGCAACTTTCTGAGGTAGTAATGTCAAATACATCATATAATGTAAATAACGTATCCCAAAAAAAAATAACATGGGAAACTATAAAAAATAAAAAATATACTCAGGATAGTCTTTCACAAATATCTTACCTTTATGTTATAAAAGTATATAACAAAAAAGAAATACATACACTTATAAATCAAGAGTCTTTATACAACATAATTATAAAAATAAGTATCTCTACAGAAAATATACTAATGAATAAACTACTTGATATTGAAATATTAGAAGGTATTACTTTCCACAAATTTACTAGTAAAAAGAAAGATAATTTATTAAGATTACAAGATTTATCAAAATTTTTTAAAACTTCACTCAATATAAAACTTCCTAAAGATATAGAAGAAAGCTTTATAACAGAATATAAAAAGGCCACACAGTTACTTAATAGTTCAATTAATATATAATAACAATCTTAATAATAAGTTTTATATAAAAAAACATGCAATATTTTAATAACAATATAATTTATAATAATACCCTTATAAATCTGTTATTAATGTTCACATGATTTTCAGTAACACAATATGTACAATAATCCAATTATGTACTATCCTAAAATTAAACAATTATAGATTAATACCAATGAAAAGTTTTTTAATATATTAAATAATAACATATAAAAAAATTTAATTAATTAAAAACATTTCACATTTAGTTTACCAATATCATTAAAATATAATAATATTATACTATATCTTCTTTAATAGATATTTCAACTACGTTTACTAATCTTATCAACATATCATATGCCACAGTTAATATTTAATAAATTAATTGATGATATAAATTTTATTATAAAATATCTTAAATAACTAAACATGATTCTACATAATATTGTAGACTTAGCTCAGCATTGTATTATAGGATATATCCTATTAGTAGCTACAATGCTAAGCTTATTAGACATAAGTAATAAAAAAACCTCTCACAAGACAATCTATAGTAATACTACAAGCAGTTCTGCAAATAATCACAAAATGACAAAATGTGTAGAATATCACACAATACCGCAACATTCTATAAGTGACACAACATTTCTTTCAGATATAAATATAACACCTATCATGAACAACTACAGCCATAAACTATTTAATAATCACAAATCTTTGCCTCACGTTAATCCATCAACTCCATCATTAAAAATTCAAACAATAAAGGAACCTACATCTTGCATACATTCAAATCCTATAATATTTCAGGAAATTAATGATATTAATACAAAAAACAATGATATCGTACTTAATAATATACAATCAGTTATTTATAGCGAACTTTCAGAAGAGAACCATGAAGAAATACCATATAATAATGAAGAAGATTGCAATGTAGATCAAGAACTTCAAGACAATTTAGCAGAAATTATTCCTTTACAAATAAGTAATATAACAATTTGTTGTATAACAAAAGACGATGCCATTATAATTTGCAAATAAGCAATTATAATATAGTATATAAAAAAACCAATCCAAATATTGCATCTGCAAGTAAACACTAACATTTTACTGAACATAATTATACTAATTATTTCTTATTGATATTCTGTTATGTTTTGATATTTCTCTATGTTAGCAAAGCTAAAATACAATAATTACACACATTCAGCTATAATACACTAATAGCTTCAATAAAATAAAAAGACATACTATTAATTTTTTATTTACTATTTTATAATTATAAATAATCAACCATTAACATAGCATCATAATATTTTGTACATTGAAGTATTTTATATATATATTTAAATAAAATTGAAGTAAAAAATGTTTAATTTTATTAAAATGCATGGCACTTCTAATGATTTTGTCATCATAGACAATCGAGCAAGCATAAATAATATTAATAATATTGAATATGCAAAAATAGCACATAGAAAAACTGGAATTGGCTGCGATCAAGTCATTGTTATTGATAAATCGTCAAATGCGGATTGTTTCATGCATATATATAATTCAGACGGTAGTAAAGTAGAAATGTGTGGAAATGGAGCAAGATGCGTTGCTTACTTGCTAATGCAGGAAAAAAAAGCTAAATCCGTATCTATAGAAACAACAGAGCGTATAATTTATGGTTCACAAATAAGTAATGATCTAATACAAATAAACATGGGTACTCCTAAATTTCATTGGAAAGATATACCTATATCTCAACCTTGTGATACTTTAAATTTACCTATTGCAATCGAAATGCTAGAACATCCCGTTGGAGTTAATATAGGGAATCCTCACATAGTATTCTTCGTGCAGTCCGTAAATAGCGTACCGCTAGATAGATTAGGAGTAAAACTAGAAAATCATCCTTTACTTCCCAATAAAGCAAATATTGGAATTGTAGAAATCATATCGCAAGATCACATAAAATTAAGAGTTTGGGAACGAGGTGTAGGAGAAACTTCTTCTTGCGGCAGTGGAGCATGTGCAGCAGTAGTAGCTGCCATAAGACGCAAATATACTAAAAATACTGTTTTAGTTACATTGCAAGGTGGAGACTTATTAATATATTGGAAAGAAAACAACAGTATATTAATAAGCGGTACAGTAAATTATGTGTTTTGTGGAACTTATAGATAAGTTATAAATTGAAAAAAACAAAATTTCTGATATCTTGATTTAGGTATGTGTTAGTATTTATGGTATATTATATGAAGGCTACAGCAAAAGATGTTATATGCAAAGTTTTAGCTTGTATCTTTTTAATTACATCCTTTTTAGTTGTTGTAAAAAAAATCAAAAGTAGTTTTCCTCAAGAGAGTAATATTACAGCTTATGAAGATTCTAATTATGTTAGAAATATATTAATAGGGTGCCTTAATGTAGTGTTTTCCTGCATCATTTATATGCTGATTTTGATATATTGCAATGTTAAGTTAATGCTATTGTTTATGTCAATAACTAACGAAAAAAGACTTAATCACTTTATGCTATTCGAATCACTTCAATCAAAAATCATATCTTTGTTGTTAAATAAATATACATACCATTTTCATAATATGACAAACAAGAATTCTACAACAAAACTACAACATACAACAAATGAAGATATCTATACAAAGCTATTAGAATCCCTTAAGATAGTAAATTCTTTCCATTATCATGTAAAATTTTGTAAGTAAATATGTATTTAATAAGAGATATTTATAATTCTACATAGTATGTATATAATCCTAATTTTCATTAGTTTAATGAGCGATTTATGAAAAGTAATCTTTTTTTTACAAAAAGCAGTTTACTATCCTTGATATCAAAAATTACTAGTTCTTTACCTAAAATAAGTGAAATGCCACAGTTTTTAAAAAACAAATTTATACATTTTAAAAAAGAATTTATATCTATAAAAAATAAATCCAGGCATTTGTTAGAAACTAATATTGATCTGGGGTTGTATCACTTTTATAAGGGAAATATTTCAGACGCAAAAACTCGTTTTTGGTTGATAAGTATTGTTAAGCCGCACTTACCAATATCGTATTATAATATTGGAAGGTGTTATTTTGTATTAAGAAACTTTGATAAGGCAAAAAAAAATCTTTTAAAAGCTATAGAATTAGATAAAAATTATGATGAAGCAATTTATTATCTAAATAAGATTAAAGCTCCACATAAAATTACCTACATACCTTACATCATTATTCAACAGTACTTTAATTATACAAGTGAATATTTTGTAGAACATTGGGTAATTACAAAGCAATACAGAGCACATGAATATGTAAGATCTTTAATAGTAAACTTTTTTGGTCCCCTATCTTGCAATGTAAAAATTTTAGATTTAGGTTGTGGTACAGGAATATGTGGTCAGTTTTTAAAAATGAAAGACATAGGTAATCATATTACAGGAATTGACATATCAAGTCACATGATAAATATAGCAAGAGGATGTTTTGTAAATGGTAGACAAGCATATAATGAATTAATACATATTAATATGTATGACTTTTTAAAAAATAACAATAAAAACCACCTATATGATGTGATAATATTAACAGAGGTATTACATTATACAGGAGATTTAAGTGTAATATTTAAACTTGTAAGCACGGCATTAAATCCACAAGGCATAGTAATAGCTTTAGTAAGGGAAGTTAATGAAAAAGATTTTAGCTTTGTTCCAGAAGGAGATTTTTTTTGTCATTCATTAGATTATATAAAAAGCATAATACTTAAATCAAATATGCAAATTACTTATAGTAGTAATTGTAAGATATACGGTAATCAAATAGATGGATTATTATTTACTGCTAGCCTTACCCCATAAGAATTTTTTTTGCACCCATGATTTATGCTTTTCTGCTTTAACATAACACCAATCATTATCACACTTTATGACATTTAATACTATAAATTTATCAATTTTCATAATATATCTATCCTGAATATTAGGACTTTTATAACCAAAAGTATCACTTGTAATAATAACAACTTCTTGATCTTTTAAAACATTACTTCTTACCCATCCTTCTCCTCCTTCAACATCACGTATTTTCTTCCATATATTAAATGTACCTATTACTTTCACAGGTAAATTTTTTTTAACATAAATCCACTTAATTGGATATTCCATCCCTGGACCACTTCTCACATCAACTTTATTAAAACCAAGAGAAGAAAAATATGGAAATTTTACTTTACTAGCAATAGATCTACTAACAAAAACAGTAATACTTAAAACAAATATTAGCAATAATTTTACGAACTCAATTTTCATATAATTGCATCAATATATATATAAAACAATTAATAATAACTTATTCAATACTATCATTAATAAATGCATAAAGTATTTTTTTATATTTTATAAAAAAATTAAAAATATTTTTAAATATTATTATATATTTATTAATACCTAGCATTGACAATTTTATAAAATTTTTTATCATTATTAGGATTGCATTTTAGTCTTGCGGTTGTGGTGGAAGTGGTAGACACGCAGCGTTGAGGTCGCTGTGGTTGCAAAAAAACCTTGGAAGTTCGAATCTTCTCAGCCGCACCAATAGCTTAATAATTATGAGTATTACATGCAAAATATATTCAGTAATTTTAGTGTTAAGAAAAATTTAATTGAAAGGTCCATCGCAGAAATACGTCGTGGTACTCCTGTATTGTTATATTATGATACTAGTTATTTATTAGTTGTTTCCAGTGAGTTAATCAATGTAAAGTTATTAAAAAAATTAACATCATTTTCAAATAATGTTTATTTATTACTTACTACAAATAGATTAAACTATATCTTTAGTTCGAATTCATATACATTGTCAAGAATTCCAGCTAATCACTATACTATTGATGAAATATATTCTTTGCTCACAGGGCATAATGGATCAATCATAACGTTACCTGATAAAAATAAAATTAATCCTAGTACTAACATATTAGACAAGTGTGCCATTTCTTTAATAAAATCAGCAAAGCTTTTACCATCAGCATTAGTAATTGATATAAATTTTAAAAGTTATGACAACATGGTCAATTGGTGTAATAATAATGGTATGCTATATGTACATAAAAATATACTTAATCAAAAAAGAAATAATTATAGTATAAAAGAAGTCTGTAGCTCTTCTTTGGTTTTACAAGATTGCTGTAAATCCAAAATAATTATCTATAGATCAAATATTGGTGAACTTGAGCACTATGCAATTATTATAGGAGAACCTGATTTTAATAATCCTTTAGTAAGAATACATTCATCATGCTATACTGGAGATCTACTAGGTAGCTTATCATGTGATTGTAGAAATCAGTTGCATACAGCTATGAAATTAATGCAAGATAATCAAGGAGGAATTATATTATATTTAGCACAAGATGGAAGAGGCATAGGGTTAGTAAATAAAATCAGGACTTATCAATTACAAACAGAAAATTATTTTGACACTGTAGATGCCAATAGGTTTCTTGGATTTGAAGATGATGAAAGAATATTTATTCCTGCAGTAGCAATATTAGAAAAGCTAGGAATATCAAAATTGCAACTTATGACTAATAATCCACGCAAGGCCTCAGAAATTAAAAAACATGGTTTTCATATTTCAAAAATATTGCCTATTATTGCAAATACTAATAAGTATAACATTAATTATATTAATACAAAAATAAATAGGTTAGGACATGTTAGTTAAGTTAATTCTAATTTTGCACTTAAAATTAACATAATATAAACAAATACATCGTAGGCTGATTAAGTGTTTTAGGCCAAATTCAACATAGTTAAGCTATGTAATTTACGTGCATACTAAAAAAGTATAAGTTATATCTATTATGGTTCAGAAGCATGTTTAACTTCAAAAATAAAACAACTAAAGACAAATTACCAAATAACATAGATTCCCAAAATTGGTATCATGACCGTTATAGTTCCATAATTGTACAAAGAAACATTCTTTTATTACTTGTTATGTTTTCAGTTATTGGAATAGGTGTAAGTACTTTTATTATATTAACCATTAGTAAAAATAGAACAATTGAGCCTTTCGTAGTAGAAATAGAAAAAAAATCTGGTATTACAACATTAGTTAATCCTATATCTGTAAAACAATATTCAGCTGATGAAGTTTTAAATAACTATTTTATAATAGAATACATTAGAGCTAGAGAACTTTTTGATCCTAATAATTTTCAATACAACTATTACACAAAGGTAAGATTATTTTCTACACAAGATACATACAATGAATTTCGAAATTGGATAAGACTAAGTAATCCTTCAAGTCCTGTTAATTTATATGCAAATGTTGCTTCAGGACATATCAAAATCAGGTCATTACAACATCTTAATCCTGGAAATGTACAAATAAGATTTACATTAGAATTCAATGTACAAAATGGCTCTGTAATTAAGAAAGATAGAATCGCAACACTCTCATTTCAATATACATCTCTTGAAATGAATGAACAACAAAGACAAATCAACCCTTTAGGATTTCAAATTACTTATTATAGAGCAGATGATGAGTTTTTATAATAAAGAAGTAAAGCCACTTCAAACTTTACATTTAAGTTATTTATAATAGGAAAGACAATGAATTTTTACAAAATTTGCTTAATGCTATTAATATTGATTACAATAATAGTCAATCAAACACAAGCTTTTGCTTACAATAAGCCTATATCAATAGATAGTAGAATTAAAACTTTTGTTTATAGTCAAAATGAAATTTTTACTATAGTTTTTAATTATGGATATCATTCATATATTGAGTTTTCTAAGGGAGAAACTGCGAAAGTTATAGCAATGGGTAACTCTACAAGTTGGAAAGTAAAACCTGTAGATAATAAGCTTTTTATTATGCCACTTGAAAAAAATGGTAAAACTAATATGCTAATTGAAACTAATAAAGGAAGAAGCTATGCTTTTGACTTAATATGTAGATCTACAAACACTAGAACATTAAATGCCAGCTTAAATACTGATTATTCTGAACTAAGAGATTTAGCATATATAGTACGTTTTTATTATCCTAAAACTGAAGATGAATTTGACTTACATAATGTAAAAGCATCACCTATATCTTATACAAAAAGTAGTAATAATATAAATTTAATAAGCATTATCCCCAACAACACTCGTTACAATTATATTTATAACAAGTCCTTATCAAAACTTAATAAAGCAATAGTGCCATACGAATTATTTGATGACGGGTTGCTAACTTATTTCAAATTTACTAACAACAATAAAACTATTCCAAAAATATTTACAGTCAACAAATACGGACAAGAAATTCCTTGTAAAATGCTACTTTTACATAACTACATAATAATAAAAGGTGTACATAAAACATTACACCTTAAAGATAGTAAAGATGCTCTTCAAATTATCAATAAGACACTATAAGTAAATATGGATCATGTATGATAGATGAAATTAAAAACAACACTGATACAGAAATTGTTGATAGTGTAAGCGTTGTAGGAATGAATAAAGGTAAAAAAATTATTATACTTTCAGTTGTATTACTAGCAGCTGGACTAGCATATTACTTTTTTATCCATAAAACAGATAATGAGCATGATGTTAATACATCAAAACAAGTCGCAGAACAAGAAATTGAAAAATTACTTAAAGACGCTCAGTTGCCAACTCAAGAAACAGCTAATAAAATTGATGTACCACAAAAATTGCCAAGTTTGCCACCATTAATTACCCCTAGCTTACCAACAATTCCATCAATTGAAAAACCTATTAATACTCCTCCAACTATTGAAACTATAAAGGTTCCACAACCAGAAATTAAAAAACAACCTGATATACCATTTCCATCATCAATGCACAGACCTTCTATTGAAAATCCTATATCAGCCTTCGCAGGTTATGATAAAGAAAGAAGAACTACTCCAATGTTAATAACTTCTGGTAGTGATCAAGAGACAAAAAAAGAAAATAAAAAACAAAATAACAATAATGATATTTTAAATTTCACATCCGCTCCAAAAGCAGTAGCAACACGTATTGCTAATTTAAATTATACAATATTACAAGGAAAAATTATTGATGCAGTATTAGAAACTGCAATAAATTCTGATTTGGCAGGTACTTTAAGAGCTATTATTACAAGAGATGTATATTCAGAAGCTAACAATATAATTTTAATTCCAAAAGGATCTAGATTAATAGGGAGCTATTCTTTTGACGAATCTCAAGGTAATACAAGAGTAAGTATTATATGGTCTAGGGTAATACTTCCACATGGTATAGACATTAAAATAGACTCGCCTGGAACAGATGAATTAGGAAGACAAGGAGTATCAGGGTTTGTAGATCATAAAATAAGCAACATTGTAACTTCTACATTATTACTATCAGGTGTTTCTTTTGGTACAGCCATTATAACATCAAAAATACCATCAATAAGTCAAAGTATTATCACTACCACACCTAAAACACCTGGAACTTTACTTCCTACAGAATCAACATCTACTACCTTACCAGTAAAAATCTTTTCTCAGGCAATAGAAGAGGTTTCCGAATCTATAAAGTCTATATTAAAAAAATATTCTGATGTAAAACCAACAATATATGTAGATCAAGGTACTCTCCTTAAAGTATTTATTAATCAGGACCTTATATTTCCTAAAGAAGCCATAATTGGTACAAATGTTGTAAAGTAAGTTAATAACTCAAAAAGCAAAACAATGAATTATGCGGCATTAGATACATATCTTGAACCACTACAAAAAATCTTCAAAGAGGATGGAGTTAATGAAATTTCTATCAATAAAGAATGTGAAGTATGGATCGAAAAAAAAGGTCATATACGTTGTGAAAAAATACCTATACTTACCTTATCACATTTAAAAGCACTTGGAAGATTAGTTGCACAAGCAACTGAACAAAAGATAAGTGAAGAACTACCTTTATTATCAGCAACATTGCCAAATGGATATCGTATACAGATTGTTTTTCCACCAGCATGTGAATCAACAACTGTTATTATGTCTATAAGAAAGCCTTCTGTTATACAGTTCTCATTAGATGAATATGAAAAAATGGGAACTTTTGATCATACTATTACTGAAAGTACTATTGACAGTATTAATTATCAGCTAACTAATCTTTTACAAGAAAAAAAAATCAAAGAATTTTTAAAAACTGCTATTCTTCATAAAAAGAATATTATAATAAGCGGTGGTACATCAACTGGAAAAACAACCTTTACCAATGCAGCACTACGATCCATTCCTAATATGGAAAGAATAATAACAGTAGAAGATTCTAGAGAAATAGTATTATCAGACCATCCAAATAAAGTACATTTAATTGCCTCAAAAGGTGGGCAAGGAAGATCAAAAGTTACAACTCAAGATTTAATTGAAGCATGTTTAAGATTACGTCCTGATAGGATAATTGTAGGAGAATTAAGAGGAGCTGAAGCCTTTAGCTTTTTACGAGCAATTAATACTGGGCATCCCGGTTCTATTTCAACATTACATGCTGACACACCAAAAATGGCACTCGAACAATTAAAACTCATGGTAATGCAAGCAGGATTCGGTATTCCACCTGAGCAAATTGCTGATTATATTTTAAATATTATTGATATTATTATACAGTTAAAAAGGACATCTGATGGAATAAGGCATGTTTCAGAAATATTATTCACTAAATCTTTACACAAAAGTGTTTAAGATATAATAATTCTTTTCAAATGAACCAAGTTATATACTTATGATGGATAGTAAAAGTGTAAATCATATACGTAATGTTTTATTTCTCATTGTTGGATTATTTTCTCTTTTAGAATTTTGTTTTTATATATCAGGTATATTATTTATAATAAGTGTATGGGGAATTAATAGTGTTGACTTTAAAGCTATAAATCCTAGTATTAATCATTTTCCAAGTAGATTATGGCCTACTATTTTTAACTATGTACAACATTGGTGGAATCATCCATCTTTATACAATACATCTCTAGTTTTTAAACTTCTTACATCGCTCTTAGCCCCATTATGCACACTAGGAATTATATTTTGGAATTTAAGAACAGTATTATTTGATTGGAGACCTTTTAAAAAGAAAGAATCCTTACATGGAGATTCTAGATGGGCTACAGAGAAAGATATACGTAAAATTGGATTACGTAGTAAAAAAGGAATATTACTAGGCAAAGATAAAAAAGGCTATCTTGTTGCAGATGGCTATCAGCATGCATTATTATTTGCACCTACCGGATCTGGAAAAGGTGTTGGTTTCGTTATCCCAAATTTATTATTTTGGGAGGATTCTGTAATTGTACATGACATAAAACTTGAAAACTATGATCTAACAAGTGGTTGGCGAAAGAAAAAAGGACAAGAAGTTTATGTATGGAATCCAGCACAACCTGATGGTATAAGTCATTGTTATAATCCATTAGACTGGATTAGTTCAAAACCTGGACAAATGGTCGACGATGTGCAAAAAATAGCAAATTTAATAATGCCTGAACAGGATTTTTGGTATAATGAAGCTCGTAGTTTATTCGTGGGAGTAGTTCTATACTTACTTGCAGTTCCAGAAAAAGTCAAGTCATTCGGTGAAGTAGTTCGCACTATGCGTAGCGATGACGTAGTATATAATCTTGCAGTTGTATTAGATACCATAGGAAAAAAAATTCATCCAGTTGCATATATGAATATTGCTGCTTTTTTACAAAAGGCAGATAAAGAACGTTCTGGTGTTGTATCAACTATGAACTCATCTCTAGAATTATGGGCAAACCCTTTAATAGATACAGCAACGGCTTCAAGTGATTTTAATATTCAAGAATTCAAGAAGAAAAAAATTACAGTTTATGTAGGATTAACACCTGACAATTTAACACGTCTTCGTCCACTAATGCAAGTGTTTTATCAACAAGCTACAGAATTTTTATGTAGATCTCTTCCATCTGACGATGAGCCTTACGGTGTATTATTCTTAATGGATGAATTTCCAACTCTTGGAAAAATGGAGCAGTTTCAAACAGGTATTGCATACTTTCGCGGATATAGAGTAAGACTATTTTTAATAATACAAGATACTGAACAGTTAAAAGGAATATACGAAGAAGCAGGAATGAATTCATTCTTATCAAATTCAACTTATAGAATTACTTTTGCAGCTAACAATATTGAAACAGCCAATCTCATTTCACAACTTATTGGTAATAAAACCGTTAATCAAGAGTCACTAAACAAACCTAAATTTTTAGATCTTAATCCCGCATCACGTTCTCTTCATATATCAGAAACACAAAGAGCACTTTTATTACCTCAAGAAGTAATAATGTTACCTAAAGACGAGCAAATTTTACTAATAGAATCTACTTATCCTATAAAATCCCATAAAATAAAATATTACGAAGATAAAACATTCACAAAAAAGTTGTTTAAAAGCACATTCGTTCCAACACAAGAGCCTTATAATCCTAACAATAATATACCAATAGATGAAAGTGATCAAATACCAGCTATTGACATGTCAGAACAATCAGACCAAACCAAATCTTTTGATCAAGATGTATCTTTGTATGATGAATTAAATAACGATAATTACGAAGATGATAATTTCTTTGATGATATAAATGATGATGAGGATATTAGTGATGATGAGGATATTAGTGAGGATATTAATAATGAAGATATTGATGATTATTTTTATAATGATGACGAAAATAATAACAGTGAAGATACCGTAAAGGATAATTTGGATACTAATAAAGAAAAATAAAGAAGAATGTTAATATAATAATGAAAAGAGCTTTATTAATAATACTAAAATATAACACATAATTATAACATTCCTTTATCCTTCATCAATTTTCTAAGGTTATTACCAACTTGATCAATTAAGTTATCTTTTATTTTTTTTCTGTTTTCATTCAAATTATAAAAATGCATGCTATGTTCTTGAAGAAATTTGCATACAAAAGATTTATCCTGTATTTGTGCTAAAGCCTTCTTCATTTCTTGCTTTACACTTTCATTAATAATCTTATTTCCAACTAAGTTAGCTCCATATTCTGCAGTATTTGAAATTTCATTAAAAACACCATAAATACCTTTTTCATACATTAAATCTGTTATTAATTTAACTTCATGCAGACATCCAAAATATGCAAGTTCAGGTGACAATCCAGCATTAACTAATACTTCAAATGCAGCATTCACTAAAAATGGTATACCTCCACATAAAACAACTTGCTCACTAAAAAGATTCACTTCTACTTCTTCTTTTAGTGTTGTTCGCATAATTATATTACCCAAAGTAACAGCCGACGCATAAGAATTCATTATCAATTCTGTCGTTTTAGTATAATCCTGTTCTATATCAACAAAACATACTACACCTTTTTTATTCAAATATTGACTTCTTACAGCAGATCCTATTGCTTTAGGAGAAACCATACATACATTAATGTAAGGTACTATTTTTATATGTTTATAGTAAATGCTGAATCCATGTGCTACTATTAATGTTTGCTTAGGTTTTAAAAAAGGCTTCACACTGTTTTCATATATTTCATAATGCAATTCATCAGGCGCAAGGAGTACTATAATATCACTATCAGATATTACAGTACTCTTTGTACTAACAGGGAATCCATCTTTTCTTGCTAAATCAATACTATCAGATCCATCATATAAAATAATATTGATCTTACCGACGCCACTATCACGTAAATTAAGAGCGTGCGCTCTGCCTTGAGAACCATATCCTAATATTGTAATGTTGAATTCTTTTAAATAACTTGAATCTTTATAAGAATAAATGTTCATAAGTTTTTCACATTAAAAAGAAAATAACACTATAATATATTCCTACTACAGATAATAGTGTCCATGGTGACTACCACAATTGTCGGCTAAACACTCAAAATTATTGTAAGAAGGAACATTAAGAACTACGTAACCGTAATCTCCTATTTTTACAGTAACATTATCAAAAGAATCACTAATTATATCACTATTATAATAGTGGTGCACTATTTTTAAATTACAGGCAACATATGTGGCATCAAAATCTTCAATATTCTTGTTATTATTTTTATTAAATATCAATTCCAATCCAAGTTCAATATCTTCTTCATGTATATCAGACATTACATCTTGGACATCAGAAGTATCTTGTCCAATAATTTCTTTATCCACTACAAATTCAACAGTATCAATATCTTGTGCAATAACCTTTTCATCAGCTACAGGTAGTTCAGTTTTTTTATCATCTTTTTGAGAAAATAATTTAAAAAAATCATCCAAATCCTGAATTTTATTAATTTTTTCTAAATAATTCATATTAATCTCCTTTGTGTGTGTAGCAATTAAAATTGCATTCAATCAGTACATCAAATTTATAAAAAGTATAGTATTATTTTAACGTTGCATAAAAAATCGCAAGGAACTATAATTAGTAAAAGTTATATAACTATTAACATTAAGTGACTCATTTTGTAACAGAAAAATGCATAAAATGTAAATATACTGATTGTGTTGAGGTTTGCCCTGTTGATTGTTTTTATGAGGGCATAAATATGCTAGTTATAGATCCTGAACAATGCATAGACTGTGGCGTTTGTATACCAGAATGTCCTATTGATGCAATAGTAACTGATGATGCAGTAAAAGATATTTTACAATGTGATGATGATACGTTAAACGAAGAACAAAAAAAGCTTAAAGTATTTTACAATATTAATGCTGAATTTGCAAAAAAATGGGAAAACATTACTTCCAAAAAATCCCCTATGAACGAAGCAGATTTATACAAAAATGAAAATAACAAAGTACAATATTTCAATGAAAATATAACATAAACATGTTTATCCCATAATTAACATAGCGTCTAATGCTTTTTTAGCCATAATACTTACTGATTTTTCTACAGTAACTTCAGGAAAATCATTCAATAAACAGTCATACAGTTTTTCTAGAGTGTTCAATCTCATATATGGACATTTACTGCAAGATTCACATCCACTATCTGTTTTTTTTAAAAAATAGAAATTACTTTTAGCAGATACTTTTTTCATTTGATGAAGTATTCCTTCCTCTGTTAAAACAATAAACTCTGATCCTGGTCTATCAGCAGTATATTTTAAAAGCTGAGTAGTCGATCCAACAAAGTGTGCATACTTTAATAAGTTACCAGGACATTCTGGATGAGCTATCACATGCGCATTTACATATTTTGTCATTAACCCTACAAGTTCACGTTCAGAAAAACTTTCATGAACTATACAACTACCCTGCCATAAAATCATTTTTCTTTGTGTCTTATTTTCTAAAAATCTACCAAGAAATTTATCTGGAGCAAACAATATTGTTTTGTCTTTAGGTATTTGATTAATAATTTTAGCTGCATTTGATGATGTACAAATTATATCAGAATAAGATTTTACCTCTGCAGAAGAATTTATATAAGTTACAGATACACAATCACTATATTTTTGTCTAAATTTTTTAAAATCTTCAACTTTACAAGAAGTAGCTAAAGAACACCCCGCATTTATATCTGGCAATAAAACTTTTTTTTTTGGATTAATAATTTTTGCAACTTCTGCCATAAAATATACTCCACAAAAAACTATAATATCAGCATCTGTAGAGGCTGCTTTTTTTGATAATTCTAAAGAGTCTCCAATAAAATCAGCTATATCTTGAATCTCTGATTCTTGATAATAATGTGAAAGTATGACTGCATTTTTTTTTTTAGATATGTTACGTATTTTGTAAAAAATGTCCTCGTAATTATCACCTAACATGTTTTCAAATTAAAAATTATTTTAAAATTGTATCAGAAACGTTATTTTTTAACAATCAAATACATTATATGCCAAGAACTAAAAATCTTTCCTTGATCTACATATAACTTTTCATATTTTCTACTTAAAGTAAATATATTGTATTTTGTATTACAAAAACTTTTTTTTATGTAAGAACCTGTCATTTTCATATTTACTAAAAATTCACGAAATGTTTTATAGTATTGCCTACATTCTATACAATCTATATACTGTACCTTTGCACCTAGCACATCTATTATATTTTTTAATTCATAAACTTTATAAAAATAATTAAAGTTACTTCCTATTTTTTTATTAACAGCAATTAATTCCTGTAATGTACCAAAAATTGGGATAGTTATATATAATTGAGATTTTGGTTTTAAAATACTTAAAACACTTTTCAATGTTACAAAAATATTATCTGTCCAATGCATTGCCATAGATGAAATAATTATATCAAAAGTATTTTCTTTAAAAGGCATCATGTCCATATTACAATTGACAGATAACCCATTTGTTTTTTTTTTAGCTATATTGCACATTTTTTCAGATAAATCTATCTGAAAAAATTCAGCATTTTCAATTTTTAATATTTTGCCTATATAACCTGTACCACAACCTACATCTAAAATTTTTCCTTCATTACCATTTATATAGACAAGATTACATAATTTTTGTGCAATTTCATACTGCATTACAGAAAAGTTATCATAATAACATGAAGCTTCATTAAAAGCTGACTTCACTTTATATGTTAAAAAACTCATTATAAAAATTACTTCCTTATATTAAAAACATATGTTATATTATATACTAGCTTTTATGTTTTTATTATCTAGCAAATTATATTCTTTTATTAATTTTTTTAATTTATATAGTAAAATCCTAAATAATATTAAGCTACTACTTATAATAAAATCTTGTGTGTATAAATTCTTAACGTTTTCATATACATTACAAAACACGTATTAAGTTACTACCAAAATATTTTTTCCATTTACTTCATAAAATCTAGTATTTTTTCGAAGTTATAAATTTATATTGATAAACTATATTATTTTTAGATACAGCTAAAAAATTTTACATTAGAGCTATACATAAATTATTGTAAAGAATTTCTTATGAAAATTTTCAATTTCTTTAACAAAACATCACCCTTTTCTAACATATCTTCAACATTTTCACAACTTACTAATATATGGGGAGATAGAAATTATACAAATTTTGCAGAAAATGGATACATTAAAAATGTTATTGCATTTAGAGCAATACACATGATAGCATCTGCTGTAGCATCAGTTACACTAACTCTTCACAAAATTACTAAAAGTGGCACTTTTCAAATTTATAACCATCCATTATTAAATTTAATATCAAGACCTAATGGCACCACATCAAAATCTGAATTTATAGAAGGAATTATCACTTATAAACTAATAAGTGGAAATGCATATATTTTATCAGTAGAGAATAATAATATGATTCCTAAAGAACTTTATCTATTAAGACCAGACAGAGTTGAAATAATTCCAGAAAAGGAAAATACTCCTTTTATCTACAGATACAAAGTTAACAATATTTCTCATGATTTCAAAGTAAATAAACTAAATAATTTTTGCAATATACTACATCTAAAGAATTTTCACCCCTTGAATGATTGGTATGGATTGTCACCAATTGAAGCGGCTGCATATAGTATCGATCAACACAACCAGTCAGGATCTTGGAATCAAGCAATGCTACAAAACGGGGCCAGGCCAAGTGGAGCATTAATTATAAACACTACTAAAAACAGTAATGGAACCCTTACTCAAGAACAATATCAGCGATTAAGGTCACAAGTAGATGAATTTTATACTGGACCAACAAATTCAGGAAGACCTATATTATTAGAAGGAGGATTAGAATGGAAAGAAATGAGCCTCTCTCCTAAAGATATGGATTTTATAGAATCTAAAAATAGTTCTGCTCGTGATATCGCACTAGCATTTGGCGTACCACCTCAATTACTAGGAATACCAGGAGATAACACTTATAACAACTTAGCAGAAGCAAGACTAGCATTATGGGAACAAACTATATTACCTCAATTAGAAAATATATTATCTCATTTAAATTCTTGGTTGATACCTCAATTTAAACATAGCATATTTTTATCATACGACAAAGATTCTATCAGTATTTTAACTGAAAAAAGACAAAAACTTTGGCAATATGTACAAAATTCAACATTTATGACAATAAATGAAAAAAGATCCGCTTTTGGATTACCTCCAATAAACAATGGTAATACTTTATAATATATGCTATTAAAAAAAATTTTTCTACATTCAATAATATATAAGAAATTTTTTCAATATTGATACTATACTTTCTAAAAACTATGCAAAATGTAATATAATAAAGTTTCTAACATAAGCATTCCTTAAACAATATTCACAGCTAAAGAATTTTATGAAAAAAATATGTAGTTTATTACTTACTAAAAGTAACATTAGAGAATATGGCATTTTTTCAGGTTATGCCAGTGTATTTAATGTTATTGATCGTCAAAATGACATAATAAAACCAGGAGCATTTTCTGATACTATAAAAACATGTAAAAAAGTAATGTTTTTATGGCAACATAATAAAAACAAACCTATAGGCAAAATTATTAACATGATAGAAGATAATTTTGGTCTTTATATAACAGTAAAATTAATACTAGAAATAAAAAAAGCAGAAGAAGTTTATCTCATGATCAAAAAAGGCGTAATAAATTCATTATCCATAGGATATCAGATTATTGATTATTATATAGATAAAAATTCAGGTGCAAGGGTTATAGAAAAACTAGATTTATGGGAAGTTAGTTTAGTTACTTTTCCTTCTAATACGCAAGCACAGATAACAAATATTAAAAATACATCTGAAGAGCAACAATTAAAAATTTTAAATTCCACTATAACTAAAGCACAACTTATATTACATAAATTCTAGTAAGAACTTTTTTTTACATTACTCAAATCAATAATTACTTTATGTATACACCTATCATCTACTTCTTTTACTAAAAACACAGCACCACTTTTATGCTCAAAAACTTCATCTACCATAGGAATTCTTCCTATCATAGAAAGTATTAATCCTCCTACTGTAACATATTCTTCCTCACAATCTCTCAAGTTAATATTCAAAGATTGTTCCAAAGTTTCAACCAATACTCTTGCATTAACTTCTATTTTATTATCAGAAATGTTAATAATTTCTTGAGATGAAGATATATCATGTTCATCACTAATATCTCCTACTATTTCTTCAATAAGATCAGCCATAGTAACCAATCCCTCTGTACACCCATATTCATCAAGTACAACCGCAACATTCATATGAGATGATTGCATTTTTACAAACAAATTAACTGCTTTCATCGAAGGTGGAACATATATAACATTATGAATTATATCTTTTACATTAAATTTCTGATCAATTTTAGACATCACATCCTTAATATGAAGAAAGCCTACTATATTATCTAAGTTATCTTTATAAACAGGAATTCTTGTATGTTGCCCCTGAATTATGATTTTTTCAATTAAATTTTCTTCACTTATATTCACAGCATAAATTTCTGCTCTAGGAATCATAATATCTTTTACTGCACAATCATTAAACTTAATAAGATTATGAAGTACATGAAAGTTACTTAAATGAAGTTTATTATCGTACAGCAATTGATGTTCTGCAAATTCTCTAAAACTTGGAAATTTTCTTAATAAAAAAGAAAATATTCTATTTTTAAAACCCCTATGTTTATTGCCATTAAATTCATCACCACAAAGCTTTTTATCCATACTGAAATATAAACCTCAACAATACCTTCTATATTAAAACTTTATTTTGTAATTGCAAATCTATATCATACATCAATCTATGTTAACAAGCTTGTCAATAACTATACACAAAATCTGTAAGTAATAGTTATTCACATATCATTACCATATTATACACAGAGTTACTTATAAAAAAAACATTTATAAATTTCCTTATTTACCGTATAATCGCTTTAGTTATTAACATTATTCACATATACTTTATAAACATAAATTATGTCAGAAAATCAATATAATATGAACTTTATTAACAAAATTATTCACAGAATAAATAGGTATAATTTTGCCAATTTTCAACCATATAAAAAAATTATTCACATAATTCACAGGATTAATAAAATACAATTATCTATAAGGAATATAATATTATTATGATAATAGAGAGCAACTTAATGTTAAAAACAATCACAGAAAAGAAAAGACAAGAAACAATACCAATATGGCTAATGAGACAAGCTGGAAGGTACTTACCAGAATACAAAGAAGTAAGAAAACAATATAAAGACTTCATGGAAATATGCTATAACTCCGATTTAATACAGATATTAACAATGCAACCAATAGAAAGGTTTAACTTAGATGCAGCAATAATATTTTCAGATATATTAGTGGTTCCGGATGTACTAGGATGTAAAGTAAAATTTATAGAAGGTATTGGTCCAAAACTAAAAACAATATCCCATCATTCAGAAATTAATTATACAGAAGATACAGTAGAAAAACTAAACCCAATCTTTGATGGAATAAGAAAAGTAAAAAAATCACTACCAAAAGGTAAGCCTCTAATAGGATTTGCAGGCTCACCATGGACTGTAGCATCTTATATGACAGGAAAAGAAAACAACTTTGCAAAAATTAGACAAATGTGCTATTCTGATACAAGTACTTTAGAAAGCATTATAAAAATAATCACAAAACTAACAATATCCTACTTAATACAACAAATAAAATCTGGTGTTGATATAATACAATTATTTGACAGCCACGCGGGAATACTTCCCTCAACACTTTTTACAAAATGGGTAATAGAACCAACAAAAGAAATAGTCTCACACATTAAAAAAAAATATCCAGAGTTACCAATTATTGGTTTTCCAAAAGGAGCAGGTGTAATGTATAAAAACTTCTCGGAAGAAACAGGAGTTTCCGTTACTAGTATAGACTATAACATACCAATAACATGGGCAAAAAACAACATAAAAACCGTCATACAAGGAAACTTAGATCCCTTTCTATTAGCATATAGTAAAAAACACATTGCAAAAGAAGTAGAAAAAATAATAAAAGATTCCGATAATATACCATTAATATTTAACTTAGGGCACGGCATTATACCAGATACACCAATAGAGAATGTAAATGATCTAATCCAAACAGTTAAAACCTTAACTAAAAATTGATTTATAAGCAAAAACTTGACAATTTATATATCTACTTTATACAATCTATAAAAACTTAGCTATATTACTTTTTTATAAAGTTTTTTAAATGAAAGAAAAAAAGCATAACTACCATTTAGTGGATCCAAGTCCATGGCCATTATCGTTTTCTATCTCAGTTCTAGTTACAGCAGCTGGAGCAGTTGGAGTAGTACATAAATGGGACGTTGGTATAATATCACTAGCCGTTGGCATATTTCTAACAACACTGACCTTATTTAATTGGTGGAAAGATATAATATCAGAAGCAATAAAAGAGCAATGTTTTACAGCAATAGTGAAAAAAGGCCTAAGATTGTCAATGGCAATAATTATCTTGTCAGAAACTATGTTTTTTGCAGGATTTTTTGCATCTTTTTTCAAATCTTGGTTATTACCTGTACGTATATTTAATAACTTCTCTCCAACATCATACGTATCTTGGCCACCAGCTAATATAACACCATTAGACCCATGGTCAATACCATTTTTAAACACAGTAATATTATTATTATCAGGATGCACGCTTACATGGTCCCATTATTCTTTAATAAATAATGATGTAAAAAATGCATCTAAATTATTAGGATATACTGTAATTTTAGGGTTCACTTTTTCAATATTTCAAATCATAGAATATTATCATATAGATTTTGCATTTAAAGAAACAGGTGAAAAAGCTATATATTCTTCTAATTTTTACATGCTTACAGGATTTCATGGAATTCATGTTATAATAGGAACATTATTTCTGTTAATATGCTGGGTTAGATCCAAAAGAAATCAGCTATTACCAGAATGTCACATAGGGTTTGAATGTGCTGTTTGGTATTGGCATTTTGTTGATGTTATATGGTTGCTATTGTTTTTCTTTGTATATTTAGTTAGTTCATAGTGAAAAAAGTTATAGGAATAGATCCAGGGTTAAACAACACTGGTTGGGGAATATTATCATTTAATAATATATATGATATATCCTTAGTAGAGAGTGGGGTAATATCTACATTGAAAGAAAGCAATACTTCAGATAAGCTACATAAAATATATGTTAGTTTAACCAAGATAATACAATCTTATAATATAGATGAAGCATCAATAGAAAAAATATTCATAAACATAAACCCAAAATCATCAATATCGCTATGCTATGCAAGGGGAATATCTCTTTTATCATTAAGAATATCTGGAATTCCGATTAGTGAATATTCACCTACTTTTATAAAAAAATCCATAACAGGTAATGGACATGCAACAAAAAATCAGATTCTTTTTATGATAAATAATACACTAAAATGTAAAAATTTTCCAAAATATGACATATCAGATGCATTAGCAGTGGCAATATGTCATATTTACTGCTTTAAATATAAAAAGCAACAAGAAATTAATAACAGCTTTCCTAAAAACACTAACGCTAAAACTTAAGTTCTACTGATTAAATATCATAACTCTATTTTTTGTTCCTGTCTTTTCATAAGTTGTATTATATTTTTATAATGCTGTAACACAATTAGCAGTGAACATATAAAATGTATAACAAAACTACTTCCTTCATATAAAAAAAATACGGTCAATAAAGAAGTAATTACTGCAAAAATTGACGATAAAGATGAATACCTAGAAATATAAAAAACAATCATCCAAGTAATAATAAATATAAATGATAAGTAATAATCAAATGCCAAAAATGTTCCTATAAGAGTAGAAACTCCTTTTCCTCCTTTAAAGCTCAACCATATAGGAAATATGTGACCTATTACTGAAAATAAACTACACAAAAATAAGAGATTATTTTCACTATCTACATAAGTTTTTAAAGTAAAAATCGTAATAAAACCTTTTAAAGCATCTAAAATAAATGTTAAAAAAGCTAACTTTTTGTTTACTCTAAAAACATTTGTAGCACCTATATTTTGTGATCCTACTTTTCTTATATCACCATAGCCTGAAACATAAGATATTATTAAACCAAAAGGTATTGATCCAATAATATAAGATGCTAATATTGCAAAAACTGCCATTTTATCTAAATAATAAAGATATTTTTCTTTATAAGATTATATAATAATTATTTTAAACATAAAAGAATTTTAAACTATGAGTAAAAGTATATTCTTTGACATTATACAGAATGCACTAAAAGAAGATCTAGGACATAATGGAGATATTACAAGTAAAAGTATTTTCACAAATAATGAAAAAGTAAAATTTTCCATAAACTCTAGAGAAGATATGGTTTTATGTGGGATTGTAATAGTAGAGGAAATTTTCAATTTAAATAAAGAATTTATCAATTTTACAGTACATAAAAAAGATGGAAGTTATATTAATAAGTATACAACTATAATTGAAGGAGAGGGAATAGCATTACATTTAATGTCAATTGAAAGGGTAATTTTGAATTTTTTACAATACTCCTCAGGAATAGCATCTATGACAAGACTTTTTGTAAATGAAGTTTTAGGAACAAAAGCAAAAATTCGTAGTACTAGAAAAACTAGCCCAGGACTAAGAATATTAGATAAATATGCAGTGAATGTAGGAGGAGGTGAAAGTTATCGTAATGGATTAGATGATAAAATAATGATAAAAGATAATCATATTGCAGGATGTGGAAATATAACAACTGCTATTAATAAGATAAGAAATAATGTTAAAAATGCTTTAATAGCTATTGAATGTGATACTATTGCTCAGGTTGAAGAAAGTTTATATCACAATGTTGATATGATATTACTTGATAATATGAGTGTCGATAACATAAGTAAAGCTGTAGAAATTATTAATGGAAAAGCTATAGTTGAGGCTTCTGGAGGAATTAATATTAATAATGTTAAAAGTATTTCAAAAACAGGAGTAGATTACATTTCTGTTGGAAAAATTACAAATTCTTTTTCTAGTAAAGATATAGGTCTAGACATTGTTTTTTAAATATTAGTAACTATGGTAAATTAATTTTAAGAAAGTGTGCATCATTAAAACTATGATCTAATATCTTTCCAAAAACTTTTTACCTTTTGAAAAAAACCTGTTGATTGGGGACTGCATTCACTATTATTTTCGTCATCAAAGTTCTTTAATAAATCTTTTTGTTTCTTTGTCAATTTTATAGGTGTTTCGACAATAACTTGTATATACATATCTCCTCTTTTTCCAGGAGAATTTATATAAGGCATCCCTTTTTCTTTTAATCTTATTTTATCTCCATTTTGTGTTCCTTCTGGTATTTTAAATTGTGTCCAATTACCATCTATAGATGGCATTTCTATGCTTCCACCTAATGCTGCAAGAGTCATTTTTATAGGTACGTTACAGTAAAGATCTGATGAGCTTCTTGTGAAAAATTTATGATTTTTTACCTTGACGTATACATATAGGTCACCACTTTGCGAACCCCTATAACCAGCTTCACCTTTGCCATTTATTCGTACTTTATTACCAGTTTCTATACCCTTTGGTACAGCTACTAGCAAATTTACATCGCTTCTTGTTCGTCCACTACCAAAACATTTTTTACATTTATTTTGAATAATTTCTCCTTCTCCATTACAAACATGGCATGTTCTTTCTATTGTAAAAAATCCTTGCTGTGACCTAATATTTCCTACTCCATGACATGTACTGCATTGTATAGATTTAGTTGATCCATCGCTACCACTTCCATTACAGTTTTGACATTTTACATGTGTTACATAATTTAATGGCACTTTAACACCATTAAAAGAATCTTCTAAAGTTATTTCAATATCGAATCGTAGATCTGATCCTCTATTATTTTCGTATCTTTTTGATGATTTTTGAGATCTTCCTCCAAAACCACCACCAAATAAATCGTTAAATATATCAGAAAAATCTGTTGAAAAACCACTATTAAAATCGAATCCTCCTGCATTTCCTGCGCCACCACTAAAAGCACTATGTCCGTAGCGATCATAAGCAGCTCTTTTATTTTCATCACTTAAAACATCATAAGCTTCTGATAATTTTTTAAATTTTTCTTCTGCTTCTTTATTACCAGGATTTTTATCCGGATGATATTTTAATGCCATTTTTCTATAAGCTTTTTTTATTTCATCAGAGGTTGCGCTTTTGCTTACACCTAATAGCTCATAGTAATCATTTTTACTCATTTCATTTACTCATAGTTAGGTAAAATATTTATATTTATTTCTGCAAAAATTCAAGTATTTAAGTTATGCATTTTCAATTTTGCTAAAATCTATAAGCAGATTAAAAACTTGAAGTGCATTAAAAATAGCAAAAAATCTATTTTTATATAAGTTTGCATTTTTAACATCACATACTTTTACTTTATCCATAAAATTATTAACAGTATTACTAAAGAAATATAAGCTACTTAAAGAATTTTTAAAGTCATTGACCTTTAAAAAAGTTTTTATTTTTTTTTTATAGCTTTTTATATCATAATATAGTGATAGTTCATATTCTTCAATAAAATACTTTTTATTAATTATATATCTTTGGTATATACTTTTTTTATTATTTATAATTATTTTATCTTTAGTAATGATGTTATTTATTCTTTTATAAGCCTTAAGTATTTCTATTCCTTCTTTATTTTTTATATACTTATCTATAATTAACGCTTTTTGTGTTTCTACTAGTAGATCATGAATTTGATTTTGTTCTATAATAGCGTTTATTATACTATAATTAATCATTTTTTCTTTGAGTATCATTTTGAATCTACTAAGACAAAAATTAAATACTGTCTCCATTAAATTTTTTTGACTATTCTTTAAATTCTTATTAAAATAGTTAATATATAAAGATATAGATTTTTCTAAAAGAAGCTTTATTGGTATATTTAATTCGTTTTCAATTATAATTCTTATTAAACTTGTAGCTGTTCTTTTTAAAGCAAAAGGATCTCTTGATCCTGATGATTTTTCATTTGCCAGTATTAATCCTACAAGATTATCAGTTTTATCTGCAATAGCAACAGCAACTGATATGGGCGAAAATGGACATTTTTCTTCTGAATTTTCAGGTTTATAGTGCTCAGCAATTGCGTTACAAATTTCTTCAGGTTCTCCAAAATATTCTGCATAATATTTTCCCATTAATCCTTGAAGTTCTGGAAATTCTTTTACTATTAATGTTGATAAGTCAGCTTTTGATAATAGAGATGCTCTTTCAACTTTCATTAAAGAAGAACGAGGTATCCATATGGAAATATACTTTGCTAATATAGCCATACGATTTACTTTATCAATTAAAGTACCTAATTTTGTATGAAATAATATATTACTTAAACATTGTTTATAATGATCCATGCTAAATTTTTTATCTTGATTAATTAAAAAATCAGCATCAGTTAACCTTGCATTTAACACTTTTTCGTGTCCATGTATTATATTTTTATTTACTATACTAGCTATAGTAATAAAATGTGTAATCTTGTTATTGTTAAAAACTGCTAAATATCTTTGGTGATTATGCATTACACATAAAATGACTTCCTTTGGTAAATTTATAAATTTTTGATTTACTTTTCCCATTATTACAATTGGATATTCTATACTTCCATTTAATTCATTAATTAATTTGTCATTTTTTTCACAAGTTAATTTTTTACTAAAAGTTAACTCATGGATTTGATCTAATATAAATTTTAATCTTTTATCTTGATTTAACATTACATATTTCTTTTTAAGATTTGTATAGTAATCATTAATGCTATTAATCGTAAAAAATTTGTTATCTGATAGAAATTTATTTCCAATAGTTTTATTATTGGATATTAATTCTGCAAATTTTATATGTAATGGGTTATTATCAATTATACATAAAATATTTACTATTGGACGTACCCAATATTCCTTTTTATCTCCCCATTTCATTTTTTTTTCCCATGGGAAATTTTTCATCATGCTTTCTAATATAATACAAATAGAATCTTCTATGTTTACTGAATTGTTATTTACTAATTCAGAAAAATAAAATTTTTCGTTACCAATTTTATGAATACTTAATTCATTTAAATTTTTTTTTACTTTTTTTAAAAAATTTTCTATATCCTTTGTATCAGAATTTATGTTTGGACCTTTTACTTTTGTAACACTTTGAATTTCTTTTGCTTTTATGTCATTTATAATTAACGATATTCTGTTTGATGATATAAAAACTTTTGCTGAACTGAATTCTATGTTATTCTTTTTAAACTTATCCTTAATATATAAATTAATATGTGAAATAGCATTAATTTGCATTTTTGGGGGAATTTCTTCTGATAAACATTCAAAAAGTAAATCTGATGGCATATTAATTTTTTCCACTATTTATTTTACTATATAAATTGCAACATGAACTAGCTAGCTTTCTGACACGTAATATATATGATGCGCGTTCATTAACACCTATTACTCCACGAGAATCTAGTAAATTTAAAATATGACTAGTTTTTATACAAAAATCATATGCAGCTAAAGGAAGATTTTTTTCTATTAAAAATAAGCACATTTCTTCATTCTTATTAAACTGTTCAAATAGAAAATTTACATTATAATAATCTAGTGATAAACATGAAAATTCATATTCTCTTTGTTTAAATATATCTCCATATGTTATTCCTGAATTATTCCAAATTATATCGTATACATTATCTACATTTTGAATAATCATAGCTATGCGTTCTAAACCGTAAGCTATTTCTCCTGATACTGGCGAACAATCAATACCACCAATTTGCTGCATGTATGTAAATTGTGTTATTTCCATGCCATTACAAGAAACTTCCCATCCAAGTCCCCATGCTCCAATACTAGGATTTTCCCAATCATCTTCAATAAATTTTATATCGTATTTTTTTGTAGATATTCCTAACTTATCTAGACTTTTTAAATAATCGTTTTGTAAAGTTTCACATGATGGTTTTATTATCACTTGATACTGATGATGTTGATATAAACGATTAGGGTTTTTGCTATATCTTCCATCTGATGGTCTAATAACAGGTTGCATATATGATAATTTTGCAGGAAACTTAGATATAGCAGTAATCGAAGTTGCTGGATGAAGAGTAGCAGCCCCCAGCTCAGAAGTATATGGATGCAATATAATGCAGCCATAACTTTCCCAATAATCCTGTAATGTTTTTATAATATTCTGAAAATTCACATATGTTGATATAATATATTACTTTAATATTATATATCTGTAATAAGATTTCTATACAAGATTTATTTTATTTATATATACTATTTGTATAAAAGCAAGTTAAAGTTGGTCGATTGGTATTGAATTAGTATAACTATTTTTCTTGCATTTTTGTTACGTTTATATAATCATTTACTTAATAAATTGATGATATATATACAGTAAAATTATTTTTATTGGGGTGTTGCCAAGTGGTAAGGCAACGGTTTTTGATACCGTCATTCGAAGGTTCGATCCCTTCCACCCCAGCTCACTTAATTAAGTTTGTAGCAATTATGTTTTTTTATAGATTTATGTTACTTTCTTATATTTTGAGTAACATGAAGGGTATTTTTTCTAAAATAATTTTTCTTATTATATTTAGCTATCTTGTTTCTGCTACATTAATAATTTTTACAGAAGGAATTTCTGAGATTTTTATGTATAGAAATCCTAAGAATGTTTATATCTATTCTTTTAATTATTTTAAGTGGTATTATTATAATCTAGATAGCTTAACTTATGGTAGAGTTTTTAAAATAGGTTTTGCATTTATTGTTCCCTATTTTATACAAATTACTATTTGGAATATAAAATGGAAAGATTTTTTACTACATATTTTTGGATCTATTTTTTTAAGAAAGGATTATTCAAATAAAGATAATTTATGTTATGATTATGGTTATACGGGAAATGCTAATGATATTTATTTTATAAAAAATTCATTCATGAAAAATATTGACTCTTTAATTAACAATATAATATATGAAGTTTTGAACACAAAAAATAAAACATCTTCTAATAGTTGTAATATTGATATTAATTTTATAAAAAATTCAAATATGAGGAAAATTGAAAGCTTAGTAGATAATATTGTTTATGAAATGCTGATTTTTAATAAAAAAATTCATAATATAGAAGATAATGATAAGTAACAAGAAATATATAGTATATTAATATTTATTATATTGCTGTTAGCAACATAACAATAT
Source organism: Neoehrlichia mikurensis (assembly GCF_019186785.1). Lineage (GTDB taxonomy): Bacteria > Pseudomonadota > Alphaproteobacteria > Rickettsiales > Anaplasmataceae > Neoehrlichia > Neoehrlichia mikurensis. Next base: position 537,455 of record NZ_CP066557.1, read on the forward strand.
AACTGTATATTAAAACTTAATGGTATACATTGTAAATTGTTTAGCTAAATATTAAAAGAATACCTAAAAAACTTATATGTATATATAGCAAGCATTAGTATGAAATTATATTTATCCAATAACATACAATATATGCTTTTATCAACAAATATAAAATGCATAAAAATGTATTACAATTTTATAAAGTTCAAAAATATAAAGCTTATATTTTTAATATAATAAGATTAGTGTAATAGTAAGCATAATACAATTCATCAATAATATCTTAAAACTTATAACTTTTAAAATAAAATACTAAAGTATCATCACATAAAACATCATTTAATACACTAATATATGCTTTTGTTAAACATATATCAGTATTTTACTTTATAATGAAAAAAATGGTAACTGAATAATGTATTTATTACTATTAGTAATGTTTTTACTTCAACTTATAGTCCATGTCATTGTATATTAAATATACTCAAAAACATACTTTGATATTTTTGTTGCATTGCCACATTATATATACATTTATTAAATACTGTTATCAGCATTAAATACTGGTTTAAATAATTAAAGCGTTCTACATTAGGTTATATTCTACCAATACAATTGTATGTGATAAATTTTTACGTATAAAATTTCATTGAATTTAAGCATGTATTTTTCATATAAAATATCTTATAACTTAATTTAAAATTCCTATTCCCATTGCATGTTTTATTAAAATTTTTTTTAAAATTGGTGAATTTTCAATAGAAAACATACCAATATTTCTTATAATTTTTATTATACATGACTTATTGGAGAATATTGCATTTAATCCTGTTGTAGCAAAAGTCATAGAAAAATTATCAAAATATCTATCACGACAAATGTTTTGTAAAATATAATCACTACCAATATCAATGCCGTTTATGATTGCACTTTCTATATTACTTATTAATCTATCAATATCTCTTAATCCTAAATTTAACCCTTGTCCTGCTATTGGATGTATACAATGTGCGGCATCACCTATTAGTATTGTTCTATTTTTATACATTTTTTTAGCAAAAGTAAGAAATACTGGGTAGGATAATATATTACTTTTTAATTTAATATCTTTTAAATAATTTTTACACTTTTTTTGAAGTACAATTTCAAAATCTTCCTTACTTAATTTGGTTAGCATTTTTACAATATTGGATTTTTCTGTCCATGCAATTGATGATGTATTATAATTATCCATTGGTAATATTGCTAGTGGACCGTTTGGTAAAAAATATTCTATAGCAGTATTGTTATGGTTATTTTTATGAGAAATATTACATACAATACAACTTTGTTGAAAATCATATTCAATAGTTGGTATCTTTAGTAATGTACGCATTCTGGAATTTTTCCCTTCAGCACAAACTATTAGGGATGCTCTTAAAGATTTTTTGTTATTAAGAATTATTTCTGCAAAATCTTCCTTCACAGATATAGATTGATATATAGTTGATGTATATATATCAAGTTTTTCAAGATGTTTTTTTAAAATACTAGCTAAGTGATTACCTTCTACAATGTATCCCATTGAGTTTTGATGTACAATTTTATCATTATAATGAATTGATATTGGACTATCACTATCATATATTAATATGTCGTGTACTGGGCAATATTTTTTTATATCTTTCCATATATTAATATTTTGTAAAATTTCTTGAGATTTTTTTGATAAAGCAAATACTTTATTACCTATAGTAGATAATAAACAACTATTAGTGTCTATAATTGCTGTTGAAATTCCCTTTTGTGTTAAACCAATACCAGCAATTATTCCATTAACTCCTCCACCTAATACAATAACACTATAATGTAAATGTGAACTCATATTAAATACGTTGTAGAATGGTGTGTCCGAAGGGATTCGAACCCCTGACCAACAGCTTAGAAGGCTGATGCTCTATCCAGCTGAGCTACGGACACATAAACTTTTAGGCTACTATATTTACTAAAATTAGTCAAGTTTGCTAGTTAAAGGTATTTTTGATGTTTTTGTTAAAAAATATTTGTTAATTATAATTAAGGTAATTAATTTTATTAAAGTAAATTTTACATCATAAGAGCAGTTTTGACACTTACATTATTTTTTTTGAAAGTTGTAAAGTAAATTACCTAGTGTTGCTATTTTAATGATTATTTAAAGTTTATTAAAGAAAAAATTGATTTTAAATGTATCGAGTATTGTTATACAATTGCTTTGCATGTACTATTTTTTTTAAGATTAATGTTTTATTTTTTGTATGACATTTATTACGAGATTTAATTTTATAATAAATTGTATTTAATCTAAATATTAAGTGTTTTATATAATTTTGTAATAATAAAAAAACTATTATTGATACCTAAATAGATGGATATTAAAATTATCTGTTATACAATAATTTTTTTCTTAAGGTTTAAAAATTGATTTATTGTTTTTTATAAGCACGTTTGCTAATATAAAAGTGTTTTTACATTTAGATTTTAAGAAATGATTCATTTAGATAAAAATTGCTCCAATTATTTTATTACTAGTGAATCTGTCTCTGCTGGACATCCTGACAAGATTGCAGATCAAATATCTGATGTAGTTCTTGATTATTGTATTTCTATTAATCCATTTGCCCATGCAGCTATAGAAACTTTAATTACAAAAAATAAAGTTATTATTGCTGGAGAAGTTTATGGTGTTGATTTTGATAAGTCTAAAATTGAATTCTTAGTGCGTGAAACAATAAAGGATATAGGATATGATAAAAAAGGATTTAATTGGAAAAGTGTTGACATTGATATTCTAATACATGAACAATCACCTGATATAATTATGGGTATAAATATTGGAAAAAATCAAGGTGCTGGTGATCAAGGAATTATGTATGGCTATGCTATAAATGAAACAAAAAGTTTAATACCTGCCCCTATTTTTTATGCTCATTTAATATTAAAAAACATTATGAAGGCAGTTAAAGAACATAAAATTATTGAACTTGGACCAGATGCAAAAACTCAAATTACGTTGTTATATGAAAATAATAAACCTGTTAAAGTGTCACATTTAGTACTGTCTATTCAGCATTTTGAAGGATTAAGTAATAAACAAATAAAAGAAATAGTTTATCCCTATGTGTTATCTTCTTTACCTCAAGGTTGGATGTGCTCGAATGAAGACTTTTTAGTTAATCCAACAGGAAGATTTGTTATAGGTGGGCCAGTAAGTGATTGTGGTTTGACAGGAAGAAAAATTATGATAGATACTTATGGTGGACATATACCTCATGGAGGAGGGGCTTTTTCTGGAAAAGATCCAAGTAAGGTTGATAGGTCAGCAGCTTATATGGCACGTTATATAGCTAAAAATATAGTATCTTCTGGGTTAGCAAAAGAATGTCTTGTGCAATTGTCCTATGCTATAGGTATTGCTGATCCTTTGTCATTTGATATTAATACTTTTAATAAAAATTTTAATAACGAAAAGGTAAAGAAAATTATTCAAGAAAATATAGATTTGTCAATTTATGGAATTTGCAATTATTTAATGCTTTGTAGGCCTATTTATAGATCTACATCATGCTATGGTCATTTCGGAAGAAATCCTACTAGTTATGGAAATTTTTCATGGGAAAAAGAAGATCTATCACTTATATTATGTAAAGAATTTCAACTGTATAATTATAGAGAAAATTGTCAATAATGAAGGTTATTGATTCATCAATAAGAGGACTATTTAATAGTTGGTACCGTACTGTAGATAAGTCTTTTTTCTTTTCAATAATTTTTATGTTGGTTTGTAGTTTAGTTCTAATTTCTTCTGCTGGACCAGTTATTGAAAAAAAAATACTATTACCACAAAATTATTTTATATCTAGACATTTGCTATATATGTTAATGTCTTTGTGTATTATTATACTGTGTTCATTAATAAACTATTATGTACTAACAAGAATGTCATTTATCGGATTATTTTTTGTTATTTGTATTTTAGTTTATATGTTTTTTTTTGGTATTGAGGTAAAAGGTTCAAAAAGGTGGTTGTATATTTTTGGAGCTTCCATTCAACCTTCTGAATTTGCTAAACCACTTTTTGTTATAGTTACAGCTTATATTCTCTGTAGTAATATATACTATAAATACTATATTTCTTTTTGTATATATTTTATCCTCGTAACATTGTTGTTACTTCAGCCAGATTTTAGTATGTCTATAATATTATCTATTACTTGGATTTTGCAGCTATTTTTATGCGGAATAAATTATTTATACTTTTTCATTATTGGATCAATATTATTATTGATTGTGTTTTTATGTTGTTATTTTACTCCTTATGTAAGGAATAGAATATATGTATTTTTTGATCCTTTAAATCATGATAATTTTCAAATCAGTAAATCTATTCAATCTTTTAAAATAGGAAAAATTACAGGCGTAGGTCCAGGTGAAGGAATAGTAAAACTTTTATTACCTGACTGTCATACAGATTTTATATTTTCTGTAGCTGCAGAAGAATTTGGAATAATATGTTGTTTATTAATTTTGCTTGTATTTGGGTATATATCAGCAAAAATGTGGTATTTTACATATAAAGAAAGTGATATGTTTAGATTATTAACAATAGCTGGTTTATTTTTTCAGTTTTCAACACAGTTTTTAGTTAACATAGGTGTTGTACTAAATTTATTACCAACAACGGGATTATCCCTTCCGCTTTTAAGTTACGGTGGATCATCTTTATTATCCATAAGCTTTCTTTTAGGATCTACCATTTCTTTTAATAAGGGTAGGTTAGCAGTAAAAAGAATAATTGTTTATTGAATTTTTCCACAATTGAACAAATATATCTTACAAGTAATTTCGTATTAAAATTTCTAATATTTGAACTGCATTTAATGCTGCACCTTTTCTTAAATTATCTCCTACTACCCACATGCTTAACCCATATGGTACTGTATTATCTTTTCTTATTCTTGAAACGTAAATATAATCATCGTTTACGCAATCAATAGGAGTTGCGTATCCTTTATCCTTTCTTCTATCTAATACTAATATTCCAGGTGCTTCTTCTAAAGCCTTGATAGCTTCTTGTTCTGAAATTTTAGAAGTGAATTCAATATTTAGTGATTCAGAATGGGATACAAATACAGGTACTCTTACACATGTAGCACTTATTTGTATTTCTTTATCTAAGATTTTTTGCGTTTCTACTTGCATTTTCCATTCTTCTTTAGTTGAACCATTATTCAGAAAAACATCTATATGAGGAATACAATTAAAAGCAATTTGTTTTGTAAATTGCTTAGGAGCTATATTTTTGTTCATAAATATTCCTTTAGTTTGGTTATATAGCTCATCCATAGCAGCCTTTCCTGCTCCTGATGTTGATTGATAAGTAGATACTACAACTCTTTTGATTTTGGATATTTGATGTAAAGGATTTAGTACCATTACCATTTGTATAGTGGAACAATTTGGATTGGATATTATATATTTCTTTTTATAATTTTGAATATCGTGAGAATTAACTTCAGGAACAATTAACGGCACATCTTCATTCATTCTAAAAAGAGAAGAATTATCTATTACTATACACCCTTGTGATGTTACTTTTTCTACATATTGTTCTGCAACTGATGATCCAGTAGCAAATATAGCTACATCAACATTAGAGAAATCATATCCATCTAGTACTCCACAAGAAATTATTTCTTTTTTGCCATAGCTTATTTTTTTTTCAAAAGATTTCTTTGATGCTAGTGCTATAACATTTTCTACAGGAAATGATTTTTGTGCTAAAATATTAATTGCTACTCTTCCAACATTTCCTGTTGCTCCTACAATAGCTATTTTACAACTCACAGAATTTCTCTATATGTTAAATGACATTAGAGAGCTAATAAGATGAGTATTATAATCCGAAGATTTTTTAAAAGCATCATTAAACGCTGCTTTTATTAAATCCTCAATTAAAATTGATTTTTCCGATAATAATGAAGGATCAAGTTTAATTTCTTGAACTTGGTAATTTATAATATTAGATAAAGATAGTTTTACTGATACTTTACCTCCAAGAGATGATCCTTCAAAAACCTGCGTTTTTTGATAATTTTGAAACTCAGAAAATTTTTTTTGTATAATATCTTGTAGATTAGAAAATTGTTGGTTATCGAATGACATTTTAATTACCTAGAAAGCTATTTAATTTTTTATGTTAATAATTTTTGCCCCACTAAACTTATTTAGTATATCTTGAACAACTTCACTATAACATGAATTTTCATGATTTTTAATATCAATTTTTTCTTTTATTGTTATAGTCCATTTTTGATTAGTTAATTTTTGTAAAAATTCTTCTAATGTATTAGAAAAATTATTAGGAAATATGTAAGAAGTAACAATTATTAGTTTATTAACTTCGCAAAAAATTTCAGAATTACTACTATTTAGATGATTATATAAATCATGTTTATCATTTTCCTTTAGTAAGTTTAGTAATTTTTGCAATATAGAAGTTGCATTTTGATTGTTTTTATTTTGGTAAAGTTTATCAACAATTTGTTTTGGTGAAGGCAAGTTTGATAAATAGCAAAGTCTAATGATTAACATTTCAGCAGCTTGATAAATATATTCAGAATGTTTAATTTCTTGTAATCCTTTAAATAAGGCTTGCCATAATCTTGATAAAAATGTAGTGGAACAAATTTTTTCGTTATTTAATTTTATTAATTCATTGATACTGTTATCTTCTGTAATATAACTAATTGATGATAGACATACATTGTAAATAAGTTGCAACATATCATTCAATACAATTACAGAAGTTGTTGATTTACATGCGATTTTAAAATCATCAAGAGCTTTAGAAGGATTCCCTAATATTATTGATTTAAATATATTTATTAATTCTTGCTTACCTGTACATCCTAATAACTTTCTTATTTTTTCTTCAGAGAGATTATTATTTGTATATATTGCTGATTGTTCTAAAAGAAATAAAGCATTTCTTACAGATCCTTCAGAATGATTAGCTATTAAGTTTATACTTTCTTCATCAAATACAAAATTTTCTTTTAGAGATATTTCTTTTATATGTTTTTTTAAATTAGATAGCGATACTTTTTCTAAATCAAATCTTTGACACCGAGATATAACAGTAGTAGGTATTTTTTTTGCTTCTGTTGTTGCTAAAATAAACTTTACATGAGGAGATGGTTCCTCTAATGTTTTAAGAAGTGCATTAAATGCACTATTAGAAAGCATATGTACTTCATCTATTATATAAACCTTAAATTTACAGCTAATAGGTAAATAATATGAATTTTCAAGTATAATTTTTATATCTTCTATACCGGTATTACTTGCAGCGTCAATTTCTATTACATCTGAATTGCTAGAATTTTTTATAGATATACAATTCACACAGTTATTACAAGGATCTAATGTTGGACCTAAAGAACAATTTAAGCATAAAGATATAATACGTGCAGAAGTGGTTTTACCAATACCACTTGATCCCACTAATAATATAGAACTGGGAATTTTATTTAAGTGAAATGAATTTTGCAAAATTTGAACTAGAACTTCTTGTCCGACTAAATCCTTAAAATTATTTGGCCTATATTTTAATGCAAGATTCATATTCACAAGCTAATATCAAACGGGGTAACATAACCCAAAAAGAAATTGCTACGGCTGCTTTATTTCTAACCTGACCGACTTTACAAGTTTTTTGCTTATGTTACCCATTACATTATAATTGTATTATAATAAATATCAATAAAAAATTATTAGCTATCATCTTTAAAAGATTAATAAAAATATGTTGTTTTATATTTAAAATTAATTTTTTTATTATAAAATAAGTAATTATACTATGTATATTTTTCAAGTTTTTTTACGTATAAATAACTTTTTATTATCATAAAATAGAAGTTTACATACTTATATTGAAAACATTTTATATTATGTTCTTAAAATTCTTTCACGTGTAAGTAATTTTTATTATTATAAAATGGAATTTTATATACTTAATATTAATGGTTTTTTTATTAGAAGGAGTTTTATGAGTTTAAAATCTGCAATAATATTATCTGGATGTGGTCATTTGGATGGTTCTGAAATTAGGGAAACAGTTTTAGTTATGCTTGAACTTGATAAACATGGCATAGAATTTAAATGTTTCGCTCCAAATGCAAATCAAAAACAAGTAATTAATCATGTTAATAAAGAAAATTCTAGTGATACCAGAAATATTTTAGTAGAATCTGCTAGAATTTCTAGAGGCGAAGTTTACAATATTAGTGATATAAAGACTGATGAATTTGATATGTTAATTATTCCTGGAGGATATGGAGTAGCAAAAAATTTTTCTAATTTATTTGATAATGATGGTGTAGTGAAAGTCATTTCTTGTATACAAGATACTATTTTAAATTTTTATAATGCTAAAAAATTAATAGGAGCTGTATGCATAGCACCTGCAATTGTAACTGTTGCTTTAAAAGATTTAGCTAAAATTAAAGTTACAATAGGAGATGACAAAGATAACTTAATAGAGAAATTGGGAGGAATGCATATTTATTGTGATACTGATAAATCTGTTACAGATAAAAATAATAGAATATTTTCTTGTTCTGCTTATATGCGTAATGATAGTTTATATAAAATATACCTTGGTATACAAAATATGATAAATTCTATGGTTAATTTTTAAAATAATTTAACGTTATTTAGTGCTATTTATTCACTTATTTATGTAATGTAACTTAATAATATTATGATAATATGTTATGTAGAATATGACTATTATATTAAAATGTAAATTTCAGTTTATAAAAATATAACTGCATTAATTGTTGTAAGTAAAATATATATATATATATTGATATTCTGTAATTATTTATCATCCAAGTATTGCTTTAAAAGAGTTGCTATATCTAATAATCTAACCGCAAATGCCCATTCGTTATCATACCATGCTGATATATAACATAAATTGTTATCAATTACATTTGTTTCTGATAAATCTACTATTGCACTGTAAGTTGTGTGAGTAAAATCTATGGACACTAATTTTTCTTCAGTAAATGATATTACTTCCGAAGTCTGAGATTCATTTTTTATAATATTATTTATTTCATTTTTATTAGTTTCTTTAACAGTATTAAATACTATATTACTCATTGAAATATTTGGCGTTGGAACTCTTATAGCAGTACCATTTATTTTGCCTTTAAGATGAGGTATTATTAATTCGATAGTCTTTGTTGCACCAGTAGTCGTAGGAATTATTGACATCATACATGCTCTAGCTCTTCTGATGTCTTTATGATTATTGTCAACTAAATTTTGATCGTTAGTGTATGAATGTATTGTAGTAATAAAACCACTTTTTATTCCTACATTATTATCCATTATATCAAGGATAGGTGCTACGCAATTTGTTGTACATGATCCAGCAGAGATTATATCATGATTACTTTTTAAAATGCTATTATTTACTCCGTAAATAATGGTACAATCAGAATCTGAAACAGGTGCTGAAACTATAACTTTCTTTACTGTGGAATTAAGATGTTTTTGAGATAGTTCTTTCGTATTAAATTTTCCTGTACATTCTATTACGATTTCAACTCCATATTTTTCCCAAGGTATATTTGCTGGATCTTTTTCTAAAAGTAATGGAATTGTTTTGCCACATATTTCAATCCCTTGAGAATTTTTGTGTACATTGTATGGAAATTTTCCATGGACAGAATCATACTGTATTAAATGCTTATGTATGTCTATATTAGTTGAACCATTAATGGCAACTAAGTCTATCTGATTATGAAAATTTAACTCAAAAATTGCTCTTAGTACACATCTTCCTATTCTTCCTAGACCATTTATTCCAATTTTTATTTTTTTCACATTTTACCTTATTTTAATATATTTGGCATTAATAACTAGAACTTTTTGTTATTAAAATCAATCATAAATAATAAAGTTGCTTAAATATTTTAAATTAATTATACATTATTGTTACTTTATTAAAATAATTTTTTGATATATTTTACATATCCTATTAATACACTTTATGTAAGTAAAAATATGGACTACATTTTTTTGTAACTTTATTCATGTTTTTTTGTGAATTACCTATATTTTTTTAAGGTCATATTATTTTAATGATTAAGAAGTTTAATATATTACTTTGCTGTCGGTTATTTTATTATGTATGCTATATCAAAATATTATTCATGTTATTTAGCAGTGATCAGGATAAATAATTTCCGGTTTTTATAGAAAAAAAGCGTAACTTATTTATAAAAGATTATATAATTGCTGTAAGTCAGCACCTATAATTACCAAATATAACCTTGTTTACTTCATTGAAATTACTCTCTTACTTCTTTACGATGTTTTATACCACATTAAGTTGCATTTTATTCACAAATATATAATAGAAAATAGGTTTTCACATATAATATTATAAATATTTATCGATTTCATATATTAAGTTTTCTAAATAAAGATGAACCATCAATAATTGAACAAAATTACAATATAATACCTAAACTATATTTAATATTATTTTAGTAAAATATGTAAAAATGATATATAAGTGCTATTTTGAAGTGAATTTAATTAAGACAACTTGAATAATATTTTAATGTTTATGATATCCATGATTACAATAATAAAATTAACTTATCAGAGATAGCATTTTAAATATTTGTTAATATTATAACTAGCTTAACATTAATAACAGATTTATTGAACGTGTATTTTAATGTATCTGATATAGTTTTAATTTTTTGTATATTTATAATGGCTTATATATTATAAAAATATAAAAAATGTTATTTTTACTTTAAATTTAACAATAATATCGTAATTTGAAATAAAAGCTTTTAAACTATCAGTTTTATAATTATATACTTTAAATACTTGTCGAAGATTTAACTAAAATATTATTTTCTTTAGTGTTAATGGTTATCATTTATAGAAGCAAAAATGCTTTTTTGATTATTTAGTAAATGTTGTTATTTTTTTGATATATAATTTACTACATTTTTGTTAGTATTACATATGATATTTTTTTATAGTCATATGTAAAAGTTATGAAAATTAATAATATATAAGTTTGAAATAAAAATATAAAGTTTGTAATATAGGATTCAAATATTATAGTCTCTTTAAAGTTGTTTTTTTGCGTAATTGTATAAAATTTTTATATAAATCCTAAATCAAAATTTTAACTTTTTTTAATTTATATTTTTACTATAGAAATAAAGTTTTTAATAATAAATTAAATATTAAGTTTTATAGTTTTCTTTAATGGTTGTTATTAGCGAACTAAAGTAAATCAATGGCAACTTGTTTTACGTAGTTTTATTTTTGATATATTGAATTATGTAATTGTGAAAAAAATTTAAATATACGATTATATCTAAAATGATATAATATTAAGTTATTATCTTTTATTGACAAATATTATTACATTTATTGTTTAAAATAATATTTTACTTGTTAGATTTTTACCTTGTTTATGAACATAAAACTTTAGCATAATGATTTATAATCATATAATAAGCAACTTTTATAATTGATAGCAACTTTAGTTTTTTTAGGAATAAGTTATGTTAGATATATTACGTAAATTCTACCCATTAGTAGAAGAATATGATAACGACGATGAAAGGGAGATATCTAATGATAGTGAAATATCTAATATTAGTGTAAAGTTAAAAACACAAAATGATGTAATGTCAATTATTATATTATACATGGTGTTAGAAAGATTAAAAAATGTAAAAAAGATAAATTATTTAAGACAAATAGCTGTACAAGTAGGAAGTGCTCTATTTACATTTGCTTGGTTAATGTTTTTAGTATTGCCTCACGTTAATATTAATGTTGCTATAAAAAATAAAATATTTAGGGCATCAGAGTTTATAGCATTATTAGGATGTTATATTTTCTTTGTTTGTGGATTAACATTAATTGGATACATTGAAAGGGAACAAAAGAAATGTGATGAAGTAGCTCTTCATTTGATGCAATTGGAGCAATTAAAAGCATTGGGATTACAATCTTATACAGATATGCAATTTAATAAAATTGCTGATACTAGGGAAAAAAGAATAATTAAATTTCTTAGTAATCATGGCAATAAATTTGACTTATTTGGTACATCGCTTACTACTATCATGCAAACCATTTCTTGTGTTAGCTTATTGTTAATGGTGTGTGGCAATAGTTTTGATATTAGTAAATTTCCTGAAAGTACAAAATTTAATTTACAAGGTATAGTAGATACAATAGGAAATATTTTCTTTTTTACTTCAACTTTTATGTTTTTAGTAGCCAATTTACTACAAAACAGAGCTAAACATTATAAATCTCCTGATGATAAAAAAGTTACTTTAGCACTGACATCCATATGTTTAGGTGCTGCATTAATTCTTTTAGGTAAAATTTTAGTATCTCTTGAAGCTAAAAATAATATATCATACGGGTTAGGAATGAATGGTATTTCTGTAGGAATTATAACTCGTATTGTTGGTATGGCACTTTTTTGTATGGCATATGCTTTTATGATGCATAAGAATCGTCAAGATATTTCTAAAGTTGAAGCAAAAATCAACGAATTGCAAGTATGCAAATCTCTTGATAAGGACAAATTATCAAAATCGTAACAAATTTATTTCATAGTGCGTAGAAAAAAATTGATATTAAAAATCATGAAAATCCATGTTATAGTGAAGTTGTTCAAGATATACTAAATAAGTTTAGTGGGGCAAAAATTATTAACATAAAAAATTAAATAGCTTTCTAGGTAATTAAAATGTCATTCGATAACCAACAATTTTCTAATCTACAAGATATTATACAAAAAAAATTTTCTGAGTTTCAAAATTATCAAACCCTTTAATTTATACAGGATTTATAGTTAATTTTTTGAATACAATTATAAGTACAAAACTTCTAAAAAGATAGTTGATTATGTAGTTATGATGTTCCATTTAAAACTTAACATTGTAAATTTAATAATGACTAAATTAGCTCAGCACTTAATTTATATTTAGGTACTTAATTAATGACACAACAATATTTTGCTAATATGATAGGCAAGTTTAATATCTATTTAAGCTAGAATATGTATGTGATATTGAAATGGTAGCTAACTTTATTATTAATACATAACTTATTCTTTTATGAAATATAGAAATTAATAAGATCTTTTTTATTAATACATAAATTAAAGTATTTTTTAAAAAAGATTTATTAGAATTTAACAAAATTAATTTAAACGGCATGTATTCTTTAATTATACAAACTTATAATTTTACAGTTGAATTTTTGTTTGTTTAATGTTAGAATACATAGCTGCTAAATAAATTTATAAGGTCTAAGTATGAATAATTATGATGTGCAATTTAAGAATACGTATTATTGTACCGGGCTTAGAAATTATTTAATTAAGATTTATAATTATATGGCCATGGCTTTAGGTTTAACAGGAGTTGTTGCTCTTATGGTTTCATCTTCTAATTTTTTAATGTCGATGATATATAATACACCATTGCATTGGGTTATTATGATAGCACCTATTGCTTTAGTTTTTTTTATGTCTTATAAATTAAATACCCTTAGTTTTCAGTCATTGATGGCAATATTTTTCAGTTTTTCAGCACTTATAGGTGTTTCTATATCATATATATTTATGGTATATACTGCTGAAAGTATAGCTAGAGTATTTTTTATTTCTTCTTCTATGTTTGGTTTGATGGCTTGGTATGGTAATACAACAAAAAATGATTTGTCAAGGTTTAGTACATTTTTAATGATGGGTGTTGTTGGTATAATAATAGCTTCCTTGGTGAATATATTCTTAGGCAGCCAACCTCTTCAATTTGCTATTTCTATAGTTGCAGTAGTATTATTTACAGCTATGACGGCTTATGATGCTCAAAGAATAAAAGATATGTATTATAGGTTTAATGATGGTTCGGATATTACTATAAATAAAATGGCTATCATGGGAGCAACTAGCTTGTACTTTAATTATATAAATATATTTCTTAATTTACTTAATTTACTAGGGGATCGTAAGTAAGGTTTTGTGTACAGAAAAAAAATTTTAACCTATTCTTCTGTTGATATAAATTTTATTAAGATTTTATCTAGTAAGATTGCTGCTAATTTAACAAAAGGAGATGTGTTATTTTTAACTGGTGACTTAGGAGTTGGTAAAACAACAATTTCTAGGTTTATAATTAATTATTTTTTACCTAATGAGGATGTTTATAGTCCTACCTTTAGTTTAGTAAATGAATACCAGTGTAGTATATTTAATATATATCATGCTGATTTTTTTAGATTAAAAACTATTGATGAAATATACGAAATTGGCATCCTTGAGATGGCCATGGATAATGTTAGTATTATTGAGTGGCCAGAGTTAGTTTACAATATACTAAGATTTAGTTTACATGTTAATATACAATATTCCAGTAAAAAGGAAAATCAACGTAATATAACAATGCAGTGTAATCAATATTGGTACACAAGTTTAAAAAAATAAAGTTATTTCGCACATAGTACCATACTTAAAACATTACCTTCTTTTTTTGGAAGAACTTCTGGTTTTGCAATATCTTGAGTATCTGTGATTAAACGTTCTAATATATTCATACCTACTTCTGGATGTAGAATTTCTCTTCCGATAAATCTTAATGATATTTTAACTTTATTTTTTTTTTCTATAAAACTTCTTAAATTTCCTAGCTTAATATTATAATCATTATCTCCTATATTTAACCTGAATTTAAGCTCTTTTATAGAAATAGTTTTTTGTTTTTTCTTTGAATCATTTATTTTTTTCTTATTACTATACCTGTGTTTACTATAGTCAAATATTTTACATAGAGGATATTCATCGTCTGGAACTATTTCTACTAAATCTAAATTAGCAAGCTTAGCTCTTGACAATGCATCCTCTATATCAACGATACCTATCATAACGCCATTTGTATCAACGAGCTTTACTTTTTTAGCAGTAATAAGATCATTAATCTTATTTCTTTGAGATGATTTGTTTGTTTTCAAATTTTAACCATAAATACAGTAATATTATAAGATGCTAGCATAACTTAATAATGTTTTCAATGCTTTATCAATAGATACAGTATGTTGATCAGAAGAACCTAAATATCTTATAGATACAGAATTTTGTTCAATTTCTTTTTTACCTATTATCCATATAATTGGTACTTTTCGGGAAGAATAATAACGTATTTTGTAATTGATATTTTCGCTTGTTGTGTCAACTTCAACTCTTATATTATGTTGTTCTACCTTTAATTTTAGTTTTTCGACATAATCTTCTGAGTAATTAGTAATTGTTAATATAGCTAATTGTACTGGAGATAGCCAAATAGGAAATTTTCCTGCATAGTGCTCAATTAAAATACCTATAAATCTTTCAAAAGTTCCTAAAATAGCTCTATGAATCATTACAGGATGATGTTTTTTTCCATCACTTCCTGTATAAACAGCATTTAGTCTATTTGGTAAAACAAAATCTAATTGTAAAGTACCACATTGCCATTCTCTGCCTATTGCATCTTGTAGTATAAATTCTATTTTTGGTCCGTAAAATGCTCCTTCCCCTGGATTTAGCGTATAATCTAAATTTGCAAATTTAATAGAATTTTTTAATGCTTCTTCAGCTTTATCCCATGATTCATCACTACCTACTTTTTTTTCTGGACGATCTGCAAATTTTACTCTTATGTTATTAAACCCAAAATCCTTGTAAACTTCTTTTAATAAATTACAAAAGCTTAAAGTTTCTGAAGTAATTTGATCCTCTGTACAGAAAATGTGAGCATCATCTTGAGTAAATCCACGCACTCTCATTAACCCATGTAAAGATCCAGATGATTCATATCTATGGCATATACCAAATTCTGCCATACGCAAAGGTAAATCGCGGTAACTTTTAATTTTATAATTAAAAATTTGTACATGACATGGACAATTCATTGGTTTTATTGATAATACTTTTTCATCTACTTGACTTAAAAACATATTTTCGCGAAATTTTTCCCAATGTCCGGATTTTTCCCATAGTTCCATGTTTATTAACATTGGAGTTTTTACTTCAATATAACCATTACTTTTAAGTTTTTTTCTTATGTATTCTTCTATTAAACGATAAATTACCCATCCGTTATTATGCCAAAATATTTGCCCTGTAGCTTCATCTTGAATATGAAATAAATCTAATTCTTTTGCTATTTTTCTATGATCTCTTTTTTCTACTTCTTCAAGATATGTTAAATAAGATTTTAAATCTTTAGGTTGAGACCATGCTGTACCATATATACGTTGAAGCATAGGATTACTTGAGTTACCTTCCCAATAAGCTCCAGAAACTTTCATTATTTTAAAAGCTTTTATTGATTGTGTGGAAGGAGAATGTGGACCACTGCAAATATCTATGAAATTACCTTGTTGATATACAGTTACACTTTCATTTTCTGGTATATTATGTATTAATTTAACTTTATAAAGTTCTTCCATATTGAGAAAAAAGTCTATTGCTTTTTGTCTATTCCATGTTTCACATATAAATTTTTCTTTACGGTTTATGATTTCTGACATTTTGATTTCTATAAGTTCGATATCTTTAGTTGAAAAGGAATAATCTGTTGCAAAGTCATAATAGAAACCATCTTTAATTACTGACCCTGTAGCTAACTTAACATTATGAAAAATTTCTTTAACGGCTCTTGCCATAACATATGCTGCATCTTGACGTATAATATTTATTCCAACATCACTATTTATAGTAATTGGTTCAATAGTACTATCATTAAATATTTTGACCGACAAATCACATAAAACATCATTTACTTTTAAGGCAATTATTAAGTTCTTGATTTGTGGAAATAATAATGCAATTATATCAAACCCTGTAGATCCTGCATTGAATGTTTTTGTACATACGGAAGATGTAATTGTTATCATTTTAATGAACTTTAATAGTAATTATTAATAATAGTGTGATTTTTCTATTATTGCAAATATACTTTCTCTATAGGGTATTTTACATGTTAGATGATAAATCTTTAAAAGACAAAGTAAGAAAATGTATTTCTTACTTATTAAAACGTAATTTTAAAATTGTTTTAGCGGAATCTTGTACAGGTGGATTATTATCGTTTCTTTTTACTTCTATACCTGGAGCTTCAAAAATTCTTGATACTTCTTTTGTAACATATTCGAATGAGTCTAAAATTAATGTACTTAATGTAGATAGAAATATTATATACAAATTTGGTGCAGTTAGCATGGAAGTATCTCGTTTAATGGCTATAGGAGCTTTAAATATTTCTTCTTTAGCAAATATTTCAATATCTATAACAGGATTTGCTGACTCATATCAAGATATATGTGAAGAAGGTTTAATTTATAAAGATGAGTTAGTAGGATTAGTATATATAAGTTGCATAACTCCTAATAATGAACGTACTATAAAATTTAATTTTGGAAAAATATCAAGATATAAAATACAAATGAATGCTGCTAATGCGGCAATTGATTGTATTATTAGTATGATTTAAATTATATCAGTGATAATTTGTATTATAATGTCATATTTCTTAATTTTTTTCATAAAACAAAAATTATTAATAATGTGTTTTTAGAGTTAAAAAAACGGTTATTATTCCTAATAGGATTATATTCTTTGGTTGTAGTATTTCATTTATACATTATTTCAGTTTGATGTCAAATATGATATATTAACTTTTTTTTTATTCTTCAAAAAAAATTATAATATTAGTATTGATATCAACTAATAAACCTGCTGCACTATAAATTATAGGTTAATAAATGTCATTCAAGTATGGTATAAACAATTTATCAGTAACATTCAATATAAATTGAAAAATTGGTGTTTCTTAATCTTAAGTTATGTACTGATAATAATTACACAGTAAGACTATTATAAGTAGGGTTATAAAATTCCTTAAGATTTGTTGGTTTTTGTATAATATATGGATGTGCTAATATTGAAAATGTCTCTTTTTTAAAAGCTAATGAACCTAAAAATACCTATCAAGCTAAGTTTGATATGAATTATTATACTAGTTCTAATATTAGAATATTTTTTGGAGTTTATTATCACGGAATTTCAAAAAATGAACATAAAGAATACCTTTTTATATAGTTCACATGTCACAGACATAAAATTATAGATGTTTCAGCACATTTATACAGCTTATTTTGGAGCAGAATTAGGCTTAAGGTCAACTTTAGTAAGATTTAGATGGGGTTTTATGCATATAATTTATGTCATATAAGGATCTAAGAGGTTTTTATTAGCGATTTAGAAAAAATCTCTGATTTTATAAGAGTCAAAGAACAGGTATCTTCCTTAATGGTTATCAATCAAATGCTTAAGATATTTTTCTATCTATTATAGATAATTAAAAGGCATTACCTATAAAGCATATGCAAAAACACTACTATCTATATTAAGATGTTTTTCTTAATTTATCATTACGTTCTTTTATTCTAGCGGATTTACCGAATAAGCTTAACATATAGTAAAGCTTTGCTCTACGCACCTTTCCTAATTTAATCACTTCAATAGAATGTAAAGTAGGAGAAAAAAGAAATATTTGTATTTGTATACTTTCACCATGACTTACTTTACGTAATGTAAAAGAAGAATGAAGACCTTTATTTCTTTTTTTTATGCATACACCTTCAAGTGTTTGATTGCGATCAGTTAACCCATCTGAAACGCGTATAGTAACTTTTAATGTATCTCCAGGACGAAAATCAGGTATAGCTTTTGATAATAACTTCATTTGTTGATCATTGAAATCTTTAAGCATTTTATTCATGTATTTCTCCACTTTTCTTTACTAATTCAGGACGCTTTTGCTTTGTTATATCATAAGATTGTTTTTTTTGCCACTCTTTTATTTTTTTATGATTACCAGACAATAATACATCTGGAACATCTAAACCCATCCATGTTGATGGTCTAGTATATTGAGGATATTCTAATCCATTATTAAAACTTTCATCAATTAAACTATCTGTGTTGCCAATTATTCCAGCAATAAGTCTAACACAGGAATCTATTAATACCATAGCAGCAAGTTCCCCTCCAGATAATATATAGTCTCCTATACTTATTTCTTGAAAATTATAAAAATCTAAAATTCTTTTATCTATACCCTCAAATCTACCACATAATATAGTTATGTTAGTAAAATGTACAATTTGTCTAGAAATATTCTGGGTTAATGTTTTCCCGCTAGGTGACATATAAATAAGCTTTGTATTAGAGTGCTTACTAATGACATGATCTATTGCTAGTCCTACTACATCTGCTTTCATTATCATTCCAGGACCTCCTCCATAAGGTCTATCATCAACAGTTTTATGTTTATCATGTGCAAATGATCTTATATCTATAATATTAAGTGACCAAATACCTTTCTTGAGAGCTTTTCCTATTATAGAATAACTTAATGGTCCAGGAAACATTTGTGGAAATATTGTTAATATATTAAAAATCATTATTTACTGCCTATGATTTCTGGTAAAGTTAAAACTAAGTATCCTTCCTTAAGGTTAATATCTGGAAAAACATTTTCTGTAAAAGGAAGCATAACAGATTTTTTTTTGTTTAATAATGATAATTCTATGATGTCACATGATCCGAAATTATGTATTGCTTTCACAAATCCATATGGAACTTTATCACTAAAAACAACTTGTAATCCTATTAATTCATCGTGATAAAATTCACCTTCTTTTAAAGGTGGTAACTTTACTTTGTCCATATATAAATATTTGTTTCTTAATTTTTCTGCTTCAGTACGTGAATTGATATTTTGAATTTGTGCGACTATTACATTGTTTTTTAAAGTAGATGCTATACGAATAGTATATGTATTTATTTTATCTGTTAACGTTATATAAGAAGTAAATTTTATTATATCTTGAATAAAAATTTTTATTTTAACATTACCATGAATTCCATGAGGAGATGTTATTACACCAATACATATAAAACCATTTGTCATAAATAAGTTATTTTAATTTATATGATATTAATATATTAAATAAAATACTATTTTTTACAAGTTTATAAATTATATAAGTATAAGTTAATGCTTATAGAATGGATGTAAAATATTTTTAGTCAAAAGATGATAGAAGATTCAATTAATATTACTAATAAAAGTAACTTTTTGCTAATTCTATTATTGGATAATATTTTATTTCTTTAATAATTTGTAGACAATACAAACGCGACATTAATCAGAAATAGCCAATAAATATATTCCTGTTGCTAATTCTATTATTGGATAATATTTTATTTCTTTAATAATTTGTAGACAATACAAACGCGACATTAATCAGAAATAGCCAATAAATATATTCCTGTAAAAAAATAACTTAATATCAAAGGTATATTAAAATTATATATAGTTGTAATACTAATGTATAATACGTTTCACGTGAAACATTTTGTAGTAGATATTACGTTAAGTTTTTATTGGTTTGATTTTTATCTATTTAATAATATTTTAAAAGCGTTTTTTTTATTATCACTTCAAGTTTATTCATGTATTTGTTATAACTACTATATTATGCTAATGATTTAAAGTGATATATTACTCATTGTATCTACATAATGTACTTGTAGTAATTTTTTTATGCAACTTTTTACTATAGCAAAGTTTCTATGTATATTATTAACTCTGATATTAATTTAGCAACGCTTCTATTGTTTCCTCCCTCAGCTTATTGTAGTAGGGGGTGTCAATGTCAGTATATATATCTTAAATAAGAATCTTCGTTTGGAGTAAAGAAGAGCATATATTTTTTAATAGAAGAGCATAATCGTCTTATGCAGTAAGATAAAGTATCGCTCATATGGTTGTTATAATTAAAAATTTCATTAGCATTAATACATATATTGCATTAATGCGTTCTAGCCTAATTCTTATATGATATATTTGATAGCTTATAAATCGTGACACTAAATATACTTTGCTATCTTAATTGGTATTAAAGTGATTTGAAACAAAAATTATGTTAAAAACATTTTTTTAAAGTAAATTATGTAAAATAGTTGATGATATACCTTATGGAGGGGATCCTGGAATGATAATGAAAGCAGATGTAATAGGATTAGCAATAGACCATGTTATTAGTAAGTACTCTAATACAAAGCTTATTTAATATCTTATTGTATATCAATAAAAATTTCTAACTTAATATTAAGTGTATAATATATTGTTTATAATTATTTTATAAATCACTAGGTGTTGTGTTTGGAATATAATACTGAATTATACTAGAATACAAAAAAAATAAACTATTCACTAGATTATAATACAAAACTAGCTTCAGCCACATGATCATCGGTAAATTTATTATGATCAGCAGCTTGAGCATTTTGATTAGCAAATTTAATAGGTTTATGAATAACAGGGGTAATAAAAGTATTATCATGCTACTCATGATAATACTTTTATTACCCCTGTTATTCACGAAGTATTTATAAGCATTTTTAAGGGTACATTTATTAGAGTTTTTTATAATAAACTATATAATTATTAAAAATATTTTTATAAATACTAATAAATTGTAACCATAATAACCGTATAATATTTAATAGAAGATTACGTGTATTAAGAATGTATATTATATAGCTTTTGTGTTAATGTAAGAAATTGCTGATCATTTTTAAAATTAATAGTAATTTGTCCTTTGTTAGTTAATTTTTTTATTGTAACTTTTGCTCCAAGTACTTTAGATAATGAACATTCTAGATTTATTATTGATTCTTTCTTTTGTAATTTTTTATGTGGTGTTTGTAAATTCTTAATTATAGTTTCAGTTTGTCTTACATTTAAATTTAAAGATATAATTTTTTTTGCTACTTCTTCTGCATTAGCTATATTTACTAAAGCTCTTGCGTGACCAAAAGATAATAATTTATTGTTAATCATTGTTTTTACACTTATTGGTAACGATAAAATTCTAATCATATTTGTGATATGGCTACGACTTTTGCCTACTATTAGAGCTAAATCTTCGTGTTTGTAAGAAAATGTATCAATAAGATTTTTATATGCTTCTGCTTCCTCAATAAGTGTTAAATCTTGTCTCTGTATATTTTCAATGATCGAAATTTCTAAACATTGTTGATCATTAATATCTTTTATAATAACTGGTATAGAAGTAAGTTTTGCAATTATACTTGCTCTCCATCTTCGTTCACCTGCAATAATTTCATATCCTTGTTTATTAAAGTCTTTTCTTACAATAATAGGCTGTATAATACCATTTTTAATAATAGATTCTGCTAACTCTTTTAGAGTCTCTTGATCAAAAGTTTTTCTGGGTTGTAAAGTATTAGGATGTAGTGAATTAATAGGAATAGTTACCATCTGAGTACAAGTTTGAGCGTAAGTGCTTGCTGTTTCGCTTATTAATTCATAAATTCCTTTTCCTAAACGTTTTACCATTTATTTATATCCTTTAACTGAATTTTTATAAGGATTATTCTTATCTAATATTTCTTTAGCTAAGTATATATATGCTTGCGAACCTGCACATTTAAAATCATATATTATAGATGGTTTTCCATGTGATGGAGCTTCAGATAATCTTATATTACGAGGAATAACAGTTTTGTATACAACTTCTTTAAGATATTTCCGTATATCATTTTCTACTTGTTCGTTTAATTTATTTCTTTTGTCATACATAGTGAGTAGTATACCTTCTATTTGTAAATGTGGATTTAAATGTTTTTTTATTAATTCTATGGTTTTCATCAAATGACTTAATCCTTCTAGTGCAAAAAACTCGCATTGTAATGGAACAATTACTGAATCTGCAGCAATTAAAGCATTTATTGTCAGTAATCCTAATGATGGAGGACAATCAATAAATATATACTTATATGTGTTTTTTATAGATGATAAAGCTTTTTTAAGTATAAACTCTCTTTTTTCTCGTTGTGTTAGTTCTATTTCTGCAGCTGATAAATCTACATTTGATGATAATAACGATAAATTTGGTATATCAGTATTTAATATTGAAGATGAAATAGGTACATTGTTTACTAATACATCATATGAGGTAACAGTTCTTTTACTATGTGATATACCTAATCCAGTACTACTGTTTCCTTGAGGATCTAAATCTATAAGTAATGTAGGATTATTAATAACAGCAATTGCTGTAGATAAATTTATACTTGTAGTAGTTTTTCCTACACCACCTTTTTGATTTACTATAGCAAAAACTTTACACATATAAAACTTACAAACTCTAATATTAATTATATAAAATGGTAAAAATATGTCACTTAGTTTTTTAAATATTATGCATACATAACAATATTGTTTCACATGAAACATTAATATGTTTGTTATGTGTACTAAACATAAAAAAATGATTAAAGTATTTCAAAATGATGATTTAAAAAATTGCTATATTAATTATATGATATTATAAAAATTTTCAGTTTTTATTTAAGTATTTATTAGTTTTTTTGCTTTTAAAAATTAAGCCTAAAGATTTTTTATGAAATGACATAGTAAAATATCAAGTAATAATATAAATAATGTTAAATATGCTAAAATTATATAAAAAATGATACGTTGTAAAAGAAGGTATATAAAATAGATGTATTTATTTTAATTGAAGAACATTTCATGTTAAATATACGGATTTTTTATTCCTAATTTACCTAATAGTATAATTTCTAAAGATTGCATTTTGGAAGTTTCTTCTGATGTTTTATGATCATACCCTAATATGTGAAGTAATCCATGAATTAACATATGTGCTGTATGATCTATTGCAGGAATTTCAAGTTCAATAGACTCTTTAATTATTGTATCTAATGAAATAAATATTTCTCCCAAACAACAATTATAAGATAATGCTTCATATGTAAAAGAAAGTACATTTGTTGGTTTATCTTTTTTTCTATATTTATAATTAAGCTGATGTAGTAAAATATCATCTGCTAAAACAATGGAAATAATGGGATTGTATTTTAATATGTTTAAGTAATTTAAAGAAAGATTAATTGCTTGTTTGATATAAGTTTTAGGTTTTTTCAAAACATTATACCATTTTTTTCTAAGTATTGTAATGCTTATCACAAAGTAGTGCCGCTAGTTTCTAAAATTACTTTCCATTCATTTAATGTTACAGGAGAGACTGATAACCGTGATTGTTTTAATATTGTCATATTTTGTAAATGCTGATTACTTTTAATTTCATGTAAATAAACTTTTTTATTTAATGCACAATATATTTTTATATCTATAACACTAAACCTACTATCATTGTTATAATATGATTCTTTATATATTTCTACAATCCCTACAATGCATTTTTCTTTGCCTGTATGATAGAAAAAAGCAAGATCTCCTTTTTTCATTTTTTTCATATAATTTTGAGCCTGGTAATTTTTAACATTATCCCATACTGTTACTTGATATTTTACCATATCACTCCACGAAAAATCCTGAGGCTCAGTTTTTAAAAGCCAAAAAACCATTTTATTTTTTTCTTAAAAATGCAGGAATGTTAAACTTTTCTTCATTCCAAGAATTATCTTGGTTATTGGTTTTTAAACTATGAGGTTTTTGATTAAGAATAGCTTCAGACATTCTATTAAATATGTTCTTTTGAGACTTTTCTTCTTTTTTTTCAGATATAATACTATTGATTAGTTCTGTATCTTCAGGATTAGCTGGGTTATAATAAGCAATATTATGATTAGGAGTTAAGTCATCATGTGTGTTACTTAGGTAATTGTTAATAAAGCTCATATTACTTGTAGATTGCTGATCTGTTTGTTTTTGATTTTGTAAAAATTCTTCTTCATTATCAATTCCTGTTGCTAAAACTGATACTCTTATTTTTCCCTCACTATTTTCATTAAATGTTGAACCAAAAATTATATTAGCATTATTGTCGACTTCTTCTCTTATACGATTTGCAGCTGCATCTACTTCAAATAAAGTCATGTCTAATCCACCAGTAATATTTATTAATATACCTTTTGCCCCCTTCATAGAAATATTATCTAATAGTGGATTTGATATAGCTGCCTCAGCAGCAGCTATGGCTCTATTTTCACCATCTGCTTCACCTGTTCCCATCATAGCTTTACCCATTTCGCTCATTACTACTCGTATATCAGCAAAATCTAAATTTATTAAACCTGGCATTACCATAAGATCTGTAATTCCACGAACACCTGTGTGTAACACAGTGTCTGCAAGTTTAAATGCATCTGCAAAAGTTGTGTTTTCATTTGCTATTCGAAAAAGATTTTGATTAGGTATAATTATTAGAGTATCAACATATTTTTGAAGTTCTTCCAATCCAAAATCCGCTATCTTCATACGATGAGCACCCTCAAAGTGAAAAGGTTTTGTTACTACACCTACGGTTAAAATTTTATTTTCTTTAGCTATTTTTGCAATTACAGGTGCTGCACCAGTACCAGTACCTCCTCCCATACCTGCTGTGATAAATAACATATTGCTATCAGAAATTTCTTCCATAATTTCACTTATAGATTCCTCTGCAGCTCCTTTTCCTATTTCTGGTAGTGATCCCGCACCTAATCCTTTTGTGAGATTTATTCCAAGCTGGATTTTTTTTTCTGATAAAGAGTACTCTAAAGCTTGAGCGTCTGTATTTGCTGCTATAAAATTAACTCCATTAAGATTAGACTGTATCATATTGTTTACAGCATTTCCCCCAGCACCTCCCACTCCAAGAACTGTAATTTTTGGTCTTAGTAGAGATTGATCTGGTAAATAAACGTTTAAGGACATACTCATATACTAACCACAGCTCATTTTAACATATTACTACTTAAAGAGATATATGCAAATATTTTCATTATAGTATTATTATAAATTGAAAGGATATTTAGTAATTAGAAAGATTTTATATGTTTGTATTGGTATCTATGTCATGGTTATTGATATAAAAAATATAACAGAGAGCAAAAGAAGATAAAATAACCTTGCGATTTATTTATGTAAAAACTTGATTTATTTTTTGTACCTTATCTTAATTATGCTATATTTAGTATTAAATACAGATTACTTATTATAACTTGTTAATATGCAACTAAAAATTTATAATACTAACTTTAAAGTTGCATATTAATCTAAGGATGCATTATGTATATAAATGGTTTATTTTATATTGAAGTCTATCAATATAATCATATTAGTAATCATAATGTCATTTATGGCGGTAAAGTACATCTTATTAGTAATAGTAATGATATAGCTACGTTTGACCAAATTTTATGGATATTAGGTGGCTTAGGAGCATTTGAGTCTTTTAAAGGTAATATTAAATGTGCCAATCAATCATATAATATGCAAATAAGTATAGGAAAAATTGTAGAATATAATTATGATGACTTAAAAGTCAAAGAGAAAAAAGGAAAAAGTGATATCATTATTTTTTACAATACTGAAGCTAGGAAAAATAATATTAAAATAATGCTACAACAGTTAATAATTTGATTAAAAATGTTAAGTGTTATAGTATTTATTTTTGATATAAAAGGTAGATTTATAAAATATTTAATTTTAAAACAAATCGAAAAATTGATGTTCTTAAAGGTATACTTATAGTAATGATAGTTATAAATCATTAGCTTATAAAAGATTTTTTATTAAAATTCAAGTTTAGTTTGTTTTAAAAAACAATATTACAAGTTTTATTATTTAAATATATTTAAAAATGTCATACTTAATTGTAACTATCTTTAAGGAAAATAATTCTTCCAGATTATTAAGTGTACAAGAAATACCATCATAGTAGAAATATAATAGATGTTTCTATTATAAAAATGTAAATTTGTAGTATTAATACAACTTAAAATTAATATTGAGTTATTACCTAGCAATATTTAATATATAAATGTAAACATTATTGTATACTTTTTGTATTATTGAGGTATATTTTGTTAAGTACTTTTTTAAGTTTAGTAATTCAAGGCATAGTAAAATGAGCTTAAAGGAAAATTTTATAAGTGTTATATTGAATTTTACATTATTGGGTATATTCAGAGTGTGTTTTATGATTATTAGTGATATAAAAAAAAGCTTTTTAGCAGTTTATTTATTGGTAACAATGGTATTACCTTTACAAGCCTTTTCCATTGATAGTGTGAAGAGTTTAAGTCAAGGTAATTTTTATATTAATGGTAGCTATGAAATAGGTTTTTTTGATGTTGAAGGTTTTTCAATTAGTGAAATGTCTATTGATAATAATGTAACTAAAACTAAGACAAGATTTCAGTTAAAACACGATTCTCAAGAATTTAAAAATTTTACTGATTTACGAAGTACAGGATTTTCTAACAAATATAAACCTACTGTTTTTGATAGAGGTTATTTAAACTTTGCAGGTTCTATTGGATATTCAAGAAATAATATTCGAATGGAGCTCGAATGTTCTTATGAAAATTCTGATGTTTTAGATGATGGTAAATATGCAGAAAAAGAAAATAGGCGGATTGTGGCTTTAGTACGTGGAGATAATGTGTCTATTGACACATCTGGAGTAAATTATATTATTGTGAAAAATAAAGGAATAGCGGATACATCTTTTACTTTTAATGTGTGCTATGATATTGTTTCAGAGTATAATCGGGTTGTACCATATTTGTGTGCTGGTGCAGGAGGAGATTTTATAAGTATGTTTGATGTTGTAAGAATGAAATTCAGTTATCAAGGCAAGATTGGTTTAAGCTATAAAATAGCACCAAATATGATAGCTTTTGTTCATACATATTATCATGATGTTATAGGAAATAGGTTTGATTATTTAAAAACCATAGTTTATGGGAAATTAAAAGATGCTCCTCAAGTTACTAGTGCTAGTGTTAGTGCTGATATTAAATATATGGGGGTAAGTCTTGGAATAAGATTTATGTTATAAAATATTAGTATCAAAATGTTATTTGCTCTATATTATTATAGGTTTAAAGATGGGTTATAAAAATTACACTTGTTTAGTTATATTTGTTGTAGCTGTGGTATTATCTGCTAAATCCTTCTCTCAAAGTTTTAGTAGAAATTTTTATATTAGTAGTCAATATAAGCCAGGAATTTCATTATTTAGTGGTTTTTCTATTCGTGAAACAATGCCAGGAGTTACTTATCCAGGTTTAAAAGGTCTTCCTGTAAGTTATTATTTAATGATTCCTACAGAAAAAAAGTATTTTAATCGTCATTTATTCGATATTTATTATGATAATAATCTTCTAGGTGCCGCCCTTTCAGTTGGGTACAATTATTCTAATAAATTAAGAATAGAAGTTGAAGGAACTTTAGAACATTTTAATCCTAGTAGAGGAAAATATAAATTTAATAGTCATCAATATTTTTCTTTAGGGCGAAAACAAAATGGTAATGGAAGCGAAAATGCTAGTGATTTTGTTGTATTAAAAAATGAAGGTATTTCTTTTAAATCAGGAATAGTTAATATTTGTTACGATGTTATGCGTAGTGAAGGAGTATTATCTCCTTACATGTGTGTGGGTGCTGGTATTGAAAATGTTTCTTTTTTAAAAGTGAATGAACCTAAATTTACTTATCAAGCTAAGTTTGGTATGAATTATTATACTAGTTCTAATATTGTAGTATTTTGTGGAGCTTATTATCACGGAATTTCAGGAAGTGAATATAGAAGGATACCTTTTTACAATGTTACTGTGTCATCAGATCCTAAAATTACAGATGCTTCAGCACATTTAAATACAGCTTATTTTGGAGCAGAATTAGGCTTAAGATTAACATTATAATAATAGTTATAAAAAAGTTATAGGTTTTTTTATGTATATAATTTAATGTCATATAAGGATTTAAGGGGTTTTATTAGTGATTTAGAAAAAAGCTCTGATCTTATAAGAGTTAAAGAGCAGGTATCTTCTTTTTTAGAGATTACAGAAATTCATAGAAGGGTTATAAGAAATAAAGGTCCAGCTATTATTTTTGAAAATGTGATTACTTCTCATAATAAGAGTTCTATGCCTGTTTTAGTTAATCTTTTTGGTACTATTGAAAGAATTGCTGCAGGAATTGGTATTACGCGTAATAAATTAAAGGATGTTGGTAATTTATTAGCGTATTTAAGATCTCCTACACCACCACATGGATTTAAAGATGCTTTAAAGATGGTACCTTTATTGAAAGACTTAATGACTACCATTCCTAAGACAATTAATAATGCTGTTTGTCAAGAAGTAGTTTTATTGGGAAAAGAAGTAGATTTATATAAAATTCCTATACAGACTTGTTGGCCACAAGAGCCAGCACCTCTTATTACATGGCCTATTGTTGTAACACATGGTCCTTCAAAGGCTAAGGATGATAGCTTTAATTTAGGAATATATCGTATGCAAGTTGTTAATAAAAATACAACTTTAATGCGGTGGTTAAAGCATCGTGGAGGAGCGAGACAGTATTCTCGATGGAAACAACAAGGTTACATAAAGGATTTTCCAGTAGCAGTAGTTATAGGTACTGATCCTGCAACAATAATTGCTGCTGTTACGCCAATTCCTGAAACTCTTTCTGAATACCAGTTTTCAGGATTATTACGTAAGAAATCTTTATATTTGACAAATTGCATTACAGTACCGTTAAAAGTCCCAGCAAATGCTGAAATTGTGTTAGAAGGATTTGTAAGTTTAAATGAATATGGTGATGAAGGTCCATACGGTGATCATACAGGGTATTATAATACTGTAGAAAAATTTCCTAAATTTAATGTTACTGCTATGACAATGAGAAAATCTCCCATTTACTTAAGTACTTTTACAGGTAAACCACCTGATGAGCCATCTGTTTTAGGGGAAGCATTAAATGAAATATTTATACCAATATTAATGTCTCAGTATCCAGAAGTAGTAGATTTTTGGTTACCTCCAGAAGGATGTTCTTATAGAATGGCTGTAGTATCCATAAAAAAATCTTATCCTGGACATGCTAAAAGAATAATTATGGGTATTTTTTCTTTTCTAACACAATTTTTATATGTAAAATTTGTAATAATTGTGGATGATGATATTAATATTAGAGATTGGAAAGAAGTAATTTGGGCTATGTCTACAAGAATGGATCCGATTAGAGATATGACTTTTATTGAAAGATCTCCTATTGATTACTTAGATTTTGCCTCTACTGAAGATGGATTAGGAAGTAAGGTTGGGCTTGATGCAACTAATAAAATTTATCCAGAAACCTCTAGAGATTGGGGTATACCTATACAAATGACAGAAGAAATAATAGAAAAAGTTACAAGTAAATGGTCTAAATATGGACTATAAGTTGAAGTAAAAACATTACTAATAGTAATAAATACATTATTCAGTTACCATTTTTTTCATTATAAAGTAAAATACTGATATATGTTTAACAAAAGCATATATTAGTGTATTAAATGATGTTTTATGTGATGATACTTTAGTATTTTATTTTAAAAGTTATAAGTTTTAAGATATTATTGATGAATTGTATTATGCTTACTATTACACTAATCTTATTATATTAAAAATATAAGCTTTATATTTTTGAACTTTATAAAATTGTAATACATTTTTATGCATTTTATATTTGTTGATAAAAGCATATATTGTATGTTATTGGATAAATATAATTTCATACTAATGCTTGCTATATATACATATAAGTTTTTTAGGTATTCTTTTAATATTTAGCTAAACAATTTACAATGTATACCATTAAGTTTTAATATACAGTTATATTGTTATGTTGCTGCTTATTGATATCCATGACAATGTTTATATTTTTTACCAGATCCGCAAGGGCATTTTTCATTACGTGATACTTTATTAAAAAAAGAACTATAATTAACAAGAAATTGACTTTTTAATGGAGCTTCATTTTTCAATTCTAAGTGTGATAGTTTTTGTATTATCATTTCATAAAACTTACTTAACATTGTTTGAAGCATAGAAAATGCTTCTATTTTGAATTCGTTTAATGGATCTTTTTGTGCTATGGATCGTAAGTTAATACCACACTTCAAGCAGTCTAATGCTGAAAGATGTTCTCTCCATAGATAATCTAAAGACATCATCATTACTTTTTTAACTGCAAAATTCCATAGATTTTCATGATATTTTGTAAATATTTGAGCTTTATTTAAAAGTAAATCATTAGCAACATTATTGAGATAGTCAATTATTTGATCTTTTAATTCAAAAGTGTTTATCTTGTTAATATCGATGTTAACGCCATATATTTTTGTAATTTCGGATGATAAAATTTCTATTGTTTCTTTACTTAAATTACAATATTTTTCTTGTATAATACTATTAATTATTTCTTGGTTTAAACTTTGATATATAGAGGATAAATCATATGATTCACTATCTAGAATTTTAGTTCTTTGTTCAAAAATAACTTTACGTTGTTCATTAATTACATCATCAAATCTTAATAAAGATTTCCGAATATCAAAGTTTCTTGATTCAACTTTATATTGAGCTTTTTCAATAGCTTTACTAATCCATTTATGTTGAATGGCTTCATCCTTTTTCATTCCTAGTTTTTGGAGTATATTTTTTATTCTATCAGATCCAAAAATTCTAAGTAAATCATCATCTAGCGATAAGAAAAATTTAGATAAGCCAGGATCTCCTTGCCTACCTGAGCGCCCACGTAGTTGATTATCAATTCTTCTGCTTTCATGTCTTTCTGTACCGATTATGCATAGTCCTCCAGCATCTATAACACGTTGCTTATCTTGTTTTACTTGATCTACAAGTTGTTTGTATTTCAATTCTTTTTCTTGTTTATTCGAAATATTAGCTAATTCTGTTTTTGCTAACATTTCAGCATTACCACCTAACTGAATATCTGTACCTCTTCCAGCCATATTTGTTGCTATAGTTACAGCTCCAGGTTTGCCAGCTTGAGCAATAATATATGCTTCTTGTTCGTGATAACGTGCATTTAATACAGAGTGTACTATTTTCTTTTTTGTAAGCAGCTTTGACAAAATTTCAGATTTTTCTATACTAATTGTGCCTACTAATACGGGTTGTAATTTTTTGTGACATTCTATAATAAAATCAATTACTGCATTAAACTTTGCTTCTTCTGTAGAATATATATCATCATTAAGGTCTATTCTTTTTATTGGAACATTAGTTGGTATTTGTATAACTTGTAATCTATAGATACCCCAAAATTCTTCAGATTCAGTTGATGCAGTACCTGTCATACCTGCAAGTTTTTTATACATACGAAAATAATTTTGAAAGGTAGTAGATGCCAAAGTTTGATTTTCGTTATTAACATTTAAATTTTCTTTTGCCTCTAAAGCTTGATGTAGACCATCAGAGTATCTTCTGCCTTCCATCATTCTGCCTGTAAACTCATCAATTATAATTACATTTCCATTTTTAACTATATAATCCTTGTTGATAAAAAACAATTTATGTGCGCGCAATGCTTGATTAATGTAATGCATCATTACAATGTTGCTAGTATCATATAAAGCTGAATCAGCAGAAATTAATTGATGAGATAGTAATAGTTTCTCAATTTTTGTAGTACCACTTTCGGTTAAAAACACAGATTTATTTTTTTCATCTAATTCATAATCTTCATCTTCTAAGTTGTATATTAACTTATCTATTTGTTTATATATGTCATTATTTTGTTCTATCTGCCCTGATATAATTAATGGTGTTCTTGCTTCATCTATTAATATAGAATCCACTTCATCAACAATTGCGTAATTAAAACTTCTTTGTACCATTTCATCTCTGGTAAATTTCATATTATCACGCAGATAATCAAATCCAAGTTCATTATTTGTTGAATATAGGATATCACATTTATAGGCATTTCTTCTTTCTTCATCGCTTGTATTACTGGTAATGCATCCTACTGTTATGTTTAATGCTTTATATAATTTTCCCATCCACTCAGAGTCACGTTTTGCTAGATAATCGTTAACTGTTACTATGTGAACACCATTTTCTTCTAAAGCATTAAGATATGCAGCTAATGTTGCTACTAATGTTTTACCTTCACCTGTTTTCATTTCAGCAATCATCCCTTTATGTAGTGTGATACCACCTATAAGTTGTACATCAAAATGTCTCATATTTAAGGTTCTTTTTGCTGCTTCACGTACAACTGCAAATGCTTGAACTAGAATATCATCAAGTGTTTTACCTTTTTTTAATAATTCCTTAAATTCTGATGTTTTTGCATATAGTAATTCATCAGATATAGATTCTAGACTCTTTTCTATTGCGTTAATTTCCGATACAATTTTTTGAAAAGCTTTTATAGAGTTATAATGCGATGACTTAAAAAGCCGTTGTATAATGCTTAGCATAAGGATGAATTCTATAATAAGTTGAGAATTATATGGATAAATTTCAAAAATTACAATTAAATTTAGTTAAATTTTCTGAATTACATAAATTGCAGTAGCACTTTCTTTAAGAGCAAGGATAGCTTTAATATCAATAGAAAGGTATGAATGCCAATATTGTAGCTATTGAAACTTTTATGCATATGTTTTTGTAGTTCATAATTATGTCTCCTAAATAAATATAAATTTAATGTTGAATGTATTGCCAATTTGAATGGCTTTATTTGTATGTTTATTGTTAATTTTATTGTTGTTAAGTGTAAGGTAATTAGCAATATTTGTTACTTTATGTTTGATGTAATTTAAGAATCTGTGTATATGTTCCTGCAATGTAGTGGTGGAATGTTTGTCGTTACTTAATAAGCAGAGTTTGGGGTTTTTTAGCTCGAAGCTTTTGCGAAGCTTTGAGCTAAAAAACCCTAGGAAATATTTTATTATCTTAAGAGGATGCCATATACAAACTTTCAAGACGCTATTCTTTAAAAGATAATATTTTTCTTTACTCAGAGTAAAAGAAATTGCTTTATCATTAGATTTTATAATATAAAACATATTATAAAAATTACTAATAACACCCTTTAATGCAAAGTCCTTAATAACACAAGGAACCTCTAACTGATAATGACTTATTGCTTTATTAGTAAAAAAAGACACAAAAGGAATAAATACCATAACTTTAACTAAACCCAAACCTAACACACACTATAATTAAAAAATCTCATAAAGTATTCCTTATAAATTAAACCTAACTCCAAATTCAGTACCAAAGTAACTAATACTAAGTGTAGACTCAGCAAATACCTTGCCTGCATTTAAATCCTCCTTGTGCATTGTAGGTAAATTACTAAACCTATTACCTATTACACCATGATAATAAGCTCCAAGAGATATAACGACATGAGAATTTATAATAAAACTTATACCTGACTTACCTTGATAAGCTAACTTTACAGAGTTAGAATCTAAGAAATTTACTAAACCTGCCCCAGCACCTGCACAAAAATAAGGGAATATATTATATTGCTTTAATGTTGAATTTAAAGCATCATAACAAACATTTAATAAAATTGAACCAGATTTTAAACCTTGATTCTCTATTATTACTTTTTTATTATCATGTCTTATTAGGGCAAAGTACTTGTAGTCCTTATGTAAGTAATCATCATCATTAAGATCAAAACTTTCATAAAAAGCTTCCAGCTCTAACCTTAAATATTCCTTTACTAAATAACCAATACCGCCTCCAAAACTAACCTTACTTATATTGTAAGTAGGAACATAATCACTAGTAAAAGGGTTGGTGCCATTACCATTAAACATATTACTTACAGATAAATTACCAGTAAAGGACTTACTTAAACCCATAACATTTGAGGTAGGGTACAACATTTCTTCAATGCTAAATTTTCTAAACTGTGGAACCCCTAACCTATGTTGCGCATAAATATATGCCCTATCTATAATTACATTACTATTAACATTATTACACGAGGAACTATACAATAAAGTACTTGATGAAGCACAACTTGAAAATAGTAATGCCACTAACGTAACTTTTATAGCAAAAAAAGTTTTACAACCCATATAAATAACAACCCTCGCTTTAATACAATGCTATACGTAACAATAAATATGACTAAAAAAGAATTAAGTCAAGAGAGTTAATGACTTATTTTTACAATTTAAAATAAATTTTAATCATTTGTTTAAAAAATGTGGTAATTATGTTACGTACAAGGTGCCTTAATATTGTTTACTAAAGTTAATTTTATAAAAAATGGCTAAAATATAAACCTCATGCCACACTCAAGGCCAAAAAAATTAATATCAAACTTAGCGCTAGGAGAGATATGCTTAGGATTGTCTTTAAGATTAAAGTTATTATACTCTACGGGAATATTTTTGAAATTGGTATTTGATAATTTTTGAGCATATCCATTAATAAACATTATTACTTTAGGGGATAAAAAATATTGCAAACCAGCTTTAGCCTGGTATGATAATTGAAGGTTAGTTAATGTAAGAAAATTAATTACACTACCTCCAATACCAACACATATGTTTGGTACTATCGGTATTCCTATTGTAATTAGATCATAACATGTATTCACAGTTAATGAATATATACTGATTCCATTATTTTCTGCAGTAACGTAATTACAGTCATCACTGTCACTAATAGTTTCAGATCTGGATAATGCAAAATACTTAGCATTTTCTTGATTTTTATATATTGTATTATCAATTAAGAATTGTTCATAAGAGCCTTCAATTTCTATGCGTGGTCCACTTACTGAATAGCCGATAGATAATGAATATCCTTTAAAATTAGGGTTATAAATAGGATCATATTTATCTTTAAAGTTGTCTTTAGAATTTAAAGGTAATTTTTCACTTGCATCTTTTTTTACGGCAAATAGTATTAAGGGCTTATTTTCTGCTTCAATAACAATAAAATTTTTAAAATAAGGATAGCTTGGCTTATATTGTCCACTTATATAAAATCCAGAACTCTCATTGTCTGTTGAAAAATCAATAGGGTTAGGTGAAGCATAAGACTTGCATGATACAAAAAATAAAATTGTAAAAATTATAGTAAAGATTTTTTCCTGATTCATAATATACGCTAGATAATTCATAACTAAACTATTAAATATATTGCTGAGCACTAAAAGATTATACATAAAATTATTATAATCGCTATAAGTATATTGCTAAATAAGTATCAAATTATTTTGGAAGGGAATTTTTATCTAAATGCAGGTTATCTATATTTTTGGCTAGGGAGCTGATTTTAATAGTCAAAAAAATTTTTTTAATGATATTAAAATGTATTGCTAATTAATGTAATTTAATCAAATATTAGTTAATATTTAAAGTATTTTATGATATACTTACAATGATATTATTTCCCTTCCGTTATTAGCATGTTTATTTATTATTCAAAGTTAAAGTTGAATATCTTTTTCTTCATTGTTTTCCGCGGACAACGATTTTACTAAATTATAAACTACATTACGAATTTTATCATTTCTAATACAAATATATGCTCTTACAAGCATTAGTATTTCTTTACTATCAATTGTATTATCATTATTAAATTCTGGTATGAAGCTTTCATTGTTATCTTTTAAAATATTATTAGATATTTCATTGTTGTCTGAGATATTTTGATTAATATTTACTTGTAATTTTGATATTACATCCATGACTCCTATACCCAGAACTTTTGTAAGCTCATATAGTCTACTGATAACTATTCTATTTGTTCCTTTTTCATATTTTTGAACTTGTTGAAATGTAATGCCCAATTTACTAGCAAGTTGGTTTTGACTCATTCCTCTAATAATGCGTTGTTTTTTTATTTCTCGTCCTACATATTGATCAACAGGATGAGGTTTTGTTTTTTCTTCGTTATTATTAGAATTAGAATTTTGCGTTTCTGATATCATAAATATTATCCTATGTGTTATGATTATTTACTTAGGATAAATCATACATTATTGTAATGCAACAGTTATTTTATGCATGTTATATAATAATAAAACTATAAAGAGTATGCTAAATTGGAAATAAAATTACAAGTAAATGTTTTGATCATAAATGTTGTTTTGTATTTCTGTAATAATAAATACTAATTACTAAAATATAGGTTTTTGATATAAAAAAATTTTCTTGATGCAAATAATACCTTATGTTAGCATTAAAAAATAGTAAATAAGGTAATTTAAGTGCTGGAGAGAACACTATCTATATTGAAGCCTGATGTAATTAAGCGTAATATTGTGGGTAATATTATTTCTTATATAGAGCAGGCAGGGCTAAAGATAGTCGCGCAGAAAATGTGTTTATTAACTCAACATCAAGCTAAAAAGTTTTATGAGATACATAAAGAACAGCCTTTCTTTTCTGATTTGATAAGTTTTATGACATCAGGGCCAGTAATAGTGCAGGTATTGGTAGGAGAAAAAGCCGTGACTTTATATAGAGAAGTTATAGGTGCAACTGATCCAAAAAAAGCTAGACCTGGCTCAATAAGAGCAGATTTTGCTGAAAGTATTGATGCTAATTGTGTCCATGGATCTGATAATCTAGGAAATGCTGAAAGAGAAATACAATTTTTTTTCCCTGAATGTGAAATTTTATATTAATGCTGTAACATATCTTTAGCAAATGATAAAAGTTGTGTTTTTGTTAGTTGATATGTGCTATTTTCCCAGGTTTGTTTTATTATATTTAACGTTTGTCCTAAGGTTTTGCCTTTTTTATAGCCTATGTTTAATAAATCATTTCCAGATATAGGGAACTTAGGGATTGTAAAATTGTTTGCAATGTTAATATATGGAGATAATTCATTATATGTGTTACCTGCTTCTGCATGACTAATTGTTATTAAATGACAATATAATTCCAATCCGAATTTACTGATATTTTTTTTTTGATTATTTAT
Source organism: Neoehrlichia mikurensis (assembly GCF_019186785.1). Taxonomy (GTDB): domain Bacteria; phylum Pseudomonadota; class Alphaproteobacteria; order Rickettsiales; family Anaplasmataceae; genus Neoehrlichia; species Neoehrlichia mikurensis. The sequence continues at coordinate 575,409 of NZ_CP066557.1, forward strand.
TGATAAGGGTATCGGTAGCTTATTTGTTGTAAGAATAAGTAGGGTCTTTTTTTGTTTATTCGATAATCGTAAAACATTACTGATATTTTCTGACATTTTTATCACACAATTATTTTCTACTGTTCTCAATAAAGCTGATAGCTTTACTATAGGAGGATTGTGGTATAATAAAGGTGATGATAATATATTAAGAGATATATTATAAGGGAGAATTTGCTCTAAAATGTTACATTGTTGCATTATTTGTAATGTAGTTGATATATTATTATATGATAAAAGTTTTAAAAATTCTTCTCTTACTCTTTCCTTAGATAATTTTTTTATAGTATATGAATATTTCTTAAATAATTCTATAATGTTTTTTTGCATTTGACTATCACTGCATATCATTGCATGAAATCGAAATGCTCTTAATATTCTAAGAAAATCTTCATTGATACGTTTTTCTGCATTACCTATAAAGTTTAATGTTTGATTGTTTAGGTCATGAATTCCAGAAAAGTAGTCATATATTTTTCCTTTTTTATCACAATATAAGGCATTGAAAGTAAAATCTCTTCTTTTTGCGTCTTCTTCCCAATTATTAGTGAAACTTACATTTGCATGTCTTCCATCACATTTTGTATCAGATCTTAGAGTTGTTATTTCGTATGGTATATTATTAACTATAGCAGTAATAGTACCGTGTTTAATACCAGTAGGAATTGCTTTTATATGTGAAGATTTTAAGGCTTGTATTGTCTCATTAGGGGTTAGAGTGGTTGCAAAATCAGTATCGGTAAACTTTTTATTAATTATACTATCTCTTACACATCCGCCAACAAGCCTTATCTCTCCATCAAATTTTTCTATAGCATTTATTATTAAAAGAACATTAGGATTTTGTATGAGTTTAGAGATCATTTATTTTTACTTGAAACAAATTTAATAATAGCAAATCTATTTTAAGATAACTATAAAATTGATTTTGTTTAATGTAGTAAAATAAAAAGCAACATAATATCATGTGATAGGAAACTATGATCAGTGAATAGTACACGTATTTGTGTGTATAACTGATTTATAAAATTCCTTTATAGGGAATAAAATCTTTTTCGTATTCGTGAAAAAATTTATTAATTTCTTTGAAAAATTTAATAATTTTATTATTAATCCGTTAATAAACCAGCTATGTTTAAATAGCAAAGTGTTAAGTTGTACTGTTATTTTTAAATTATGAAACTACCGTCAACTTTATTTAATAAAAGGAATCTACTTGTACTATATATTAGAAATATTTATAAGATTATTCTAGGGGAAAAAACATGACAATGCTTAACCTTAAAAATCCTATAATAAACCACAGTTTTCACACTTTTATTTCTATATTGCATGTTTAGAAGCTATAAATACTAGTCTAGAGAAAAAATGTATTTTATTAAGTCTATTATATCTATATGTTATGTCTAGCTATATTAGTAATATACAGCGCAGATTGGATACATCTGGTACTAAGGAAATATCAATAAAAAGTCATGGAACAGATAAAATATCCTTACAAATACCAGGTATTTATAATACAAAAAATATTGCGTTTTATTATTTTGCGAATTGGTAATTACATAGTTATAAATTAAAGTAATGATGCGTCACTGTAATTAGTATACATTATTTAATATGGTTTTGTTTATTATATTTATAGAGTTTTAATTAAAACATCCCAAAAAATACAAGACTATAAAGAACTGACCTTGTTCTTGTACTATATATTAGAAATCTGTTGCGTAGCAATAAGTAACAACAAACATTTAACAGTTATATGCAGGAACATATAACATAGTAGCTCACAGAAATTAATCAACATCACATTGTAAAAAACACTCATATCACTTATTTTGTGAATTATAATGCACATTAATATTATACTGGTAATCTATTTGTTACTTTATAAGAAAGCTGTTACATTAGATGATAATGTACATTAAATTATAAAAAAATGCAATCTATATATTACTTATAGTCTTAAGATAGTTGCATTCAATATTGGTTAAGTAAAAGAACTATTAGAGAAATATTTAGATTGATAGTACATAATATATATTATATATTCCCCTTTTCTTCAAAAAAAGACAATTATTTTATTATAATAAATTCATTAAATACTAAGACAGTTTTATAGGTTTTATACTTTATTAGATGTTAATTTTTAATTCAAAAATTTTATTAATGAATTTCAAATTTTGTACCATTAAGAATAAAGTTCCTTAAAGCATATGCATAAAAGTTTCAATAGCTACAATATTGGCATTCATACCTTTTTATTCTTTTGCACAAGTTAAAGGATCAGAAGGTAGTAATAACGTAAACAATCATGGATTTTATATAGGAGGACAATATAAACCTGGTATTGGTGTAATTGGTGATCTATCAGTAAAAGCTGATTCTATTGATATTAAAGCTATCCTTGCTCTTAAAGCAGATGCTGCTGCAGAAAACCCAGCAGGTGCAAACAATGTACCATCAGAAGTTAGTAAATTTATACAAAAACCAGATAATTTTAAAGGATTTTATAAACCTACTTATAATAATAGTTTTGCTGGTTTTAGTGGTCTTATTGGTTATTCTACTCCTAATGGTGTTAGACTTGAATTGGAAGGATCTTTTGAAAATTTTGAATTGAAAAACTCTAATAAATGTACCCTTAAAAATGCTTATAAATATTTCGCTGCTGCTGCTAAATTAAAAGCTAACAATGATGAGATAGATGATGCGGCGGCGGGGGAGAATGAGAACCATAATAAATATTTGATCATTATAATGTTCTAGATATTAAAGCTATCCTTGGCCTAAGTCTTAAAGCAAATTCTTTATAAACGTAATACAATTTATATTTGTTGATGAAAGCATAATTGTATGTTATTGGATAAATATAATTTTTATCTTTAAAAGAATATATCGTTATTGATGCTCTTTATATTAAAACATTGCATAAATGTGGAATAATAGAAATATTATTATGTACATAATTCTTAAGCTTATTACATATATGGTATACTTATGATATAGAACATAACTATGTTTTATACATTTTATATGCAATACTGTTTTAGATATTATGTTTAAGTAGTTATGCTAATGTTAAATTATATTAAGACATTACTTAAATTTGTTGACAATTGTATGGCATTGATATAGATATAGATAGGTTCTCCAGGATATTATTTTTTTCTTCTTATTGTGGTTTTTAATGTCTAACAATGTTAATGTTGATAAGCAAAAAGCTTTGGATAGTGCTATTAGTCAAATAGAAAAGGCTTTTGGGCGTGGTGCAATAATGAAGCTAAAGCAGCACGCTATTGAAAAAATAGATAGTATTCCTACAGGGTCCATAGCATTAGATATTGCTCTTGGTATAGGTGGATTTCCAAAAGGTAGGATTATTGAGATTTTTGGGCCTGAAAGCTCAGGAAAGACAACGCTTGCATTGCATGCTATTGCAGAAGCCCAAAAAATGGGTGGAAATTGTGCATTTATTGATGCTGAGCATGCTTTGGATATAATGTATGCACGTAAGCTTGGTGTAAATATCGGTGATTTAGTGGTATCTCAGCCGGATACGGGGGAGCAAGCTCTACATATAGTTGAATATTTAGTATGTTCTGGTGCAATGGATGTAATAGTTATAGATTCTGTTGCTGCTTTAACTCCTAGAGCTGAGATAGAAGGTGATATGGGTGATCAGCATATGGGATTACAGGCTAGATTACTAAGTCATGCTTTGCGCAAGTTGACTTCCGTGGTATCAAAGGCTAATTGTATTCTTATTTTTATTAACCAAATTCGTATGAAAATAGGAATGGTATATGGTAATCCTGAAACTACGACTGGTGGCAACGCATTGAAGTTTTATACTTCTGTAAGGCTAGATATCCGTAAAGTTAGTTCGATAAAAGATAAGGATAATGTAATTGGTAGTCAGACTAAGGTAAAGGTTGTTAAGAATAAGGTTGCTCCTCCCTTTAGACAAGCTGATTTTGATATTATGTATAATGAAGGTATATCAAAAGTTGGTGAGATTATTGATATGGGTGTGAAATTCAATTTTATTGAAAAATCTGGTTCTTATTATTCTTATAATTCTACTAGAATGGGACAAGGAAAGGAAAATACTAAAGCTTATTTAAAGGCTAATCCTGATGTTGCAGATGAGATAGAAAAAAAAATAAGAGACTATTTATCACAAAATGCAGATGAATATGTTATGAATAACATTGCAAGTGTTGATATTATGCAGCAAATGACAGAAGAGGTTTTTTAATTTATTTGTTATAACTACTATATTATACTAATGATTTAAAGTGATATATTACTCATTGTATCTACATAATGTACTTGTAGTAATTTTTTTATGCAACTTTTTACTATAGCAAAGTTTCTATGTATATTATTAACTCTGATATTAATTTAGCAACGCTTCTATTGTTTCCTCCCTCAGCTTATTGTAGTAGGGGGTGTCAATGTCAGTATATATATCTTAAATATTAGGGTTTATTATTTAATAATTTTAAAATGTAGTTAGTTTTTAATGACAAATGTGAAGAATATATCTGTATTTTATGTAAGTATATCTAGTCTTGCTGTTGATTAAGTTTCTTTAATTTACTTTAAATTCTATTCTTGATTTTTCCTCTTAAAGGGAAGGATAGTAATAAAAACTACATAATAAGTAGTATGATAAGTGCTGGGTTATTAAATTATAGAAGAAACTTTTAAAATAACAAATTGCGTTGTATATATAATTAATTATTTATATGGTATATTTCATAATATATGTTAAGTGAAAATTTGTTAAGTATCTTCATTAATAGTGGTGCAGTATTGAAAGGTCACTTTATATTATCTTCAGGAGTACATAGTGATACATATATACAATGTGCTAAATTATTTGAGAATCCTAAAATTGGTGAAGAATTATGTACCTTTTTAATAAGAAAAGCTCAGGATAAAATTCTTACACAGAATATCGATCTTGTAATTTCTCCAGCAATTGGAGGTATAGTAGTGGGATATGAAGTTGCTAAACAATTAGGAGTTAGGTTCGTGTTTTTTGAACGGGTAGAAGGTGCATTTATGTTGCGTAGAGGATTTGAAATAAAATATAGTGATAAAATCCTAATTGTTGAGGATGTTATTACAACAGGGAAGTCTTCAATGGAAATATTAAAATGTATTGGTAATATGAAAGATAACGTAGTTGGTGAATTAAGTATGGTAAAGCGTAATAATAATGGATTGAGTATACCTTTTCCTGTTGTAAGCTTGCTTGAATTGGAAATACCACATTATGCAGATGATAATCTTCCTGATGATTTGAAGCAAATACCTGCAGTATATCATGGAAGTAGATTTACTATGTAGTATTGATAAGTAAATAATAATGTAATTATAAAATGATGGTTGATTATATTATTTGTAGTGTAAATAAAGGTATTATATGGCATCTTACAAATGCTTAATTTAATGTAATAGCATAGAATATGTTATTGGAAGCAAAACGTTATATAAGGCAAATGATTATTCCTCAAATAGGAATAGAAGGGCAAAAAAGTCTTAAAAATAGTCAAGTTTTAGTTATTGGGTGTGGTGGTATAGGAAGTATTGTTATACCTTTAATTGCTGCAAGTGGTATTGGTAAGATTATATTATGTGATAATGATAATATACAGTTGCCTAATTTTAATAGGCAAATAATTTATAGGGAGAATAATATAGGTAGTAGTAAAGTATTAAAGTCTAAGGAATTTGTGGAGCTATTTAATTCTGATATAGAAGTTGAAGCGTTAAATGTTTTTGTAGGACCTAAAAATTTTGAAAGTATTTTTAGTAGCGTTGATCTTGTAATAGACTGTACTGATAGATTAGCAATCAAATTATTTCTTAATGATGCATGTGTATTAATTGGTAAAGCATTAATACATAGTGCAGCTATTGGATTTACAGGGCAAGTATTAACAATTCCTCCTTATGGAAAGCCATGTTTACGTTGTTTTTTTGAAGATAGACATATGAGTGTTAATTTGAATTGTGCTAATGCAGGAATTTTGAGTGCTACTGTTGGAGTAGTAGGTAGTATAATATCTATGGAAGTAGTTAAACATCTGATAAATATATCTACAAATTTGGTTGGAAAATTGCTAAGAATAGATTTAGAAAATAATCGTTTTGTTACCTATGATTTTATTGCAAATAAGTCATGTATAGCATGCGGAGATAATGTGAAGGTTGATCCATATGATGCAAATAACTATGAAAGTAAATTGTATTTTTAATTATATTTAATTTAATACATAAATTATTAATAGTATAAAAAATTAATACGCTATAATTGTGCTATAGTACTTATTTAAGTATTGCAAATTTTAGTATAAGAAAGCTTATGTAAAGTATTATTATACATTAATGTAGTAGTGTATTACTAGTGATAGTGTATTTTTTGATACAGTGCAATTATAAATAGTGTTTTGTGTGCAAGATTATTATAAGTGATATATACATTACGGTTTATAGCTATAAATAATTGTGGTATTAAGTACATATTTTAGAGTAAATGCTTCTGCTCTTAATAAGTTTCCTTGTTTATAAAGATATTATAACATATGTAAAGCAAAAACCATTAAAGTTGTTATAAATTTTTCTGACAATACATTTAGCATTAAAAAGATCTATAAATGCTGTGCTTAAAGTGCAAGAAAAGAGGTATATCTTTTAATTGAGTAATAGAGAGAATCGATGGTGCTATAAAATATAGTGTGTCTCATGAATATAAAAGTATTGCGTATAATGTTTTTATATGTACTAGTATTTTATAATATAATGAAGTTTGTATTAATAGATAAATGTATATAGCTTGTTATTAAAATAAGGACAGTGGCTATTGTTGTAAGCTATTTATAGTTGTTTAATATATTGTTAAAATTTTTTATATTAGGACAATAAATATTTATTGTACCCAAACTCAATATTTTTAATAATCAGTTAAGCGTTTATTTTTTTTGTCATACTTTAAAGAAAAAACTTTTTATTGATTATAAACAAATGATCTGCTGAAATATACGATGTCCATATACTTCTATTTAAATAGATATTTTATATCGCAAATGATTATTATACTATTTGTTTACATTTTTGATAAGTTACTGCTAATTTTATATATAAGGTAAAGATATTAACACTGGGTATTTTATATAAAATAAAGATTTAAGGTGATGTTGACATTATTTTATAATGTGTTTGAAAGATGTAGTTTTTACTATGATTTATTCATGAAGCTTTTACCATATCAAGTAGTGCTAGTGCGTAAAATGTTGTAACGCGATAATTATTATTTTCTATAGTGACTAATATAATAAAAAACTATCTTCATAATTGTTAATTAAATATAATGGTTGTTGTTATTTTGTGAATTACTAGTATGAAACTATCGATAAAAGCTATAGTTATATTTTTGTTATGTACTGTGTCAATTTATTCAGTATTACCTAATTTTATGAAAGGAGGTTTTTTATTAACAAAAAATAAAATAAATTTGGGGTTAGATTTACAAGGTGGTGGATATTTATTATTGAAGATAGATTTTCAAGAGCATTTAAGAGAAAGGTTATATAATTTAAGTGATGAATTAAAGGATTTTTTGCAGCGTGAAAAAATATCATACAATCAACTTTATGTTAATCAAGAAGTATTGATTTTAAATTTAAAAAATAGAGATGATATTTATAGAATAAAAAAAGTTTATAAAGATATTGAGGTTGCAGATAAGGGGGAGCATTTTGCTGTTTTGTTCAATAATGCCTATATTAAAAAAGTATATAAAGATGTTATGTCTAGCTCTATTAGTAATATACAGCGCAGATTGGATACATCTGGTACTAAGGAAATATCAATAAAAAGTCATGGAACAGATAAAATATCCTTACAAATACCAGGTATTTATAATACAGAAAATATTAAGTCTTTGCTTGGTAAAACTGCGAAGCTAACTTTTCATTTATTAGAGAATGTTAAGAAATTTAGTGATATTAATTCTTTCACTACAGTTTTACTTCATGATAATTTAGGTAATACATATCCTGTATTGCGTAAAGCTGAAATCAGTGGTGATTCACTAATAGATGTGAGTGCAGGGATAAATCAGATGGGTAAGGCAGTTGTATATTTTAGATTTAATAATTTTGCTACTAAAAAATTTGCAAAAATTACTAAGGAAAATTTTGGTAAACCTTTTGCTATAGTACTAGATAATATTGTATTGACTGCTCCTGTAATAAATGAACCAATTATGGGAGGTAGTGGTGAAATTAGTGGAAAGTTTTCACTTGATAAAGCAAAAGAATTGGCAATTTTGTTAAAATCTGGTGCACTGCCTGCACCGTTACATGTTATTGAAGAAAAAACCATAGGACCAAGTTTAGGTGCTGATTCTATTGCTCAAGGTAAAATTGCAATGATTACATCAATTTTATTAGTTGCAGTATTTATTATATTAGTTTATGGCCCTTTTGGTGTTATTGCTGTAATTGGATTAGTCTTTAATATAATATTTATTCTTTTTGTATTAACATTACTACAGGCTACTTTGACATTACCTGGAATTGCAGGAATAATCTTAACTATTGGTATGTCTGTAGATGCAAATGTTCTTATCTTTGAGCGAATAAGGGAAGAAATGAAAATTACCAATAAACTTAGATGGTCTATTGATACAGGGTTTAAGAATGCTATGTTAACAATTTTTGATTCTAATATTACAACACTAATTGTTGCAGCTATTATGTTTATGATAGGCAGTGGATCAATTAGTGGATTTGCTATCACTTTATCTATAGGGATTATATGTTCTATGTTGTCAGCAATTACCTTGACTAGATTTCTGATAGATTTGTGGGTAACAGTTATGAAGTTGAAAGTTATAAATCTATAATTGTTATTGTGCAAGGTTACTATTTTATGAAAAATAAACTGTAATATATAGGCGATATTTTTAGATTTAATAGTATTTATATCAAACTGTTATTGTATCATAGAGTATAAATAACTTATTTCAACAATATGAAGATATCAAATAATGTAATGTAAGTAAAGTATTAACCTATAGAGGTATTTTATGACCATAGAGCATAGTATAGAGAATAATCAACGTAAAAAAGTAGTATGGTGTAGTGGGAAGGGTGATGACGATAACTATGTAGAACATCCAAAGATATATCTGACTTTAACTAAAGAAAAAGTGGTATGTCCTTATTGTAGTAAAGTATTTTTTTGCAATGAAAATTAAGGAATATGCATTAATAATTCAATTCATTTGGTTAAAATATTAAATTAGTTTGATTAATATACAAATAATGTTATAATTTAGGTGTACTATTAATTAGTATGTAATAAATATGGCATTAAAGAGTAAGTAGATATGGGATTTCTAAGAGTAAGTACCCCAATTTTAAGTAATGTGATATTTTACGATCAAAATTATGGTATATTTAATAGGGGTAAAATTGTACGTAAAGTAATACCATTACGTCATAAATTATTGGAATTAGAAAAACAAGGAATATTAAGCATTGATAGACATTTATCATGGAATAATGGTAGAACAGTATTACGAATCTGTATTAATAATATCTTTTTTGAAGAAGATGAAAATTTTTTTAGTAGAGTGTTTATTTGTGAAGATAATAATGCTTTAAAAGCAGCTTATAACTTATTGCAGCAAAATCTTCCATGTAGAATAATAAATATAAAATATAAAGGGGAGACAATTAAGAAGTATTGGAATGCTGAAATAATATTATTAAACGCTGAATTATTTGATTTAAAGAATATAAGTAATCTATTATCTGATCTTGGGGAGATAATGTGTGGAGATGCTAATTCAAAAGTTCATGTTGTAGATTATTATCATAGTTCTAAGCCGCTAAAACATAGATTATATGATGCTTGTTTTTATGCAGAAAAGTGGTCATTGTTAACTTTACAGGAAAAGATATTTAGGACTGTATTTACAGGTATTGTCTTTTTGATTCCACCATTAGCATTTATTATGCTGTTTATTTATTATGGAAGTGTGAAAGATATTATAGAAAGTAATTATTTAAACTTACGTCCTTGGCAATTTAGAGAATGTTTAACAAAAATTCCACAATCTTCCTATGATATTTTGTTTAGCTCTAATAGTGAAATGCAGGATCTATTAAGAAAAAAAGTTATATGTTATGGTAGTGCTATCAATTATTTTTATAAACCATCTTTAGCGGAAGGTGCAACTTTAAAAAAAGATTGTACTACTTTAATAGGTAAAGCAGTGAGCACTAGAGATGTGTTATTATTTATAGCTAAAGATAATGAATTAACTAAATCACAGCTTTTATTAAGATATTATTTATTTTTTGGTATTGCTATTATTGGATGTTCTAGGATTGTGCAGTTGGTATTAAATTGTTGCTTAAAGCAAGAAAATATTAGCTTGTATGGATCTTTAGTATCTTATGCAATGTTATTGTTAGGATTTGCAAGCTTATTTTTTATTAAGAATAAAAAAGCTAAAACTGTATCAGCTATAGGTGCTTCTATTGTATCTATAATATCTATTATTGCATTAATGCATGTTACTAATAATATTACAATACCTTTAGTATATGAGAAATGGATATCTGTGCTATTCTTATCAGTAGCTGCTTTAGTAGCGGGTACACTTTTAGGAATAAGCAATTATTATAAAAAAGATAAAATGGTTGCCTCAAAGTTAAATATTAGCACTACTGCATACTTAGCAATTAAAAGTTCTCTAGATTATTCTGTAAAGCAAGGTATGGGTCAATATGACGAATCGTTATATGATATTAAAGATCCATTGCTTAAAGAAGCGTATAAGTCGGGAATTTTTGGAGATGTTTTTAAATCACAAGTTGAATTTAATGATGATGAGGTTTTAACAGCTGGTACGTCATTTATAGCTCCACATTGCAGCGAAGGATTAAGGTTTAGAGCCAATGCTGTGGGATGTGGATAAAATATTGGATTAGGTAGTATAATATCTATGGAAGTAGTTAAACATCTGATAAATATATCTACAAATTTGGTTGGAAAATTGCTAAGAATAGATTTAGAAAATAATCGTTTTGTTACCTATGATTTTATTGCAAATAAGTCATGTATAGCATGCGGAGATTTGGAAAAGTATATTGGTGTTAAGTAATTAGTGAGTGATGCTTAAGTAAAATTTTGTGATCTTTTTGTAAAATATTGAATATGTGAAATGATTCGTTATTTTAAATAATAGTTATATTAACTTTATTGTGTTATGATAGGGGTGTTCTGTATATTTTTAATATGTAGGTTAATGACTTGTAATTAATGCTTTTTTAAAAAGCTTTTATGTAATTTATTATCTAGAGCATTATTTTTTAATGTATTTATAAATAATTATATTTTAGTGACTTGTATTTTTGCTAATAATATGTTGAACTTTTTCATGAAAGTTTTTATTTAGTTTATTAAAACTTTGCATTATTATACATGGAGCTGTAGAAAAATCTCCTATACGATTTAGAGCGTTTTTTAATTGGGTAAGAGATTGAGTATCAAGATATTGGTCATTTGCTAAGTGTAAAAATATGTTTTCAACATTTTTTGCCATAGTTCTGTATTTACTTAAGGGATGATCAGTTGGATATTGAGCGATATTTTTAACGATTTTTAGTTCATGAGTTGTAAAATCATAAAAGGCTAAATTAATTAAACTTTGAATAGCATCATCCTTATCTGATTGCTCTATAATATTAACTTGTAATAAGATGTTTACAATATGCTCCATTGTCTTATATACGTTATTGGTAATTGTGATATCTATAGAGCGATTTATATTATTTATTGCAAAATCACATGTTATATTACTGGACTTTAACAAGTGTATTAAATGCTTGTTTTCTTGTGAAGATAAATTAAAGTAATTTTTTGATATTGGGTTCATAATTATAGTATTATTGCGTATAGTAATACTATACTGAGGCCTATTGGAAAACTTGCATATTAAAAAATTATTTGTGTTAAGACTGCAAGCTTTCTCTAGTGTTTCTACAATTAAATTAATATTAATGTTGAAATTGTGACATAACATATAATTTATCATATGATAAATTTCACTATAAATAAATTGTTGGGAAGTACTTAATATAACATTGTTATTATTATATTTTATAAGAACAGTATGCGGGAATAGTGCTTTAGCAGCCTTATACTTGTCTAATACTGTAAATGTTTTTATAAAGTGTTCTATATTATCGTGATTTGTAAATAATATTTCTATTTGTTTTTTTGTAATCAAAATGGTTTTTATCATTGTATTTACACTTTTAAATTGTATTTTATTATATTAATAAACTTTTATTAAAAAAAAAAATAATTTCATAAGCTATATATTAATAACATTATCAAGTGATCAATAAAATTTAATCAATCTTATAGTTAATTTTAAAGAATTTATCTACTTGCTAATATAATTTACACTTAGTATTTAAGTATAATTTTTCTTTTGAAAATAAAACATAATGTGAGAAAGGATATTAGTATTCAGAGCAGTTATTGAAAAAGATAACTTATAAAATAATATATATGATTGATGTGATACGGTATTAGTTCTAATGATGTAATCATAATATCATATACTAATTAACTAGGTAATATGTTCTTAATATGAGATAGTGTTTACTCAGGATGTGCTAAATACTACATTTAGTGTTATATGTTTATAAAAATTTATCTATTAACTAATATAATTTATATTGAGTATTTAAGTGTGATTTTTTCCTTAAAGATAAAACATAATGTAAAAAAATATGTTAATGCTCCTAAGAATATTAGTATTAATAACCCGATGCACCTAAAAATGGCTCTGTGAAAGAATAGAGGGTATATAATGTGATATGTTATTAGTATAGTAACTATCATAGCTATAGATGATATAATTATATGTATTAGTACTAGTGGCAATGAAGAACTAATTTTATATAGATTACGGGCTTTTAAATATAATATAAGTAAAATTGCATTTATCCAAGATGCAATAGATGATGTAATTGCTATGCTTACATATTGATAAAAATTAATGAGTATAATATTCATGATAATACTTACTGTTAATGATATTAATGAAAATAGTGTTGGGATGTTCATTTGTTTACGTATATAAAAAGATACTAAAAATATTTTACTTATTACAAAGGATGGTAAGGAAAATGCGAATGCAACTAAAACAGGTTTAATATTGTAAATTGCTATATAGTTAAATTGACCGTAGTTTAATAATGTTAATAATATTGCATCAGGTATAATGATTAATGCTATCATTGATGGAATAATAAATATTAACCCTATCTCTAAAGTTCTATTTTGAATATCAATAATATTTTGCAAATTATTAACTTGTATTTTTTTTGAAAGTGTTGGCAATAAAACAGTACTAATGGAAATACCTACTAATGCTTGAGGAAGCTGATGAATTCTGTCAGCGTAGTAAATATAAGATATTGCACCTGTAGTGAAACTTGCAAATATTGTATTAACCCAAATACTAATCTGGGATACAGAATTATGTAATATTGATACCATAGTATTTTTTAAAAAAGATATGGTATCACTATTAAGTCTTGGTATTTGTATATTTACTCCTACTTTATTTTTAAGTGCTATACAAAACACTAAAGTAAATTGTAGGATTCCTGCTACTAACACTGATATTGCAAGGTTATATATACATGTAGCATATAGGTGAGGTATAAATGTACTTAAAATTAAACAGATATTTAAAATAATGGGAGATATAGCAGTTACTGTAAAAAAATTATGAGTTTGTAATATGCTGTTAATTAAAGTAGTAAGAGAAATGAAAAATAAGTATGGCATCATAATTCTTGCTAAATTAGCAACTAATTCTAATTTATCAGTATGATTAGAGAATCCTGGAATTAGTACCTTAAATATTTGAGGGGAAAAGATTATTATTATTGTGCAAACGAGTATTAATATTAATGTTAATCCTGAAAAAATGTTATCTGCAAATTTTTTTGCTAAAGATTTATCAATAAGCTTTATCGAATATTCTGGTATAAATGCGTAACTAATAGCACCTTCTGCAAAATATGTTCTAAAAGAATTGGGTAACCGAAATGCTACAAAAAATATATCTGATAACTCATGTGCACCAAGATTATATGCAATTATTATGTCGCGTAGCAATCCTAATATTCTAGAAATAAAAGTAAAAAAGCTAAATATTAAAATTTTTTTAAGCATTACTTGACTTTTTTTGAAGGAAAATTATAGGATAATGAGCACTATTATAAAATAGCTAAGTAACTATGTCAATTTCCTTGAGTATATATGATTTGATGTCAAATTTAGCTAGTATAGGTCCTATAGCTTTCACAATAGGTTATGTAAAAGTACGTTGGTATTCACTAGCATATATTATAGGGGCATTATTTTCTTATTGGTATATGGCGAAAGTAGGCAAATATGTTATTTTATGTAGAAAAGACTATGATTCGTTAATGTCATGGGCAATGTTTGGAGTTCTTATTGGTGGAAGAATAGGTTATGTTTTTTTTTATGATTTGAGTTTTTACCTACAATTTCCTCTTGAAATTATTAAAGTATGGCATGGAGGAATGTCTTTTCATGGAGGTTTTATAGGATTAGTAGTTGCATCTCAAATTTTTTGTTTAAAAAAAAGGATTTCTGTATTGTCTTTAATGGATTTGTATTCTTGTTCTGTACCTTTAGGTTTATTTTTAGGACGTATTGCAAACTTTATTAATGGAGAGTTATATGGAAGAGTGACAAATGTGAGTTGGGGGATGATATTTCCTGCAAGTAATGATTTGTTGCCTAGACATCCTAGTCAATTATATGAGGCTATTTTTGAAGGAATTTTATTATTTCTTATTAATAATTTTCTTTTTTATTTTACTACTGCTAAAGAACATAAGGGGTTGTTATTTGGAATTACTATGACATTATATGGAGTTTTTAGATTTGTTATAGAATTTTTTCGTGAACCTGACATTCAACTGGGGTACGTTTTGCTTAATAGTATTACGATGGGGCAATTGTTATCAATTCCAATGGTAATAGCAGGAATTTTTTTATTGATAAAAAGTATTGCAAATTTACACTAATAATGATATTTTTCGCAGGATAGCTGTAGCTATGCTGCGTAGGAGTGTTTCTATGTCCCTTTCTTCTTATGATATAAAAAGTAAAGATCTTGGCTCTTCGTTTTTACAGGGTAAATATTTAGTAGAGTCATCTGAAAAATCTTCAAGTAACCCACATTCTTATCTAGTAGATGTGCGAATAGCAGCTTATAAAGTGCCTGAAAGAAACACTGCTGGCTAAGCTAGCCCTTATTATGTGGTAAATTAGCCAAAGAACTTTTTACTGGATTGTCATTATCATTGTTATGTTTTATTAGTTTTTTGCCATCAATTATATCTTTAATATCATTCCCGGTAAGTGTTTCAAATTCTAAGAGATTTTTAGCTATAGTGTGTAATGCATCTAAATGCTCGTTAATTATATTTTTTGCTCTTTCTAATGCTGATGATACTATTAGCTTTACTTCATTATCGATTAAGTTTGCTAAATCATTAGATATGATCTCATTTTTTTCTTCACTGTGATATAAAGGTCCTACTTTATCACTCATACCCCATTTCATTACCATTGATCTAGCAAGATCGGTAGCTTGTTTTATATCCGAAGATGCTCCACTAGTTACTTTATTATATCCAAATATTAATTCTTCTGCAGCTCTTCCTCCCATTGCAACAGTAAGATCTGCAATCATTTTTTCCCTAGTGTGAGATACACGGTCAGATTCAGGTAATCTCATAACTAGGCCTAAACTTCTACCACGTGGAATAATTGTTGCTTTATGTATAGGATCAGATGCAGGAGTATAGAAAGCTATTACAGCATGACCAGCTTCATGATATGCTGTTAGTTTTTTTTCTTCATCTGTCATAATCATTGATTTTCTTTCTGCTCCCATCATCACTTTATCCCTTGCGTATTCAAAGTCGTTCATAGTGACAATTTTTTTATTGAGTCTGGCTGCTACTAACGCTGCTTCATTTACTAAATTTGATAAATCAGCACCAGAAAATCCTGGAGTACCTCTTGCAATAACTTTAATATTGACGTCTGGAGCGATAGGAATTTTTTTAATATGCACATTTATTATTTTTTCTCTGCCGCTAATATCTGGTATTGGTATAGTAACCTGTCTGTCAAATCTTCCAGGTCTTAATAATGCATTATCTAAAACATCAGGACGATTAGTTGCAGCAATAATAATTACTCCCTCATTTGATTCAAATCCATCCATTTCGACAAGCAACTGATTAAGAGTTTGTTCTCTTTCATCATTTCCTCCACCTAACCCTATTCCACGATGTCTTCCTACTGCATCTATTTCATCAATAAAAATAATACAAGGGGCATTCTTTTTTCCTTGCTCAAACATGTCCCGTACTCTGCTTGCGCCAACTCCTACAAACATTTCAACAAAATCAGATCCTGAGATGCTAAAAAAGGGGACATTTGCTTCGCCTGCAATTGCACGTGCAAGCAAGGTTTTGCCAGTTCCTGGAGATCCTATAAGTAAGCATCCTTTTGGTATTCTGCCTCCTAATTTTTGGAATTTTTGTCTATGTTTTAAAAATTCTACAATTTCAACTAATTCTTCTTTAGCTTCATCTATTCCTGCAACATCATTAAATGTTACTTTATTACGATTTTCTGTCATAAGACGTGCACGGGACTTACTAAAACTCATTGTACGAGTGCCACCTGCTTGCATTTGTTTTAAAAAAATAAACCATATTATAATTAATAAAAACATTGGGAACCATGAGATAAATATATTACCCACGATACCTAAAAATGTTTCATCTGCTGCAAAACTAAAGGTTACTTGATGAGCATGTAACGATTTTATTAAATTGTCATATATTACACCATGTGTACGAAACTTTGACCCATTTCGTAATATTCCTTCAATATTACGATCGGTAATAACAGCACTTTCTACTTCATTGTTATCCAGTTTATTTAAAAATTCTGAAAATGGTAACTTAATACTACTATTCCCAATAATTTTATTATTAAACTGTATATATAATACAGTTATTATAATAATTATTGCAGACCAAATAACTAATCCTTCAGTTATTTTTCGCATAGTTAGTAGCTCCCTATTAATTAAACTGACTATAAATTAAATCGACTATATTTTTCTTAATTAGCACATCTTCAATGCTAATAATAGGAATATTATTTATATTATTATTTTGTAAAGGGTAAGCAAGAATTTTATCTTCTCTTTTTAAGATGGGTAAGCTGTATATGGCTTCTTTATAAAATGCTTTGAGATTTTTAGGTATAGGATGATTACCTAAAGGTGTAATACTTACTTGTTCGGTGTTATTATTATTTATTTTCAGCATAAATCTGTCATCCCATAATATTGGTGATGTGGTACGTGAATTAATATACTGTAATTTTATTGATGAAACTTCCTTTACTATAGATACGGTATTATCTTTATTATTTATGATTTTACAATTGCAAAATGTCATAGGAGTAATAAGTTGGTTATTCTTTATTTTATAGAAAAGGTTAATGAGTTTTTCATATCTTGGCTTATAGCTTTTCCCCCCTATGGCCATTAGTGAATATACTAATAACCTTAAGGCTATTTCCTCTGGCACTTCATTAAATTTATTTAATTTTATGGTTATAAAGCCTAATTTATTAAATTCTAAGCAATCATTAAGTGCGGCATGCACATAATATAATATGCAATTTATAGCACGTTTAATGTGTAGTGTCGTTTTGTATAGTCTGTTAATTAGTACATCTGAATTTTCGCTTACTTTAATAAGATTACGATATAAAGTTCTTTTGTATTTTATGTCTGTATTACTATGATCTTCTATCCAATAAAACTGCTTTTGTGATGCGTAATTTAGTATTTCTTTTTTAGTGAAACAAAGGAAAGGTCTTAATATTTCTATTGTATTAAACTTGGATTTTTCTTGCATCCCTGATAATCCATCTAATCCACTGCCTCTTTCTAATCTCATAAGAATAGTTTCAGCTTGATCATTCTTATGGTGAGCTGTTATAAGATATTTTATAGAATTGAGTTCACACCATTGATGCATTATACTATATCTAATAGTTCTAGCAACTGCTTGAATATTACTCATGGGTTTTATACCATTCCAATTTAATATTTGACATGTGAATTTTAATTTTTGTGATATGTTATATACGAATAAAGTTTCTTGTGTTGCTTCTTTTCGTAATCCATGATTTACTGTCAAAATTGTAGGATGTAATTTAGTATTTATATTGTGATAAATAGATATTAAATGTAATAAGGTAATACTGTCTACTCCTCCTGAAACTGCAACAGCGTAGTTTCCTTGCAAATTTAATTCATGCATTTTATGTAGAAATTTTAACTCTAAATTCATAATTATTCAATGTTACGCAAAAACGGAAAGAGAGGGATTTGAACCCTCGATACAAAAATTTTGTATACACGCTTTCCAGGCGTGCGCTTTAGACCACTCAGCCACCTTTCCTTACAGAGATATATTTTAACAGAAATAGTATTGATATAAATGTTTTTAATTATAATAATTAGTATTATACATAAAAATAATAATTAATATTATACAAAAAAAGATTTTTACTTATGAAAGACTGGTATGTTGTTAAGCCAGCTTTATAATATTTACTTTTTATGTTGGATTGTATAGGTTTTATAGTAATCTATATGAAAGTACAATAATTTGAAAGTTTTAACAAAACTTTCTAAAACCTTTATCAGTATTGTAGAAGTTGAAATAGTATATATCAAGTTAGCTTTATAATAGCTTACCTCTTATATTATACAATAATATATAGGGATATGTGTCACTATGTTCTGCTTTTAAGTTATTAATTTCGAACGTTCATTTACAACTCATATTTGTATATAGCATTATAATCTTAATATTACTAATTTTGCATTACTTGATAAAGCAGAATGTTTTTTCCATTATAGAAAATGATTAATTTTTTTTATTTTCAATATCATACTGTAATGCAGTAGTTATTTATGGACACTAATGATAAGCTTACGTGTAACAATTTTTATTGTGGGATTATTTTCTTTGTTTTTTGCGAATGTAATGCTTATTCCATCAATAGTTAACCTCTATGCTAACCATGATTGGCAAGGATTTATAATATCAAGTTTGATAGTATTTTTTTTTGGAATAGGATGTATACTTGTTGGAAAATTGCATACGTTAAAAAGAGGATTAGTATTTAGTATTACAAGTAGTTTGTGGATTATGCTTTCAATATTATCATCAATACCTTTTATTCTTTCTGATACTAAGTTGTCTTATATTGATGCTTTTTTTGAAGCAACATCTGGAATTACAACAACAGGTGCAACTGTTTTAAGTAATTTACATGAAAAATCCCCAGGTATATTATTATGGCGCTCTATTTTAAATTCTATAGGAGGATTAGGAATAATAGTAACAGGCATCTTCTTATTTCCATGCTTAAAAGTAATAAGCTTGTATAGTTTGTACCATTGCGAATCTTCTGATACGTCAACGAGATTCAAGTTTGGTTTTTTAAAAACTTTAGTATATATACTTATAATATATAGCATGCTAATAATATTGTGTACAATTTTCTATAAAATAGCGGGAATGTCTATTTTTGATGCAATTTGTCATGCATTATCTACTATATCAACAGGTGGTTTTTCTAATTATGATAATTCTCTGCAGTATTTTAATAGTATATATATAGAAAATATAGCAATAGTATTTATGCTGTTAAGTTCGTGTCCTTTTAATATGTACTTAAACGCAATATTAGAAAAAAGGTTTTTTGATGTACAGGTTATTTGTCTTATTTTTATTATTATTGGATGTTCAATATTAAGTATGATATGGATTTATAATAATAATTTATGTACAGGCAATGATTTTATACAATGTTTAAGATATGTTGTATTTCCTTTTGTATCACTTAGTACTTCTACTGGATTTACAAATTATGATTACAGTCATTGGGGATTAGTATCCATGTTAGGATGTTTAATGATGTTTATTGGAGGTTGTAGTGGATCTACAAATAGTGGTATTAAAATATATCGTATTTTGATCTTATTGAAAGGTGCCCATAAATATATAACAAGTATTGTATTTGGTAGTCATAAAGAAGTAAGTTTGCGTTTCTATAATAAAATTATAAATCCCAGCATATTATCGGAAGTAGGTATGATTTTCTTTTTATACATTTCTATTTTTATTTTATCTTGTATGCTTGTATCTTTAAGTGGAGTAGATGTTACAACTTCTATTACGGCAGTTATTGCTACTTTAGCAAATACAGGTCCAGGTATAGGTGAAATTGTCGGGCCAAAAGGTAATTATAGTACTTTATTACCGTTAGTTAAATTGTTATTATCTTTTTTAATGTTGATAGGAAGGTTAGAAATAATGCCAGTTTTTGTATTTTTATACTTTATATTTTATAAATGTAAAAACGCTTGATATGTTTTAATAAGAATATAAGATTGGACTGATTTTGTATTTTTTATTTCCTAGAGTAAAAAATATGTTACATTCTGCTGTCATGACAGAACCAAGGAGGAATGTTTTTGCGATTCTAGATATGGGATCAACAAAAATGGTATGCTTTGCAGTAAAAATGAATAATGGTGTGCCTGAAATTATAGGAATAGGTCATAAAGCTGCAGATGGTATTAACGGTGGTGCAATTACAAATATGCAGCATGCAAGTTATTCAGTTTTATCAAGCATAGATCTTGCAGAACAGATTGCTGAACAAACAATAGATCAAGTTTATATTAATATTTCTGGATGTGGTGTTTCTTCATTCAATGTTGTAAATGAAATTAATTCTACAGTGCATGAAATATCAGATCGTGATATTAAAAGAATTGTACTGCAGACTTATGAGAAATGTTGTGATAATAATGTTATTGTCCATAATATTCCTATAGCTTATCATCTTGATAATGTTAGCAGTATTACAGAGCTAAAAGGTCTTTATGGTAGTAAATTAAGGGCTGATATGCATGTAGTTACAGCTTCAAAATTAGCATTATTGAATATAGAAAATTGTATTACTAATAGTAATTTAAGTATGGCTGGATGTATTGTAGAATCTTACGCATCTGGATTAGCTTGCTTGACTGAAGATGAAAAAGAGTTAGGTACAGTAATTGTTGATATAGGAGGTAGCTATACTTCTATTGGTATTTTTGATAAAGGAAAGTTTGTTTATGCTGATAGTGTACCTTTAGGTGGAGTACATGTAACTAGAGATATTGCTTATGGATTATATACTAGTGTTAAAAGCGCAGAACGTATAAAAATTTTGCATGGTAATATCATGCTTACATCTGCAGATAAGAATTATGTTATTGAAGCTGAAAATGATGATTATGATGGAGAATTAATATCGGTAATGAAGTCAGATCTTATTGGTATAATTAGGCCAAGAATTGAAGAAATATTAGAGTTAGTAAAAGATAAGTTAGAAAAGCAAAAAAATATTGTAAGAAAAGTAGTTATTACAGGAGGATGTAGTCAATTAACAAGTATGAAAGAAATTGCAAGTTATGTTTTAAATAAACAAGTAAGAATAGGAATACCTGTAAGTATAAATGGTCTTGACGTAGAGTATACGCGTAATCCTATATTTTCTGCTGCTATTGGGGTGACTTTACTTGTTGCACAGACTTTTTATAATGGCAATTATAATAATTCTAAAAGAATTAGCAGATTTAAAAGGTTATTTGAATGGATAAAGTGATTATTCTATCACTGGATATTGTTATAATATTATTAATATTTTTTTTGAATTAGTTTGATTAGTGAATATGTAAAATTTATTATGATGATAGTTGTAATGATTTTAAGGAAATTGTTATACTTAATAACTTTTTAGGATTAGTACTGCGTATAAGAATCATCATAATCAATAATGTTTTTACGATTGTAAAGTACTTTGTTAGTAAGATTTCTATCATTGCTTCAGAAGAATTACAGAATTTTGAATAGTAATGTACTTGCTATTATAAAATAATTATTCAATGTATACCAGCTATTATGTTATATTTAATAAGTCAACAGTTTAAGCAGTGAAGTAAATAAAACTTTATTTATAGTAACAGCTATTACTAAAAGGAACTTTAATAAATAACATGTGAAAAGTATATCATAAATAAAAAATCAATGCAGTTTTTTTCTTAAATCTCTTGTAGCAGAAGCAGTTATTTCACTATTATGCTTTTTATCTGTAGTATGCTCCTTGAGCAAATGCTGGATTGCGTGGACAGCAATATCAGAAGCAGCTAATCTTAAATGTTTTATAGCTTGTTCTACTTGATGAGTAATTTTATTAACAGCTAATTCTAAATGGTTTTCTAAAATTAATTCTATATCTTGTTTAGTATTTTCTATAATACTATTATGCTTTTCACGAGCTATGCTTAGCATTAATTCAGCTTCATTTTCAAAGCTTTTACTTCTTGTTAATACATTGTTTAGTAGTGACTGTAATTGATTTTCAACTTTTAGTGACTCCTCAATATGATAGTTTGCGTTTTTAGATCGCTTAGATAAAAACTGAGTAATTATTTTTTTTGCTGGATTGAAAACTAACATGAATCCAACACAAAAAGCAATGTCAACAATGAGATGAACAGACATTATAGTTTCTCCTTATATAACTTAGAGGTAATATCTTGTAATGCTTGTATATTATCAGCATTACAATTAAGAATTCTATTATAGTATACTAGTGCTATTTCGGAAGAAAGCTTTATTAACTCTTCATGAGAATTTGATATTATACTTTGTAATTGCTCATCTACCAATTTTAGCATTTCACTTAATTCATCATTTATTATAAACTTTACGTTATTCATCATACGTTGTGACTCTTGACATGCTTCGCTAATTACATGTTCTGCTAGGGCACTAGTATTTTGCATCATAGATAGCTGTTTATTTATTTGAGCATGCAAAATTTTATAAGAATTATAAGAATTGTTAAGAGAATCCTGTACAGTGTCATGTCTCCTTAAAATAACATCCTCAGTTTTTGGAATTACTAATTTGTTTACCACTAAATACAGTAATATAAAAGAAACCACAAACCAAAATAGTTGAGAAGAAAAAGTAGATACATCTAGCTGAGGTATTATATCCATAACTTTAATTAAGCTACAAAAATTAATAGCAACGCTAGTAAAAAGGAAAACAAGCCCATAGCTTCAACTAAAGCTGCACCTGTATAAACATATTTCTTTAATTTATCCTCTGTTTCAGGGTTGCGTGCTAACCCATTTAACATAGTTGAAAATATATTTGCTACTCCCAACGCAGAAGCAACCATACCCAATACACTTAATCCAACAGCGATAAACTTTAAAGACTCCATGCTTCAACCTTAAGTGAAAAAATTTAATATCCTTATTATAAATATATTGTAATATATGTCAATTGTAAATTTAATGTCCAGTTACTGAATCTGATAAATAAACACATGTTAATACAGTAAATATATATGCTTGTAAAATTGCAACAAAGATTTCAAATCCAATTAAGATAATAATAAAGGCAAATGGTAAAGGCATAAATACCATACTTATTTTTGATACAAACCCTGCAATTACTTTTATAATTGTGTGTCCAGCAATCATATTTGCAGCTAGACGTATTGATAAACTGACAGGACGTGCGCAGTAGGTAAAAAACTCAATTAATATCATCATGGGTGCTAACCATAAGGGTGTACCTTTTGGTAATAAAATGTTGAAGAAACGTAATCCCTGATGTTTAAATCCTATTATTGTGACGCTTAAAAATACTACCATGGAAATAGCAAAAGTGACTATAATTTGGCTTGTAGCAGTAAATCCTAAAGGTAATATTCCTAATAAATTACAGAGTAAAATAAATATAAAAATTGTAAAAACTAAAGGTATATATTGTAAGCTAGTTTTTCCTGCATTATTTTCTAAAGTTTCTGCGATAAAATCATATATATATTCTATGATAAGTTGTATAGGTGATGATGTGCCTTTCCTTAATCCTAGATAAAAAAGTAGAATGACTATTACAACAGTTAATATCATAAATAAAGATGCATTGGTAAAGTCTATATTATATCCAGCGATAGTTGGAAGCTTTATTATTGTAACAACTTTAAACTGCTCTAAGGGATTTGACGTCATACATATTCCCTAAATCATATAATATAATAATCATATCAATAACATTCTGTTAGTCAATTGTATATAGTGTTGTACAGTGTAATTTATACAACAATATTGTTAGTAAAAATTTGTTTTTTCCGTTAAAGACGTTTAAATTTCCTTTAAAGCTGTTATGTGATATTTATTTAGAATATATCAGTATAATTATGGATTGTAGTTATTCAATAATTAGTAAATTAAATAAATGTAGATTACATGATAAAAATTGTATAACTAAATTATCTAATACTAATTTTATAATTAGTATGGTTATATTACTGTCTTTATATGTAGATTTTGCTATTATATAGATAGGACTTTTAAGTATCTCTGAATGTTATTTAATTATTTGTGAAAATATTTTGACATAGTATTATTTTACTTTTTGAAATTATGTATAATAGCTTTTTAAAAAGATCTTTATTATGTAAGGATCTCAATAATTACTTAGATGTCATAAAAAATGTTATAAACATTATATACATAGATACAAAACTGATATCTCATTTTTGTGATATTGTAAAATTGTATAGTAGTAATAGTTTTATAGTTGCGGATACAAATACAGCTAATATTCTGGGTAGATATGCATTTGATATGTTTAATCATTATGTTATTCCAGGCAAGTTTTGTGCTTCTGAGATGTTAGTAGATCTTATTCGAAGTAAATCTAAAAGCTCTGACTTAATAGTTGCTTTGGGTAGTGGAACCATAAATGATATCTGTAAGTATGTAAGCTATATTGAAAATAAAGATTATATTCTGTTTCCTACAGCACCATCTATGAATGGATATACTTCATTAAATGCATCTATTACAATGCGTGATGGTAGAAAATATTCTTTTAATGCTCATTTGCCAAAGGCGATATATATTGATATTGATGTAATAGTGAATTCTCCCAAAAGATTGATTATTAGTGGATTTGCAGATTTTATTTGCCGTTCTACTGTAAGAGCTGATTGGTTAATGTCGCATTTTTTATTGGGAAGTGATTATATGGAATTACCATTTATTATTAGCAAGGAAAGTGAAGATGCATTGATTTATTATTATTCAGGGTTAATTTATAATGATAAAAGTACTATAATGATGTTAATGCAAGCATTAATTCTGTCGGGAATAGGTATGCTTATTATCAAAAGTAGTAAGTCTGCTAGTCAGGGTGAGCATATAATTGCTAGTAGTATAGAATTACTAGATCATAATAATCATTTGTTGCATGGAGAAATGGTAGGTATTGCAATGATGGTTATGTCAAATTTACAGCATAAAATATTAAACATATTTCCAAAAATAAATCCTACTGCAGTAAATAAGGCTGATATAATAGCATGTTTTGGGAAGAAATATGCTAAGGATTTTTGGTGTATATTATCTAAAAAAATGATTGATTATAAAAAAGCAGAAATGCTAAATAAAATCATTGCTGAGAAATGGAGTGACATTGTAAATTTAATTAATCAAAATATCTTAAACCCGGGGTTCCTTAAAAAAATATTTTTAGATATAGGATGTCCTCATACTATACAACACACAAACTGGAATCTAGTTAATTATAGACAAGTTGCAAATTTGGCATTCGTTACTAGAGATAGATTTACTTTTCTTGACATAGCTCATCATATAGGTATGTCAGTAGTATGATTCTTGATTGTTTAATATGTATTATCTTAAAAATTTACTATTATAAAAATTTTTTCATATCATAATTTTAGTATATTAAAAAACTTAGTTGTTAATTCTAAATTATTTTTATTGGATTTTATACTAATTACTTATTTAATATAACGTGCGTTCAGAATGTCTTAATACATGTAATTATGATGTGTATTACTATTTTATATGATATAGGGTTGCTCCTTTTGTAAGGACATTATGTGTTTTTGCTTTATAAAAATTTGATTTTGCTAAATTGGCATTAGACAAGTTGATATTGTGCAAATCTGCATATGAAAAGTTAGCAAAGCTGAGGTTTGTATTAGTAAAATTAATATTATTTAATGTCATTCCTGAAAAATTAGCATTGCTTAATATGGAATTAGAAAAATTAATGTCTTCTAGAATTACTTTCCTAAAATCAAAATGGGAATAATTAATATCAAGTATTTTTGTTGACGTAAGGAAATCTTGTAAACTTTTAATAGAGTTAATTGCCTCATTATGTGGTGAATTCTTATTATCAATTATTATTGTTTTATTAAATTTACAATTTTGAAATTGAGAGCCTGATAAATCATTTTTATAAAAACTTGATGTATTAAACTGAGAATTGATAATATTTGTCTTTTTAAGTTTGTTATTAAAAAAACTGACTTTATTAATTGTGTTATTTGCGAAAATTATATTGTTTAGTGTACTATTGCTAAAATTAGAAGATTCTAAAGTAGATAATAACCATAATGAATTTCGTGCATTTATCTTTTCGTATACTGTATTTGTAATTTTATTGTAACTAATACTTGCAGAAAATAAGTTACTATTATGAAAAGATACATTATCTATTATAGAACTATTCATTGATACCATACTAAGATTATTATTTTTTATGTTAGTATTATGAAGTACTGTTCCGCTAAAAAAAGAATATGGTGTATTATTGTTAATAAGATTTACTGAATTAAAGTGTGAATATCGTGCATCTACTCCCTTCATTATAGAATTTGTAATTGCAGAATTATTTAATTGTGCATTAATGAATGTTGTATTGTTTAGTATTGCATATGATATTGCTGTATCATTAAAAGTTGTTTTGTTAAAGTTTACATTTGTGAAATTTGTATAATTGCTGTCTACAGCATACATTTTTACGCTGCTTAAATCTGCATTATAAAAATTTGCTGAATATATACTTGATACTTCTAAATTTGTATTGCTAAGATCACTGCCTGTTAAATCTGTAAAATCTAAATTTACGCCATACATTATGGTATTGCTTAGTATAGAATTTTGAATTCTTGCATTATTGAAATTTACTCCAAATAAATTTGCGTGAGATAAATTACTATTTTGAATAGTAATATCTTCAGCTTCAGCATCGTGAAAATTTGCACTTTTAATTGCGGATTCTAGAATGTATGCAGATATCAGTTCTACATCTGTAAAATTAGTATGTAATCCTTGAGATTGCTTGATAGTAGAATATCGCATATCTGCATTATTAAATGAGGAATAGCTAATATTAGAGGTATATATATAAGTTTTGTTTAGGTCTGCTGATGTAAAGTTTGCGAATTGTAAATCTGATTTTTCTATATTAGATTTGCTTATATCTGCACTAGTAAAATTTGCACCTCTAACATCTGCGTTATTAAAGATAGAATTTGACAGGTTGCTACGTTGGAAATTTGCTTGTACTAAAGTTACATTTCTAAATATTGACCCTCTTATATCTAAGTCACTAAAATCTGCTCCGGATAAATTATTACCGAACTCTTTTTGGAAATCTAAAGGAATACCTTTTGCATGACATTTTACTATAAAATCTTTGAAATGTTTTTTTGTATATGTTGTATATTTAATATTTTTTATATTATCTAAAAAAGAAACTTTAGCATTATCATGTGCATGACTAATATATGCAACAGTAGTGCTAAATATTAATATGATAGTGTATGTTAATAGCTTTATTGAATTTTGTAAAAGTGTAATAGCACTCATGTTAATCATTAAATTTTATAAGTTAATTGCGTGTAAAATCTATTGTAAGTAATAAGTGTCATAAAAATATTAATCATCATTGTTATAGATAACTTAAAATAGTAGAGGTTTGTTTATTAAAATAACAATTTCTTGAGTTGTAAAGTAAAAAGTAACATAAATTATTTTGCGCATTAAATGTGTATTACTTGCTATAGATAACTTAAAATAGTAGAGATTTGTTTATTAAAATAACAATTTCTTGAGCTGTAAAATGAAAAATAGCATAAATTATTGTGCATTAATAGTGTTACCTTTTTGTATAATGTGTATACTTGGTACATGGCAAGTTTTTCGACTTAGAGAGAAACTTCGCATAATTGATAATATGAAATCATTACCAATTGTATTACCAAATAATGACATAAAAAAATATGCGTATAAAAATGTTAGCATAAGGGGAAGTTTTGAAAATCAAAACCATTTTAATGTTTTTGCTGGTAGTGTAGGTTATTATTTTTTACAACCTTTTAAACTTGTTGATGGTAGAACTATATTAGTGAATAGGGGAATATTAACTGACTATAAGCAGCAAATTAACATATTAAATAATAATATTATTAATATTAATGGTATGCTATATTGTAATTTTGATAAAAAAATTAGATGGTTTATAAAAAATGATTCTGTAAAAAATTTATGGATTTGGTTTGATATTGATGGCATGTCTAAAGTTATCAATGTCAAATTAGAAGCTTGTATTATATGGGCTGATAAAACAGGATTACTAGGTAATTTGAAACCTAATATGACTTTGCAAGTACGTAATGACCATTTAGAGTATATTATTACTTGGTATTCTCTTGCTATTATATGGGTTGCTGGTTGTATTGGCTTTATTTTAAAGAATAACCGTAAATAATTGTATGATATTTGTTAGAGAAAAGATTTTATTTATACTATAATTATAAAGAAATAGCTGTTAAAGCATTAAGTGACACATAGCTTTTGTATGAGATAATATACTGAATATATTATAGAAATTACTAGTAATTTGAAACTCTATTTTGTATATTGATAATTTATATTGTGATATGATGTTTTCTATTATCACTATAATTTTTTATTCATAAATCTTCTGAAATAAGAGAATTGTTATATTATTTAACATTTCTTTTTTATTGGTAATAATGTTATATCTTTAAGTAGATAAGAGATATTAAATGTTATTTAGGAAATATTTTTATGGTAAACTCACAAAGTGATGAAACTTTTATTGTTAATTAATTATATCTGTTATGATTTACTATAATATAATACTTTAAGAGACAATAATGAAAAATAATTTAAAGAATTTAAGTATATAAGGAATAATTATAAGTGTAATTTAGTACTGATTTTTCTGTTGTTATGTAACAAGTTGTTATATTCCTATAAGTTTTGAATATCTTGGATATGATTTGCATTTAGTGGAAGGATTAATTTAATCCAAGCAATTGCTTTATCTGTAATCTGAGATGTACTAATACTACCAAATCCATAGGTTAACATTTTAAAGTTCTTTGTTATCAGTAGTGATTGATAGTATTACAAGAGTTATTATATTTCCTCTAATATTGTTTTTTAATTAAGTGTTCTTATATAAAAGACATAGTTTTTTATTTGTGGGTTTGTATATAAAGTTTTTTTGCAATATGTGTGTGATGAATGGTATAATTTACATTGGTAAATGATGATTTGAATACTGCTTTGATTAACAGATTTTTTTCTGTGTTATAAATCTGGTAGTGCTGTTGGTGTATTCAATGTTTTTTTTTGCATTTTGATGCTATGTTGTAATATTGTTAATAGTTAGTTCTGTGATAATCCTGCTTTCATATGTGTTTTTTATGAGTAGTAATCTAAAAATTACAGTATGTTATCATTAATGTTTATTTGTGATGGTAAATATACAGTTTTAGTAAAGATATTTATTAATTCTGCAAAAAATCATGCTTTAAAAAATAATTTACAAATAAATTATCGGTATATTGACATTTATGACTTAATAAATATCAATGAATGTTATGATATAATTATTTTATAGCTAGGTAACCATTTATTATGCATGGTTAACTTTGTTTGTATTAATTTTGTAAAATATTATTTTGTATGCAGAGGTTTTCTTAAATCATCTAGTAGCTACCTTGACAAAATGTTGTAGAGTATATGGGTTTAATATGTTGATTTGCTATAGATTTATATATCTATGTTTTCGAAAATTTAGTCAGATTAAAATTTAAAAATATTTTCTTAAAAGCTAGTGTATATTGGCTATTTGCATAATTGATATACAACTGAGTATGTGATAGTTATACATAAGAATCTTATTTATATATTATGATTTTTGTTTATATGAGATATTAAAGCAATTGAATATATTAAATTTATTTGTTGTACTGCGTTAAATTATCATAAGACACTTCAAAATGCGATTTTTCATATAAAGGTATGCGCTGAATATGTTTATAAAAATAATTGATGGTGTTTTCCGAAGAACTATTTTTGTTTATATAACATGTTATATATTTTGTAGGTTATTTTCTCTGTATAGAATTTCATAGTAATTTATTTGTTAATGCAGTAAAGAAATTTTAAGAATGTTAATTTGATACTGTTTTCTTGATATTGCTGTAATGATCTTAATTTAAGCTAAAGAAATGTTACTTTAATTTAATGATAAAAGAGATAGTAATTTGGAATATAGCTTTATGGGCTATTTTGCTTGATCGTCTATATATTTATAGCTATTGAGCAAAAAACGTAGGGAAGTTTTTAACAAGCTTTTATGCATATTTTTTTGTTAGTAAAATTTAATGTTGAATTTAAATTTTTTTATTTCAGCTATTATACTATAACGTCCCTTAAGTATCTTTGAAAAAATAAGTATGTATTTGCCCAAGATTGTTATACATTAGGTTTTTTTTAGTGATAAAATAATACTGATATTATAGTTATGTAGATAATTAGAGCTACATATAATGAGATTTAATTTTATGCTAAAAGTAATTTAATGTTTTATGAATAATATTGTTAGCATTATGCTTTCTTATCAAATTATTGTAATAAGTCAAAAATGTATAAATTTTTATATATAGTTACCTTATAACTAGTTTGTATTGCTACTTTTTTAATAACTTCAAAATATGGTAGGATTAGATTTTGGTATATTGCTAGAAAATATCTTTGGTGACATGATTATCAGTAAACTTAGCAGGAGCATGTCTATCTTAAAATTTTTTAAATATCGTAGCTAATTTTTGAGTTATATGATTGTGATATTTAATATAATTAAAGTGATAACTTTAATTTTGATCGGATATTTAAAAAGTATCTTTATAATATGCTCTTAATAGTATTATTGCAAATAAACATCCACCTATGATTGCCATGATACCTCCAAATGCAAAACAAATTTTTGCTAGTATTGATACAGTATTTGGTAAATATGCTACCTTCCGTAAAGTACCATATCCACCTAATAATTGTAGTCCAGTAATATGTAAGAATTGTCCTATGCTATAAATATATATTTGACACGTACTAAGGCGTATATGTACTGTGTAAAGATTTAATTTTGGCATTAACCAGTATATAAATCCCATAAATGCTATGCTCATTCCTACAATAGATCCATGATAGTGTGCAGGTATTGTAACAGTGCCATTTACGCTCATAATTCCTAAAATGCCACCATATGTGAATAATATAATAGAACATAATAAATGATGATTGTTATGCTGTATGAGAGATCGTATATTATAAAGTGCAAATATAATAATGAACGTAGGTATTATTCCTTCTGCAATACGCATATGCCATGTAAAAAAGTTTGTTAAAATTGGTGAAGTAGTAGAATATAATGCATAGGGGAAAATAGCAAATACTACAGAGATAGTATTCATGTATAATACCATTTTTAAAATGCGTGGATGATAGTTATTAATAATTATTATATATACTATAAGTAGTGCTTGGCTAAAAATAGCTTGCAATAGATGTCCACCTCCCCAAAATAAATTTTCGTATAATAGCAAATGATCAGAAATTTTATGAGTAGTAGCATATGCCATGATAAAACATGCCATTACAATAGTAAACATAATTGCTATTCCCTTTACTCCTGTAAATATTATGTGCTTGTCACATTTAGAATGTGTTACTGATAATATAGAATTAAATGTGATACTTAATAAAAATAACCATAAACCTGTAAAAAATATAAAATTGTCAATTACAGGAATATAATTGTTTTTTACAGCAACGGTATTTGGTATGAAAGCAGATAAAATTATTAAAATAGTACCGCAAAAAGCTATAAGCCATAAGTAGTGAAAAGATTTTATGTTTGTATTGTTATCAATCATTAAATTTGAAATTATTGCAATAATAGAACACATCCAGACTAGTACTGATAAATTAACATGTATTACAAGAGATATGTCAAATATATTGTTGTATGATAATAACAGTGATTTTAAAAAAGGTAGTCTTAAAAAAACTATGGCAACTGATAGTATACCAGATAAAGATAAAGCACATACACCTAAGAATAGCCATTTTTTGCATAAATAAATATTACTATTGTTGATGTATTTCATATTATAATATTATAGGTATTGCTAATTTAACTAGTTTGATGTTTGATATGAAATGTATTATACATATCATTATAGTGTTAAGCCATAATGATTTTTACAATATTTGAAAAATTATTGAAGTTATTTTTGATATTATTATCATAAGTGAAATAATTTGGGTTATATTTTGTTATGAATTATTTGCGAAAGGTTTTGCCTAATCTGTTAACAGTACTTAGAGTAATGGCAATTCCTGCAATAGTAATAAGTTTTTACATAAAAAGTGATAACTCTTCTATTATAACACTTACTATATTTGTTTTTGCATGTATTACAGATTTTTTTGATGGATATCTTGCACGTATGTGGAAGACACAGTCAAAATTTGGTAAGTTATTTGATCCGATAGCTGATAAACTGATTTTTATATCTACTGTTATTATGTTAACTTATATACATAAGATTACAAATATTACTATAATATTTGTTATTATAATGGTGTGTAGAGAGATACTCATTTCAGGATTACGTGAATTTTTGATTACTATGAATATAAAAATTCCTGTAATTAGATTAGGTAAAGCAAAAACATTAGTGCAAATGGTAGCTATTGGGATGTTAATTGTTGATAATGAAATTGTTGTATTTATTGGTGAAGTGATGTTAATTATAGCAACAATATTAACGGTATATTCTGGATATGTTTATGCATGCGTAGCCTTTAAAAGGTTTAGTGATTAATAACAACTTGATCATAAATTAGTATATCATTTATGTATTCAGGTATTTTTTTATAGTTACCTGAATGATTATGGGTTTAAGGGTTGAATATTAATGATAAAAATTTCTAATATTAGTAAAAAACATAGCAATTTTTTGGTTATCTGCTTCTTGTATTATGATTTTATCACGAATTGAACCTCCAGGCTGAACAATTGCTATAATGTTAGCTTTTGCACTTAATATAATGTTATCTTCGAATGGGAAAAACCCGTCAGATGCTAATACTGAGTTAGTACAATCTTTTGCTTTACGTATAGCAATGTCAACACTATCTATTCTACTCATTTGTCCGGCTCCAATGCCAATAGTACAACCATTACGTGCGATTACTATAGAATTAGACTTTACATGTTTACATACTTTCCATGCAAATAAGAGATCGGATATTGTATTATGAGATACTGGCAACTGAGTAACTTGTTTAAAATCATTAAATGTAATATTATTGTTATTTCTTTCTTGAACTAAAAATCCTCCAATGACACTTTTAAAAGTAATATTTTCGACATTGAATGGTTTGAATAATAGCAATCTGATATTTTTTTTTACTTTTAAAAGATCTAAAGCTTCATTATCGAAACTTGGTGCAATAACTACTTCTATGAAAAGATTACTAATTTTGTGTGCTATTTCTAAATTTACATTGTCATTGAGAGCAATAATACCTCCAAAACTGCTCCTGGGATCACATGCAATTGCCTTATTATATGCTTCTGTAATATTGTCAGCAATTGCAACTCCGCAAGGGTTATTATGTTTAATTATTGATACTGCTGGCATTTGAAATTCATATACTATATTTATAGCAGCTTCAATATCTATAATATTATTATAGCTCAACTCTTTCCCATGTAATTGCTCAATAGGGAAGTTTGTATTAGCATTACTTGTATATAAAGCAGCTTTTTGATGTGGATTTTCTCCGATTCTTAAATTTTGTATTTTATTGCCATGTATGATAAAACTTTCCGGAAATTGCTCATTGTTATTAAACCAATTATAAATTTCAGCATCGTATGTTGATGTAAGAATAAATGCCTTTTTTGCCAAATGTTGTCTGTATTTTAAAGTTGTAGAATTATTGTTATTAATTAATTCTTGTTTTAAATTTTGATAATCATTTATATTGCTTATTACTGTTACATGGTGGAAATTTTTTCCTGCGGCTCTTAAAAGAGATATGCCACCTATATCTATATGTTCAATAATATCATCCTCTGTTGAGGATACATTGCTGACAGTGCGTGTAAAGGGATATAAATTAACAATGACTAAATCTATGTTATTTATTACAAATTTGTGTGTATCCATCTCGTGATTATTTCTTTTATTAAGGATACCTGCATAAACTTTCGGATGAAGAGTTTTTACTCTGCCGTTCAGAATTTCAGGATAATCGGTATATTTAGATATCTCTATAGAGCTAATATTTGCTTCTTTTAAAGTATTATATGTACTATGTGTTGCAATAATCTGTATACCACGGTCAACTAAAAATTCTGCAAGATCTATAATATTTGTCTTATCATAGACAGATATAAGAGCTGTTTTTATTTGCATGTAGAAAACCTATTAATTGGAGACAGTATTGCTAATCATGGCTAAAATATAAGCTTCAGCAACTAACTGATTATCAACATATGCATTGCACTTAAATCTACAAGTACCTTTTCTTTGGTGTATAACATTAGCATTAATAATGATAGCATCACCAGGAATAACCACTTTACGAAATTTTGCTGAATCAATAGCAAGAAAATATACTGATTTTTTTGATACTTCATGTGAATTAAAGCTACTTACTATACAAACCATAGAAGTTTGTGCCATAGCTTCAATTATTAATACTCCTGGCATGATAGGATTACTAGGAAAATGTCCCATAAAAAAAGGTTCATTAAAAGTGACATTCTTTATTGCTATTGCATATTGACTAGGGTTGCACTCAATAATCCTATCAATTAATATAAAAGGATAGGAATGAGGAAGCATTTTTATAATTTGTTTAATATCAAAGTTCATATTATTTATTGTTTGTTCTAGTGTATACTTTTTTTAATATCTACTCTAGATAACTCTTTATTGAGTTTGCTTAATACTTGATTAGATATATCAATATTAGAATCATAAAAAAGCACTTGATTATCCATTAAAAATAGCACAATATTTGTATTGCTTGTTTTAGCAATATCTTCAGATATTTGCTTGATTTTATCATGTACTTGTTCTATAGAACTTATGTACATATTTTCAAGCTCTGATCTCTTATTTGTAATATCTTTTTGTAGATCATCAACTTTCTTTTTAAATTCACTAACTTTTGCATTGAAGGCTTCAGAACTTAATATACTTTTTTGTTTTGCTAATTCATCTTCATCTTTATGAAGGCTTTCCTCTCTATTGGAAAATTCCTTTTGTAAGTCAGAACGTCTTGCATCTATTTGACTTCTGATATCTTTCATAACTAGTGCTTCAGTCATAATTTTATCTCGATTCACAAATAAGATTGACTTATTATCTGTAGCAAAAGAGCTAAAACCATAAAAAGTTACAAAAAGCACTATGTATAATATTTTTAGTTTCATTGTTATATACCTGTATCTGGAGAAAATCTTGGCACGTATTTTATATCAAATTTTTCTTGTTTGATTGGGAATCCAAAATCTATCCTTACTGGTCCGAAAGGAGATTTCCATGAAAACCCAAATCCAATAGCAATTCTTAAAGATTTGCTATTATCATAGTTATCCTGCACCTTGTAATCAAGGCCGAATAAAGTAGCTGCATCAATAAATAATGATCCCTTAATCCCTAAATTATCTGGTAATCCTATTGGAAAATCAACTTGATTAATGAGACTAAAATAAAAATTACCTCCTAATGCGTCATAAGTTGTTTTATCCCTAGGACCTATACCAGAGATACTAAATCCCCTAATATTATTACTTCCTATGAAGAATCTTTGTCCTATTTTTACCTGTTCATTATTATAAGCAAATACATATCCTAATGATGATTTAATTTTAATGATAATATCATTATTAATTTTTTGTAAAATAGGGTGAAGGTATGTAGCAAAACCTTCAGTTTTTATGTAGTGTAAAGTACCACCAATTCCGGAAAGGGACTGTTCTATTTTGACAAAGACACCATTTCTTGGTTGATACATATTATCTATATTACTATAAATTAATGAATAACCAACTGAAGAATCTATATTTTTTCCTTCCTGCTCTTTTATTAAAGCAGATGCATTTCTATTTACGTTATATATATGATTATACTTATATGAATACGATAAAGCTCCTATTATATTATTTGTAATGTTATACGATAATCTTGTAGAAAATCCCGTGCTGCTGCTGCTAAAAACAGATGTATCTGAAGGTAATATTCGTTGTTCATTAGCTTGATTTTTTTGTTGTGAGTAAAATAACCCCATTCCTAGAGATACGTTACTATCCAAAAAGTAAGGTGTTATTAAATCTATTGCACTTGAAAAATTTGTTAGAGATCTTTCAAGTTTAAAAGCAAATGTCTTGCCGGTACCTAATAAATTACGTTCCTGTATACTGATTTTTCCTACAAGACCAGTCATTGAAGAAAACCCTGCACCTATATCAAATGACCCTGTACCTTTTTCTTTAAGATTAAAATTTAAATCAATAAGATTATCATTAATTTTTTGAGTTTCTACATTTACATCCTCAAAAAACCCTAAATTAAGCACATTTTGTTGTGATGTTTTTACTATAGATGAGTTATATACATCACCTTCTGAGATACTTAATTGACGTCTTATTACATAATCTAAAGTACGAGTATTATTTTTAATATTAATATTATTTATGTATACATTATTACCCGTGTATATTACATATTTAACATTTACAGTATTTTCTTTTGTAATAATTTCGTATTCACTTTTTACAGTTGCAAAAAGGTTACCTTGATTATTAAGATATGATGTAATTGCAGAGACTGAATTGTTAATTTTTGTTATATTAAAAATGTCTCCCTGTTGTGATTGTATGAATTTTTGTAAATGTGATTTTATGTCCTTATTTCCGACGAAATGTTTATCTATTGACAAAGTACTAGTACCAAATTTATATAGATTTCCTTCCTCTAAGGAAAATATAATATTTATGCTTGAATAATCATCATTTACTTCTGATATTACTGACCTAATTTTAAAATTTATGAAACCATTATTTGTATAAAAATTATATAAATTTGCCTGATCAAGCATTAGTCTATCAATTAAATATTTTGTACTATTGCTGAAAACTTTGAAAAGCTGAGTCTCTTTTGACGCAATAATTGATTTAAGTTGATGGCTTGTGAATGACTTATTGCCAATGAATTTTATTGTTTTAATTTTTGCTGTTACTCCTTCATTAATATTAATAGTTATATCTATACTATTATTGCCTATTTCTGTAATGTTATATGTAATCTTTACTCCTAATTTTCCTTTACTTTGATATAAAGTATATAATTGAGCTATATCTTGTTGTAGCTTTGCTTTAGTAAATATACTAAGTGCTTTTAATTGAAGTATATCATCTTTAAGATCTTTATTAGAGAATTCTTTATTCCCTTTAATATGAACATTATGAACTACAGGATTTTCTTTTAATTTTATAATTAATTGACTGTTATTTTTAATATTTATCTCAACTTTTGAAAATAAGTGAGTGGAATACAGATTTTTTATAATTTGATCAATATTTTCTTTTGTAATTTCCCCTTTTAGCGGATGTTTTGCATAAAAATATATTGTATTGATATCCAATCTTTCATTACCATATACTTTAACAGATTTAATTTCTACTGAAAAAGCAGAAGTACTGATTGAAAAAGACAATAATAAAATTATAAAAACAATATACTTCATATAGTTTACTTTAAAATGGCTTTTATATCATTAAGAGTAGCGAAAATCATTAAAAATAACAGTAGTATAAAACCAAGCACTGCTGCATAATTTTGAAATTTTGCACTTATGTGCTTGCGACGTAAGATGCCCTGTATTGTATATTGTAGCATATGCCCACCATCAAGCATTGGAATTGGCAACAAGTTAATAACCCCTAAATTAATGGAAATCATTCCCATGAACCATAGCACCTCATTATTTTTTACGGAATAACCAGAATATTTTGCAATTTGTATTGGTCCACCTAACTCATTAATACTACGTTGTCCGGTAATCATTTGCCATATTGCCGTTAAAGTTGTGCAAATCAGATTATAAGTATAAATGGAAGAGCTAATAAAGGCTGAAGTTACAGATAATTTTTGCAACTGATAATCTTGACGAAGCTGACTTGCAGAAATACCTAAGAATGGTATTTGTAACTTTCTTATAGTGCGCATTTCCGGATATATAGTAACAGTATTTTGCACATTTTGTCGCAAATATTGAATTGATAATTTTTTATTACCATTTTCTATAATATACTTTTGAATATCTGTAAACCACTTAACATCATGATTATTTACTTTTAAAATAATATCTCCTGCAACTAATCCCGCCCTTTCTGCAACACTATTTGGTTCTACTTTACCAATAACTGCCATAGGATGCATAACTCCTTGCACGCTAAAAAAAACTGTTAATACTACTATGGCAAATAATAAGTTAGCCAAAGGGCCAGCAAAAGCAATACAAAACTTTTGCAAGAGAGATTTTTCGTAAAATGCAACAAGCTTTTCTTCGGCTGTTAAATCACTTGTTGATGCACCAGTGCTAGCTACATTTGCATCGCCAAACATTTTTACATAGCCCCCTATTGGGATTAAGCTAAACTTCCATCTTGTCCCTGACTTATCTTTTATGCCAAACAATTCTGGACCAAATCCTATAGAAAACGCCTCAATTTTTACATTACAAATCTTAGCAACAACATAATGTCCATACTCATGTATAAAAACTATGATAGAGATTATAAATATAAAGGATGATAAATAGAAAAAACTATCATGAGCAGTACTAAATATTTTTGCCAAGGGTATCATAAACAACTAACTATGATTTTTTAACAAGTGCAATATATATTATATTAATGTGTTTGACAATAAAATATGTAATACTTACTTTAAGATGAATTCAATAAGTAAGTGGGAACTAATGTTAGAGATTGATAACAAAAGAAAAAGGCTATTGTATAGAAGCTTACATAGGGGATGTAAAGAAATTGATATATTACTTGGAGGATTTGCAACTCAATATCTTTTTTTATTGAGCGATGAAGAAATTAATGCATATGAAAAGATAGTGGATATTGATGATAAACAACTGTATGACTATATTACAGGTAAGCAGCTTATTCCTTCATCAATTAATCATATGATGAAGTATATTATTTCTTTTAATAAAGAAAAATTCAAATTTAATTGAAGTATATTATTTTCATAAATTCAAAAAGTATTGTAATTATGTCTTCATTAAAAAATGGTTTTGTATGAGTGCTTTTGGTGTACTTAATGTGATTATTTGTGCTTTTATTGGTGGTGTAATTTTAAATTGCATGCCTTGTGTATTTCCTATTTTATCATTAAAGATTATGTCATTAATACAAGGCAGTGCTGATAAAAATAACTATAAAGTTAATAGTATTATGTATGCAGCTGGTATTATGTTTAGTATGTTTATTTTGTCTGCTGCATTATTAA
Organism: Neoehrlichia mikurensis; assembly: GCF_019186785.1. GTDB lineage: Bacteria > Pseudomonadota > Alphaproteobacteria > Rickettsiales > Anaplasmataceae > Neoehrlichia > Neoehrlichia mikurensis. Next base: position 615,534 of record NZ_CP066557.1, read on the forward strand.
TATTGCGTCACACAGGGTCATTAATAGGATGGGGATTTCAAATGCAGTCCTCAACATTTATAATAATATTGATGTATATTACTTTTTTAGTTGGATTATTTTTTGCAGGTTTTTTAAATATTACATTTCCAAGTTTTGTGAATTATAATTTTCAGTCTGATATGTTAGGTAATTTTTTATCGGGGATACTGTCAACTTTTATTGCAACACCTTGCACAGCACCATTTATGGTGTCTGCTGTAAGCTTTGCTATAATGCACCCTGGTATATATTCTATTATAATATTTCAAGTAATAGGATTAGGAATAGCATTTCCTTATTTGTTAATATCTTTTTTTCCAAGACTGTTATTTTTCTTACCAAAACCTGGAAGATGGATGCAAATTTTAAAAGAATTTTTATCATTTCCTATGTATATGTCGTCGATATGGTTATTATATGTGCTTGTAAAACAGAAAGGTATAATATTTTTATTTCCAGCTTTATCAGGTGTTGTGTTAATTATTGCAGGTATTTGGTTTATTAAATTTATTAATAATAAAAATCTTAAATTTATACTATCCTTATGTATTTTATTAACAATTATGTTTTCTTTTTATTATACTAATAAAATTCATCATATAGTTGACTTTAATGGTCAAAATACTATTAAAAATGTTGAATTTTCTCAAGAAAAACTTAACGATTTATTGCAACATGGAAAATCTATATTTCTTTCTATAGGAGCAGAATGGTGTTTAACTTGTAAATTGAATGAGCAAATATTAGAATCTCGAAATATTCAGGAATTATTTTTACGTAAGAAAATAATTTATATGAAAGCTGACTGGACGAATGAAAATGATGATATTGCAACTTATCTTGATAAAATGAAACAAAGCAGCATACCGTTTTATGTTTTATATATTAATGGTATTAAGGTGCAAATTTTACCACAGATTTTAAGTAATAAAATTTTAAAAGAAGCTTTGAGTAATGTTAAATAATATTTTGTTAATATAATAACATATGTAATATTCTTTCAAAATAATTTAAATATCGTACATTTTTTGCTGCATATACAGGAATTATTTTTTCTTCTAACTCTGGTATTTGAATATGTAATTCACCAATTTTTTGTCCTTTTTTTATTGGTGCAGGAATTATATTATTACGGGAAATAAATGCTTTAATTTGATCATAAGAATTATTTGGATAGGTAACTGTAACATCTTCATAAGTAATTAAAGGCACAGTCTTATCCTTGCCATACCATACATTAGCTTGATCAATTTCAAAATTTTTGTGAAATATTGTTTTTGTATCAAAGTTATTAAAAGCATATGCAATAAGTTTTTTTACTTCGGAAATGCGTTCTGTTTCATTTTTAAGTCCATTAACAACAACAAAAATACGCCTATTATTTTGTTCTGATGATACTACCAATCCATATCCACCTTTACTGGTGTGACCAGTTTTGATTCCATCAACGCCAAGATTATATTGGAGCAAAATGTTGTTATTTTTTTGATGAATGTTGTTATAAGTAAAGTCCTTTTGGCTAAACAAATGATAATATTCAGGGAAATCTTGAAATATTTTTACAGATAAAAGTACTATATCTTTTACTGACATTAGATGATTTTCATCAGGCCACCCAGTTACATTACTAAAGTGACTTTGTGTTAATTCTAGCTTTTTTGCCATATTGTTCATTTCGTCAACAAAATTTTGTTGTGATCCAGAAATACCTTCTGCAAGAGTAATACAAGCATCATTTCCTGATGCAACAACAATGCCATTAATTAAATCACGTACTTTTATTGATTGTCCTTCGCGGAGAAATATTGAGGAGCCACCTCTTTGCCAAGCATTTTTACTCACAATGAACTTATCATCCATTTTTATAATACCTGCCTTTATATAATGAAATGCAATATAGAGGGTCATGAGCTTGCTCATTGATGAAGGTACAATTTGTTCTTCTGCATTATGTGCAAATAAAATAGAATTGGAGTTAAGCTCAAAAATTATTGCATTAGGAGCTTTGGTATATAATTGGAAGGCGCTTATTGAATTAGATGTAAGAGCAAGAAACAAAAACATTAAAAAAGGTATTATTTGCATTATTGTTTAGCTTTATGTCTATAATACTGATATTTTATATATACTTATGTTTAATGTTTATATCAATAACTAATGTATAAATAATTTTATTGAAGTATTTTGTATATTATTTGTTAGCATTGATTAAATCTTTTAAAGAAATTCAGTAATTACTTAATGGCATAAAAAGTACTTAAGTTATTACTACTCAGCATCAGTGTAGATATATTATTATCATTTTTTGGTATATCTGTTAATCTTGATATATACTTAATTGGGTATTAATATTAAAAATTTTCATATACCATATTCCACATGCAGAACAAAATGATCTTTATTAATAGATTCGGTAACTGGTTTATTATTTATAATAGATGAAATTTAGGGAATAGCAACAGTATATAATTAACGTTATGTTGTGAATATATATTATAGGAAATGATACTAGAATGCAGATTTTAAGAGATGTTAGTTCTATTAAAAATTGTGTAATGCAATTTCGTAAAGATGGATATAAAATTGGTTTAGTGCCAACTATGGGTGCTTTACATGATGGACATTTATCATTGGTAAATGTTATTAAAAAAGAAGTTGATAAAGTAATATTAAGTATCTTTGTTAATCCTTTACAATTTTCATTTGGTGAAGATTATGAAAGTTATCCGAGAAATGATATACAAGATTGTGAGAAATGTAAAAAAGTTGCAGTGGATGTTGTGTATCTACCTGTAAGTGATGTTATGTATCCTAGCGGATTTTCATCTACTGTAAGTGTTGGTCCACTGTCTAGAGAATTGTGTGGAGCATCTAGAAAAAACTACTTTGATGGGATCATGACAGTATTATTAAAGCTAGTTATGCAAACAGAAACGGAGTATATGATTTTAGGAGAAAAAGATTATCAGATGTTATTTTTAGCGCGTAAATTATTTCAAGATTTAAATATAAGTACTAAAATTTTAAAAGGTAATACAGTAAGAGATGATAATGGATTAGCACTGTCGTCACGTCATCAATATTTAAATGCAGAAGAAAAACATAAAGCACATTACATATATCATGCACTTGTTGATATAGCACATAGATTGAAAAATGAACCTTATGAATTGCATAATATTATTGAGGATAGTAAACAATCTTTTAAAAGGGAAGGGTTTATACTCGATTATTTGCAAGTACGTGATAATAATTCTTTAGAAGAAATAAATTTTTTTAGAAAACCAGCGAGAATTTTTGTTGCAGCTTATTTAGGAAGGTGTAGACTTATTGACAATTTACTTGTTGTTTAGTGAATAGTGGGTTATCTAGTTAATTATCAAAAATTTTCTCCTGTGATAGATGATTGTACATTTATTGCAGATAATGCTTATATTATAGGAAAAGTTTTTATCAAAAAAAATGTTAATATATGGTACAATACTGTTCTACGTGGCGATGTAGGTGAAATACATATTGATTATGGTACCAATGTTCAGGATGGCACCATAATACATGTTGATAGGAATAATGGAAATACAATAATTGGTAAAATGGTAACAATTGGGCATTGTGTAATATTGCATGCATGTACAATTTTTGATAAGGTCTTTATTGGTATGGGATCAATTGTTATGGATAATGCTGTGATGGAGGAATATAGTATGTTAGCAGCAGGATCGCTGCTTACAAAGGGTAAGATAGTAAAAAGTGGTGAATTATGGTCTGGTAGACCTGCGAAGTTTTTTCGTAAACTTTCTTCAGAAGAAATGCTGCATATTAACGAGTCAGCTAATAATTATATAGCACTTTCTCATGAGTATTTAAAATAGTTGTTATGGTAATTTATAAGATAAAAGCTTATGAGAAGATAAATAGGGTTGGGTTAATGATGTGATCGCTTAATATTTATAAAGATCATGTATCTGTTTCTAACTTATCAGGAAGTATTTTCATATTTGCTTAACAATTATTAGATTGTGTGACAAAGCATTGTATGAGTGTTAATTATTTGCGAGTATTTATGCAGCATTTACTTTATTTTAGCAAAAGTTAATAAGTTATCTGCTTAAAATGCAAGTTTTGTTTATATAATTACTAAGATTCAATTTTGTATTACAGATTGTAAATGTCTCTAATTAAAAATTATTAAGCATTTTTGTGTATGCTAGTTATGATAAACTGAATAATAATTATTTCCATAATCTACGATTTGACATTTTGATTATTTAATGGTTAATTACTTAGTGTTGAAAATAATAATGAGCAAAATTGCTAAAATTGAGCAAAATTGCTAAAATTATATAAGGTTTTGTTTATGAGCAGTTCAATAGAAATAAAGGCTGATAGTCTTGGGGGTGAGTCTATACTTGAGGCTCCTGTAAGAGTGCTTAAGAATGTTGGTAGTATTGTATCTAAAGATGAGGTGGTATTTATAATTGAAACTGATAAAACTTCATTAGAAGTAACATCACCTATAAGTGGAATAATAACCAAAATATGTGTTATGGATGATGATTTAATTTCTAAAGGTCAATTATTAGCAGTTATTGATCGGCAAGATGATAAATCTTTAGATAGTAAAAACATTGAACAAAATGATGTCCAAGAGTTTATCGAAAAAAAACATTCACCTGCTGCCTATAGAATTGCAGAAGAGGCGTGTATAAATTTAAGCGATATCAAAGGTTCAGGTCATAATAATAGAGTGACTAAATTTGACGCTTTAGAAAATACTGGTGCTATAAAAGATATGACCGTTAATGATAGTAATTTGTCTAATAATGTGGTGAGTAGAGACAGTTGTCTTAAAAATCCAAATAGAGAACAACGTGTAAAAATGAGCAAAATTAGGCAGGTCATTGCTTCCAGGCTAAAAGAATCTCAAAATACTGCTGCTATACTTACTACATTCAATGAAGTTGATATGAAAAGTATTATGGATCTTCGAGTAAAATATAAGGATAGTTTTGAAAAGAAATATAATACTAAATTAGGATTTATGTCATTCTTTATTAAGGCTGTTACTTTAGCTTTAAAGGAAATACCAGTAATTAATGCTGAAATATGTGGTAATGAAATTATATATAAAAACTATTATGATATAGGTATTGCTGTTGGTACTGATAAGGGATTGGTAGTGCCTGTAATTCGTGATGCAGATAAGATGTCTTTTTCTGATTTAGAAATTACTCTATTATCATTGAGTAAAAAAGCAAGAAATGGTAAGCTTGAAGTGAATGATATGGCTGGTGCTACGTTTACTATTACTAATGGAGGTGTTTATGGGTCTTTATTATCTACTCCAATAATTAATCCTCCTCAATCTGGAATTTTAGGTATGCATGCAATACAAAATCGTCCTGTTGTAGTTAATGGATCAATAGAAATAAGACCAATGATGTATATTGCATTATCGTATGATCATAGAATTGTTGATGGGCAAGGAGCAGTAACATTTTTAGTGCATATTAAGCAATATCTTGAAGATCCAAATAGAATATATTTAAACGTTTAATTGAATAAAATAGTGTCTAGTAATATAGTAATTCATAATCAAGAAGATTTTGAGTGTATGCGCAAAGCTGGTAGGCTTGCAGCTGAAGTTCTAGATTTTATTACTTCTTATGTTAAACCTGGTGTTTCTACAAATATACTTAATGATTTATGTCATGATTTTATTATATCTGCTGGAGCGATTCCTGCTCCTTTAGATTATAGAGGCTATCCTAAGTCTATTTGTACATCTAAGAATTATGTTGTCTGTCATGGTATTCCTGATGATGATTTGTTAAAAAATGGGGATATACTTAACATAGATGTTACTGTAATATTAAATGGATGGCATGGTGATACAAGCAGGATGTATTGGGTTGGGGAGCCGTCAATTAAAGCAAAGCGTCTTTGTGAAGCAACTTATAATGCATTATTATGCGCGATACAACAAGTTAAGCCAGGTAATAAATTTAATCAAATTGGGTTGGCTATAGAAGGTGTAATAAAGAAATATGGTTATTCTATAGTGCGAGATTATTGTGGACATGGGATAGGAAGAAAGTTTCATGCAAGTCCCAATGTTATGCATTACTATGATGCGGATAATGATATTGTAATGCAGGAGGGAATGTTTTTTACAATAGAACCTATGATTAATGCAGGAAAATATCATACTGTACTTAGCAAACATGATAAGTGGACAGTTACTACTAAAGATTTATCATTATCTGCACAATTTGAGCATTCATTAGGTGTAACGAAAGATGGTGTTGAAATATTTACAAGTTCTCCTAAGGGATTTAATTTTCCGCCATATATATAATGTTTTATATAAATTAAATAGTCTATTTGTACATCTAGAATTATGTTGTCTGTCATGGTATTCCTGATGATGATTTGTTAAAGAATGAGGATACACTTAACATAGATGTTACTGTAATATTAAATGGGGGTATGGTGATTCAAGTAGGATGTATTGGGTTGGGGAGCCGTCAATTAAAGCAAAGCATCTTTGTGAAGCAACATCATGACTTTATCAAGTAATTTCAAAGAGAGATTAATATAACAGTAAATTTTCATTTATGTGCTATTGTGTAAAAAAGTGTAAATTATTTAAATTGAGGATTGATGAAAATCACATATTTAATTTGTAATTCTAAATAATATTTGTCATGTAATTTTTTATAAAGATAGCAAAGGGTTTAGTAGTTCAATTGCAATTGAATTTTGACGAAAAATATTACTGCATGATATTATATTCTGTGTGCAAATTAAAAATATGCTGTATTTAATGAATTATAGTTTGAATATTTAATACAAATAGCTTTTATGGTTACAATATCATCTTTACTACGTGAAGCAATTAAAATATTATGTGATGCTAATGTTGATAATCCTAGATTTGATGCAGAAGTGTTAATGCAGTATACTCTTGATATTAAGCTTTCAACTATTATTGCGAATCCAAATTTATCTGTGTGTTGTAATAAATTGGGAATATTTTGGCAAGCAATACGACAACGTGCTAATAGAGTTCCTGTTTCTCAGATTATAGGTAAGCGTGAATTTTGGGATATGGAATTTATGGTAAATTCTAATGTATTAGATCCTCGTCCAGAAACAGAAACAATAATTTCTTCTGTTCTTAAAATATATAAAAATAAAAATAGTAGGATTAATATTGCAGATTTAGGTGCAGGGACGGGTTGTATTATAATAACATTATTGTCTCATTATAATAATGCTGTTGGTGTTGCATTTGAAAAGAGTGTTGAAGCTTATAGAGTAGCATATAAAAATTTGAAATATCATAAAGTATATAATAGGACTAGATTATTCTTATCTTCTTGGATAAAATGTAAAGGGGTATTTGATTTAATAGTAAGTAATCCTCCATATGTTAAAAGATCTAAAATTGCAGCGTTACAACCAGAAGTAAAATTATACGAACCATTTGTAGCTTTAGATGGTGGTTCTATAGGGATAGAAAATTATATTCAAATTTTTCAAGTAATTAAAAGATGCCTCAAGAAGAGTGGTAAAGCTATTTTAGAGATAGGAGAAGATCAGAGTCAAATTCATAAAATAGTACCAAATTATAAGCTAATTTTTTGTTCTTATGTGTATGATTTATGCGGCAAAAAACGTTGCATAATATTAAGTAATGCTGGCGAATGAGATATCTTGCTTAACTACGTAAAAAACAATATTTCTATTAAAAATACAATAAATATTAAGGCACAGTAGAAATTTTATTAAATTTTTTTGGATAAGGATAATAAGTATATTTTGTATAAATGGGTTTTTATCTTAGATAAATATAGTTTGTGTAATGGTATTTTATGTATGTAATGCAGCATAATTTTATTAAGCATTACATATGTGGGAATTAATTTGTTATCGTAATTAACTATCTTTCAAATTATTTGGGTCAAGCATAATATTCATTATATATGTATATGAAGAGCTATTAAATATAGAGGGAGATGTATTATTTTGAGTAATTGTATAATCTCAATAAATTCTTTTTTGCGTATTATATTGATATAAAAGGGCTTTGTTATTTGAATAATTATTTTTGTATTAAATAAGGGTTTTATTGTGTAGTGAATTTATTATTTTATAGATTGGTGTAGATTTTTGCTATCAAGAAGTTATATAATTTGTTATTTTGTTGGTATTTGTTTGGGGATTATTTATTTTATTAAGCGCTGCTAAAATGTTATAAAAATGGTTATGTATGTACCTGAAATATAATTGCTATGTTTTCAATATTAAAATAATAATATTATTACGCATTTGCAATTTTGCTGTATGTATGATGGAATTATTCTTATATATCAAATACTGTGCACATATAATAAATATGTAGTTTTAGTGTAGTATTAACAGGAATTTTATTGCATTAATGACTTAGGAATTGTAATTATAATATTGTATTACAGTTTATAAATTATGTTTTAAAGGCTAATATTTATTAGAATAATGTTAGCTGAACAGAAAAATAGCAATAAATGTAAATTGGCAAATATTACTGGCTTATTAATTTGTGAATACTATAAACATTACTTTAAAGTTGATTTTTATTTTATTTGACGTAAAAAGGTACTATAAATCTAAGCAAGATGAAATTTGACTATGATAAAATAACTAAATATATAAAGAGTTATACTATAATTTAATGATACCTGATTCGTATGCTGCGTACAAATCATCGCATCCTCCTATATGTTTTCCATCAATAAATATTTGCGGAACAGTCATGTTACCACCTGAGTTTTTAATCATTTCATTACGTGCTTGTTCATCATTGGTAATATCTATTTCCTTGAAAGGAACATTTTTTTTATTGAATAAAATCTTAGCTTTAGTACAATATGGGCAGAAGCTTTTGGTATATATTACGATTTTTAGCATTTAACTATCCTACACAACTAAATGATTGATAATTAATTTTCATTATTATCAAAGTTATTAAATATAATGTAAAGAATATTTTAAATATGAAAGTATTGTATGGTTATCATGGGAATGTGGATGTTGTACTTGCATTTGGAAATTTTGATGGTGTACACTTGGGACATGGATCAATTTTTTCTACAGTAAAAAATATATCACAAAAAGAAAATATATCATCCGCTATTTTAACTTTTGTTCCTCATACAGAAATTTTTTTAAGAAATAAAAAAAATTTTCTCTTATCAAATTTTGAACAAAAAATCAAATTAATAAAACAATATGGGATAGACTGTTTATATGTTATTGAATTTAATGACGCTTTTTCAAAAATATTACCAGAAGATTTTATTATTAAAGTATTAGTAAATGGTTGTAAAATGAAACATATTGTTGTAGGTCATGATTGCATATTTGGACATAAAGGTATGGGTGATATGCAGTTATTACGTGTTTATTCGCAAATTTATAATTATGGTATTACAGAAATTAATCCTTTAATTAAAAATGGAGTATTATGTTCATCATCTTCGATTAGAAAATATTTACAGTCTGGTGATATAAAATTAGCTAATCAGATTTTAGGTAGATCATATCAGGTTAGTGGTAAAATTTTCAAAGGATTGGGTAGAGGTCAAACATTAGGATTCCCAACAATTAATATTAAAATGGAAAGTTTTGCAGTACCTAAATTTGGTGTTTATGCTGCGCGTGCTAAAATTTATGGGTACTGTGATAAGTGGTTTGATGGTATTGTTAATATTGGTATAAGACCAACGTTCTGTGATATAGAATACCCTGTATTAGAAATGTATATTTTTGATTTTTGTGATAATATTTATGCAAAAGAGGTGAGCATCGAGCTGCTAGGATTTATACGTTCAGAAAAAAAATTTGACACTATTGACCAATTAGTAAGTCAAATAAAATGTGATATTGCAAAAGTAAAAGCTGATTATCTGTTATGAAATTTATTATTAATATTATATTGATAAGTTTAGTGACTGCGTTTGATCAATGCAGTAAGTGGTATGTAATGGCAATACTACATTATAATAATGATAGAGTGATTACGTTATGTAAATATCTAGATATAGTAATGGTATGGAATCCTGGTATTAGTTTTGGTATGTTTAGTGTTGTAAAGAATAGTAATATGATTTTTTCGTTATTATCATGTTTTATAGTATTAGTGTTATTATATTATTCATTATTTAAATTAAAAAAAAGTAATCATAGTTTTATTGTTGCCGTTATTGTGGGAGGTGCCTTTGGGAATCTTATAGATAGATTAAGATTTGGAGCAGTATTTGATTTTATAGATATACATATTGCGCATTGGCATTGGCCTGTATTTAATGTTGCAGATACATTTATAGTGTGTGGAATAATAACTTTACTTTGTAACTGTTTTGTTAAAGTAAGAAATGATGTAGATTAGTTAAAATCTATTACAAATTCTTACTTTTTTACAGTATAAGTTAGAATTTATTTACAAAAATTTTGTAACGTCTTTTACAAGAAGTGAAGTAACTTTTATGAGTATTTATCTAATAAATTAAGTATATGATGTTAACTTTGCTTTATAAGTAATGTTTTGGTATGTGCAAGTTAACATTTGTAAAATTTTTAATTATATTAAAAAATTCTTGTATGATATAACGGATTATATATAATCTTTCTATAATAAAAGTGATACTATGTCATTTTAGAGTGTGTATAATTTTTTTGTAATTTCTCTGTATAAATTAGGTGATATTTATGATAATGCGGATTCTTATTGTATTGTTGTATGCTGTTTGTGTTTGTGATACTGCACTGTCTTTAAGTACAAAGATTTTACATACGAAGCTTGATAATGGAATGGAGATTTATGTACTCCCCAATAATAATGTGCCAGTTGTAATGCATATGATAATATATAAGGTTGGTGGCATTGATGATCCTTATGGATATTCTGGGTTAGCACATTTCTTTGAGCATTTAATGTTTAGTGGTACAGATAATTTTGCAGATTTTGCATCAACTATTAATAGTATTGGTGGTGAATTTAATGCTATGACTTCGTCTTATAGTACTATTTATTATGAATTAGTGAATAAACAATATTTGCCACTTGTGATGCAAATTGAGTCTGATAGAATGCATAACTTAAAAATCACAGATAAAGCTATGAAACGTGAGCGTAGTGTAGTATTGGAAGAGAGAAAAATGCGTATAGATAGTAACCCTCATGGTGTTATAACTGAAGAAATGATGAATGCTTTCTATCGTAATGGTTATGGGAGATCAGTTGCTGGATGGGAGCATGAGATAAAAAATTTTAATAGGGAAGAATCTGAAAGGTTTTATAATACATATTATAATCCCAATAATGCTATTTTATTTATATCAGGAGACGTGAATTTTGATGATGTAATTAAATTGTCAAAAAAATACTATGGTAATATTAAAAATAAGGTGTCAACTATTAAGCGTGTGCCTAAAAATTTGGAACCTCCTCATAAGGCTAATATTGCTGTAACATTGTATGAAAATTCAATTCAAAATCCAGAAATATTTGTTACATATAAAGCTCCAAGCATAATTACTAATGGTAATTATCATGTTATGTACTTAATTGCTGATTTATTAGGTAATAATGCGTTTGGGGCTTTATATAATGCATTAGTGCTGGGTGAATTAGCAACTAGTGTTTCAGTTTCATATGGTCCTGATGAATATAGTGATGGATTTATTACTATTCATGTAGTTCCTAAAAGTGGTATATCGCTTAAAAGGATAGAACATGAGATTTATAGTGTTATAAATAATTTCTCTGTAAAAGATGATAGTTTTTTTTCGTTAAAAAAAACGAGTACTACTGCAAATATAGTATATGCTCTGGATGGGTTGAAAGCTATGTCATTTTTTTATGCTAGCAATTTGGCGCTAGGAGTGCCTTTAATAGATGTACAAGAATTTATTAAAAAAATAGAAGGCATAGATAAAAAAGATGTTGATGTTGCAATAAAAGACACCTTTAGCGGAACAAGATTAGTAGGGTATTTATTACCAAAAAAGGAGTTTAATAATGAATAAATATGTTTATGCTTTTATAATTAGTGTAATAATATTTTCTGTTGGTAGTTATGCTAATGATTTTAAAATAGATATCAAAAATGCTGTTACTTTAAGAGGTGTTAAATATTGGTATGTGCAGAACAATGATTTGCCAGTGGTGTCATTGTCTGTAGCATTTAAAAAAGCAGGGTATGCTTATGATCCATCTGAAAAGAAAGGTATTGCTTCATTAGTTACTAATGTAATAAAAGAAGATATGAGAGGTCCTGGACAAGTCCCTATGGAGGTAAAATTAGCTTATGATGGAGTGGAACTTATTTTTTCTGTAGATCGTGAAAATTTTTATGTTCATTTAAAGACCTTATCTAGTAATTTAAGTATTGCTTTAGGACATCTATATTATTGTTTAAGTGAGTATGTTGTTTTTCAGGATACGCTAGATAGGATAAAAAGTCAGCAACAAGCTACTATTAAACGCTTAAAATCACATCCAGATTTAGTTGCTTCTTATGGATTAAATAAAATGTTATTTGGTCATCATCCGTATTCTTATAGTAAATATGGTACAGAAGAAACTATAAGCAATATTACTGTATATGATGTTGAAAATTATATTAAAAATAAGTTTAATATTAAGAATATGGTGATAGGTGTTGTAGGTAATTTTAAAGTTGAAGACTTATCTGAAGCAATAGATAATTGTTTTGCAGAGCTAAATATCAAGGTAGATAGAACAGAAGATATAGATATTGAACAGGTAAAGGTTGGTCATAATTTACATGGTTATATTTATATGGATACTCCGCAAAGTATTATTATGACTGCTCAAAAAGGTATATCCTATAATCATCCAGATTATTATGCAGTGTATTTATTAAATCATATTATAGGAGGGTTACCTTTAAATTCAATGTTAATGAAAAAATTGCGCGATAATTTAGGGATAACATATAGGACTTATAGTTATTTAAATAATGATGATCATGGTAATACATGGATCAGTGTTTTATATACGGATAATACTACAGTAGATAAAGGTGTTTCTGTATTATTAGATACTATACGTGATATTAAGAAAAATGGTGTCGATAGAAATATCTTTGATATGGCAAAATCTAGTGTGATAAATACTTTTATATTTTCATTGTTAACTGTAGATAATATTGCGGATTTATTAGTAGATACCCAATTAAGAGAATTGGATATAAATTATTTAAATAAACGTAATTTTTATTTTAATGCAGTAACTTTAGATGATGTTAACAGGGTAGCAAAAAGCTTTCTTATTGATAAATTATCAATAATCGAAGTGGGTCGAAGTAATCATTTTAAGGGTAAAGTTATTAAGCATTAGTGATATTTGGGGTAGGGGGGATATTATTATGCTAACTTTTATACTTAAAAAAAGTATAAGATAAAGTTAATGTACTAACATCAGCAGTATATGGATCATCTTCTATGTCAGGATCTATAAAAAATGCAACTGGCATTACGGCTTTTTGTTTCGGAGCTAGAGTTTGTTGTGAAAAACAGAAGCATGCTACTTTATTGAAGTACTTCCCGGCTTTATAAGGGGTAACATTGTAGATAGCTATACCGGTATGGGGAGTATTTGATAGGTTTTCTGCTCGATAAAAAATTAATGTTTGTTCGCCAGGTTTAACAGTAACATAGGGTAGCTCTGGATAGAATGCCCAAGGTAAGTTATTTATATCAGCGTTAAATCTAACTTTTATCTCTTTTTTTCCTATTCGTGATTTTTTGTTAAGCAAAGAAGCCTTTTGAGTTGTTCCACCATATCCTGTTGCTTTGCAATATATTCTGTATAATGGTACAGATGCGCATGCTAAGCAAATCATTGATATTATTATTAGCGATAAGAATATTAATATGGTGCGATTTTTTATCATTGATAAAAATTTTTAGTATTGTATCCATTATACAATTATTATTGCATAATACTATAGTTATGTTATGGAAAGTGCATTGATTAATAGTCTGGAGCTATATATGAAATAATGCTATATTGTTTTTTAGTTAAATAAAAATTTATTGCCTCATTTAATTGGGTTTCATAGTAGAGCAATTATTATGCTTTATTTTTTGTAACATTAATTCTGCTGCTTTTTGTTCAGCAGATTTTTTACTATTTCCCGTTGCTGTTGCTGTTCCATAATGTGGTAAACTTACTTCTACTGTAAAAATAGGACAGTGATCTAATCCAGATTTATTTGTTATTCGGTAATTGGGTATAGGTAATTCCTGTGTTTGTGCTAATTCTTGTAGAGTAGTCTTTGCATCTTGAGGAGGAAGTAACATGCGCTTAGCAGAAGATTCCCAATGTTGTAAGATAAATTCTTTGGCTGATTGTATGCCTCCATCTATATATATCGCACCAATTAGAGCTTCAAGTGCATTTTCTAAATTATTGAGATTCTCTTTCCCACCACAAGTTTTTTCTCCTTCTGACATTATTATAAATTGTCCTAAGTTAATAAATTGTGCTATTTCCACTATTTTTTTTTTGCAGATTAGAGCACTCTTTCTTTTTGCAAGATTACCTTCATTTTCTAAAGGAAAGAGATAAAAAAGCATGTCAGAGATAACCATATTGAGTACTGCATCTCCTAAAAATTCAAGACGTTCATAATTTATATTATTTGCTTGTAATGTACTAGGATGAGTTAAAGCTTCACGTAATAATTCTGTGTTTTTGAATTGGTATTTTATAAATTCTAGTATACTGCTCATAATTTAATCTTAGTTTAACTCAACATGAAATTCTTTTTTAGATATAAATTGATTAGTAATTATATTGTCAAATTTAATGGTTATATCTTGCTGTGATGGATAATTTATACTGAGTTTAGTAATAGCAATTGGAATTTTGTTAAATGTTACTTTAATAATAGAATTTGTGCTTAAATCTTTTATAGTAGCTATTTGTGTATTTGGATAATTAACTACATTTATGCAATTAAAGTTTATAATATTACTAACATTATTACTCAGTAAATCAAATATTGGATTGTTGGCTGGAGCATACGTATATTCCTTAAGCTCTTTGTCATAATATGTAATAATCTTTTTTTTAATGACAATAGAAATATGAGTAGGGGGATAATAATTCCATTTTAAAAATCCAGGCTTTAACATTATAACAAATCCTTGCTGTATAGAATTATCATAATTAATCTGTGTAAAATCAGCTTTAAATGATAATATTTTATTCAGTAATTCATAGCACTTTGTATCATGTGATACCACACTACTAATAACACTATAAGGAAAGGTAACTAGTATTACAAATATTATTCCCCGCAACATTATTTTAGTTTAATTGCTATAAATATTTGTGGATTATTTTCCCTCTGAATTCTTAATAATATACTTTTTTTACTTTTAGCCTTTTTTATTGCATTTTTGAAATCAGCGGTATTTTTAATAATTGTTTGATTAACTTGTGTAATAATGTCATTTTTTCTTATTCCTTTACTAAAGGCATCACTTTCGCGGTCTATTTTTAGCACAATTACCCCACTAACATCATTTGTTTCGTTTGTTTTGTAATCTTGTGGTATATTTCCAACAGTTAACCCTAGTGCTTCATTGTTAATAATTTGTGCATCTTGTGGTGTGGTATCAGAAACTTGATCATTACTTGAAAGTTTGCCAATGTTTACATTGATGCTAATAGTATTTCCATTTCGATATATTTTCATTGTAGCTTTCTTATTTGCTTCTGCTCTTCTAACAAGTTGAGTTAGTTGTTGTGCTTTTTCAGTTTTAACACCATTGAATTCGAGAATAACATCACCAGGTTTAAGACCTGCTTTATCTGCTGGACTGTCCTTAACTACACTTGCAATTAATACTCCATTTGTATTTTTCATGTTTAAAGATTCAAGCATATCCTGAGTTATTGCTTGTACTACTATCCCTAGCCAGCCATGTTCAACTTTTTTTCCTTGCGATAAAATATTTATAATAGGTGCAGCACTGTTAGATGGAATAGCAAAAGCAATACCTACATTTCCTCCACCTTGTTGAGGTGAAAAAATTGCGGTATTAATACCAATTACTTCTCCATCAGTATTGAATAAAGGACCTCCTGAATGACCACGATTAATAGCAGCATCAGTTTGCAAAAATTCATTGGAAGTTCCCATGTCAATATCACGTCCTCTTGCGGAAATTATGCCAGTACTTACCGATACTCCAAGTCCAAATGGATTACCAATAGCTAATACCCAATCTCCTACTAGTGCATTATCAGAATTTCCAAGTTTAACATATGCAAGTTTTTTATTGACTTTAACTTTCAATACTGCAATATCAGTTTGAGGATCTGTACCTAATACTGAAGCCCTTGCTTGCGTATTATCACTAAATGTAACGGTAATTTTAGTTGCGTTTGCAATAACATGATAATTTGTAACAATTATTCCTGATTCATCTATAATAAACCCTGATCCTAAAGATGTTGCTTCTCTTGGTTCAGAAGGCATTTTGTTAAAAAATGGTTCAAAATTTTCTAAGAACTCTTCCAACATCCCCCTGGGAATACCAGGAAAGCGGAAGAATTGTTTTCCTCCTTTATAACGTTCTCCATTGGATATAACTTGCTCTGTGGATATATTAACAACCCCTGGAATTAATTTTTTAGTTAAATGTGAAAAGCCTTGATTATGCAAATGTGATGTGTCTGCAAAACTAGAAGTGGTACTTATTAATGTTAATAATATAAGTAATAAAAACCTTTTTTTCACAACTACCCCCTATTTTTATTGAAAGGACCCATAAAATCATTATTTGGTGATAAAATAAATTTAGTTTTATCATTTGAGAATGTTTTTTTGTAAGCTTGCATTGTACGGTAAAAACTAAAAAATTCCGGATCAGCCTTTAAGGCATTATTATAAATTTTTGATGCTTTTGCTTCTCCTTCTCCTCGAATAATTTGTGCCTCTTTTATAGCATTAGCAATGACTATACGTTTTTGTAATTCTGCATCGGACTTTATTTTTTGTGAGATTTCTTCTCCTTCAGCTCTAATTTCCTTAGCCTCTTTTTCTCTATCTGTTTGCATACGTCGGAAAATAGCAGAACTATTTTCTTCTGGTAAATCTGCTCTTTTGATTCTCACATCTATCATTTCTATTCCAAATTTCTGAGATTCCTTGCTAACGCCTTGTTGTATTAGCGACATAACATCAGATCTTGCTTCATTTAAAAAGTTGATTAAAGCAACACTACCAACTTTTTCACGAAGATTTGCTTCAATAATTGAGCTTAACCTATTTTCTAACCCTATTTCAGTTCTTACAGTTTGATAAAACTTAACAGGATCAATGATTTTATATTTCGCATAAAAATCAACAATAAATCTTTTTTGATCAGCAGCAATAACCTCACAAGAATTTGATCTAATATCAATAACTCTATTATCAATGTAAATCACCTTATCAATAATAGGAATTTTTACGTATAGTCCACTATTATGTATTTTTTGTACAATCTTTCCAAATTGTAAAACTATTGCTTGTTGTGCCTCATTTACAATAAATATTGAGTTATACAATAACACAACTGTAAAAAATGCTAAAACGCTTAACCATATTTTAAGTGATCCATTCATAGAACTACCTTGTTATTTTTTTACAGAATTTGTTAACGGTAAGTAAGAAAACATTCCGTTTAAATCTTCACTTACTACAATTTTATCTGCTTTATGTAATATATCTTCCATTGTTTCTAGATACATACGATTTTTTACAGCTAATGGTTGATTAATGTATTCTTTATGAATAGCAGTAAATTTTTTTGCATCACCTTCAGCTTTATTAATTACTTCACTTCTATATGCTTCGGCATCGAGCTTAATTTTTATAGCTTCCCCTTTAGCTTTGGGTAGGATTTCATTTCTATAAGCATAAGCTTCGTTTATTACTTTTTCCTTGTCAGCTCTGGCGCTTT
Source organism: Neoehrlichia mikurensis (assembly GCF_019186785.1). Lineage (GTDB taxonomy): Bacteria > Pseudomonadota > Alphaproteobacteria > Rickettsiales > Anaplasmataceae > Neoehrlichia > Neoehrlichia mikurensis. The sequence goes on from NZ_CP066557.1 coordinate 633,585, forward strand.
GTACATCTCTAAAAGAACTAATAACTTTTTCTGGAGGATCGACTTTTTTTAATTGAATAGAGAGTATTTCAATTCCCATTTGGTATTGATTAAGAATATTTTGTAATAGTGTTTTTGTTTCATGAGCAATTGATGCCCTTCCTTTACCTTCAATTGCAAAAGAGATAGTGCTTTTCCCTATAATTTCACGCATGGCACTTTCTGCTGCATTTTTTACTGTTGCTCCAGGTCTGTAGTCGCGTACTTTAAAAAGATAATTATATGCATTATTAATACGCCACTGTACATCAAAATTAATATTCACGATGTTTTCATCTCCAGTTAACATAACGCCTTCACCATGATCTGTTGAGGAGTCTGCATGAATGTTGGAACCTATTTCCTCTTTGTTTATTACTTTAACTTTTATATTAATAACATTTCCAATAGGATAGGGAAAATAATACTGCAAACCAGGTCCTACAGTATTATGATATTTTCCAAATAGTAATCTTACACTTTCTTCTTCAGGATGCACAATATAAAATCCAGTACAGATGTAAATGCATAGCAATGCTATTACAATAAGTAAAAAACGTATTTTATTTAAAAAGAATCCTTGATTATTTTCTAATAGCTTAAAAATCTGATTGAACTTTTTAGTTATTTTGCCCAATTTTAATTCATTAGAATGATTTGTAAATTGATTAGAATTTTTCTTTGTATTCCATGGATCGTTGTCATCTATCATAAAATTATGCTAACATTTAGAAATGAATTGTAAATATAAAATAATAAAAAAGTATTATTTAGTATACAAAAATTAAGTTTAACCATAATCTAATTATTTATCAATTATAAAATTAGTCTTATAAAACTATTTCTGTGTGCATTATGTTAATTAAATCAGTTTTTATTGTTATGAGATTTTATGGATGACAGATAATTATAAATTTCTTTATCAGAGTTTTGAGACGATTGTTCAACATTTTGTGGTTTGACCTTAAAAGGTGTATTATTATGTAAGTGAACAAAGCTATTATTACTTTTTTTGTAATATATTGCTAAAATAATGATAATAGCAATTATGTATATGGATATCAATAATTTTGCGCTTTTCATATTTAGTACTGATTTTAACTATATATGATAGTTGCTTATATAGAAAATGATTATTGAATACAAGCAATTTTTTCAAATATTGATGATGAATGCATAAAAAATTAATAATTTTAGGACTTAATAGTTCTTGATAATATCCTAAATACGCTACAAATTTATATAATGAAGATATGCATAAATGATTATATAATGATTATATATTATATATAATGCAGTATTATATAGAGCTGTATTTATATTTAATGTAAAGCCAATAAAAATAACCTATAGTTAGCATCTAAACTGCGCTAAGAAGCCCTAAAGTATACTACCCTTAGCTTTTGACAAAGCTTATGTTAATGAACACATCAAACAAATGAAAGTAACGTTAATAAACGTATTTTATATAATAAGTCAACAAAACTTATGCAAGAAATCAACCTAAATGATATTTGCTAAATTCATAGCACATATAAAACTATTTATAAATATGGACAATAACTTGTACCATATTTATATATCAACGTTACCCCAAATATTTGATGATTATTACTTATCATCAGCCTAATGTTTTTTTATGGTGCAGCTTTACATTCAAATGTTTCAGCATTCATACCTATACCTGCAGCAAATTTATTAATTAATTTTGCTGAGCCAAAAATTTGCTGCAGGTATAGGTATGAATGCTGAAACATTTGAATGTAAAGCTCCATAAATACATTGAATTGTTTCTAGTAACATTAATAGAGAAGTGTTGTTTATGTAACTATTATGATTATTGTTAGTATATTTTGAAAGAGATTTATATGATTCTGTTGAGTGTGGGCTTTTATTAGCAGTATATGTAGTTATATTTGATAATATATTCTGTATTATGGTGATTAGTTAAAGAAGTAAAATAATTTATAGAGAACTGCTTTTGTAAGAAAAGAGAAGTAATTATAGAGTGCGCTTTAGTATTTGATGTTATTTGGGTATTGTACTGTGTTCCATATTGTTTTTGTTCTTTTGTAAGCAACAATGTGAGCCGGTAATAGTTAATTTACTTCAGTATTACAACAGCAGTAATAAGCATATGGAAGTTTTTGCTAGCTGTTAATATTTTAGGTGAATTTATAACTTATTAGTATAAACATTAAATTATTAGAGTGCACAGATAATTTATGAAAGGTGCTATTGCGATTTTCAAGACACTATGAGTGGTTTTTTTTAATGATTTAACACTATTGTATTAGCTTTTGCTAACTTTGATTACATGACTTATATACCTGCTAATGTTTTTGTACTAGTAATGGTTACAATAACTCCTATTACCTTTACCTATATTCTTTCTATTTCGTCTTTTTTTTGTTTTTTATTATATACAAACCTTGATCTAATATGTAAAAAGAAGAATTGTATTTTATAAAAAAAAATATACTATAAATTGTATATTTATATATATAAGTGAAAATTTTAGAAAGAATATAGAGTAATTATATACCTCAAATCTTATAGTGTTGGAGAGAGATAAGTTTTATATATAACATTAATTAGATATTAATTATATATTAGTATAAGTAATTTTGTATAATGCATGTATTTTATCAATATGCTTTGTATAATTGCGTAATGTTTGGTCATTAAGATATGTTTTCTTTTAAAAGCTTGGTGAATAATCTTGTATTCAACACTGATGATAATAATGTACATGATAAGGATCATAGAACAAAGGATAATAGAATAGATTTCATTTCAGCAGCTTGTCATTATAATGAAAATACTATTCTTAATAGAAATGGCGAACTTGTACAAATTGTGAAAATAGAGGGTTATGCTTCAAATATAGAAGAGTATAAGGATGTAAGAGAGATAATACGGCAAAGTATTATTGAGATAGCGGAATGTCTTGAGGTTTCTTTCTGGATATATACAGTGAGAAAACATCATACATTTGATTCACAGTGGGTAGCTAAAGATAAATTTTCTGATGAATTACATGAAATGTATAAAGTACATACAAATCAGGAATATGATACGTATGTAACAGAGTTATATATAGCAATTGTAACTAGTCATTTGCAAGAAAATATTAAATCATTAATAAAGGCACTATCTTTTAAACATTTAAAGAAAATACATAAAGAATTTTTATGTCAAAAGTTTAATGTACTGGATAAAGTGACTAATAATATACTAGATAATCTAAAATGTTTTCATGTTAAAAAATTGGGATTATTACTAACTGATACAGGAAATTATAGATCAGAGTTGTTAGAATTTTTGAATTATTTAGTTACTTTTAGACATGATGAATGCTTTCTTGAACGTAAAAATAATGCCTATATATCTTCTAAATATAAGATAGATATGGGATTTAATACGTTTAGAATTACAGATAATGATAGTAAAAAGTTAGGTACTATTCTGGGAATTAAGGAATATTTAGGACTGTCATCGAATGCAATAAATATCTGTTTACAACAAAACTGTGAATTTGTAGTTGTAGAAATTATTAAATTAATAAATAGTAAAAACGTAATGAAAGTTTTTAAAAAACAAGCAGATATTTTTCGGATAAGTGGGGATCAAAAGCTTAGTCAAGTAATGTGTTTAAATGATTTTGTAAACACTGATAATGAATTTGGTTTTTGTGAACACAAAATTAACTTTATTATTATATCTGATACAATACAAATGTTACAGAGAAATATTGTGTCTATTGTTGCCGCTTTATCAGTTATTGGAGCTATATCTGTAAGACTTGATTTAAGTATGGAAGATAATTTTTGGTCACATATACCAGGTAATTTTCCTTTTGTATTAAACATGCGATGTTGTGTAGTAAAGCATGCATGTGTTTTTGCTATGTTAGACAATTTTTCTGTAGGAGCATTAAGATATGGAAAATGGGGTGAAGCAATAAGTATATTTTTTTCTCATAATAAACCTTATTTTTTTAATTTTCACGTTCAAAATTATGGTCATTGTCTATTTATGGGACCGCATAATTCTTCAATGACTGTGTTAATTAATTTTATATTATCAGAGTCAAGAAAGATTAATACAAAGATTATATTGTGTGATTATAGTGGGAAGTCTGTTATTTTTGCTAAAGCTTTATGTGGAAAATATTATAGAATAGATTATAAAGCTAATAATAATATTTTTTCTTTTTATCCTTTTAATATTGAGGATTGTGCCATGAATCGTAATATTATGGCAGGGATCTTAAGAAGAATGAACTATGCAACGAAATTAATAAATGATGAAGAAGAAAAGTTAATTAATAAAGTAGTTGATGATTTATTTGCCATTCCTATAGAAATTAGAACGCATGATAAGATTTCCGAATGTTTATCTGTTCTTGGTCAAGGTGTGAATGATTGGATTAATGAAGGTGAGTTTTCACATCTTATAAGAAGTGGTAACAGTATTAATTTTATAGAAGATTTTATAGGTATTAATATCGGAATTATTATTAATAAACCCAAATGTATTTCAGTAATCATGTATTACTTTTTTAATATTTTGGAAGCATACCTTGATGGTTCTCCTACAATTCTGGTAATATATGAAGCATGGATAATGGATATAATTTTTTTATCGAAAGACGAATTTGATAATTGGGTACATAGAATGGGACAATTAAATGTTGTTATTATTTTTGCTTCTGAGAGTGTGCATGCTATGACTTCTAGTAAGACTATAGGATACTTAAATAAGCACATTGAAACTAGGGTGTTTATGCCAAATGTTGTAACAAGTGGTCAACTTTCTATGCAGACTTTTGGTCTGTCAAGACAAGAATTAAATGTTATGTTTCAAATATCTGAACATAAAAGTCAATTTTTTATTAAACAAGGTAGTACTTCAACAGTATTAAAATTAGATATAAAAGATAAAAAGGAAGTTAAAGTATTATCTGCTACTAGAGAAAGTATTCAATATATGTATGATGCTATAAAGGAAAAGGGAGAGAATGTAGAAGATTGGCTACCTATCTTCTATTCGAAAAGTATTTAGTGTTTATATCTACATGAGTGTTGTTATTTATAGATATTGTGAATTTTGTGTATTGTTTATAATTCTATGCTAAATTTAATATATAGATAAACATTAATACAGTACTGCAAAAAAGATATATTACATATACATATTGTTATTATTCATTATGCTAAAAATATTAATTAATAAAACTTATGCATTATTATTTTGAATGCAAATCTTAAGTTGAAAAAATGTTTTATAAAGATACGTTGTGTCAAACAGTTATATGTATTTAATGTATATATCATTAACAAAAGTTTGATGATTACCCTTTCTGGTGTATTTAGGATAATATTGTAAAAAATGCAAGATAATCGGGCATTATGTATAAAAAGCTTACTTGATTTTATCAGTTTAGTAAAAAATTACAGTAGTAACAATAAGTAATCTTATGTTGTTTGAGGTATTTACCAGATTTGCTTGAATTAATGCTACATTGAAAGAATACTGTAATTGTATATATACATAAAATGATTAAATAGTATATGATTATGTATTCATAATAATCCTATAAGCACTACTAAGATGATAGCTGATACTTTATAATTCTATTATGTAAAAAAATGCATTTTTAATATTATATAAATTCATACATTTTATCTTCGTAAACTGATAAATTATTACATTGTAATATAAATGAACAAATTATAAGCTTGAAATTTTTATCTGATTATATTCTAGTATTATGTATATTATAGCTTTGAGCACATTTTTTTGAACTACTATATAGTTGTTAACAACTAGTTTCCAATTCTATTATGTTAAGTTTATTTATGTTTTTCAGAAGTATAATCTTCAAAACAAGATATGGTTTATGCTTTACAATGTTACGTTGTAGCTATAAATCTATGTTATAGAAGCTTTTGAAATTGAATCTTATTCAAAAAGATCAATTGAAGTATATAATAATTATGCAAATAAATTAATATAATAGAATTATATGAAAATATATTTTCAAATATAAAAAAATGCATTTTTAGTACTATTGTATTTAATAGCCTCATATAGTTTTAATATTAGTGGTTTTCCTTATATGTGTTCATATGTAATGCGTTAGTAATGTATAAATTTTTAGTATTACTTAATAACAGTATTTAATGCCTATTTTAAGTATTAGTTTTTACATGATGTGTCTGTAAAGCTGAGAATAATTCTTTTTTAAATATAACTAATTTTTAGTGTAATGTTTTTTCATACAGTATTGTAATTAACATCATGTAATGCATGGTGTTTTTATGATTTATAATATATCAACAATAAAGTTTATGAATTAAACTAATGTTATTATGATAATATATAATATTTTTAGTGAAATTAATATTTATTTTACGTAATATAGTACATACATAATTATGAGCAAAAGAATGAAAAGGAGCTAAATAGTTTATTTATTGGTACAAGTGCTCTTTTTGTGATGTGTTTTTATTGATACAAGTGCTCTTTTTGTGATGTGTATTGTACTGCAGCCACTGTTCTATATTTTGTATGAGAAAGAAAAATGAAAAAAAGTCTTTTTTTTGCAAGTATATTTTTGTTTTTAAATGTATTTTTAGTATTTTCTAATGTTAAAAGTGAAGTGGATGCTGAAAGCGAATTTGATGTAAACAATATTATACCATATGTGTCAGATGAGCTAATGATGTATTATAATAGATTTTTTGTTCCCAAAACAGTACTGGATGGAACAGCGCAAGAACCAATTATAGGAGTGATAGGAAGAGCATATTCGAATGGACGAGAAGATAAATGTATTGTTGGCAGGTATCAGCTTGTGGAGTGTAATAAAAGTTTATTTTTAGGATTTCTTAAAGAAATTGATAAAGATAGATTACAAATGTGTGCGTGTACTATAAATAGTGTGGAGCTTTTCTCTCAAAAATTCACCAGGGTTTTGGCAACATTACCAGAGTTATTTAATGACACTACATATAATCCTTCTATAAGACAACGTTATCTTGCAGGGGAAGATGATATTGATATGGATCTTGATCAACGGATTGATAAGGGCTGTTTAAACAGAAATATTCCGGGAGAATATGGATGTATTGATATTTCAAACATTATTATGAGAGGGCCTAATCCATTTTGTAATGTTATTGCACATGAATCAAGTGTAAAAATTGTACCTATAGCATTTGATAAGCAATCATTTTTTGTGCCAGGTGTACATTTTATTGTAAATGGTCCAAATAATACTTTTCATGAATTTGATGTGTATGCAAAGTTAGATGGGGGACAAAATTCTTATAATTTTAATGATATAGATTATACTATAAACAAGATGTATAGAAAGAATTTTGATTCATTATGTATAAATTATCAAGATAAGCAAGGTGCTGCTACTCAGTGTATCCCGATACCATATTTACAACGTCCAATACTTAAAGAGCGTGATGATAAGGTTAATATTATGTTCAACAACTGTAAAGATTATTCTGAAGATAAAACAGGTAAGGATACTAAATATTGTAATTTTGAAATGTCAGTTGGGGATAAAGATAATAATTTAGGGTTTTCATTTATTAAACCTAAGTTTAACATTGAAAAGTATGACTTTGATTATAGTTTTAAATGTGAAGATGGATCAGATATTAAATCAAATAGTGCTTGTAAAGCACATAAAGTATATGAGGAAGATGCAAATAGTAATGTTAAATGTTTAGTTAATGTTCCATTTTTTAAGCAAAAGCATGTCGTAAAACGAAATAATAGACATCATTGGTTAAATAAATTGGATAAAATTTTATTAGGATATAGTTATAATGTGGGACGATGCGATGAAGCTTCATCTCTGGATTTGGCAAGTATGGATCAGACTTTAATAAATAAGATGACAATTTTTGATTCATATTTTTATATGCAACAAGATACACATCAAACTGATAAAAAGCCTTGTTTCAATGATATGTATTATATTTATACTAATGACAGGGCATTTGTAGGTAATAAATTATGTAAAAAATCTGTTAAGATACATGATAGCTCGAAGAAAAACAGCATTGCTTGTGTAACTGAATTTTTTAGTGAAGATGATTACAATAACTTCTTTCTCACAGATGAAGAAGATGAAGAAAAAGGTAATGTAAATGTTCTTAATGATATGATGCAGGGCATGTGTATTAGCAATTTTCCATCACATGAATATATGGTTCGAGGTGATGATAATAAATATTTATTAAATATTAATGATGATAATACTAAATGTGATTTTATTAAAATAGAAGCATGGGGAGGAGGAGAGTCAGGTTCTTTGGATACTTATGAAGTAGGTAGAGCTGGAAGCTATTTAATGGGTATTTTGAAATTAAGTGATCATATGAACAAGTATTTACTTATGGATATTGGTAAAGGTGGAGGAGATGGTGTTAAATTAGAGAGAGTAGGTAAAAATACAGAAGTAAAATTATGTGATGATGCATTAGGTCGAAATTGTTCTATAAAGTTAATAGCAAATGGTGGAAGTAAAGATGTTTTGCAAGATAGTTCTAAAGGATATGAGAATTTAATACATTATAGAGTTGCTACTGGACGTAATCATGTTAATGATAATGAGATTTTTATACCGTACCAAAATATTGATCTTGCAAGTGGAGTAGTACGTATGGATGATAAAGAATGTGTAAGCAAAGGTATAGAAAAAAATTCTAATAAATATTTAGGTGCTGGGGGTTGTGCTAGAAGGGAAACATCTTCTGCTCAAGAGGGTGCTAATGGTATGGTGAAATTAACATGTGAAAAATGGTCAGATATACCTGGAAATGTTAAGGAATGGGAAAATATTAACTGTGGAGAATATCTTACAAAATTAAGTCAGCTGTCGCATAAATGTAGTAAAGAATTTCCAGAGACTTTGAATGCTATTATTGATATGATGCATAAATCTCAATTTTGTCGAGCATCAAATAAAGAATCATTACACCTTATTAATGAGTTTATTGATAGTATAAAGACGATTGCTAATAATAGTGATAATGAAAATGTAACAAATATGGTTACCAGGTTAGCGGATAAATTACAGGATAAATTTGCATTAGATAAAAATAAAGTTATGTCTCATATGCAAAATTTAATTAAAAGTTGTACAAAATTACCAATGGATAACAAGCAGTATTCGCATCAATTACGGGAAGATCGTGAAGATATGTATCAACAAGACCAGAGTGCTATTCCTGATGATAAAGAAATATCGAAAGAGAAAGAAGGAAAAAATAGAAAATTGTACGATCTATTAGACTTTTTTAATACACTTAAGATTAATAATAACTGCGTCGATAAGCAGGAGTTTATGTCTTTGTTAGATAGGATAACAAAACAAATACCTCAAAAAGCATTTATTACAAGATTTTCTATAGATGATCATTTAATGATGGATGATAGTCAGTTATTTACACCAGAATTAGTAATATTCAGTAATAAACTACCAGAGTATATAGGACATTTTTTCTTATTGATTAATAAGCTTGCTAGCAAGGGTGATATAGATGAGCAAGAAATTGTAAATTTTATAACAAAATCATTACATAATGGATGGGATGAAAAATTGAAAGCACTTGGTATTGACATGATGATACTTTTAAATTTATTTCGTGCTTGTTCAGGAAAGTTAACAACTATTAATATTGGGGATGGATCAGTTATTGATAAAAAAAATAGTCAAAAAATTGCTTCAGATAAACTGGAAAAAGATGATCTTGTTGTATTACTTGGAGAATTTAAGCAAAATAATATATGTAGAGATAAGGAACAATTTGTACAAACGCTAGATTATCTTATAAATAAGATTCCTAACGCAAAATTTCATAAATCTTTGCATTTTCCTAAACCTATAGAAAATTTAGTCTTATTAATAGAAGAGCTTGCAAAAAATGGTAAACAAATTGATCAACTTACTTATTCAAAGAAAGTTTTGGACTTTGTAAATACAATTAGAAATAATCCTTCAGATAAGCAGATTTTTTTAGATTTAGGATTAGATGTTGAGACAAGACCAAAGCGTTTTCCTAAGCAAAGATATACTGATGCATATGGTGAGGTAAGTGAACTAGAAATGCCATCTGATGACCTTACAGAGATATTTGTAAATTTATTTATTGATTGTGTAACTCTTGAAATAGTAGCTTATCCATATTGGAGTACTGATGCGCATTACATACATTTACGATAATAAATTTTTTACTGTTATTGAGATGACCCAATTATTCTAGAAACGATATGAGATTTATATATTCCTACATATCAAATCTAATTAATTTCATTTTCATATTATCTACCGAATTATTGTATTACCTACGGATATATTGGATATGATGAAGATAGATTACTAACAGATTTAGATACGATAAATAAGTAAATATAATTAATTAACGATGAAATGAGTTTTACATAACTAATTTATGTTATTTTTTTTGATATAAGCTATAGACATAGGTTATGAAGTGATTTGAAAGTGCTTATTCATTTAGGTGTTAGGTTATTAAAATATTGTCTGTGTGGCAATGTTGTACTTAGAATGTGTAAATAAATTTACAGTTTATAACCAATTTTAGTACTATTTCGATGTATTCTAAAGAGTTTCTTCTAATATATAAATAAGGTATATTTTAATATATATTATAGTTTATGACATAAGGATTAGTGTAAAGGAATCTCTTTTGTAATAAAAATTATTGTTTAACAGTAATTTAAATATATTGGCATGCATTTATATATTTGTAGGATTCCTATAATGGTATGGTGTATAAAGGTATCATGTATTCTTAACATTGTAAAAGATAGTAATTTTTGTATGAGAAGTACTATACTATTTAGTATTATAGCAGTATTTTATACTTATTTAATAACAAAGCTACTAATAGCTCTATTAATATAGAGGAGGAAGGGTACTATATTATTTATATAATAGAAAAGGTACTTTATTCATTATGAATATATTGTAAGTTTATATAATTAAAAATAGTAATTTGAAAAATTCAGTATATATAAGATACTATGGGACTGATATACGAGGAAACATGTTATTGAAGATAATTTTGTGCCTATATCTACATTAAATAAATGGGGATCATGTTTTTGAGAAGAGGAACATTGTATAATAAAAAGATAGTAATTTTGTATGAGAAGTACTATATTGCTTGATATTATTACATTGTTTTATACTTTATTTTCTTTTATCTATCTGTATTAATTCATGTAATTGACATATTTGTTCAGTAATTTTAATGTATTTCTTAGCAATGATTTTATGATGAAGTTAATTTTATAGGATCCTTGTGGTGAGTTGTTAAAAGATAAGTAGCTAAAATATAATAGCGTTATTTTTCAGTAATCAAATAATACTTTGTAGATTTTTATTGTAATGCCATACCTAATTATAGTGTTCTCTGGTACACAAATTAGTAAAAATTTTTTATAATAACCATGAAAATCTTTTAAAGAAGGGTCATTTGATTAGTGATATCTAAATGTATTGTGTAATTAATAAGAATCTTATTATATAGTAATTTATATAATTAGTGAAAAACAAATCCAATAATAAAGAATTTGGTAGTAATTGCAGGAATAGTTAGGAAAATAATAATTTAATCATAACATGAAATTTATTCTGTAGTATCCCAAGAGAAAAATAGTTGACTATATAATTGCTGTTTGTATAAAGATTATATATTTAAAATTGTGGTTAAGTAACTATATATTTAAATCAAGTTGTGTTAAGTTGTAAGTATGTAATGGTAAAAATTGTTCTGAGGTAATTATTTGTTTATATTATGGCGTCATTATTTTAATGAAGTTAATTATATCGTATTGTTACTTGTTCTTTGCATGCACTATCAGGATGCACATAGTATTTGTCGTGCTATTTATCAAGATGTGCAATCACCTTTTAAAATGAATTTTTTTGATCCTGATGTTAAAGTTTGTGCAGCATGGCCGTTTTGTTCTTCTTGTACTAATATGAAAATAGGTGAATGTAGATATATTTTTCCAACAAATGTTATGACATATGTTGATGATAAATCACATCAATTAAAGATTTGTGCATGTCAGGTTTTTGCTTGTGATCTACCTTGGGATCCAGCACAATGGGCTAGTAAGTGTATATCTGATAGCATTCAATGTGTTAATTTTCCTATGGCACCATATGCTGGTCCTTTTTGTAATATTATACAATCTGTATATTTTCATGTTAAGTTTGTGCCTATGGAGTTTTCAAAGCAAAGCTTTTTTATACCTGGCATAGTAATAGTAGTGGAAGATGAAACAGGTGTTCATCAATATGAAAAGAAATTATTACATAATATGCATGTTAATGATGAATACATAGATTATGATTTTGTGCATAAAGATACAAAGTATTTTTTTGGGGCATCTAAAAAAAAAGATTCAGTATGTATAAGATACTATGGAACTGATGTTATAAAAAAACATGTTATTGAAGATAATTGTGTCCCTATACCTACATTAGATGGGATTGTTTTTTTAAAAAAGGAACATTTTTCATCTATTAAAAGTGATAGTAAATTAAGTGACTTACCTATAAAATTTAAAGATAATATTGCTTATTTTGGAGATATCACTAACCTTGATGAGATGGTTAATAAATTACTTGGTGTAAGAGTAGTACAATCTGTAAAAGATAATAATTATACGTTAAAAACTACACGATATAAATGTAAACAAAGTGATAATACTGTAGATAGCAATTGTGGTTCTCATCATGTAAAATGTATATCATTTCCTTTCGGAAAATATCAAATAAAGGAGAGCGATAATACTTATGTATTTATTAATGAATTACCTAAAATACTAAGACGTTACGTAGTTGTAGAAAATGGTGATTATAGTAGAAATATAAAATGTAGTGATGAGTATTTTTTAGACCTTCAGACTATGACGCAAGAAAATCTCAATAATGCAATAGTAAAAAATGATATTTTTACCTTTTCTAAAGAAATGTTTAATTATTATCGTGATAAAGGTATAACTCCATGTTACAAAAAGAACTTCAAAAATTTATATTTTTATGAAAGTGGATTTTTTTCTGTTACAAGTGATAATTTGAATAAAAAGAAATGTTCTCATCCCATAACACAATATTATAGCGAGAATGACAGTTTTGTGGGATGTGATTATAGATATGCATATATTGATGGTACTTTCTATTATCTTAATGCAAGTTATCGAGAACTTGAGCAAAACAATATAAAGATTACTGTTAGGGATTTGTATGATCAAGGGCTGTGTATTGATTATTTTGATAAGTCACTATATTTTATAGCTTATAAGAAACCTAAAGATGGTGCTAATAGTAATAAAAGACATGTTGATAATAATAAGACATCTACAGATAATGTTATTAATAATGGCAATGATGAAACTATAAAAGATATAACTAAAAATAGCACTGATATAGATACAAAGTATGTTAATAAAGCATCTACAGATAATGTTATTAGTGATAATGAAACTGTAATAGATTACTATAATAATTTTTATGTTGAAGAAGATATTGATAAAATTAAAAGTATTGATGGAACTAAAATTAGTGGCATAAGTAAGAATGTGGTGGTGAACACTGGTGATGTGAAATATATTTATAATAATCTACAGTTAGGCAAGATTTATCAAGAGTGTAGCTTCTTAAAAATGGAAATATGGGGAGGAGGGCAAGCTGCTAATAAAATAGACTCTGTTATAACTCTTGGCAGACCAGGTGAATATGTAATTGGATTATTAGATAGCAAAAAAATACAAGAATATTCAACTTATAATTTAGTAATTACTATTGGTCAAGGTGGTACTCAATATGGTGAAAATGGAAAAAGTACATATATAGAGTTATGTAACAGCAAAGTATGTGAACGTTTGATAACGGCAAAGGGTGGAGGTGATTTATCTGTACGTGAAGTACCTTCTAGTCATGTTTTTTATCACAGTGTGGTATCTGGAAGGTCATCGATATCAGATGATGTTATTGCAAGCTTGACAAAAAGATATAGTGTATTATTACCTTATTTTTCATTAGATATCTCATATTTTGCTAAGAATGAATTTTTTGACTATATATTTAATCATTCATACGTATTAAAATCTTTTGCACTAAATAATTATATAAATTGTGTAGAACGTAAATTATATTTTGAACGTTATAAAGTTTTTTTTCCTGGAGCTGGAGGATGTGTTAATATAGAAAAAGGTATTGCTGATATAGGTAGTAATGGTGCAGCAATATTAACTTGTGAGAAATGGCAAAGTTAGCTTGACTGCTTACTGTGGTAGAAAGATTTGATGTTAATAGTTGGGCTATTTTGTAATTTAATGATATTAATATGAGAAATTTTATTAAAAAGTAGGGAAAGATATTCTTAATTTTTTAAATTAGATAATTTGTAGATTTCTTACTAATATGATTTTTGTATTATAAAATAATTGATTTTTAGTGTATATTTATATTTATTTATAAAACTGCTATGAATACTAATTAATGATATTATGGTGTATATTACTAGGAATTAGTGAATGATATGTAAGTTGAGCTATGGTATCATAATATATAATCTATGGATTATAATTGGTTATGCACCTTTAAAATAAGAGGGATGCATTATAGATTTTATGAAGTGATAAATAAAATTTTACTGATATGATTTTATATATTATTAGATGATTGATTTTTAGTATATTCATGAAGAATTCCTTGATTATGAATGTATGTGTAAATTTATTTGCAATGTTTAGGATAGTGACTCTATTATAGGCATATACTTAATAGTATATATTTTTAGTTGATATAACTTAAAATGCATTTTTAAATATTATTTGTTAGGGAATAGTAATTCTATTGTAGGTTAATGATTGATAATACAAATTTAATTGTAGTTGATTTAACTTAAAATGTATTTTTAAAGACAGTGTTTATTGAATAACTACTTTATCAATTAAGGTGATAATATTATTCAAGTAGCAATAGAATGTATAACTGAGTTACTGATATAGAATCTTATATTCTAAATTATATACAATGGTATATTTTATGAGTTGCTCTTATTTGTAATTTTATTATGACTTATAGTAAAGTTTTTAGTAATGCATTAAGTATGCGTTTATTATATTATGACCGCATGGATCGTTAATAATTTAAAATTCTTGCTAGAATTTTGTATTATTAATGACGTAATTATTTTTTTGATGAATGTAACCTGATAGAGAATTTGATAAAATATTTAAATAATATCTACTAATATAACATTTAGTGATGTTAATCAAATAACTTATTTGCTACCATTGTTCGCAAGTAATTTTTACCATGCCATTGTTGGTTAGAGGTTCTGTAATACGTGAAATAGTACTTAATATACGGAAATAGTTTGTAGAATGTGGCACAAAAATATGTGTCTTTGAATTTTGTTTGATATCATATGGGACTGTATGATATTTGTTTTTTGTATTTGTTAAAGGAGATATTACTATTTTTGTAATAGTTTCACTTGGTATATTACTTTTTCGACCTAATTTAATTTGTATAATTATTGGATATTGAAGAGATGTTTTTTCTATTATTAATATTAACAAAGGACTTTTTGTTTTTTTTGCTGTGCTTCCAAGGGACTCAATTCTTAAAAAGTTGCAGCTGTCATTTAATATCATGCGATGGTCAAAATCATTAGGTAGTGTTGTTGAAGTATTATTTATTGTCTTAATATGTTCTTCAAATATTTTATTTGTCTGATTATTTGATATTGTAGTAGGGGTATTAGTGTTAAATTGATATGTTGTAAAATTATCGATGCATAATCCTTGATCATAAGGATTTAACGGTTCTATGTTGTCTATATCTTGTGGTATATATATATTTCCTTTATTATCAATATACGAAGAAACATGTGTTTTTCCTTGTGTATCATATATGATTCTTGTATTTTGATATGAAAACAGTAGGTGTTTATTTGTTTTACATGGGTTATTTGTTTTTTTATGAACTTTAGAAAAATTACGTACATATTTTGTGGGTATTTTGTACATATTCCCAATTTGCTCAACTTTATCTAAAACTTTTTGTGGAATGTCATAAAAAGATAGACTGCCTCTATCATTTGCATAGCATTCTGTAAGAGTATTTTGCCTATCTTTGTAAAATGGAACAAGCATTTTATGCATTATTGTACCAAAATTATAATGACTAGATATGGCATTGATTGGTGCTGCCTTGTTTCTTGTATTAGTATTGCTTATTGATATTACTCCACTGATATTTATAATATATTCTTTAGGTTCAAAATTAATGTTATGAACGCATATAATAGGTCCATTATTATTTTCTTGATATTTTACAGTTGGTAATATTTTATTATCGCATTTTTTTGATTTGTTATAGAAATCTGAAATGTTATTGTATGTGAATTCTTTATTATTTGCACAATATATGGTTTTGTAAAAAACGCGATTAGTTGTTACATAAGGTGAAATTACTTGCAAGGTAATAGGTGTTGTTTTTTTCATGCCTGATTGAAGAACATAGTTGCAATTTTTTGATGTGCATTCTTTAAATCTTACCTCTAAAGTATTATTGTTGACTTTATGTACAGTGGGTTTTTGAAGTGGTGGAGTAGGTACACATGTAGTAATTTTTCTTATATATTCTACGTAACTTGCGCAAATAAGTTGTTCTTCTGTTTTTTTAATAGTAATAACGTAAGTATTGCCCCTGAACGGTATTGTATAATCTTTCTGTGTTTCGCCATTTTCGAGATTGAGAAATAAATTTTTCTCTTGAATTATTTTGCCGTATGAGAATATTACACGAATACCAGGATGAAAGTAATTTTGATCATGAAAATTTATAGGTACAAATTTTATTATTTGATATTCTTCAATTATATTGCAGAATTTTATGGGACGATATATATCAATACTAGCGCACCCTATAATTTCTTCGCAATAGTGTTGTGCGATATATATAGAATCTTGATTGCTGAATAAATTTTCCATATTTTTATTGCAAGGATCTTTTAATTTACATGCACACATGAGAAATGGAATAGTGTTTCTGTTGGTATAGGATATTACAGATTTAAGTATCTCGTGTTGTGGATGTGAAATGCATTTTCCTGGGAAAATTCTATATTCGCTGTAATATGGCATATTACGATTAAAGTTCCTTATGTTCAGCATCATATACATCATATCATCTGGCATATAATATTCCATATTGTTATGTGGTGGTATATAAACGTGAATATCTCTAGTAATAGATGCATAGCTTTTGTTTGAAGAAAAGTTTGTATACATCAATAGAAAAGCAATTATTAAAATATGCATATAAATGCTGTAAAAAATAATAACCTTTAGTGGTAAAATGTTAAGGATGTATAAACTGTAGTGGAAAAAAATTTATTTTTTAGTAGATGAAAAAAAGAAAACGCATAATGTAATTCTTATTATTATGATATAGTTCATAAAATTGCTTGCTAATAAAAATAATATTTTTATATTACATTTCTTTTGTATATCACACTGTTGAGTAATAGTGTATATACGTTGAAATATTAGCTTACTATGAATTAAAACTAAAAATTGTTATTATTGTATTTTGATCATTTTTAAATTTTGCAATAATAAAGATTAATTTACATTATCATAAATAGTATAAAACACGTGTAAATAAATGTTATATACCAGTTGGTTACAATTTGATTAGTATATTTTATACACGATATATCATAATACTTATTGCTAAAATATTCTGTATATTATTTATGTATCAGATATTGTTACTATATGATTATTGATTATTATATTTCTATTTTATCAAAAGTTCAAGTTGTGTTGTACTAATTAGTATTAGTGTAATGATATGGAAGTTATTTTGTAAGATTTGATAATTTTTAAAGTGTTAGTTTTATATGTTGATTTAAATTAAGTCATCAAAGCTAAAAAGCTGTTATGCATTTATTAAATTAAAATACTTCATTACATAATAAACTACTGTTTATTGACTATTTTCAATAGCATTAATTTTTCTATTGAAAAATAAAAAAAGGACATTAAATTGCAAATTATCTAATGGTTTATTAATATTTCTTGCAAGTTTTTATATAGTGATTTTTTATCAAAATTTGATGTCATATATGTTATACCTAACATATATTAAATAATATGTTGTGCATAAAGTTACACAAATCAAAAATTGTTTTCCCTTTAAAAAATACACATAGTATTTTCTTCTATTAAAAAAGGAGTATTACTTATTATAATATTTTGTGTATATAGTTTATTTGTATTGTAGCCTAATAATCCATAATATTAATGTGCCCCATTTTTCTATTATCATGAGCTTCTTCTTTTCCATATATAGTCAAGTGATAATTTGGCATTTTTATATAGTTGTTATGGTTATATATGTCTTGCCCTAATATGTTTTGCATAGTACATGGGAAGAGTAATTTTATAGGCTTTAGTGGCAATCCGCAAATTGCATTTATTAGTTGTTCAAATTGACTTATGTTACATGCATTCAAGCTCCAATGACCAGAATTATGAGGACGTGGTGCTATTTCATTAACTAGTAATTTTTGTTGATATGTTATGAAAAATTCTACTGTTAATATACCTATGATGTTTAGAGATTGAGCAATTTTAAGAGTTATCATTTGTGCTTGTTTGTATATATCTTGATGTATTTTTGCAGGGACAATTGATTTATCCAGGATACCATTTATGTGGTAGTTTTCTGCTATTGGAAAAAATTCTGAAGTATTATTTACTCCCGTAACAATTATTGAAGATATTTCCTTATAAATGTTAATAAATTTTTCTAAAATGTATTCTTGATTCCAGTTTAAAGATGACAGTTGTTTTAAGTTGCTTTGATTTTTAATAAAATATTGTCCTTTGCCATCGTATCCCAGAGTTGCTGTTTTAAGTATTAGAGGATAACCGAGAATATTAGCATGATATATTAGGTTTTCATAATTATTAATAGTGACGAAATCTGCAACTTTAATGCCAAGTTGTTGCATATGTGTTTTTTCCTTAATTCTATTTTGTGCAATAGATAAAGTTTTTTTATTAGGATAAACTTGAGTTTTTTGTAGAATTATATCTATGATATTACTATCAATGTTTTCAAATTCTATTGTAGCTACATCTACACTTGAAGCAAATGAAACTAGTTTCTCATGGTTATTATAATTTGCAACAGTCACTTTGTTGCTTACCTGAGCTGCGGGGCTGTTAATGTTATTTGTAAATATATGAGTTTTATATCCTAATTGTGATGCAGCAGTAGCCATCATTTTTCCAAGTTGACCTCCGCCTATAATGCCGATAGTTGAACCAGGAGAAATATTTAGGTTGTATGACATAAATTAATAACCTATTATGAAAACAATTATTATACATGAATTATCTTTATTCAAAAGTTGAGTAATGTATAAAAAATTACTATACTGATAGTTATTTTAGTGAATATGTAAGTTTTATATAATACAAAAGTAAATGTTTGTATATGTATTGTTTATATATGTATTGTTGTTGATTTTTATTAATAGGTATTGTGCTAACTAATAAATGAATGTATTATTTATATTATAAAGGGGTGTAATGGCAATGGTCATTCAGTATTGTAGTGTCACAAAATTAATAGAAGTAGAGGTCATTACAAGTTACTTGGAAGAGCAATCGGTGCCACATGAGAATTGCTATATATGGCTTTATAGCATTAAAATTAAAAATAAAAGTAAGTCAACAGTGCAACTTTTGCGTCGCAATTGGAGGATTATCGATTCTCGAGGTGTTATTAATGAAATAACAGGATCTGGAGTGGTTGGTAAGCAGCCTATATTAAAGCCAGGTGAGTTTTTTGAATATACTAGTGGTGCATATCTTAATACCCCTTCGGGGATTATGCATGGAGAATATCAGTTTATGGATGAAAACGCAGCTCAAGTTTTTTATGTAGATATACCTACTTTTTCTTTAGATAGTCCATATGATAATATTAAGCTGAATTAAGCATTGTAAAATTTATAATTAATGTTGGGTGACCTTAATAATGTATAGTTTATTGGCTATAAAAAGATGTCTTTGTTTTAATAAAAAAGAAATTAAGTGAAGGATTGATTATGTCTTTAGACTCTTTTTGTGTGCAAAAAAAGCTGAATATTAAAGGTTGCTCTTATAATTACTTCAGTATCAAAGATGCAAGTAAAAAACTGGGGTTAAATTATAAGAAATTACCAGTAATAACTAAAATTTTTTTTGAAAATTTATTACGTAATGAAGATGGTTATAATGTAACGTGTGATGAAATAAAGCTTCTGCCTGAGCTTTTGAATAGTTCTAATGGTGAAATAAGCTTTATGCCAGCACGAATTTTGATGCAAGATTTTACAGGTGTGCCTGCAGTAGTGGATTTAGCAGCAATGCGGGATTATGTTAAAAAAAATGGTAAGGATCCTAACATTATTAATCCTAAGACTTATGTTGATCTGGTTATAGATCATTCTTTACAGGTAGATTTTTATGGATCGAAAGATTCTGTAGTAAAAAATACTGATATTGAAATGTATAGAAATATGGAACGATACCAATTTCTCAAATGGGGAAAGGCAGCATTTAGTAATTTTAGGGTAGTTCCTCCTGGGGTAGGAATATGTCATCAAGTCAATTTGGAATACTTGGCGAAAGTTGTATGGAATGACGGGATACATGTATATCCAGATACTGTTGTTGGCACTGATAGTCATACAACTATGATTAATGGATTAGCAGTTTTGGGGTGGGGTGTAGGTGGTATAGAAGCTGAGGCAGTAATGCTAGGGCAGCCAATTACTATGCAAATTCCAAGAGTAATCGGATTTAAACTTGTTGGCAAATTATCAGAAGGTATTACAGCAACTGATATGGTGCTAACCATTACTAATATTTTAAGGGAAAAAGGAGTTGTTGGTAAATTTATTGAATTTTATGGTGATGGCCTTAAAACATTATCAGTTTTTGATCGTGCGACTATTGCAAACATGTCTCCTGAGTATGGTGCTACATGTGGATTTTTCCCTATTGATCAGAATACTTTAGATTATTTAGATATTACAGGACGAGATTCTGTACTAATAGATTTAGTAGAAGCTTATGCAAAAGAGCAGGGCTTATGGTGTGATTATTGTAATGAGATATTATATTCTGATAATATAGAATTTGATTTATCTGAAGTGCAAGCAGTAGTTGCTGGTCCTAAAAGACCACAAGATAAAGTATTGATATCTCAAGTATCTAAAACGTTGTATGATTTTAATATTCAAAATATTGATGATACGAAGTCATTAATGAAGCATGGAGATGTTGTTATTGCTGCAATTACAAGTTGTACTAATACTTCAAATCCTAGTGTTATGATTGCTGCAGGGCTTGTAGCACGTAAAGCTAATAAATTGGGTATTAAATCTAAACCATGGGTTAAAACTTCATTGGCTCCAGGATCACAAGTAGTAATGGAATATTTAAAAGTATCAAACTTACAAGATGATTTAGATGTTTTAGGATTTAATGTTGTAGGTTATGGATGTACGACTTGTATAGGTAATTCTGGACCTTTAGCAGAAAATATAGAGCAAGATATAAAAAATAATAATATAGTAGTTACTGCAGTATTATCAGGGAATCGTAATTTTGAAGGTAGAATACATGCCATTGTTAGAGCTAATTATTTAGCATCACCGCCTTTAGTAGTAGTGTATGCAATTGCTGGTACTGTAAATATAGATATTACCAAAGATCCGATATGTCAAGATGAATTAGGAAGGGATGTATATTTAAAGGATATTTGGCCTTCTAATCAAGAGATAAGTGACATTATTAGTAAATTTATCTCAAAGGAGATGTTTATTGAAAAGTATAGCAGTGTTTTTGAAGGTGGCAAATTGTGGGAGAATATTGATTCTATGGATGAAGAAATGACTTATAAATGGGATTCTAATAGTACATATATACAAAATCCTCCATATTTTGATAATTTATCTGTTAATAATTTTACAAAAAGTAAAGAACTTGACATTCGTAATGCAAGAGTATTGATGTTACTAGGTGACAATATAACAACAGATCATATTTCTCCTGCTGGCAATATTCCACGTGATAGTGCTGCTGGTAGATTTTTAATGCGAAATAATGTTCAAATACAAGATTTTAACTCTTATGGTTCTAGAAGAGGTAATCATTGTGTTATGATTCGTGGAACTTTTGCAAATATTCGTATCAAGAATGAGATGTTAGATGGTATTGAAGGTGGATTTACTTTACATGTTCCTACAAATCAAAAAATGACCATATTTGATGCATCTGTGTTATATCAACAAGAGAAAATACCATTGGTTATAATTGCTGGGAAGGATTATGGTAGTGGGTCTAGTAGAGACTGGGCTGCAAAGGGAACTTTTTTATTAGGTGTGAAGGCAATTATAGCTGAAAGCTTTGAACGTATACATAGATCTAATTTGATAGGAATGGGAGTATTACCACTGACATTTAAAGATGGTCAAACAAGAAAAAGTTTACAATTATGTGGAGATGAAATAATTAGTATTACGGGTACTGTGGGTATACAGCAAGATGTAGATTGTTGTATTGTAAGAAAAAATAACGTTAAGGAAACCATTAGGTTAAGATGTCAACTTAATACTATTAGTGAAGTTGATTATTTTGTTGCGGGTGGAGTTATGCAGTACATGTTGTTAAAAATGATTAAGAGAGAGGGTGTTTACAAGGAAAGACATACACTCAAAAATGATAATTAATGTCTTAATTCTTTAAGGATTAATGCTACTTGTAACAAGTCTTGTTTATAAAAAGACTTTTGCTTATATAGGTAATATACATAGATATGATGTATTATTATTTTATGGTACATAAAGTTAAGTGCTAATGTATAATAACAGTTGATCATTATATCATGGATCTGTTTTTACATAATCAATCTTATTATTTGTGACTCTTATGAAGAATAACAATTTTATGTATGTACAATGTAAATAACATGAATGCAAAATAATATGGTATAGCTATATTTGTGCAGAACACTATGTATTTTCCAAATGATAAATTTCAGTAATTTATTGTTATGTTATGAATTACATTATTTACATAGCAGGGTTATGATGACATTTATTTTTGTGGTATTTTTTACATTGTGTTAGTTGATTAAATGTTAGCTAATTTTCTAGCAGTTTTGTATAATAAATTCATATGTGAAAAATGATTAAGTACATCAGTAATATTAAAGAATGTTTCATGAATTTTGATCTAATACTTAGTAAGTTGATGTAACTTTATGTATTACAAGATGCGTAATTAATATCTTGATTATATAATTGTATAGTTTTATGTGTGTATTCACTTATAACTTATGTGTAGAAATATGTGAAAATATATTTTAAAATACCAATATTTTAATCAGTAATACACAAGTGAATTACAGGTATGTATAGCAAGTATAATTAATAAGAATATGCTTTGAAATGAAAATACCAATATATTTTATGTAGATATTGTGAAAAACAGTATTTTATATATCTTAGATTATTTTTACTAATTGGGATTTTGAGTTTAAATAACTAGTATAGTATTATAATTTTGTTGCAGTAAGTGACGGTATATTAGAATATAGCTTTCTTTCATCATATTTTGTTTATACAAGAGTAATCTTTGCTGAGAATTTATTATTGTATTTCTTGTTATTACAATTAATAAAGGACTGTTATATTCAAAATCTTAATATCATTATTAAATAGTGATAATTTCTTACATAACTTTTGGTACTACAAAATATCCATATTCTGATTTAGTATTGGATAATACTTGATCTTTGACATTACCGTCATTAACAATGTCTTGACGTGTAATTAATTTATGAAAAGGATTCCCGTAATACATTGGAGGAACATCATTTGTATCTACTTGTGAAATGATATTAAACCAACTTACTACTTTCTCTAATTGATTACTGTAATACTTAATTTCATGATCCGATAGCCTAATCTTGACTAACTTTGCAATTTCCTTTAGCCTTGCTGCATTAATACTTTCTGTTGAAGAATGTTCGTGATGAACAATATCATTATTTTTAGAATATTTTTCCATTGTGTAATAAATTAGCTATAATATATTGACTTAAAAAATTGCTTATAGATTTAATCTTAATCTTACTGCATATTTTATCATTTTGAATAGTATCAGTTATAATTAAATTGTCAAGTTCTGAGTTGAGTATTGTATCTACTGCTTGACCAGATAGTACACCATGTGTAATATAACTATCTACTTGGATAGCACCTCTATTTTTAAGTGCTATTGCAGCATTACATAATGTTCCACCAGAATCAATTATATCATCTATTATGATACAATGCTTACCTTTTACATCACCTAGTACATACATAACCTCAGAAACACCAGGACTTTCTCTATATTTATCAATCATTGCTGATTGTATAGATTGTGTTTTACATGTATTTGATAAAATTTTTGTAAAATTTCGTACTCTATTTAAAGAACCACAGTCAGGTGATACAATTACTAATTTATCTATAGTACTATGTGCAATTATATTATCAATAAAGATATTATGACAAGTTAAGTTTGTTATTGGTATATCAAAAAAGCCTTCTAATTGTTTAGAATGTAAGTCAATAGTGATGATATGATTAATGTTACTAGATTTTAAAATTTTTGCGATTACTTTAGCACTAATAGGAGAAAACATTAGTTGATTATTAATTTTCCTAGAAATTACCCTATCTTGTCGGGAATAACAAAAATATGGTATTATAGCTGTTATTTTTTTTGGATTTAAAGCTCTTGTAACAGCATCAGTTAATAACAATAATTCAACTAAATTATCGCCAGAAGGGTAAGATAATGATTGTATAATGACAACATGTTTATTTTGATAAGAGATATCACTTTCTACTTCTATATTAAGTTCTTGATCTGAAAATCGTGAGGTAACAGTATTGACTAATTTTATTCCTGTCATGTTCGATATGCTTGTTGCTAATGGAATATTAGAAGTTCCAGATATTATTAACATATTAACTTTAATTTAATTGACTAGGTAAAAATGATAATGAAAACTGCTATAAAAGTAAATAACTTATTTATGATAGACCTAATATTTTTTAGTAAAAGTTTAATAATAAAATTTTTATCACGTGTTACTTAAGACAAAATTTGAATGTGTTTTTAAATGGGAGATATTGTGTCTATTTTTTGTAGATAAATACTAAAAATAAGGAGATGTGATATGTAGTAGTATTTACAGAATAACTAACTTATAAGTCTAAGATAGATTATAAAGAGCGCTCTTTTATAGTACAAGTAAAAGAAAGCAGCAAGAATATGAGTAAAGGCTGATAGCTACAAGGTTGTTATAACATGTTGTGTAAAAAAAGTCAGTTAGTTATGAACATGTTTATTTTTTATAATTATAATTAGTCCATGTTAGCTCACGGTAATTTTTATTCTACAAAGCATTATGAATGCAAAATTTGTTATTGTACCATTTAGTAATAAGTTAGCATTATCTTAGTTGCTGTAATGCCTTATGATGACTTACTAACAAGTTTTAATCCAGTTATTTTTGGAATTTAGTATATAATAATGAATAAAATATATTAAGTTGTTTATGTTTTGCCGTAATGTATTATTGTTTAGTGAATGATATTCTTGTTATTTAGCAATCTTAATGTTTTTGTTACGCAATTAGCTAATATTTTTGAGTGATGTGAGGAGCAATGTGGTAGATGTTATAAGTAAAAGCCAGATTCTTAAAGTTTTAGAGTCTGTTATTGATTATGAAGTAAATCAAAACATTGTTAAATTAGGGATGGTATCTTCAATTGTAATATGTGGTGATAATGTTACTTTTGCATTGGAATTTCCCAATAAAGCACAAGCAATACGTAAGCAGCAATTAACAGAGGAGTGTAAGAAAGCTATAAAGAATAATATTAAAGAAGTTAAAAATATTAATATTGCATTAGTTATAGATAATACCACAAAATCAGAATTAATACTTAATGATGTAAAAAATATCATATTGATTGCTTCAGGAAAGGGTGGTGTAGGTAAATCTACAGTTGCTGTACATGTAGCATTGTCTTTATTAAGAATGGGATATAAGGTTGCATTGGTTGATGGTGATATTTATGGTCCGTCGGTACCGCAACTTTTAAATATATATGGTAATGTGAAAGTAAATTGTAATGGTAAGATGGTCCCTTTGGAAGGTTATGGACTTAAAACTATGTCAATCGGATATATCGTGGATAAAGACAAAGCAGTAATGTGGCGTGGTCCAATGTTAACAAAAGCAATATATAAACTTATGGTAGATACAGAATGGCAAGATATAGATTATTTAATAGTAGACACACCTCCTGGTACAGGTGATGTACATATTAATCTTTTTTCTAAGTTTAGTATTACAGGTGTAGTACTAGTTTCTACTCCTCAAGAACTATCAATATTAGAGCTAATGAAAATGTACAATATGTTACAAATTATGATGGTTCCAATTATTGGTATGGTAGAAAATATGAGTTATTTTTTTGATAATGTTTCAGGGCGTAAAGTTTATTTTTTCGGAAAAGAAGGAGTGCAGAGAATTGCAAAAGTAAGAAATATCACATTTCTTGGTGAGATAATAATAGATCCACAAATTTGTGAGTCATCAGAAAAAAGAAATCCATTATTGTTAAGTCAGGATTTGCTTAAGGCATATGATAGTATTACTATTAATATGTTAAATAGTTTAAAAAATATTTATGGTAAGAAAGATAACATTTTATAAACGTTAATAAATTTAGGTTAATGTAGTGATTATGGATTTCTTTTAAAAGGTTTTTTTCATATATATTACTGAGAAATTAATTTTTAAAATTATATTTTTACTAGTAATTTAACTTATTTAAAACAATAACACACTGTATTTGATATTTCTTATAGTAGGTAAGTGAATTTTTATACTAAAAGTTATTGAGATTTAGAATTGTTAACTAATTGGCTAATTTCTTTTTCAATAATACTTTTAACTAATTTATATAAATTCTTGTTAAGCCACAAGGATAACTCCGGTTTAATAATATTTATTACTAGCTCTTCTATAGTTATGTTTGAATGATTAACAGTTTTTTGAGGTTTGTGAATTTGATTGATTAATTTTTTTACTTCTTCAGTAGTAGCAGTAATATTTTCTTCAGATATTAAGGAAAAATTTGTTACATGTTGGGTTGTTGACTCATTTTCTTGTATTAGGGAAGAATTTTCAGTTAGATTCATTGATTTTAATTCAGAGCTATCACAGGTTGATGTAGTAATATTAGATGTGATATTATACTGATGAGTAGTTTGTTCGATTATAGAACGCAGGGTGTTATCGATATCACTAAGTATACTATAGGGGTTATATTTATTTTTATTGAGCTCTAAAGCATTTTCAGGATTTTCTAAGTATACTATTTCTGTGTCCTGTACCGGTTGTGTTTCATTATTAGCCATAACTTTTTTGATTCCATTAATGATATCCTTAATTGATTGAAAGTTGTTAAGTTTACTCATATTATAATTAACTTTTAGTTGATTTTTAATTTAAATTAAATTGTCCGATTAAAGCAAGTAAATTATATTGGTTTATAATTACACTACTTTGAGCATTTATTAAGTTAACCTTAGCTTTCAGTAATTCCTGTTCAGCATCTGAAACATCAAGTATTGTCTTAAGGTTCAGTTTAGCCTCTTCCTTTACACTTTCTAAGACAACTGTTGCATATTTTATAGAATCTTTTGCTGATTGTAGCATAGATTGAGCAGTAGATAAATTTTCCCAATTTAATACAACAGATTCCTCTAAGGATTTTAAAGCTTCATAATATGCATACATTTTTTGTTTACGGGCAATGTGCGATTGTTCAATATTAGCAATGTTTACACCTTTCTGAAATATAGGTAGAGATATTTGAAAATCAATATTACTCATATAGTTTGAAGTGTTAAATGGAGATGTTAAATTAGCTGTAATACTGAGATACGGTAAGGACTTTGCCAGCGTTGTTAGTATATCTTTTTTTGCAGAGATGTAAGCATAGCTTGCTAACTTTAAGGCAATGCTATTTTGTCTAGCAAGATTTAAAGCATCTTCTAAGGCAACAGGAATCTTTATAGGCATTTCAGGATAATGTAGATTAGTAGGTTGCTCTCCAATAATGTGAAAATAACTTGCTTCAGCAACTTTCATATTACCGTGTGCTTTTATAGTATCTGATATAGCAGCTGATAGCAGAGCTTTTGTTTTTGATACATCAGTTTTTGTTATTTCTCCAACATTAAAACGCTTTTGAGCAATAAGCAAGTGTTGCTTTAGAATTTTCTCATTGTTTTGGTTAAGCTTATAAACTTCAATTGCTGTTAGAACATTCATATATGCTCTTATTGCGTTTAATAAAATATTCTGCTTTCTTAATAAAAAGCTTAGATCTTGAATGCCTAGTAAATAACGTGATTGCTGTAATGCTGATATAGTAGCCATGCTAAGTGATTCTGATAACATTATACCTGTGGTTTTGTTTTGATTTGGTATATTTATACTGTTAATACCATTACTTGCAGACCTAATAAAATAGGTAACATTTGGTAGTAACTCAGATATACTAGAAAAGAAAACCTGCTTTTTATTCCCTAATGTTTCGTAGAAGCTATTTTTAAGACTAGGATTATTCTCTAGTGTTTTTATTAAAGCATCATTTAGTGATGTGCTGTATGCATATAAGGGAAGAATTGTAAGAATTAAAAGTAAAAATGCACTCTTATACATAAATAAATTGCTAATTTTAATGTGGTGCATTATACAACTAGGCTTACAATAAGTAAATATGTATTTAGATCTACATATAATGAGTTTCTTGACAATAGTAAATTATGCTAGTAGATTAAGTAATATTTTAAGTTGTTGGATGCAAATGAAGACTTTTTCTTTGAAAGCTAAGCAGATAAAGAAGCAATGGGTTGTTATTGATGCAGATGGAGCTGTTGTTGGCAGGCTAGCTGCTTTTATTGCTACTGTTTTACGTGGTAAAAATAAACCTGAATATACTCCTCATATGGATTGTGGGGATAACGTCATAGTAATTAATGCAGAAAAAGTCAAATTTACTGGCAGCAAATTTAATGATAAAATTTACTATAGGCATACTGGTTACCCTGGTGGAATAAAGAGCTCTACACCTGCTGAATTATATAGATCTGGGCGTTTTGATCGTGTATTAAAAATGGCTGTTTTGCGTATGATTGGAGATGGGCCTATGGCACGTTGTCGCTTTAAGAATTTATATGTTTATTGTGGACCAACACATAAACATTATGCGCAGAAGCCTATAGAATTAAATTTTTTGCAGATGAATGCTAAAAATAAAAAGGAGATGTGATATGGTAAGTAATGTTTTACAGAATCACCAACCTGACAAACCTAAGATAGATTCTAAAGGGCGCTCTTATGGCACAGGTAAAAGAAAGGAGTCAGTAGCAAGAGTATGGATAAAGGCTGGCAGTGGAAAGGTTGTTGTTAATAACATGGAACTATCTAAGTATTTTAAAAGAGGTTCTTTATGTAGAAGGGTTTATTTGCCGTTTAATGTTACTTCTACTACTGGGTGTTATGATGTTATTGCCACAGTTGCTGGTGGAGGTATTTCCGGGCAGGCTGGTGCTTTAGCTCATGGTGTTAGTAAGGCGTTAAAAGATATTAATCCTTCTCTACATCCAATCTTAAGACAAGCTGGGCTTTTGACAAGGGATTCACGTATTGTTGAGCGTAAAAAATACGGACAGCATAAGGCAAGGAAGAAATGTCAGTTTTCTAAGAGATAATATTTATGGAACACATAAGGGCTGTTGTTGTAGGTGCTACAGGGTATGTGGGGGTTGAAATAGTAAGATTACTTATGTCGCATCCTATGGTAAGGATTAAGTATCTTTGTGCAACGCAGTTGGGATCATTATCAGATGTATTTCCTCATATTAATCGTAGATGTGATTTATTAATTTCACAATTTGAGGATGTTGATTTTTCACAAGTTGATGTTGTGTTCTTGTGTCTTCCACATAATATATCAAATAAGTTAATAGCTAATATACCAGAATTTGTTAGAATAATAGACCTATCTGCGGATTTTAGAATCAAAAGTCTTGATATATATCAGCAGTGGTATGGAGAACATAGTGCGCAATACCTTATTGATAGTGCTGTTTATGGGTTATCAGAGATTTATCGTAGAGAAATTAAAAATGCACGTTTAGTTGCTTGCCCTGGGTGTTATGCTACTTCAATGCTAATACCTCTTATTCCTTTAGTAAAAGATAATTTGATAAAAGTAGATAATATAATAGTTGATGCAAAATCTGGTGTAAGTGGTGCAGGAAAAGTGTTAAAGCAAGAAAATATGTTTTGTGATGTCAATGAAAGTATTAAAGTGTATAGTATTTCGCATCATAGACATATCTCTGAAGTAGAACAAGAATTGTCGTTTTTTGCTAAAAAAGATGTATTGTTGCAATTTACACCTCATTTGATTCCAGTTAGTAGAGGTATATTATCTAATATATATTTAAATCTGAATGATAAAGTTTCTATTTATGATATTAATGATGCTTTATTGTCTTTTTATAGAGCTTCTGATTTTATATTTGTAGATAACGATAAGGCAGTAAATACAAAGTCGGTCATTGGTACTAATTTTTGTTATTTAGGAATTTTTCCTGGAAGACGAGAGAATTGTATAGTAATAGTATCTGTAATTGATAATTTATTAAAAGGTGCTGCTGGGCAAGCTGTACAAAATTTTAATATTATGTTTTCTTTAAGGGAAAGTTTAGCTTTACTGCAAACAGCAATTTATGTTTAGATGATGCAGTGACAGGTATTGTAAAAGCGATTTATAATTAAAGGATGTGATGATGGATTTGAAAAAAATTAGTTATGGTAATAATGTTCCAAAAGAAATAAATGTTATTATTGAGATTAGTCAGGGTTCTGCTCCTGTTAAGTATGAATTTGATAAGGAAAAAAATTTTTTTTGTGTAAACAGATTTTTGCCAACGGCAATGTATTATCCATGTAATTATGGATTCATTCCTAATACTATTGCTGGTGATGGGGATCCTGTAGATGTTTTAGTATTAACCAGGTTTCCAGTGATGGTGGGTGCATTAATATCTGTAAGACCTATAGGGGTGCTGACTATGTATGATGAAGCTGGAGAAGATGTAAAAATTCTTTCTGTGCCTATTGAAAAAGTTGATCGTTATTATGCTAAAGTTTATAATTATCTTGATATACCAGAATCATTTATTGATTCAATAACTCACTTTTTTTCTTTTTATAAGAAGTTAGAAAAAGATAAATTTACATCTGTGGAAAAATGGCAAGATATGAAATTTGCAGAGAAATTAATATTGGATTCATTAATTAAATAATATAAGAATTTATGAAAAAATATTTCTGTAAGTAAAAAAAAACAGTTAATAAACTAAAATTTTATCAATTGTTATATTTTTTTATTAAGTTTAATATTAGCTTATATTAATAAATTTTTTTGTATCTTTTTTAAGAAAAGTGAATTTATATAATAAATATATTAATAGTTAATATTTTTTCAAGGATATACATAATACTTAGTTAACATATGCTATGATTTAATGTTACAGTTGCTAATATACTACAAGTTATATATATATATTTAATATTTAAAATATTATTAATTTTTTCTATGTATATATTGGGTTATTTATAGTGTTTATGTACCCTTATATTAATATCTTTCAATTTTTAAGATCTATATAAGTATTGTTTTATTTAGAAATTTATTAGAAATTTAATTTCTAAGTAATGATACATATTGATTATTAATTAATAATAAATCAATTGTGATTTATTTAATGCTTGAGTTTATCTAGTTTAAATTGTAATAAGTTGTAATAATGTGAACTATAAGGTGAATGTATGGAGAGACATGACAATCATGGTACAATAGTTACTAAGATAAAGTTACAAATGAATAAAATGGGAATAAATGCCCGTGAGCTGGCAGATAAAGCTTATGTTGGTAAGTCGTTCGTTTATGATATATTGAGTGGTAAATCAACAAATCCTACATCTAAGAAACTTATGGCAATAGCAAAAGTGTTAAAGGTGCCATTATCATATTTAATTAGTAGTGATGACTGTACTTATGATATGAGTGGTAATGATATATTACCTATAAATCATTTAGATACACAAAATAGCTTGTCAGAGTACTCGAATAATTTAAAATTTTATTTACCTGCAAATATAAAATTATCATTAGATATAAAAAATTTGCGTTTTTACCATGTTAAGGGTGATAGTATGTGTCCTACATTAGTAAATCAGGACATTGTGTTGGTGGATACGGGTGATAAAATTGCTCATCCTGTTGGTATTTTTACTATTATTGATTCAGTTGGTATATCAGTTAGAAGATTGGAGTATGTAAAAGATAACCAAAAAATTAGATTACGTATTGTTTGTGATAATAAACAATATTCTTCCTATGAAAGTGACCTTGAAGATGTAAAAGTGTTAGGTCGTGTGGTTTGGTATGCAAGAGCATTATAATTAATCTTTTGTCAATAAATAAGGATTTGTATTTTGTATGAGTTAGCATTATTATCTTTATTAGAAGGTATTAACTTATTATTTGTAAAAAATATAGCATTATAACCTACTAAGTAGAAAGGTAGGTTTATGCGTGTATAATAGCTTAACTGTCAGTCAATAAAGTAAAATTTTTATGTGCTATGTGTGCAACATAATAGAAATATGTTATATATAATTTTGCTATTATGCTTGATTAGCATAATAACACTATATATTAATTTTTTTTGAGATTTATTAATAATAAGTTAATTATGGTTATTGATTTTAAATGCTGTATATCTAGTGTTATTATAAATTTTGACGGAGGATGATACATATATGATAAGGAAGATAATATTTATAATCTGAAGTACGTTTTAGTGTATATATTATTTTTTTAGAGTTTTGAGCTATTAATTTGGGGTGTTTTTATAATTAAGATTTATTATAGGGTTTTATTAGAGGTGTATTTATGCGTATATTATTAATAGAAGATGATATTACATGTGCGAAAGCAGTGGAGGCTTCTTTATCTTCAGAGGGACATTTTTGTGAGACTATGACTTCTGCTCAAGATTGTTATGGTAGTATTATTCCAAAAAATGATGATTATGATGTAGTAATATTGGATATACATTTTCCAGGTAAGATAGATGGTTATGATATATTAGTAAAGCTGCGTGAGTCAGGAATAAAAGTTCCGGTATTAATATTGTCTTGTATTTCGTCTGTAGCTCATAAGGTAAAAGGGCTATATTATGGTGCAGATGACTATATAACGAAGCCTTTCCATAAAAGTGAGTTGCTTGCAAGGATTAAGGCAATAGTGCGCCGTACAAGAGGACATCCTGAATCAATAGTACGTGTTGGCAATATTTCAATTAATTTAGATCACAAATGTGTTGAATGTAATGGTGAAATTGTACACTTAACTAAGAAAGAATATGGTATGATAGAACTTCTTTCATCGCGTTTAGGTACTGTTCTTACAAAAGAAATGTTTCTGTCACACTTATATAGAGAGCTAGATGAACCATCTGACGATAAAATTATTGATGTATTCATGTGCAAACTACGTAAAAAGTTGAAAATTGCAAGTAATGGTAAAAATTATATAGAGACTGTTTGGGGACGTGGTTATGTTCTTAAAGAGTGTGCTGATGATGAAGATGAATCTAGAAGGGATTATATGTGGAATGAGAATAATCATGATATGGCGTATGGTAACGAAACAAGTAAAGATTATGTAGAGGAAGCTTAATTTATTATTTGGATTTTAATATTTTTATGTTAATGTGGAGTGTAATAAATGCATTTTAAGTAATATATGGCAGTTTTTGTGCATAATAATGATTTACCTGAAAATTTGAATTTTGGTGATGTTATTGCAGTTGATACTGAAGCTATGGGTCTTGTACATAGACGTGATAGGTTGTGTTTGGTGCAATTATCTACAGGTAATGGTGATGCTCACTTAGTTAAGTTTGTGGATGGTTGTTTCGATGCTCCAAATTTAAAAAGGATACTTTCTGATAGTAATATACTTAAAATTTTTCATTTTGCGCGATTTGATATAGCAATTATATATTATTATCTTAAGATTTGGGCTGTGCCGTGTTATTGTACAAAGATAGCATCAAAGCTAACTCGTACTTATACTGATCATCATGGGTTAAAAGATTTATGCTATGATTTTTTAGGCATAAAACTCAGTAAGGTACAACAGTCTTCTGATTGGGGGCATGAAGTGTTAACATCTGATCAACTTAGTTATGCAGCATCGGATGTATTGTATTTACATGCTATAAAAAATAAGTTAGATATAATGCTGCGACGTGAATGTAAGCAGGAAATAGCTGATGCTTGTTTTGCATTTCTTCCTACAAGAGCAGAGCTAGATTTGTTGGGGTGGGGTGATGATATATTTAGTCACAGCACTTAATTAGATTGTTTGTTCATTGTGTAAGAGTTTATGTGTAAGGGAACATGAGTGCTTTGTTAAAAAATAATTTGCAATTTAAAATTGTAAAAGAAGATTTATTTCAGTCTTTAGTATATATTAATAATATTATAGAAAGACGACAAAGTATTGTTGTTTTGTCGTGTGTTAAAATTGAAGCAAAGGGTAATGTTATAAGTTTAACTGCTACTGATCTTGATATTTCAATAGTTGCTTGTATTAATGCTGATGTTATTTCTGATGGTATTGTAGTAACATCTGCTCAATTGCTTTATGATATTGTGAAAAAACTTTCTAACAACACTGAGATAATATTTAAAATTAAAAATGGAAAATTGGTTATAGAATGTGGAAATGCAAAATTTTCTTTGCATATTGTTGATCCTGATAAATTCCCTATTATTGAAAATAATGAGTTAGATTATAAATTTGATTTGAAAGTGGAGGTTTTAATAGATCTACTAAGTAAAACAAAATTTGCTATGTCAACAGAAGAAAGTCGATATAATTTAAATGGTGTTTATTTACATATCAATGATAATGTTTTATGTTGTGTTGCAACAGATGGTCACCGATTATCGTTAATGCAAACTGAAAAATTTGACAATGAAGTTTTTGATTTTGGCATTATTGTACCTAGAAAAACTGTTAACGAAATACTAAGGATTATTAGTAATGATTATACAGATAAGGTTATATCTATTAGCTTATCAAAAAGAAAAATTTGCTTTAAATATAAAGATTATGTAGTGACATCTAAAGTAATAGATGGTGTATTTCCAGATTATAAACCAATAATTCCACAGGTTGAGGGTAAGCATGTATCTATAGAATCCGAGGTATTATTAAGTGTTATAGATCGTGTATCTGTTATTGTATTTGACAAAGTAAAAGTAATTAAGTTAGATTTTACTCATAATAAATTACTAATAAGTTCTGCTTCTTCTGATCAAGGAGATGCTATAGAGGAGTTAGATATAGATTACATTGGAGAAGATATTACTATAGGACTAAATGCTAAATATTTGATGGAAGTATTATATTGTATCAAAGGAAGATGTAAATTGATATTCCGTGATGGTAGTACGGCGATTGTAATCCAGGACCAGGATATAGAGCGAGCACTTTATATTATAATGCCAATGAGGATGTGATGTTAAAATATTATGTATTATGTGATAAATTAGTATTATAGTACTGAATTTATTGGGGATAGAGTTTAATATGTACTTAAAAACGCAGTGTAGTAGGGATTTTATTTATATTTTTGATAAATAAAGAAGAAAGTTTTATGATTTTTTAAAAGTATAGACTATGTAATTTTTATTTACCAGCATAAATATTATTATGTTAATAATATTTAATTTAATATTTTAGATAGGGAAATGTGGTTAATTTATAACTACTATGCTTTATTATTGTTCTATTTAATTTTGCTGATATAACATATGTATATATGTTAACTATTCCACTGTTACAGATTTGGCAAGATTTCTTGGTTGATCAGCATTTATCCCTTTTTTAATTGCAAGTGTATATGCAATTAGTTGCATTACAACTGTATATGCAATTGGTGATGAAAAGAAGTTTGTCTGAGGTAGTTCTATTACTTGAGTACAAAGATTTTGTAATTTTAGAGAACCTTTTTTATCTGTTATTGCTATAACTATACCTTCCCTTGCTACTATTTCTTGAATATTAAGAAAATTTTTTGAGAATAACTCATTGTATGGTGAAATGGCAATTGTGAGTATTGATTTATCAATTACTGCAATAGACCCATGCTTCATTTCTCCCGCTGCAATACCTATGGTATTAATATAAGATAATTCTCTGATTTTCAAAGCACCTTCTAAAGCCACCCCGTAGGCAGTACCTCGGCCTATAACAATAGTATGATTATATTTTAAAATTGTACTTGCTACTAAATCAATATTTTTTACTTGCAAAACATGTGATATATGTGTTGGTATCAATGCTAGATAATTTATAAAGTGTGATAAGTCATGAGAAGAGTTGTTCTTTATTTGAGCTAAATGTACAGCAAAACATGCTAGAACGGATAATTGAGCCGAAAAAGTTTTTGTAGATGCTACACCTATTTCTACTCCAGCTAAGGTTTTTAAGGCAATATCTGAAGCTTGCTCCATACTATTCCCTGGTACGTTTGTTAAACTAATAATTTTACAATTATGTTTTTTTGCATAGTGTAATGCTTCAAGAGTGTCAGCTGTTTCACCTGATTGCGATATTAATAACACAATGTCTTTTTCTGAAAGAGAAATATTTTTATAACGAAATTCAGATGCTATATCTAAATAAACTCGTACATTAGTAATACCTTCTATCCAATATTTTGCTATTAGTCCAGCAAAATATGAAGAACCGCATCCTATTATTATTATAGAATCTATGTTACTAAAATAATCGATATCATTAAATGCTAATATTGAATTATTATTGTTAATAAATTGACTTATTGTATTATGTACTATTTGCGGTTGTTCGTATATTTCTTTAAGCATGAAATAAGGATATTGACCTTTACTAACTTCACCAATTAAAAAATTACTAGCAAATGTGTTACGATGAACTTTGATATTATTATTGTAGATTTTTATATTATTTGAATGAATTTCTGCAATATCATTATCTTCCAAGTATGTAATTTTCTGTACATGATGAATTAATGCATGTGCATCAGAAGATACAAAATTAGTATTCATGCCATACCCTAATACTAGAGGCAGCCCGTTCTTTGCTGCTATTAATAGATTATTATGATCTGTAAATAATACTATAATAGAAAATTTCCCTGTTAATTTTTTAACAGCTTTGGTTACAGCCTCACGAGGTGATAATCCTAATTTTAAATTAAGTTGTATAAGATGTGGTATAACTTCGGTATCAGTTTTAGTAATAAAAGCCAAAGTTTGTGCTTCTAATTGTCTTTTTATTTCCATGTAATTTTCTATAACGCCATTGTGTGCAACGGCTACTTTATCAACACATATTGGGTGTGCATTATTGATTGTTGGAGCTCCATGTGTAGCCCATCTAGTATGTGCTATACCAATTGTGCTAGTAAATGTACTGTCGGATTTTATAATATTACTTAAATGAGTAACTTTTTTACTAGACTTTTTAACTTGTATACCATTACTAAGTATTGCAACACCACAAGAATCATAACCCCTATATTCTAACTGGGATAACCCATGCAGGAGTAACTGCACAACAGAATATTTGCTGACTACCCCAAATACACCACACATGCAAGCACCTAATTGTAACAGCTATAATGGAAAGTACTAACTATAAATCTACTTTTCCTCAGATACTGAAGCAAAAGACTTTTTAGTTTTATTTATTACTTCAGATATTGAAGATTTTAGCACCTTTACTTCTACGCCATCTGCAATTTCTATAAAAAGGTGCTGATTGTTAGTGTCAACTTTGTTGACGCATCCTAATATACTACCAGATACTACAACTTTATCACCTTTTTTAATACTATCTAATAACTTGTTATGCTCCTTAATTTTTTTTTGTTGTGGCCTAATAATTAGAAAATAAAACACAACAAAAATTAAAACCAGCGGTACAAAACCTGCAATTGATGCCCCTATTCCTGCAGTAGATGGAGAAGACACTGATGTAGCAAAAGCTTCAGAAAAAAACAATACTTAACCTATCAAAAATATATAACTACTTTATAAAAAATCAAAATCTTTGTCAAGCTAGTTTACAAGCAAATTTTTTTACATATTATTCACAGGATCCAATATCATATCTGTACACGCCATCTGGCCAATCCAATAAGTCCAAAGCAGCGTATGCTTGGTGCTTTGCACTTGCTAAATTATCGGCTTCAGCTACAATGTTTAAAACTCTTCCACCATTAGATATTACATTACCATTACTATCCAATTTTGTTCCCGCATGAAAAACATTAATATTAGGCAATTTTTCAATTGCATCTAAACCTTTTATGATAGATCCTGTTTTATATTCATCAGGATACCCTTTACTTGCTACTACAACACATACAGCAGATTTATTATTAAGTTCTACAACTTCATTCCCAAGTTTACCTTTAGCTGTTAATACCATTAATTTTAACAAATCGGAATTAAGTCTTGGAAGTATAGATTGTGTTTCTGGATCACCAAACCTTACATTGTATTCAATGAGCTTTGGTTCATTTTTTTTAATCATTATGCCTGCAAATAACATTCCCTTAAATTGTATATTCATATTGAACATTGCTTTAATGGTGGGATATATTATTTTTTGTACAATAATATGCTCCATTTCTTTGCTAATAATGCCTGGAGAGGAATAAGAACCCATTCCCCCTGTATTAGGTCCTTTATTGTTATCGTGTATAGTTTTGTAATCTTGAGCCACTCCTAGTATTACAGGATTAGTACCATCAATTAAAGTAAAGAAGCTAATCTCCTTACCCCCATCAAGGAATTCTTCAATGATAACTGCTTCTCCTGCTTGTCCAAATTTCTTTTTAACAAGCATTAGATCCAACGTATTATAAGCTTCCTCAATAGTGTGACATATAACAACACCTTTACCACTTGCAAGACCATCAGCTTTAATTACTAACGGTAATTTATTTTTATTTATAAATTGCTTTGCTGATTGTACATCAATGAAATATCCGTATTTTGCTGTGGGAATATTATAACGCGTACATAATTCTTTAGTAAATCCCTTTGAATATTCAAGTCTTGAAGCAGCTTTTGATGGACCGAACACTAAAATGCCTTCATCAGTTAAGGCATCTGCTAACCCATTAACTAATGCAGCCTCTGGTCCAATAACTACTAATTCAATTTTTTCTTTATTACATAGCTGAATTACTTCTATAAAGTCATTTATGTTAAGATCTACTAAGGTAGCTAAATTAGACATTGCTTCACGCCCCGGAGCAACAAAAAGCTTTCCAATCATAGGAGACTTTTTTAAATAATGCAGCAATGCGTGCTCACGTCCTCCAGCTCCAATAACTAATACATTCATTTTATGATGACCAAAAAATACCTATATAACCTTATAATTTGGTATCTTATGCTACCATAAATTATATAATTGTCAATGTAAATATAGTACTTGACTACGTTTTTGATAAAGAACTTGCCTTAATAATTGTTTTATGTTTTAATTTTTTTTAAAATTGTTGTGCTTTCTGGGAAAATTTAATGAATTTCTTGAAAATTGTTTTTATATTATATTGTATATTCTTTAGTAGCTATGTTGTG
Source organism: Neoehrlichia mikurensis (assembly GCF_019186785.1). GTDB lineage: Bacteria > Pseudomonadota > Alphaproteobacteria > Rickettsiales > Anaplasmataceae > Neoehrlichia > Neoehrlichia mikurensis. Next base: position 673,630 of record NZ_CP066557.1, read on the forward strand.
GCAGATGTTAAAAATTTTGAGGAATCAGCTTCTGCACTTTATAATCTTGGTATTCAGCAGTTTAAAATTAAGAAGTATAAGGATGCAATAAAAACTTTCGCAAAAATTGAAAGCTTATATCCTTTTTCAGAATTAGCAGTAAAGGGTCGTTTAATTGCTGCAGTTGCAAATTATGAAATTGATGATTATGTTAGCGCTAGTGATTTAGTAGATGATTATATACAAATGTATCCTAATAGTCAAAATATAGACTTTGCCTACTATTTACGTATTATTTCTAAATATATGCAAATTCAAGATATAGATCTTGATCCGAAAGTAGCTTATGAAGTATTAGAGTTATCAAATGAGTTTATAAAGTTGTTTTCCAATTCTGAGTATGCTGTATCTGTAAAAAAAGGATTAACAAACGTTAGACATCATGTGGCAGGGAAAGAGTTTTCTATAGGGAATTTTTACTTAAAAAGGGGTGAATATATTGCAGCGCTTAAAAGATTTAATGTTATACTTGCTCAATATGATGATACAAAATATTTTCCAGAAAGCATATATAGGATTTATGAAATATATTTAGCTTTAGGAGATAGGGAAACATCGCAAAAGTACTTATCAATGTTTCAAAAATGTTGTAAGGATAGTATTTGGATTAACTTAAATAAACAGTAAATTATACTTAATTTTAATATTAGTTAATAGATTAGAAAATTTTTTTAATTAGGATTTTATATAAAATGTTCTTTACTTAAGATTAAGTAAAGGTTTATTAATATAACAGCATTATTATTTAATAATATAATTATTCTGTTGTTTTTATTATGAACTACCTTGTGCTATATAATTTAAGGTATGAAAAATAAATCTCTTCTTAGATTATTTAGATAGTATTATTACGGCAAATAGTAAAAATAAGTAGTAAATTGAATAAGTAAATAACTGCTTATAACGTAGTGCATTGTTATGCTTAAATATTCTTAATACATGTATTAGAAATATTGTTCCAAGTATTGTTGCACTTATTTCATATAATATTGTATATTTAACAAAGATACCTGGGAATAATGTGATAGGAATAAGAATAAGACTATAAAAAAGAATATGAAGTTTTGTTTTATGTATACCATAAACAACAGGCATCATAGGAATATTTGCTTTTTTATATTCATTGTAATTTAGAAGTGATAAAGCCCAAGAATGAGGTGGTGTCCACATGAAAATAATACTAAAAAGTATAAGACTTTCTAATGAAATGGAACCTGTAACGGATGTCCATCCAATTATTGGAGGAAAGGCTCCAGCTATACCACCAATAACTACATTTTGTGAAGTTCTTCTTTTTAATATTATGGTGTATATTATTATATAGAAGTTGATACTAATGGTGAGTATAATAGCAGATATATAATTGACAGAAATTGCCATTATGGTAATTGATAATATTGCAAGCACTAATCCAAATTCAAGTACAGTACTTTTTTTAATTTTGCCAGCAGGTATAGGACGATTTTTTGTACGTTTCATTATTGCATCTATATCGCTATCATACCACATGTTGATAGCCCCTGCTGCACCTGATCCTAGAGCAATACATAATATAGATATAATAGCAATAAAAGGATGTATATTACCTGGAGCTATTGTCATTCCTGTAATACCCGTAAATACAACTAGGGACATAATTTTTGGCTTTAATAATTGACAATAATCACCAATGGAAGCAATTTTCTCTTCTTTTGTATTTAAGGACATGATTATTCTATTTTTGGAATTTCATTGAAAGTATGAAAAGGTGCAGGAGATGGAATAGTCCATTCTAATGTATCTCCTCCCCAAGGATTACTAGGAGCTTTTTTGCCATTTTTCAAAGTTATTATTACAATATAAATAAAGAATAAAGCAGAGATAAAAGATAATAGTGCCCCTAAAGAGGATATATAATTCCATGGTATAAAAGCATCCGGATAGTCAGGAATTCTTCTAGGCATTCCTGCAAGTCCTAAAAAGTGTTGAGGAAAAAATGTTAAATTAGTTGCGATAAATGTAATCCAAAAATGTATTTTCCCTAGACGTTCATTATATTGTTTACCTGACATTTTACCTATCCAGTAGTAAAATGCTGCATATGCTGCAAATAAGGCTGCAATAGACATTACATAATGAAAATGTGCTACAATATAGTATGTATCATGTAGTACTTTATCAATACCACCATGAGATATTACAATTCCTGTTAGTCCACCAGCTGTAAAAACAAATATGAATCCTATTGCAAATAACATTGGAGTTTTAAATTCAATATTACCACCCCACATTGTTGCGATCCAACTGAATACCTTTATACCTGTTAATACTCCTATTAACATAGTTGTTACACTAAAATATGTAATTGCTTCTGCACTTAATCCTACAGTAAACATGTGATGTGCCCATACAACACCACCAACTGTTGCTATACCGATTAATGCAAATACCATACCTAAATATCCAAATACTGCTTTATGGGAAAACGTTGAAATAATTTGAGTGATAATACCAAAAGCTGGGAAAATGATAACATATACTTCTGGATGGCCAAAAAACCAAAATAAGTGTTGAAATAGAAGAGGATCGCCTCCACCTGCAGGATCAAAGAAGCTAGTTCCAAAATTACGATCTGTTAAAAGCATTGTAATTGCACCAGCTAATATTGGTAAAGTAACAATTAGCATGAAAGATGTTAATAATATTGTCCACACAAATAAAGGCATCTTTAATAATGTCATGCCTGTAGCACGCATGTTGAAGATAGTTACTATGAAATTCACTGACCCAGCAATAGAAGAAATGCCGGCAACATGTAGAGCAAAGATAGCAATGTCTACAGATGCATCAGGATGGGAAGCAATATAAGATAATGGTGGGTAAAGTGTCCATCCTGTGCCAGCACCTTCGCCTATTAATATAGAACTTATTAAAAGAATAAGAGAAGCTACAAGCAGCCAAAAGCTTACATTATTTAGTCGTGGGAATGCCATATCTGGTGCTCCTATTAATAATGGAACAAACCAATTACCAAAGCCTCCAGTTAGTGCAGGCATAATCATAAAAAAAACCATAACTAATGCATGACTTGTAACAATTGTATTATAAAGTTGGTAATTATCATGAAGTACATTAATATGCGCGAGTTGAGCACGTATTATAAGTGATAAAAGCCCTCCTACTATTCCACCAATAATTGAAAATATAATATACATAGTACCTATATCTTTATGATTAGTAGAAAATAGCCAGCGTTTTATTCCTCTTGGTAAGTGTTCATCATTCATAATTATGGTCCTAACTAAAGTTTATGTTCTTTTACCCATTTAGCAAATTCTTCCTTACTGACGGCTACTATTGTAATAGGCATAAATCCATGTAGCCTACCACAAAGTTCAGAGCATTGTCCATAGTAAACGCCAGGATTTTTGATATTAAACCAGGTTTCATTTAGTCTTCCTGGCACTGCATCAATTTTTACTCCAAGAGCAGGGACTGCCCAACTATGTATTACATCTGCACCTGTAACTTGTACCAATACATTTACATTTGTTGGTACTATAACCTTATTATCTACCTCAAGTAAACGTAATTCCCCTTCTTTTAAATCATTAGAAGCTTTCATGTAGCTATCGAACTGAATATTGTAGTCTGGATATATATAACTCCAATACCATTGATAACCAATCGCCTTTATCGTTAGTTCAGTTTTAGGTATTTTTTGTTCCTGTTGAATTAATTTTACGTTACTTATTGTAAGAAACCCTACTAACATTAATGGAATAACTGTCCATATAATTTCAAGCAATGCATTATGAGAGTTTTTAGTGTTAAAAGTTATTTGATCATTGTCTTTTTTACGGAATCTGATTATTATATATGTCAGCATGCTAAAAACAACAGCCGCTATTATTAACATTATTATCATTACAAAATTGTGTGAATGTATAATATGTTCCATAGTGTCAGTTGCAGGGTCTTGAAAGCCCATTTGCCAAGGGTATGCCGTAGATGCAGCATATAAATTACAATAATAACATACTGTGTTAAATATAAAAAGCAAGCAAGGGTAAATTATTAACATGCAATTATAGTTTTAACTAGTTTACCTTTCTATCATTATAGTTATAAAAATGCAAGAATTTTTGTGCTAGTAGTGCTTCTGATTATGAAATATCAATGCTGATTATATGTTTGTTATAATTTTTATTATTGATAGAATGTGTCAATACTTTAAGATAATTTTAATAAATTATATTATATCGAGTTTTAAAGTATAAAATTATCAGGAAATTTATTTCTAAGGTTGATGTTGGAAATTTTATTGTTTCCGTAGTAGTAATTGTAAATTATCATATAAATTTTTATAGGAATGTTGTGTATAACTAATTAGTTAGTTTAAATTACATTTTAGATTTCTTCATTGTATTGTTTATTTGAATAACAATTATATTGTTACAATAAAGTTATAAATATCACTACAGTAGTTCTGTTATGATATTAGTTATGTATTATTGTAATTGAATATTAAAAGAGAAATTAATAGGGCAAAGTTAAGTATAATATTGTATCTATGATTGACAATAAATTACCTCAATAAGATAGATATTGACAAGAAGTCAAAGAGCGGTTACGGATACAATTAAAATTAGTAGAGTAGCCTACATTAATTAGTTACATGCGGATAAGTGATTTTTATTATAGTTGAAATTGATAAATAATAATTTTTGATTAATCAAATATGGGGTGTTGTTTACTATTTATAAATTTAACAAATTAACTAATGCAAAATATTTATTAGTTTACAGAGGATATTGTGGATAGCAATGCATTTTGCTTATTATCGAGGTATTTAAATTACAAGTATGTTTAGAGTATCATTTAAGTTCTTTGTTTATATGCAGTTCAAATGCATCATGTAATACTTTTATTGCCAATGCTGAGTGAATACGCTCTATTAGTACACTAATTTTTATTTCTGATGTAGTAACAGCTAGTATTTTTATTTTATTATTACTTAAAGTATTAAACATCTTATATGCCACTCCAGGATTAGATATCATACCTACTCCAATAATCGATACTTCTGCTACTGTTGGGTTTATTATTAAATTATTATACATAATTTGATCTTTTAATTCTGTTAATAGTGCTGTTGTTCTGGCAATATGATCTTCTGAAATTGTGAAAGTAACGTTAATTTTTTCATGTCCTATATTTTGTATAATCATATCAACACTGATATTATTTTGTGCAAGAGGTGCAAATACTGCAGCAATTCCAGTTAATGTATTAATTGATTCTACTGTTATACTTACCGCATTGTTGTGAAGTGTAATACCTGTAATAGTGTGACTTTCCATAATTTCTTCCTTTCTTACTACGAATGTTCCTTGTGTTTTTGCAAAAGTAGATAGTACGCATAATTTTATATTATATCTCATTGCTATTTCTACGGATCTTACTTGTAGTATTTTTGCTCCTAAAGAAGACATTTCTAACATTTCATCGTATGTAATATTATTAACTTTACGTGCTGTAGGAACGATATTAGGATCGGTAGTGTAAATTCCATCGACATCTGTGTATATATAACAAAGATCTAACTTCAATGCGGCAGCAATAGCTACTGCAGATGTGTCTGACCCTCCTCTGCCTAAAGTAGTAATTCGGTTGTTATACACTCCTTGAAATCCAGCAATGATTGCAACGTCATTATCTTTTAAAAAATTTTTTAGTTCAGTATCTTCAACTTCAACTATTCTAGCATTAGAATAATGAGAAGAAGTTTTAATAGGTATCTGCCACCCTAGCCAGGATCTGGCTTTAATATTCATTTTCTGTAGTGCAATGGATAATAACCCAGATGAAATTTGTTCTCCTGAGGCAATAATAGAATCATATTCAGCAAGCGCTGAAGCAGTACATAAGTCGGATAATAGTTTAATTTTTGAAATAATGTCATTAGTAAATGTACCCATAGCAGATACAACTACTATTACTTTATAGTTATTTATAACATCATTTTGAATTATTTTTGCTACTTTATTAATACATTCTATATCTTTTAGAGAGGTGCCGCCAAATTTTTTAACAATAATTTTACTCATGATAAAAGATAAATAGTATGTTGTGAAGATTATAGTTGATTTTTTATGAGATTAACATAAGTAATTTTTTGGAAATTTAAATCTTATTAATAAAATTATAGCTGCTTTTTTTTACTAGTATTTATTTTAATAATGTAATGTATGCTTTTAGTATTAAAAATTATTTAATCATTTCTTTTACAGACTCTGATTATTACATATGTCAACATAATAAAAACAATAGTTGCTATTATTAACATTACAATTGTATGTGGATGAATAATGTTCTCTATAGTATTAATGAAGCCATGATTATCATGGATAGCTGTAATTTAAGATAAAATAATTTAGCTTTATTTTCTAAAATTTAGTTTGAATGTATTATTATTATTGTACTAGTAGTATTTGATATGGCAGGGGGGGGGGTAATATTGTTTCTGTGTTTTTGCAATAATTCTGTTGAGTATATAATATTAATATAATTCTTTAATGGTGTAGGTAAATATGTAGTTTTAGTACCTAATTTTTTATATTATTTAATAAATTAGTATGTATATAAACTTAGTAAGCTTTTGATCTATTTTAAATGTAGTTTTGATACCTAATTTTTATATAATCTGATTAATAATGTGTTATGTAATTGCTCTAATAATTATGTTAAGCAGTATTCTTGTTATTATATATGTAAAACAGTGTTATTGTATTGTGCTTATACATCTATTATATTGTGCTTATTTTAGTTCTCATTGTGATATATTTTATAATGTAATTGATTTTTTGTAGGATTAATATTAAGTAATAAACTAAAATTGTAGGCTGTTTTGTGATGGGAAAAAAATATTTTTATATTACTACTCCAATGTATTATGTTAATGATGTTCCTCATATAGGTCATATTTATTCAACGTTAATTTGTGATGTTATAGCAAGATTCAAGCGTCTTGATGGATATAATGTTAAGTTTATTACAGGCACAGATGAGCATGGTTACAAAATTCAAAAAGCAGCAGCAAAAAATAATTTTTTAGTAAAAAATTTTGTGGACAACAATAGTGCTGTTTTTAAAAAAATATCAGATGTAATGAGCTGTAATTATGATGATTTTATTCGAACAACAGAGAATCGTCATAAAAATGCAGTATATGGATTGTGGCAACGTTTGTGTGATTATAATCAGATATATTTAGGGCATTATTCTGGATGGTATTCTGTGCGAGATGAGGCATTTTATCAGGCGCAAGAACTTGTTGATAATCGTGCTCCTACAGGGGCTGAAGTTGAATGGGTAGAAGAATCTAGTTATTTTTTTAAATTGTCGGAATGGCAAGATGCATTACTTGATTTTTATAGCAAGAATCCTAACTTTATTACACCAAGACATAGATTAAATGAAGTAATATCATTTGTAAAATCTGGGCTAAAAGACTTATCAATATCAAGATATGGTTTATCATGGGGTATAAAAGTACCAAATGATGATAAGCACGTTATATATGTTTGGGTTGATGCTTTATCTAGTTATTTAACTGCTCTTGGATTTCCAGATACTTCAAATAGAGAATATCAGCAATACTGGGATAATGATCATAGTTTAAGTATTCATGTAATAGGGAAAGATATATTAAAATTTCATGCTGTATATTGGCCTGCAATTTTAATGGCTGCTAAGTTGCCTTTACCTAGTAAAATTTTAGCTCATGGTTGGTGGGTCAATGAAGGACAAAAGATTTCTAAATCGATAGGAAACGTTATAGAACCTTTTAAGTTAATAGAAGAATTTGGTATTGATCAAATGAGATATTTTCTTATTAAAGAAATTCCTATAGGAAATGATGGTAATTTTTCACGCCAGAGTGTTATTAATTGTATAAATTATGAATTAGTAAATAATATAGGTAATCTTGTACATAGAACGATATCTCTTATACATAGAGAATGTAATGGCTTGATTCCAGAAGTAGATATGAGTTTATTAAGTGATAAGGAATCATTACCTGATTACTATTGTATATTACATCAAGTAAGTGATTATATAATGCATTATGAACTTTATGAAGCTGTTAAATTTATAGTACAAATATCTTCTTCTGCAAATGAATATATAACAGAAAGAGCTCCATGGCATCTTTGTAAAATAGATAAGAAAGTTATGGAAGCTGTTTTATATAAGCTTGTGGAATATATAAGATGTATTGGTATGTTATTGCAACCTATTATGCCGAATGTAGCTTCGAAAATTTTAGATCAAATTGCTGTTCCTATTAATAAAAGATGTTTTAGTTTTTTTGCAGTGAAGAGTTGCATGGGAAGTAAATTACTAGATCCTCAACCTATTTTTACTAAATATGAATTATATTAGCTTTAAATACTAAAATATGTAATATGTTATGATTAAATAAAATATAGCAGTTATATATTTTGTAGTTATTAGTGTTTATTAATGCGTGTGTAATTATTTGATAATGTAATTTACTTTTTTATGTATCCACAATAATCACAATGTATTGATAATAAATATATTTTAATTTATTTCTCAAGCAATTGTTATTATTATGTAATTATATAATTTTGTAGTGATCAATATTTAAATACGTGTTGTTGATTGGTAATCAATAATGGAATATAGTACTTTTTCTAAAGGAACTATAGCAGGTTTTAAAGTAGTCATAGCAACATTAGTTGTGTAGTTTTAAGGTTTATTATTGGTATTTCATAAAAATTATTATATCAATATTTTCTTATGAGGAAATCATTAACATAATACATAGGGTAGTATATAAAAATATTTTTTCCATCACAAAACAGACTACAATTTTAATTTATTATTTAATATTAATTCTACAAAAATCAACGATATTATAATTTTTAGTTTATATGGGGTAGTATATAAAAAATTATTAACTAACATTTAATCATATTCCACATATAAAAATTATTACACAACATTATAGATATCAAAAAGAATTTTCTAATGATGGAAAAACACTTTTATATTAGAAATATATTATAAGTAATCTTGTATATAGGTGGTTTCTTTGAATATCAACTTGCTTTAAAAGTTTTTACTTCTAAAAGATGTAATTTTATTAAAGAGTAAATGATTATTAATGTAATACTGTTATGTTATAATGATTTAAAATTCATATGTAGCTTTAAGAAACTAATGCTATTATATAAACTTGGATAATTTATTATATTTTGCTTGCTCTGTATAGAGTAGCAATTTTATTGCATATATCTTCATAATATATTGTAGTAAATCCGGAATCTGCTATTTCTTGTATAAAGTTATTTTGTGATGGAAAGGCTCTAATACTATCAACAAGATATTGATATGCTGTTTTATTATTTGCTATAAATTTTCCTATATTAGGAATAATATTAAATGAATAGAAGTCGTAAATTTTGCTGAATAAGTTATTATTTTGTAATGGGGAAAATTCTAAACATATAAATTGTCCTTTAGGAGATAATACTCTATAAGCTTCTTGTAATGCACGATGTCTATTAGAAACATTACGTATTCCAAAGATTATAGTGTAATAGTCAAAAGTATTATTAGGGAATGGAAGATATTCTGCATTTGAGCAAACCCAATTTAATTTTAAAACATTTTTATCAATAGCATAATTACGGCCATGTGTAATCATCTCATAACTTATGTCACATACAGTAACATCAAGATTTTTTTTTTGTAGAATTTTTATAGCTATGTCACCAGTACCGCCTGCTACATCAAGCAGCAACCCTTTATCTTTAGTAATGCAATCAACTACCTTTGCTTTCCATAACCTATGCAGACCAAAACTCATAACATCGTTCATAATATTGTAGTGAGGTGCTACTGAACTAAATATTTGACGAACAAAATCAGATTTTTTCATGCCCTATAAAATAAATTTAGAAAGATCTAGTTGTTTTGAAATATCTTCAAGTTTTCTTTTTACATATGGACCATCTATAACATATGTTTTACCACTATTTTCTGATGCATTATAACTTATATCTTCCATTAGTTTTTCTAAAATAGTGTGTAATCTTCGTGCACCAATATTTTCAACTTCTCTGTTAACTACGGAAGCTATTTCTGCAATTGTAGAAACACCATCATCTGAAAAATTGATAGTTACATTTTCTGTTTTCATTAAAGCACAATATTGCTTTAATAAACTTGATTCTGGCTCTGTCAGAATTTTAATTAAATCATCCTTACTTAATGGATTAAGCTCTACTCTAATAGGAAGACGTCCTTGTAATTCTGGTAATAAATCAGAGGGTTTAGCTAAATGAAATGCGCCAGATGCAATGAATAATATATGATCTGTTGTGATAGTTCCATATTTTGTTGTTACGCTTGTTCCTTCAAGTAGTGGTAAAAGATCACGCTGTACTCCTTCTCTGTTAACTTCACCTCTAATTTCTGTTCGTGCAGCAATTTTATCTATCTCATCTAAAAATACAATACCGTCATTACTTGCTATGTGCAGAGCTTCTTTAATGATTTTATCTTCATCAATTAGTTTTTCTGTTTCTTCATGCATTAGTATTTCTCTTGCTTCTTTTACTGTAACATTAATAGTTTTTAACTGTTTATTATTACCTAGCATTTTATGTACTATTTCACTAATGTTCATGATTCCTATTTGTCCGCCTTGTACTCCTGGTATATCAAAAGAAGATATACTTTTATTTTCTTTAATACTAATGGATATTTCAGAATTTTCAAATTCCCCAGCTGATAATTTCTGTTGAAAAGTCATTTTTGTTTCTTCACTTGCATCCTGACCAATGAGGGCAGTTAATATAATATTTTCTGAGATTTCTGCGGCTTTTTTTGCAAAAATTTTTCTATATTTTTTTTTAACTAATCCAATAGCTATATCTACAAGATCACGTATTATAGAGTCTACATCTCGACCAACATAACCAACCTCAGTAAACTTTGTTGCTTCAACCTTTATAAATGGTGCGTTAGCTAATTTTGCTAATCTACGCGCTATTTCTGTTTTACCAATACCTGTGTGACCTATCATTAATATATTTTTTGGTATAATTTCTTCTCTTAACGGTAAAGGCACTTTATTGCGTCGCCAGCGATTACGCAATGCTATAGCAACAGCACGCTTAGCGTCTGCTTGACCTATAATAAATCTATCCAATTCTTGTGTAATTTGCTTAGGCGATAACTCCTGCATTACGTTATCTTCAGTAGATGCCACTTGATTTTGGTTTACAGAACATTTTTCAATATCACTGTAAGCATCTTTATTATTGTTAGAAGTGTGATAGTTACTTATTAAAGACATAATTAGCCCTCTATTTTTTCCATTATAATATTATGATTAGTGTAAATGCAAATTTCAGCAGCTATTTTCATAGATGTAGTTACTATGTATTCTAAACTCATTGCATTTTCAAGATCTTCCTGCGCTGCACACAAAGCTTTTGCTGCTGCTAGTGCAAAATTACCTCCTGAACCAATAGCTGCGATTCCATTTTCTGGTTCTAGAACATCACCATTACCAGATATAATTAAAGATACAGACTTATCTGCAACAATCATCATTGCTTCTAATTTGCGCAAATATCTATCCATACGCCAATCTTTAGCTAATTCCACACATGCTCTCATTAATTGTCCAGGATGCTTTTCTAACTTGCTTTCAAGTCTTTCAAATAGTGTAAATGCATCTGCAGTTGCTCCAGCAAATCCAGTAATGACTGTATTATTTGCTAAACGTTTTACTTTTTTTGCTGATGTTTTGATTACAGTATGACCTAAAGATACCTGTCCATCGCCTGCAATTATAACACTATTACCTCTTCTAATACATAAAATTGTAGTACCATACATTATACTATTGTCTTTATGGTCCATATAGCTCCTTTTTTTATGTACACACTTACCTAATTATTGCTTTGCCAGCTATTATATTTATATAAAAACTTATAATATATATATTTTATTATTAGAAATCAATAAATATAAAAGCAAGATATATATGACACAATTGTTGAATATGATAATGTAATTGTATTTAAGATATATGATAATGTATCTTATTAATGTAATATATATAATATACTTGTAATTAGACGGTTAATCATTATAGTAAGGCAATTATTAATTGCGCTCCTATGATGGTAATGTAGTAGATAAGTTAAGTATGAGAATATGTTGCATTGTTTGCGTAAACTTCTATATTTAAGATTTAAATGTGCTTTATAACTTTTATTGTAGTGTGGAATTTATGTAATATTATAAGTTAATAAATATGAATAGAATTCTTACTATCGATAATTATATTATCTACATTTTACATAGCTATGGAGACATTTTACTTTAAAACTATAGTATTATTTATAAAAAATTTGTTAGATATGTCGAAAAATTGCTAATAGCAAATACCGCTGCAATTTAATTATCGCAGTTTATTATGGAATAATTAAGTATAGAGACACCATTTTACCGTAATTAACAAAATGAAGAATAAATTTTATCTTTTTTGTGAGCATCTATTAAGTAAGGAGGTAGCATTGCTCTACTTTACTATTAAAGAGATTCCTTGTTAGCTAAAACAAGTATATATACCTAATATGATATAAGTTTTATCAAGAAAATGTTTAGTAAAGAATTTATAAATATGAAGTGAAGCATAGTGCTATAACAGTTGAAGGATTAACATTTTATTAGTACATTTTAATGTATTATTGCTAGTAGAAGTGATGACATCATACCTATTTTGATGTCCTTTTCATTTTTTAAAGATTTAGCTTTTACTAATATAGAGAGTAAGCATATTATGGAACTATGTTTTATAACGTTTCTGTATAGCTTATATCTTTTAATTGTACTTATTGTGATATTTTTACATGTTATAAGCAAAATGCTATAAATATAAAAATTTATTGTATAGTATATAATTATTTATTATGACAGTAGGGTGTTAATTTTTATAAATTTCTATATATAAATCATTATCATTAGGATAAGGACTGTTCTGAGAGAAATCTATAGTATCTTTGATGACATTACGTATTTTTTTTTCATATTCATTAAGAACATCTTCGGTAGTAATATTTTGAGATATTATATATTTTTTTAGTCTATTGATAGGATCTTTAATTTCTTTTATTTCCTGTACTTCTTCTTTTGTTCTATATGTTGCTGGATCTGACATTGAATGTCCTCTGTAGCGGTAAGTTTTTATTTCAAGCAATACTGGACCGTTGTTTTCTCTACAGTGTTTTGCAGCATCTTGTCCTGTTTGTATTACTGAAAATATATCCATGCCATCTACTTGATAACCAGGTATTCCACAACTTTCACCTTTTTTATATAAATCTGTTATGTATGATGCTCTTGCAACAGATGTGCCCATTGCGTACTCATTATTCTCAATAACATATATTATAGGCAATTTCCATAAAGATGCCATATTAAAGGATTCATAAACTTGACCTTGATTAACAGCTCCATCACCAAAGCATGCAAATACTACATTTGTATTTTGCTTATATTTATTAGCAAATGCAATGCCTGTTCCTATTGATACTTGCGCTCCTACAATGCCGTGTCCGCCGAAAAAATTTTTTTCAATATTAAACATATGCATAGAACCACCTTTACCTTTTGAACATCCTGTGCTTTTGCCCATAAGTTCTGCCATAACATATTTAGGGTCTGTACCCGCAGATAACATAAATCCGTGATCCCTGTAACTAGTAATGATAGAATCTCCATTGATTGTAGAATATTGTAATCCTACAGCTACAGCTTCTTGTCCTATATATAAATGGCAAAAACCTCTTATAAGGCCCATGCCATAAAATTGGCCTGCTTTTTCTTCAAATCTACGTATCAGTAACATATTATAATAACAGTTGATAATTTGTTCTTGTGTTAAATTTTTATAAAGCGACATTTATATTTACTCCATAATCTAACAAGTTGTTATAATAAAGTTATACTTTATAAAACAGCACTTATAATTTATCAAGGTATTTACAACAATGAGTTAACAATTAGCCAATCTTGTATATCTTTTATTTGATAATTTTCCATTAAAGAAGGATTATGACCTATATTAGGATACTCAATATAATCAGTTATTGGATTTAATTCTATCATTTTTTTTAAAGTATCTCTTGTTAAAATATCTGATTGACTTCCCCTAAGAACTAATGTTTTACTTTTTATTTTTTTCCACACATCCCACATATTCATATTGTGTATAGATTTAATTGTATCATTGAATGCTATACTTATTTTTGGATCGGCAGCAATTATATAATCATTTTGTTGTTTAATTATACTGTATTTTACAATATGATCCCAATGTTCTTTTTGCGTAATTTTAAAATTATAAAGCATTTTTTGTAAATAATGTTTTGCACTGCTTACATTGTTGAATTTAGGGATGTTACTAATATATTCAGCAATTTTCTTTAAAGGGACTATATCAATAAATGGTCCTATATCATTTAAAATTAGACTATTAATTAATTTTGGAAAATATGCTGCTAGGTACATACCTATAATACCACCCATTGATGTACCAAGAAAGTTAATTTTGTTAATTTTAAGATGTTGTAGTAGGTATATAATGCTTTTACAGTATGTCGAATAGTTGTATAGTGTTAAGTTTTTTATCCAGCTACTCTTTCCTCTTCCTATTATATCAGGGCATATTACTTTACAATGTTTTGAAAGTGAAATAGCTAAGTAATCAAAATCTCTACAATTTCTTATTATTCCATGTACACATACTAAAGGTATAGAATTTCCTACATAGTCAAATATTAAGTAATGTATTTTAAATGGTTCTGAAAATTGTGAAACATGAAAATAGCTCATTATAAACCGTAGTAATAATATTATTAATTTAATATATCAATATCACTATCAAGAAGAAACTTATTTATTATTAGTAAAAAAGTATTGACATGGAATGTATATTTCGTTAAAACTTGTAATTCATGAAACATTTAAAGTTGTTTTGTATATTTTTGATGTTTTGGTTGTTTGACAAGTAAGTAGAAAGATTAAAATGGTAGAGATTATTATATAATATAATCTTGATTCAATTAGCTGAAAAGTATAAAAATGTAGTTTTAATACTACATATATTTTGCAAATAAATAAACAATTAAGAGCACTTGATGGATGCCTTGGCGTTAAGAGGCGATGAAGGACGTGGTAGGCTGCGATAAGCTACGGGGAATTGTCAAACGAGTTTTGATCCGTAGATTTCCGAATGGGGGAACCCAATCAATTTATTGATTATTGCATGCTGAATTCATAGGTATGCAAAGCAAACCCGGTGAACTGAAATATCTAAGTAGCTGGAGGAAAGGACATCAAATGAGACTCCGTTAGTAGTGACGAGCGAATGCGGAATAGGCCAGTAATTTATAACTAAAAACTAGAATATTTTGGAAAAAATAACCATAGAGGGTGATAGTCCCGTATAGGTAAAAAGGTTATAGATTCTTGAGTAGAGCGGGGCACGTGAAACCCTGTTTGAACGTAGGGGGACCATCCTCTAAGCCTAAGTACTCCTTAACGACCGATAGTGAACAAGTACCGTGAGGGAAAGGTGAAAAGAACCCCGGTGAGGGGAGTGA
Source organism: Neoehrlichia mikurensis (assembly GCF_019186785.1). Classification (GTDB taxonomy): domain Bacteria; phylum Pseudomonadota; class Alphaproteobacteria; order Rickettsiales; family Anaplasmataceae; genus Neoehrlichia; species Neoehrlichia mikurensis. The sequence continues at coordinate 689,364 of NZ_CP066557.1, forward strand.
AATAGATCCTGAAATCAAGTGCTTACAAGCAGTTGGAGCTTTAATTTAGTATTTTATATTAAATGTAAAGTGACAGCGTACCTTTTGCATAATGGGTCAGCGAGTTAATCTATTAAGCAAGCTTAAGCCGTTAGGTGTAGGCGCAGCGAAAGCGAGTCTGAATAGGGCGTTTAGTTTAATGGATTAGACCCGAAACCAAGTGATCTAGCCATGACCAGGTTGAAGATGTAGTAAAATACATTGGAGGACCGAACCTGTTACTGTTGCAGTAGTATTGGACGAGTTGTGGCTAGGGGTGAAAGGCCAATCAAACTTGGAAATAGCTGGTTCTCCGCGAAATCTATTTAGGTAGAGCGTTGTAATATATACTTTTGGGGGTAGAGCACTGAATGGACTAGGGAGACTCATCCTCTTACCAAATCCAATCAAACTCCGAATACCAATAAGTAGTTCTACAGCAGACACACTATGGGTGCTAAGTCCATGGTGGAGAGGGAAAAAGCCCAGATCGCCGTCTAAGGTCCCAAAATTATGGCTAAGTGTGGAAGGATGTGAGAAAACCAATACAGCTAGTAGGTTGGCTTAGAAGCAGCCATCCTTTAAAGAAAGCGTAACAGCTCACTTGTCTAAATAAGTTTTCTTGCGCCGAAGATGTAACGGGGCTAAAGCCATATACCGAAGACGCGAGTACCGTAAGGTACGGTAGCGGAGCGTTTCGTAAGCCTGTGAAGGTAATTTGTAAAGATTGCTGGAGGTATCGAAAGTGAGAATGCTGACATGAGTAGCGTAAAAGAGTGTGAAAACCACTCTCGCCGAAAACCTAAGGTTTCCTGTGTTAAGTCAATCTGCGCAGGGTTAGTCGGACCCTAAGGCGAGGCCGTAAAGGAGTAGTCGATGGGAATCAGGTTAATATTCCTGAACCTTTTAAATGTGACGAATTTTGTGTTAGTATAAATCTTATTGGATTGATTTATGCTTTAAAAAAATTCCAGGAAATAGCATTTAAGTTAATAAGGCCGTACCGTAAACCGACACTGGTAGGTGGGTAGAGTATACTAAGGCGATTGAGAAAACGATGTTGAAGGAACTCGGCAAATTACACCTGTAACTTAGGGAGAAGGGTGACCTGTATGTGGGCAACCATATGCAGGTGGCACAAAATAGGGGGTAGCGACTGTTTACTAAAAACACAGGGCTCTGCAAACACGTAAGTGGAAGTATAGGGCCTGACGCCTGCCCGGTGCTGGAAGGTTAACATGAGGGGTGCAAGCTCTGAATCGAAGCCCCAGTAAACGGCGGCCGTAAAACTGACGGTCCTAAGGTAGCGAAATTCCTTGTCGGGTAAGTTCCGACCCGCACGAATGGCGTAACGATTTCCCCACTGTCTCCAACATCGACTCAGCGAAATTGAATTCCCCGTGCTGATGCGGGGTACCCGCGGGTAGACGAAGAGACCCCGTGCACCTTTACTATAGCTTTACATTGATATTAGGAATGTGATGTGCAGGATAGGTGGGAAGCTTTGAAGCTAGAACGCTAGTTTTAGTGGAGCTGACCTTGAGATACCACCCTTTACGTTTTTGATATCTAACTATGTTTCATAATCTGGAATTAGGACATTGTATGGTGGGTAGTTTGACTGGGGCGGTCGCCTCCTAAAGAGTAACGGAGGCGTGCGATGGTAGGCTAGGGCTGGTCAGAAATCAGCTTTTATAGTATAATGGCATAAGCCTGCCTGACTGTGAGGCTGACAAGCCGAGCAGAGACGAAAGTCGGTCATAGTGATCCGGTGATTCCGTATGGAAGGGTCATCGCTCAACGGATAAAAGGTACGCCGGGGATAACAGGCTTATGGTGTCTAAGAGTTCATATCGACGACACCGTTTGGCACCTCGATGTCGACTCATCACATCCTGGGGCTGAAGTAGGTCCCAAGGGTTCGGCTGTTCGCCGATTAAAGTGATACGTGAGTTGGGTTTAGAACGTCGTGAGACAGTTCGGTTTCTATCTTCCGCGGGCGTTTGGAAATTTGAGAGGAGCTAACTCTAGTACGAGAGGACCGAGTTGGACATACCTCTGGTGTACCAGTTGTTGTGCCAACAGCATTGCTGGGTAGCTAAGTATGGATAGGATAATTACTGAAAGCATCTAAGTAAGAAACCTTCCTCAAGATTATATTTCCCCATTAGAGCCGTGAAAGACTATCACGTTGATAGGCTAGATGTGTAAGTATGGTAACATATGTAGCTAACTAGTACTAATAGCTCGATTGGTTTATTTATTTTGTAAATTATGTGTAGTGTTAAGATTATATTTTTATTCTTTCTTCTTACTTTTTTGGCATAGTTTAATTGGGTTGGTGGTAATAGCAAAAGTGAAACACCCGGTTACATTTCGAACCCGGAAGTTAAGCCTTTTAGCGCCTATGGTACTTTATCTTAAGATACGGGAGAGTAGGTCGCTGCCAGCCTTATTAAACTATGTGTTTTTCATTTTTCTCTTAGATCAATATTATTTAATATATATGTCAGGATTAAATTGTATTTTAATCTTTAAGCTATATTGTATCCTACTTGCATTCATATGGAATTATTATTAATAAAGCTTATTTTATAGTAGAAGCATTTTTTTACATATATGCATACTAAAATTGCTTTTATTCTTTGAGTTGAAAGTGAGGTTCATAATTTGATGTTTCATGAGTAATAATAACATCATGAACATGGCTTTCACGTAATCCTGATGATGTTATAATATTAAATTTACAATTTTTTTGCATTGAGGCAATATTTGCATTTCCTGTATATCCCATAGCAGATTTTAATCCCCCAATTAATTGATATATAACATCTGCAGCGCTACCTTTGAATGGTACTCTACCTTCTACTCCTTCAGGAATGAATTTACTACTTTCGTCTTGAAAATATCTATCTCCTGAGCCATCTCTCATTGCATTAATTGATCCCATACCTCTATAAGTTTTATAAGCACGTCCATTATATATAATAATATTTCCGGGACTTTCATCAGTTCCAGCAAAAATAGATCCTATCATTACAACGTCAGCTCCTGCTGCTATAGATTTGGCAATATCTCCAGAATATTTTATACCGCCATCTGCAATAACTTTTATATTTTTGTCTTTACATTCTGCAGCAATATTTTTTATTGCAGAAAATTGAGGTACTCCTACTCCTGTCACAATTCGAGTTGTACAAATAGATCCAGGACCTATTCCGACTTTTATAGCATCAACACCTGCTTCAATTAATGCTAGTGCACCTTCTGCTGTAGCAACGTTGCCGCCAATAACTTGAGAATGTGGATACATTGCTTTAATTTCTTTGATAGTATGAATTACTCTTTCAGAATGGCCATGTGCTGTGTCAACAACTATAATATCAGCTTCTGCTGCAATGAGTCTTTCTGCCCTTTCAATCCCTTCTTTAATACCTGTACCTACTGCTGCAGCAACTCTTAATCTTGCTTTACTATCTTTGCATGAATTAGGAAATTTGTTAAATTTTTCAATGTCTTTAACAGTAATTAGACCTATACAACAATAATTTTCATTTATTACAATTAGTCTTTCTATTTTATTTTTATGTAGTAATTTCATTGCATCAGATCTTTGTATACCTTCCTGTACTGTAACAAGGTTATTCTGTGTCATAATATCACGAACTTTACAGCTTTTATCTTCAATGAATCTTACATCTCTATTTGTTAGTATCCCTACTAATTTATTTGTATTGTTTGTAACTACTGGGATACCAGAATAATTATATTGCTGCATAAGTGCTAGTGCTTCAGATAGTGTTGCATCAGGAAGAATTGTTATAGGATTGTACACTATCCAACTTTCGTGTTTTTTAACTTTTTTTACTTCAGTAACTTGATTTTCAATTGATAAATTTTTATGTATGCATCCTATGCCCCCATGCTGAGCTACTGCTATAGCAAGTTTTGATTCAGTGACTGTATCCATAGCAGCTGACATTATAGGAATACCTAATTGTATATCATTTGTGATATAAGTTTTGACATCTACATCTGTTGGGAGCACATTTGATTGTGCAGGAATAATTAAAATATCATCAAATGAGTAAGAAATTTCCACTGGTTACCTTTTTTTATGGTGTTTATTAAGTATATGAACTTTTAATATATATGCAATAGTATTACTATTCTCTTGTTATTAATATTACTTATGTTTTCTATACATGGGTATTTTATGATTATAGAAGTTAAGTGTGGTATTATTATGTAGCTAAATTATAAAGGTTAACTTTATTAATTAGGTATTGTAAAAGTATAAGAAGTATTTATTTAGTAAAAATTTTTTATATGAGGGATTTAAAATAACTAAGAACAAAGAAACATGAAATGTTTTAGAGACCAAATGATATTTGAATACATTTTTGATAAAACGTGCACGTAGTAAATTCTTATTTATAACATAATCCTATGTAAAATATAAGAAAATCTTAAGTAATGATATATAAAAATTTTCTAAATATGCTAGAGGATTTTATTTGCTGATCATAATAGTATTATTTGGATAGATAATTATAAAATTTATGGGTAATGTATATAGCTAGCTTAGTAAATAAGCTTTTTTATTAATTTAAAATATGTAATAATTTGTGACATAGTTTTTTTTTGCTTATTATATTAAAATAAAAATTGTTCTGTGATGATTCTTTCTTCTAATTTATTGTGTGGATCAAATAATAATGTAATATCTAAATTATGTACTTTTTGTATTGTAACATTTTTTATATTATGAAATTCCGTATAATCTGCTACTGCATTTACTAAACGTATTTCAGGATTTAATACTTCGATTTCTACTATTGCGTTATTTGGCAAAAGAGCACCGCGCCATCTTCTTGGTCTAAAAGGATTGATGGCAGTTAAAGAAATAATGTTAGAGTTTAATGGTAAAATAGGTCCTCCAGCAGAAAAATTATAAGCTGTACTACCTGCAGGGCTTGCTACTAACACACCATCAGATATTAATTGTTTCATGACTAATTTATTATTAATCTTTATTTTAAGATTTGCAGCTTGATGAGTATTACGCAAAAGTGAGATTTCATTAATTGCTATTGCGTTATACTGAATACCATTTATGTCAAATGCAGTCATTTTTAAGAGTAGGAGTTTTGTACTAACGGCGTTATTAATTAATGTAATTAAATCATTATCTGAGTATCTATTTAATAAAAACCCAACTGTACCATAATTTATTCCATATACAGGAATATTTCTACAACATTGAATAACATAGCTATGTAAACTATGAAGCATTAAACCATCACCTCCCATTACTACTAATAGATCAATAGAAGAATTAGGATTTTCTGTGATATCTATTAAATTATACTTTTCTTTTAAAAGATTTATTTGCTGATCTTCAACAAAACTGCTAGCAACATATCCAATGTTCTTATACTTAATCATTAAAAATACTAGCTAGGTAATTTATGCTAAATCTCCAAATCTATTCAAGAACTTAGCAGCTTTGCTATTTTTTTTGCCAGCAACTCTTAATCCAGGATTCCATGCAGGGTGATTGAAGTGATCAGTTTCAAGGTGTATTTTAGTAATTTTATTTTCTGTTCCTATAGTAGACATCATTGTTTGTTCGCTTCCATCTGTAAAAACAACTAATATAGGATGAGCCTTAGGGTGTCTTTCACTTTTTGAAACCTTTACATTTTTCATGATAAAACCTAACTTAATTGTTAATATATTTTATTAATTCAAACATCAACTACTTCTTATACTATATTAGTGTTACGTTTTTGTCAAATTTAACTAAGTTTAGTATTTTAATTGTTACATATTTTGAATCAGTTGGTAATTACAATATAGAATATTCGGTATTTACGTAGGTTATGCGAATTGTTTTTTAACAACTTTGTTTTTATTAGGGATAATCATATTTTATTATAGTTTGTGGGGTTTTATATTAACTGATGTTGTTATTTTATTTATTATGTACTTATTTCTTGATAAATTAACTTTGACTGAGTTATTTATGCGAACTATAATTATTTGTAGAATAGGTAATAAGCTAAATATATGATATTTGTATTTCCTGGACAGGGTTCTCAGTTTGTAGGGATGGGAAAAGAAATTTATGATAATTTTACTGCTGCCCGTAATGTTTTTCACGAAGTTAATGATATATTAGGTAAGGATTTAACTAAAATAATATTTGAGGGACCATCTGAAGATTTAATGTCTACTGAAAATGCACAGTTGGCATTAATGGCAGTGTCAATAGCAACTTTGCGTGCACTTGAAAGTGTTTTAGGAAAAAAATTCTGTTCCAGTGATAAAGTGAAATATATGGCGGGTCATTCGGTTGGTGAGTATACAGCCTTATGTGCGTCTGGTGCCATAAGTTTACCATTTATGGTGCAACTTTTAAAAGTGAGAAGTAAGGCAATGCATGAAGCAGTTGCTTATGGTTATGGAGGGATGGTAGCTTTAATAGGTGGAAGTATTGATGAAGTAGAATCAGTAGTACATTCTGCAAAAGCTTACGGTATATGTGAGATTGCAAATGATAATTGTAATGGACAGGTAGTTGTTAGTGGAGTAAGGAGTGCTTTAGAGAATTTGGAGCATCTTGTGAAAGGTACAAATATTAGGAAAATTATAAAATTACAAGTAAGTGGTCCATTTCATTCATCATTGATGTATTCTGCTTATAAAGAGGTGAGTAATTTTATTGATTGTATTGATATTAAGATGCCGGCTATTAATGTAGTATCTAATGTTTCTGCAAGTGAATATACAAATTGTTCTATGATAAAGGATTTATTGGCAAGGCAGATTATTAGTAGAGTAAGATGGAGAGAAAGCGTAATTTATATGATAAGACGTGGTTATTCTCATTTTGTAGAAATTGGTGCAGGTAACGTTTTGTCAAATTTAGTACAAAGGATTGATAATACAGTATGTAGTGTTAGTGTTAGTACTGTAAAGTGTATAGATGCTGTGGTATCTAGTTATTTTAGTGTTGTTGATGCTTGATATTATTGAAAGTAGTAATAGGATGCAGTAAAGCAACCCAATCTTTTTTTGGAGTATTTATCAAACTTATATTTTAAGGCTGATATTAAGCTTGCTGGTAAAAGTTTTTATTAATATTTGTGTTAAATGTTTATTACTTTTGAAGGGATAGATGGGTGTGGTAAGACAACACAATCTTCTTTATTGCTGAAGTATTTATCAAACTTATATGGTAAGGATAATGTTGTGATTACCAGAGAACCTGGTGGTACTTCTTTTAATGAGCTTGTACGTAAATTACTATTAGGTTTTACAGGTGAGAGAATTGATGCAGTAACGGAGTTGCTGTTTTTTATAGCTATGCGTAAAGAAAATTTTATAAAAGTAATAAAACCTAATTTATTGAATGATAAAATAGTAATATGTGATAGATTTATTGATTCAACAGTTGCGTATCAAGGCTATGGGCATGGTATTCAATTAAGTATAATTAAATTTCTTAATGAATTAGTTGTAGATATTCTTCCTGATATGACTTTTATTATTGATATTGATGTTAATAAATCTATATTAAGGGCTCATCACAATGGATATGAATCTTTAGATGTAAATTTTTATAAAAATGTAAGGTATGGATTTCAGTGTATTGCGAAAGAGAATGTGAAGCGTTGTCATATTATTCAATGTGAAGATGATGATAAAAATTCAATACATAACAAGGTTATAGAGTTATTTCATGCTAAGCAATATTAAGTATTTATTTTCTTATTTAGGTTGTCTGTAGTAGGTAAATATAGGTTATGAAATAATATTGAGGATTATTAGGTCAATATTATGATTGATACTAAAATTATAAAGGTAAAGAAGCATTATTGGGTGTAACAATATTTTCAATTTTAAAATATTACATAAAAAATTTAGTATTATGGTCTATAGTATATATATTTATCAATAATTCATCTATATTTATTAAAATGTTTTTTTTGATTAGTAATTATATATTGCCGAAAAGAGATATTTTATTGCTTTATAAATTATAAATATCAACTAAGATAATTTAGTATACGTTGTATTGGATGTAAGACATATAAATTTAGCTTGGTATATAATATCTTTCATAAGGATAATAACATTAGTAATCTCTTGAAAGACGTGCTTTTAAATTCTAGTACTTCTTATGAAAATCTTCCTTGCCTTCAAGTAATAATAATATTATTTAATGAAATCTTTTTTTATTTTAACTTCTTGTGAAGGTAATTAATTTATAGTTTATAAATTTGAATAAAAGGTTATGTAAACATAAAGTTTATTATAATTTACATTAAGAATGTGATTTTTTAAAGATGTAGTTTTATAGTAGTAGTATTCTTTATGTTGTGTGATGCGAAAGTAAAATAAAAAAATATACATGTGAGATAAATTTTATTTTAACAAAAAAATGAAAGTATATAAAGATGCTATTATATATAGTGTTTATATTACATTAACTTTATAGGGTAATATAAATTATAGGATAATATAAAAATTATGTTTTCGAGAAAAGAATATTTAAATATGTAGTGTATGTTCAGGTGTTGAATTTTAAGAATTATAGGATAATATTAGTGACAGTCATAATTTTGTAAAATATGTGAAGGTGCTCTGTGCTATTAGATAGAAAATTTGCTTCTTGGTTTTTAATTTCGTTTTTTTATGCTTACCAATATGTTTTAAGAGTACTACCTAATATTGTATCTAATATTGTAATGGATAAATTTAATGTGGGTATTCTAGCTTTTGGACAATTTTCTGGGTTGTATTACATAGGATATACTCTTGCACATATTCCAGTAGGGATAATGTTAGATAGGTATGGACCTAAAAAAATTATTCCTATTTTTATAGCTGTAACATTTATTGGATTAGTGCCATTGTTGTTTAATTCGTGGATATTTGTGCAAATTGGAAGAATTATAGTAGGGATTGGTTCTGTTGTTGGGGCATTGGGAATATTTAAGATATCAAATATGTATTTTCCTGGTACTTTTGCAAGGATGGTAGGATGTTCTATAATAATAGGATTATTAGGAGCTATGTACGGTGGATTACCAGTATCCTCTTTGATAAATATTTATGGATGGATGAGTTTAGTTTTAGGATTAATCATTATTGGAGCTATACTTTGTATTGTAATGTATTTTGTTATGATTCCTAGTGAGTCTAATGGTTATGATAATAATTTTGTTAACCAATTTAAATTAATAATATGCAATAAAAATATTTTGTTAATTAGTTTATTTGCTGGATTAATGGTTGGTCCTTTAGAAGGGTTTGCTGATGGATGGGCTACGGTGTTTTTATTAACAATAGGTATGAGCTCTGAAACTGCAAAATTATTGCCATCTGCTATATTTTGTGGGATGTGTGTAGGGTCTTTTGTAATTCCTTATATGTTAGAAAGATCTTTTAACTCTTGGAATATAGTAATCTCTTGTGCTGCAATTATGTGTATATCATTATTTTTATTATTTGCAGTATGTGACAGTGTTTTGTGTGTTTTTATATTGTTCTTGATTATAGGATTTTGTTCCGCATATCAAATTGTAGCAACATGTAATGCAGTTACATATTCAGATGGAAGGTCAGTGGCTTTAGTTACCGCTATTTCGAATATGATAATCATGTGTTTTGGTTATATATTTCATACAATTATATCATGGATTGTACATTTATATTGGGATGGAAGAATAGTGGAAGGTATAGCAGTTTATGAAATTGATTTGTTGATTAAAGCACTTATGGTTATACCTATTGGATTAATTATAGGGTTAGTAGGATTTGTTTGGATAAAATATCGTATAAGGAATTAAAAGCGTAATTATAAAAGTAGTTTATTTTAATAAAGATTTTTTATTTATATTGTTTATACAATGTAAAATTATTCTTAATTTATATAATTAATTTAAGATTAATTATGTTAGAAAATTTTATTAATCTTTGATACATTGTCACTTACTAAGTTACCATTAATATCCTTAATTAAATTAATTTGCTCTGTAATGAATTTTAGCACTAAATTACCATTAATATCCTTAATTAAATTAATTTGCTCTGTAATGAATTTTACCACTATATAAGCAGTGTTATTTATTAAACTAACATTAACTATTTTTTGTGAAAGTATTGATACAATAACATCTTCATGCACATTGCCAAGATTTTTGCGATTTTGAATTTCTTGCACAAATGCATTGTATAGCTCACCATCTAATAATGTAAGAAGTATATTAGATTTTCCTTGATTATATGCTTTTATAATTAGCTCAAATGCATTTGCAGCACCATTCATAAAATTCTGTAGTGTAAATTCTTTATTTTTTTTCTTTATAGTTTCTATTATATGTTTTGCATTTTCAATATCTCCTTCCATAATTGATTCTAAAGTTACATCTTCGTATACAATATCTTCAATATACTTTTCCTTTTGATTGGAGTTATAGTGAGAATTTGTTTTATGAAAGCTAGCAGTTGAAATTTTTCCTGCAGAATTATATAAACGAAAAAAGATAAACGCTGCTAAAAATGCATATATTGCTAATTCGATCATGTTCACCAACTTTTATTAATAAGATATATACAAGCATCATTAACTATATTATAGTTTAGTGAGCGTTAATCAATAATTAATTTTATATATAGTTTTTTTTATGGAGTGAGTTTATGTATCCTAAGATTAAGATAAAAGGTCAATATATTAAGGATTTGTCGTTTGAAAATGTAAATTCTCCTCAGATTTTTTTAATGATTAGCAAGAAACCACCTGCAATTAATATATCTGTAAATGTTAGTTCAATTTTACTTCCAGTTAAAGAGACTGATGATGAGAATGCTAGAATTGAAGGTGATTTTTATGAAGTAATGTTACAAATTAACGTAGAAGCTAAGGCAGAAAAAGTTACTGCATTTATATGTGAGCTAAAATATTGTGGGGTGTTTCTTATTGAAAAATTGGAAAATGGGCAACATGAAGAAAGCTTTATTAAGGAAATGCTTTTAGTTGTTGCGCCAAGTATAATATTTCCATTTGCTAGAGAAGTAATAGCTAGAGTTACTGCATCTGGAGGATTCCCTCCTTTAATGCTTGATGTAATTGATTTTAAAGTAATGTATGAGAATCAGTTATCAAGTAATCAATCACAGCATGATGATACTAATCTTAACTAGAAGGGATCTGCGTTTCAAATAACTAGAATTGTGCAATAACTTTTCTGACTGATAACATGTGGGTTTTTATTATACATAAAGCTTTTATATAATTAAAAATATATTTATATAATTTCTACATAGCTTTTTTGTATTTATAGTGCAACTACTGTAATAGTAGGTCATACGTAATTATTATAATCTAATTAAATCATTTGTGTTTTTATAACATGATTTTACAATATTATTTTGACTTAGATCTATACCATAAATCTAATCTTGATATTGATTCTAAAAAATACCATTAACCAATATCTAGTAAAGTGATGATAATTGGCTAAAGTATTATTAAGATGATTTACTACATAACATACTTTTATAGAGTTTATCTTATGTATAATGAAAAACTATCTTTTTTATTCATATGTAGTTATCGTAATGTTGTTCTTATACGATAAATATATAATCTCTTGTGATTAATTAGTTTTGAATATTGAAGTCTAAAAGTAGTTTTTGTAAATTAAAAACTATACTATTATATATATGCAGCATAAATAGTTGATATTGAAAAATGTTATTTATTTGATACAATAAGGTTGCTTTCCAAAAATTAATATGTGAGATATATGCGTTATTTAGGAAATTGTATAATAATATTATTATTAGTGGTTGCGTTGGTTTATTATAAATGTGATGTTGCTAATGCAAGTAGTAGCCATACTTCTTCTATGAAACATTATTCTGATAGGCTAGTAAAATTGAAGGATAGTACTACAGCTGAAGAATTATTAGGGTTAATGCCACATGATAGATTTTTAGGGAATAAGAAAGCTCCTGTAGTAATAATAGAGTATGCATCTTTTTCATGTATGCATTGTGCAAGCTTTATTTTAAGTGTTTTGCCAAAAATAGAGGATAAATATATAAAAACAGGTAAGTTGTTGTATATATATAGGAATTTTCCTTTAGATTACGTATCATTAAAGGCGGCAATGCTAGGGTTATGTTATGATAGCAATGAAAGTTTTTTTACTTATAGTAAAGCTGTATTTAGTTCTATTGAAGCTTTAGTAAGAAATTATAAAGATCTTACCCTTCTTTCTAATATTGCTAAAATTAGTAATATCTCCGATGAAAGGTTTAACAAGTGTATGAATGATGAGCATATGATGGATTATATTATTCAAGATAAACTTTTAGCAAGTAATAAACTGCAGGTTATGGCAACACCTACTTTTTTTATTAATGGAAAAAAATATGATAAAGCTCATGATTTTGAAAGTTTTTCGAGAGTAATTGATGAGATAATTATGTTACATCCCAATTATTCTGTTGCACAGTAAAAGGGAATTTATATAAAGTATATTTTCTTTAATAACGTCATGTTAATTGTAATCAGGAATCTATTTTTTTATAGATGTTATATTGTATGGGATTATATTAAAATTCTTTTAGTAAGTAGAAGTTTAACTTGTTAATGAGTATTTAATATAGAGTTAATTGTAATGTATAGTGATAATACATTATAATTACAATGTTTAATATTTATTAATGAGTTGTGTAATAATATACTTTACTAATTATTTATTAGTAGAAGTTTATTATATCAAGAATTGTTTACAATATGTATATTAATGTTTTTTAAGTTTTTAACTATATTGGTATAATTACAAGGTTTATCAGTTAATTAGAAAATTTGTTTCATTATAGTTAAATTTACTAAATATTATACTATAACAAATACATAGCTATACTATGTTAATATCATTTTTATTACTAATTTTTGTTAATACTATGTAAAGTCTATTTTTTATTAAGCTAGAAGTAATTTTCATTAATGAATATTCATATTAGGGTTTGAGCATTAAAGATATATCATGATAGCTTGGTAAATATTCTATTTCCCCTATTGCTGCTAAAGTTATTTTATTATAATGTTGCATTAATGAGTGAATAGCTGATTTTACTTGATGAATATTAACTGCATGAATATGTTCTATAATTTCTGATCTTGCTATGTATCGGTTATAATGAGAATAATAATATCCTAGAGCATCTGCATATGCAGTTGTGCTTTCTCTTGACATTAATATTTCAGATATAAGCTTATTTTTTGATCTTTGTATTTCTTCTTCTGTAAGATTGATAGATGTTTTTTTAATTTCAGATGTAATGGCAATGATTAGCTTTTGTAAATTGTCTTTATCTGTTGCTGCATATATGGAAAAAATCCCATTATCACTATAACTTGAATTAAATGATGATATACTATAAACAAGGCCAAGCTTTTCTCTTATTTCTTGAAAAAGTCTTGAAGACATACTTCCACCTAAAATAGCATCTAAAACTTGCATAGTATAAAACCTATCATCTTTATACGAAACCCCAGGAAATCCAATAAGTAAATTAACCTGTTCTAAGTCTTTTTTTTCTAGATATTCTCCTCCTGTGTAAACAGATGGTGTTACACTAGAACATTGGGATGTTGTAATGTGTGAGAAATCGCTAGAAAGTTTTACTATATCATCATGCAATATATCTCCCGCTACAGATATTAACATATTGTTGCCATGATAATGAGTACGCATATAATTGTTAATATCTTCTTTAGAAAAATTTTGTACTGATTCTACTGATCCTAAAATTGACTGGCCGAATATTTGATTACTGAAGGCAGTTTCCATGTACTTATCAAAAATTATACTACTAGGAGAATCATATGTTTGATATATTTCTTGTAATACTACTCCTTTTTCCCGTTCAATTTCTTCTTCTGGAAATTGTGAGTTAGCTATAATATCAGCTAGAATTTCAATTGCAATATTAATATCTTTTTTTAATACTTTAACATGATATACAGTATGTTCTCTATCTGTTTGAGCATTAAAATTTCCTCCTATTTGGTCAAAGGTTTTAGCAATATCAAGTGCAGTTCTTGTATTTGTCCCTTTAAATGCCATGTGTTCTAGAAAATGTGATATTCCTATTTTATCTAAGGATTCGTACCTGCTACCAACGTTGATCCAAATATTGATGGCGACAGAGTTTACATTATCGATTTGTTTTGTAATAACAGAAAAGTTATTCTTTAATTTTGTGACTTGTGGTTTAACTATCATTAAATGCATCTTTTTATAAATTTGAATGATATTATACTAAATAAGTGCAAATGCAAAGTTGTTATTAATATATGTGCATAAATGTTCTACATTTGATGCAAATAAAGTTATACAATATGACATTGTACATTAAAAAGATATTTTATAGGGGGTATTAATATTAAATTTAGTGAAGTTATATAGCTTTTTTCTAAATTAGATTTATTCGTTAAAAACTATGTGGTTATATGAAAATTTATTTTCAAATATAAAAAAGAGTTATCATTTAAATTAATTTTATATTTTGTTAAAGGTTTATTTTTCATATTCAAAATTTAATTTTCAGAATTAGTAAGTATACTAACAGCTATATAACCTCTTTTTATATATGTAAGCTTGTGTTTATTTTAAAGTAGCAATGAAATGAATTTATATCTTTTAGAAGCATTATTATATGTAATGATATGTTTTTATTTAAGTTGTAGTTTCTAAGAATAAGTCTTAATATCTAATAATTTTTACAATATTTTAAATTTTATTATTGATATAAAGTATATTTATACAATGAAACGTGACAGTAATTCTTGGATATAGTAAAAATAGTGTTATATTCTTTCTAATAAGATAGGGTTATTGCAAGTTAAAATGCAGCACTGATAAGTCAAGAGAATTTTTTACACTTTATGAATTAAAACTGTGAAGACTGAGTTAAAGCATTTTTTATTTAATAATAGGTCTATAATTTTAATGAAAAATAGAAATAATAATTTATTATTTAAAATATTTGTCACAATTCACTATCTTTTGTTGTTCTACGCTGCAACATGACATGTAATAATTAGGATTGTCAGTATTATATGTAGTATTTTGTTGGAAATATTGTTCATTATACCTATTGCATAATGTCTTTTGATGTTTGTTAGAAGATGGAAATATGTCTTCAAATAATGTCTTTTGATGTTTGTTAGAAGATGGAAATATGTCTTCATTTGAGTTATCAGCTGTGGTAAATACTTGATTTATTATAGTACATTTTTGTTTTAATGAAGCGTAAATATTATATAACGTATTGCCTATCTTAGCAAAAAATGATTGCCGATTGTGTGTGCTGTTAGTGAAAGTAAGGGGTGCTTTTTTATTAAATGCGTTGGAAACTTTAGTATTGTATTTATCTTCATCTTCATCTTCATCTAGTGAAACATATATACTATATAACATATGAATGATGTTAGTTAGAAACCCTTCTTCTTTGTCTTTAGTGAAGGTTGCTTTTTTGCAATATGTATTAGGGCTTGGTAAGCTACATTCAGAATTATTTTTTTGTAAGAACATTTGTGTATTATGTGTATTAAGAGTTAAATTATGTTGAGTGTTGCTATAAATATTATTTTCGTTTATAGTGCTGCAAATTGAAAGATTATATTCTTTATAAAATTCATCGTTGTTATAGGGATCGTAAGGTAGAGGATTATTTTTGTTATACTTGATGTTTGGTACTGTATCGAATGCTTGTTCTTTATTGTTATATTCATAATTTAACTGAGATTTAAAATTATTTATACAATCTGGTGTGTTATAAGATTTATAGTATTCATGTAAAATATGCAAAGTGATGGGCTTAGTATCTGATTGAGCCTCTAAATTACTTAATTGATAATAATTATAGTCATATTTATAATTACTATATATCATATCAGGAGATTCACATATTGAATAGTTGAATCTTGCAGATGATATTATACTTTTATTGTATAAGTTCATAACACTAGAAAGTAATTGTGGGTCTTGATTATAAAAGCTGTGTGCAGATTGTTTAGTAGTAGCAGCATTATTGTATGAAAGCATTTTTCTTTATCTTAATTAATTAACTAATGATATCATCATTATAATATATTTGTCAATTATTAACAGTATAGATAACTATTATATAGTATATTATAAGAACAAGGGTAATATTTTATTTGAAAAAGGATTTTATTGAGGCTTTATGCATACATAAAATGTTACAGTTTATAGTATTTTTATTTTATAAATGAATTGTACATTACGATTACAACATTTACTGCAAAGCTGTGGTATTAAATAAATCCTTGTTGTGATTTAAGGAAAATGGTAAAGATTAGCATTATTTATGTGGGTTTAAGCTATAGGTTGGAGATACATATTTAATGTGCCTAACTATGTATTTTATTGCAGTATTAAAAATTTAGTAAAAAGTTATATTTTATATTTAAATTAATATGATTTGCTCTTAGTTATTTTTTTATATGAAAACTGTACTTAAGTTAATTAATTAGTAACTTAGAGTTATAAAGAGGGCTTAAAGTATTCTAGCTATTGAATTATTATCTGAAGTATACAATGTAACGAAGTTTTTTTGTAGTTAATATATTGCATTTACTAAATATTATTTAATAATATAGGGAAGTTTGTTGTATTATTTGGTACGATTTTTGTATATTAATATTTTATAATTACTGGGATATTGTATGCAAAGTACAGTATTTATATATTTTTTGATATTGGTAATGATTTAATTGTAAATTAAGATAATTTTTTTAGGTAATTATCACTGTGTTATTTTAATATATAGTTTACTGACATAATAATGTCGATCGTGATACTGGTTTAGTATATATATGATGAAATTGAAAAGCCTACTATTCTTTAGACCTTCTATTCTATGATATGCTTGTTATTATGATGCTTTAGATAGCTAACTATGTATAGTACCGTAAATGAGCTATTTTAGACAAAACGCAAGATTACTTTGTATCTTTATAGCAGTAATTATGTTTTCTATATTCTTATATAGAGTTTTATTTTTAATAAGTAGTAAAAATTTATTGTTAAAAGTGTACTGTGATTACAGTTATATAAAGTATATAAGGTAAAAATGCATTTATTAGTTAATTAATCTTAAGCTATGCCTAATATAATGGACAAAATTGGTGATTTTTAATATAGATTATAATATAAATCTATAGTAAGTTCTATAATATAAATGTTATATATCATATATTATATATTATTATGTCATTATTAAAGGTATGGTGTGTTTTAGATCTCATTTTTTTAAGTTCTATGATGCAAAAGCTATGTTAATTAAAAATAAACCTGTAATACAGTTATTAATGAATTTATCTATGTATTTTATAACAATTTTTTTTATGGTGTTTATTGTATTATCAATACCTGCTGTTAAAGTATTATCTAAGGTACCAGAGTCTCCTTCTCACGAAAAAGTAATTAAAAATATTAATATACCATATATTGCTAAGCCTAATATATATCGGTTTTCGATAAATGCTGGGGACAATATGATAGGTGTTTTAAGAAAAGCTGGTCTTTCTGTTAAAGAGGCTAATAGAATTATTTATCCTATGCAAAAAGTTCATAATGTTAATAAATTAAAGATTCATGATAAAGTTACGATTAAAATAAATGAACATAATTGTGTTGAGTATGTACTGATAAATACGCAATCTTCAATGCGTAGCATTAAAATATATAGAGATAACAAAGGAAATTATAATTCTCAAACTGTTGATAATGTGAGAGAAAAAAGAATTGTGCGTGCTTCTGATACGATAAAATCATCTTTATTTGCTTCTGCAATTGAGCAAGGTCTTTCATATTCTATAATTATGAATCTTATTAAGTTGTATGGTAATGGTATAGATTTACAAAGAGAAATAGTAGCAGGTAGTAAATTCGATGTTTTGTTTGAGAGATATTTTGATAAAAGTGGTCGTCCTATTACAGATGGAAAAATATTATATGCTTCTTTAAAAACTAATAATAAAAATATTAGCCTATATAGACATTTATTTAAGAATGGTACTGAAGGGTATTTTGATAGTAAAGGTAATGGTATACAAAAAATTATGCTAAAACATCCAATAGATAGTAATAGGGTGTTTTATATCTCATCTAAATTTGGAGTAAGACAACATCCTATATATGGATATAGTAGATTTCATAAGGGTGTAGACTATGCTGTTCCAATTGGCACGCCGATTTTAGCTGCTGGTGATGGGGTGATAGAATTTGTAGGGGTAAAAGGCGGATATGGAAAGTATATAAGAATACGTCATAATAGATTTTATTCTACAGCTTATGCGCATATTAGTGATGTATATCAAGGAATAAGGAAAGGTTTACCAGTAAGACAAGGACAGGTTATAGCTTATGTTGGCAACACTGGATTATCTACAGGACCTCATTTACATTATGAAGTGTTATATAAAGGGCAACAAATTGATCCACAGAAAGTACATATTGCAAAAGAAATAGTAAAAATACCTGAAAGTGAATTACCTTCATTTCAGTTAACTATGAACGATATAAGACGTACACTAAAAAATACACCATATGTTACAGAGTTTGCTATGATGAATCGCAAAAAGAAAGGTTAACATACCTTCATTTGAATAAGTTATACGCTACATGAAATGTATACTAAAAATATTCTAGGGATACCATAATGAGAAGTTAGTATATCTGATAAATTATGGGTGATAATAGTGGTTAATTATGATTAACAGACAAAAGTTTGCATCCATACTTCAGAGTCATTAGTGTACGTCTTATATCGTTCATAGTTAACTGAAATGAAGGTAATTCACTTTCAGGTATTTTTACTATTTCTTTTGCAATATGTACTTTCTGTGGATCAATTTGTTGCCCTTTATATAACACTTCATAATGTAAATGAGGTCCTGTAGATAATCCAGTGTTGCCAACATAAGCTATAACCTGTCCTTGTCTTACTGGTAAACCTTTCCTTATTCCTTGATATACACACTAAATTTATACTAGATGTTTGAAAATTACTTAGTACATTTCTGTTTGAATTAGGCGAAAATACTAGATAATTTATTAATGATACAATTAAGTAATATAGTTAGCATAAAAAAGATTTCTATAATAAGTTAGAAAGGTATTTTTTGCTGGTAAGTGTACTGATTTAAGTATCATTGCATAATGTAAGTATAGATGCGGTAATTCTTGATTTGTAAGTTCAATTTTGTTAAGTATTTAAGTTATTGACAGAAGCTGCTGTGTAGGATTTATTTTTTATGTTGTGCTGCTATTGAACTGTATATCTTATCGTAATATCGTAAATGTATAATAAGTTTTTTTCTTTTTTAGTAATAAAGTTTTACTGATTTTTTTGGTATATTGCCTTAAGGAAGTATACTAAAAAAATGTTATAATGTAGTATTGTTGTCAATATTAACCTTGTAATCTACATTAATGTAATATTTATTAAAATGTAAGCTGAGTTGTATTATAGCTTTAGTTTTACTTTAAAAAAGTTCTAATTAAGATTTATTATACCTAAATGTTTAGTTACTAGTTTAAGATGTGTGTTTTTATGAAATTATGTACATAGCTATAAAATTTACTGTGGAGATCTGTAATATTGTAATGTAAAATATAAAAGTGTGTCATACTTTTTTAATATCTATGAATACTATAATATGTTGTCTATTAATTAAAAGGGTATGCACTTTTTTATTATATGTAACATGCATTGAATAACACCATACCTTTATAATGCTGTAATATGCTGTCTATTAATTGAAGGGGGGGGGGTGGTGTGTAATCTCTTATTATATATAGCATGAATTGAAAATACCACACCTTATACAGCAAAATGTAATATAGTTTAATATTATATGTCAATATGCTATTTAAAGAGTTTTATAAAATTTCTATTGTGCTATAATATTTATAGCGTAACTTGGAATTAGCTTTTACTTGATTTACAAGTATAAGTATTACTGAAAGTTGCATGGAAGTATATGCTTGTAATATGAAAGTCTAAAGTAAGTCAAATGCTTGATTTGCTGTATTAATGAGTGGAGTTTTTTTTGCGAAAGGATATTAAAAAAGTTTGTATTTCTGGCAAAGATGTATGGCCTATTATAGAGGGTGGAAAAGGCATTGGTATTAGCGATGGCAAGACGTCAGGTGCGTTTGCTGCTGCCGGAGCTGTAGGTACATTTTCTGGGGCAAATGCTAAACTAATGGATGATAATGGAGAATATATTCCTTTAGTTTATCGTGGAAAAACAAGACGAGAACGTCATGATGAGCTTATTGAATATAGTATTAAAGGAGCGATTAGTCAAGCTCGTATAGCTCATAATATATCAAATGGATGTGGAAGAATTCATATGAATGTTTTATGGGAAATGGGAGGAATTCATAGAATTTTACATGGAGTACTTGAAGGAGCAAAAGGGTTAATACATGGTATTACTTGTGGAGCTGGTATGCCATATAAATTAGCAGAGATAGCATCGCAATATCAGGTATATTACTATCCTATTGTATCTTCTATGCGTGCATTTAAAATTTTATGGACACGTGCATATAAAAAAATATCGAAAGAGTGGTTAGGTGGTGTTGTATATGAGGATCCATGGTTAGCAGGGGGACATAATGGGTTAAGTAATAGTGAGTCTCCTGATGTACCTCAAGAACCATTTGATAGGGTTGCGGAGATTAGATCATTTATGAATGAAGTTGGTCTTTCTGATACAATACTAGTTATGGCAGGAGGAGTATGGCATCTTAAGGATTGGGAGTTGTGGTTTAATAATGATCTTGTGGGGCCTATAGCTTTTCAATTTGGGACGAGGCCTTTAGTTACTCAGGAAAGTCCTATTTCTTTATTATGGAAAAAAAGGCTATTAACTCTTAAAAAAGGGGATGTTTTTTTAAATAGATTTAGTCCAACGGGGTTTTATTCATCTGCTGTAAAAAATGACTTTATAAATGAATTGCAGGAGCGTAATGAACGTCAAATTTCTTTTAAAGAAGAACCTAATGAAGAATTTTGTGTAGATATTGTTTTTGGTAGTAGAGGTAGAAAAATATATATTAAGCCTTGTGATAAGGTGCTAATTGATAATTGGGTATTACAAGGATATACGGAAATGTTGAAAACTCCTGATGACACACTAATATTTGTTACAAAAGAAAAGTCACATGAAATAAGAGAGGACCAAATTAATTGTATGGGATGCTTAAGTCATTGTAGATTTAGTAATTGGAAAGACCATGGAGATTATAATACAGGGAACAAACCTGATTCTCGTAGTTTTTGTATTCAAAAAACTTTACAGAATATTATTAATGGTAAAGATCATGAATGTGAATTAATGTTCTCTGGACATAATGCTTATAGATTTAGTAGTGATTCGTTTTATAAAGATGGGTATATTCCTACTATCAAGGAGCTTGTAAATAGAATTTTGACAGGTTATTAGTTATTTATTTATAGCTGTGATATATCTTATAGGAAGGAATAGTATATTTTTTGCTGTATTGGATACATAGTTATTATACATTTTATAGGTACGTTTTTATAATAAATATTATTTGATGTATTAGTGATTATTATAAATTATTGAAGATAATATATTATATTATATTGTGGTACATATATAGAATGGTGAGTGTGATTTTTTCTATGGGAGCTGTACCTAAAATTAAAATAGAGTATTGAATTATAAAAAATATGAATTGTAGTTTAAAGTTGTAATATACCTATATTTTTGTAAAGTTAGTTTTTTGTAATGTTAGCTGCTTATTCTTATATTGACTATAGATACAATTATATTATGAGAGTATGTCAGTTTTATAGTAATGTATAAATGTTACTGTTAATAATAAGATAGGATATGTATGAAGTTTTTCTTATAAAATGAATAGTGGTTTTTTTTGGTTTTTATATTTACTATAAGTGTATGTATACTAATATTAAATACTGATGATATATTGGATTGGTGATATCTTGATGATAAAATAGTTGTGTCCATTTTTATATAATTATAGTAAATGTGTGTAGTAAAAGTGCATACTACTCAACTTAGAAATATGGGAATCCTTTTGATAAATTGATATAACAAATGTAATGATAACTTGAGCAGGTCTATGATAAAGTTTGTAAGGCTCATGTGTACAATACATTGTTATACAATAAATTATTATTTTATAAATTTGTGTTTTTATAATTTTTTTGTAGTTGAATTATGTATTTTGCTATAATATCTATTTCTATGTTAACTATGTCATGAATTTTTGCATATTGAAAAATAGTATTGTACCATGTGTAAGGAATTATATTTACTTTAAAGGCTGTATTATTGACATCATTAACAGTAAGGGATATACCATTTACTGCTATAGATCCTTTTTTTATAATATATTGCAATAATGACATGGTAGTACTTATTTCTATAACCTTGGATTCATTAATTGATGTAATAGATATAATTTTACCAGTACCATCTACATGGCCTTGTACAAAATGTCCATCAATACGGTCATTTAATTTTAATGCTGCTTCAAGATTTATTTGATATCCTTTACGCCAATGGCTAATATTTGTGCAGGCTAGGGTTTCTTGTGAAACAGTAACAGTAAAATAATTGTTGCCTAGCTCTGTTATGGTTAAGCATATGCCTGAACATGAAATTGAACTTCCTAATATGAGATCTTGTGAAAAATTATTTTTTATTGGACTGATACGTATTATTGTCTCAGAGTTTGGGGATGTATTAGTTTGGATAACTGTTGCTATACTGGTAATAATTCCTTTAAACATAATTTATGTTTCAATGTATTTGTAATTAATTATCAATTTTACTAAAGAATTGAAAAATAACTAATATTATTTGCTGTGCTAATTGTATTACTTATACGGCAAACTTTAAGAATTACTTGATTATATAATATGTTAAAAAGCAAATATTTTATTTGTTGTATTAAATATAATTAGTATTTTTAAAAATAATGTTCTATATCTTAATAATTAGTGAATAAAATTTTATTGTGTTAAGGATTTTTAATGATTGTGTGTATACACTATTAACTAGGGTATCATTTTTAGCATTTTGTCCAATAAATACACTTCTTAATATATTTACTAAAGAATTTATTAATAAATTGAAAGAAAATTTAGCCCTTGTATTATTGATATCCTTATCAACATTATTATTGCTAACCAAATTAAATATGAAGCTTAATAAAGTATTTAAGTTTATATTTTTGAGTATTAAAAGAGCTAAACATTAACCTTTAAGGTTTATTACGGAGGTTGAAAGGGTACTAATGCTGAGTTCATATTTGGTAGGATTATTGTGTTATATAATACGATAATAAATACTAATTTATACATACATTTTTAATAGTATGTATTTTTGATTATATGACTTATATAGTTTTATTATCAGCTTTGATATTACACTTATTAAACTTTGTAAAGATAATATTTCAGAATATAGAGTGAATTTAGATTATATTTATAATTTTGATGTTGTCTGTAGATTTTGTCATTTCTATCTTCGTTATAATGAAATAGATAGTATGCTTTATTATCTATTTCAATATATTATGCTACATTATAATCTAATATGTAATACACTGTAGTATGAAATCACATTTTTATGTTTTTAATAAGAATGGAAGATACTATCTTTAAAGTATTATTAGATTTATGTGACTACATTTGTTTTTTGAGGATCTTCAAGTATATTATTAATTATCTCAATTTGCTTTTTTAACCTGATTTATTAATAAATTTACAGATTTTATAGTGCTAATATTATCTATGATTGTTATAAAAGGTTATTACTAATCTGGTGTAAGAAGGAGTAAATCATCCTCCTAGGATTTATTTAATTCTTGATCATCTATAAGCGGCATTTTATCACTTTGGGTATTTTGCATTTGTGGATTTTGTTCTGTAATGAAGTTACTGCACAATGCAAATATGTACAGACATTACTTGTGAATTTAGTTGCATACTTTTCTATTCTTATAATTTAAGAGGGATACTCTAGATCATTCACAAAGGAGAAAAGGTACTATATCCCATTTATTAAAGAATTCTTGATCTTTTAATTTTTTATTAACTTTTATCTAATGTGACTACATGTGCTATATTAACGTACTTGCATTTCAAGTTACTTGTTTTGTAATGTATATGCCTAGTACAGTGATATAGTTGGTGAAGAAAGTGCATTGTTATATTGTGTTTTCATAAATTTCAGTGTTGTATACTTGATAGTATTATATATAAAATATAGAGTACTTCAAAAGAAAGATTAATAATATTATTATACAAATGCAGCATAAAGATATACTACTAGTCATTGAGAGAAAGTATAAAATATCCAACTTGTGTAATGAAGTTTATTTTATTGACTAATATGTATACATGTGAATTATAGTGTACGCTATTATACATATATTGCTTTTATGCAATAAAGTATATTACCCTAGTTTCTTGCCGCTAAAAGGTAGTGTTATTTATGTTATGTATTACTGTGCATTAGGATAAATGACGGCATTATATATTGCAATGGCTAACTACTTACAATTTTTTTATTTTTACAATGACTTAAACATTTACTGTTTAGCTGAGATTTTATTATATGTATGCTTACAGCATATTATTTATGATAAATTACAATAAATGTAAATACGATGTTTTTTTATATTTTGACATTTTTAAGTTTAAGTAAATTGATGAAAAAACTATTAATAAAATGGAATTAATGGCGGTTATTCAGGTTTTAAAAGTTTTAAAATGTTATTCTAATATACAGTTATACACTAATAGTATTTATGTTAAAAATGGTATTACGTTATGGATACACAAATGGAAAATCAGTAGATGGGAAACAGTTAATAAATTATCTGTTAAAATTTGAATTTATGACTAGAATTGATGATTTATTGGATGATATTAATTATGGAAATATAATTTTAAATGTTTTTTATAAGAGAATTACGTATAATTATTTATAAAATTGTATATTAAATGAGGTTGCATTTATACAATTTAGTGTTTTATATTTGTATACTTTAAAAAAGTATTTTTTATCATAGGATAAGTTAAATATCTTGCTTTTAATTTTAGTTTCTATGAAATTATCAGTTGTTTGCTTATTTTTTAATTGATAGTAAATAAAATAAGCGTCAGAGCTAGGATTATCTGAAAAATGATAGTATATCTCTATATTCCATTACTACTAAATGGTAAAAGAATTAATTTATTTATGAAATTAATATGTCATTATTGAATATTGTGGTACATATATAGAATAGTGAGTGTGATTTTTTCTATGGGAGCTGTACCTAAAATTAAAATAGAGTATTGAATTATAAAAAATATGAATTGTAGTTTAAAGTTGTAATATACCTATATTTTTGTAAAGTTAGTTGCTTATTCTTACAAAGCAATTACAATGATCAATTTAACGATAAAATTTCAACATTATAAAGTATGATTTAAATTTTTAATAATAGCTTTCACTCTACTTAAAGCTTTATTATTAATGAATAAAATGTAAACTTAATGAAATAATTTATAATAACATAGTGTGTTATTTACAAATAATATAATTTAATGTTGTAAACTATTAATTGTAACATTATATGTATAACATTAGGATAATGTGTTTAAAAAACCAGTAAAGCTAGAAGCATATTATAGCGATAAATCAATGAAATAGGATTATATTATGACAATAGATCAACAAGAAGTTACTATATATACTGATGGAGCATGTTCCGGTAATCCAGGCCCTGGTGGATGGGGTGCAATATTATTTTTTAATAGTAATAAAATAGAAAAAAGGATATGCGGTAGTGAATCTTATACTACAAATAATAAAATGGAATTAATGGCGGTTATTCAGGCTTTAAAAGTTTTAAAATGTTATTCTAATGTGCAGTTATACACTGATAGTATTTATGTTAAAAATGGTATTACATTATGGATACACAAATGGAAAATTAGTGGATGGAAGACAGCTAATAAATTACCTGTTAAAAATATGGATTTATGGTTAGAATTAGATAAATTGGCCTTATTGCATAATATTAATTGGTATTGGGTGAAGGCACATGTAGGAAATAAATATAATGAGGAAGTGGATATGTTAGCACGCAATAGTATATATACAAATATATCATAGGGATAATAATGTCAAATCAAAGCTCATTTATATAGAAATATTAATTTATGTTGTCTGTATTTTTAGTAAGTCTTGTTAAAGTGCAGGTATTTTTATTGCGTATGTTGTATTATGGCTAGTATAAAATTTTGTGTTCAATTGCTTATAATAGTGATAGTTTGTGCAATGGGTGGCTGGCTATATTACTATGTACATAGCAAAAGTGTTATAGAATTAAAAGCAAATATTATAAACCTATATATAAAACATCGATTATCTAATATTTTTCCTAAATCAGAAATTAGTATACAAAATACAAAATTATTATGGAAAAAGGCTGATGAAAATTTTATGTTATTAGCAAGTAATATTGTTATAGATAACAGTCATTTAGGAGTAAAAATTAGTATTCCAAAATTTTCTTTATATTCTAAAATAGGAATTTTATTTTTATGGGGGGATTTTAATTTTGCATACATTGATATTCCAAAAGTAAATATCAATATTGATGGTGTGGAAACATCTTCTAATACTGTAATAACAAATATTAACTCAATAAAATTATTAAAAAAATACTTTATGAAATTGGTAAAATTAAGTATTCCAACGCACGTTAAAGATCTTACTATTACTAATAAAACAGGAGAGAGTTTATTACTGGATTATTTGCAAATAGGTATTAAAAAAAGATATGATAGCAATGTTTTTAGCTTTACATTAGGGAGCAATAATTCTTTTATGCAGTTAACATTGTTTGAGCATTATAAAGGTATTATATCACTTAATATGACTTATAATAACTTTCATACAAGGTTATTGCGATTTTTAGGATTCATTGATAAGAGACTTTTGTTATATGATAGTATAGATAATATTTTAGGGAATTTAAATGTAGTATTTGATGAATATGATAATATCAAGTCTGCTGATGTAAATCTACAAAATATTAATGGCAGTATTCCATGTGTGAATACTAGTATATGTAATGTTAGTAATCTTAGTATTCAACTAAATTATAATGATGATTTGTTGATAGTAAAAGATTTTAGTTTTTTTATAGATGAAAGTAATATATCGGTAAGTGGTAAATTAAATACAAGTAAGCAAGATTTTGGTATAGATATTAAAACTCATATGGTTAATACAAATGTAGTGTGTAACTATTGGCCTGATATGTTGTATCATAAAGTTAAAGCTTGGTATTGTGCTAACGTTTCCAACGGTAATTTTAGCGATGTTAATGCTACATTAAATGGGAATATCTCTGATATTAATGATATTATACTAAATTATAATATAAGTTCTTATATCAATAATGTTAGTATTATGCTTGATGATCATAAATTTATTAAAATATTAAAGGGTAAGTTACTATTAGATAATGAAAATTTTGCTATTAGTTCTAATAGTGCTAATTTTCAAGGTGTTGATATTGTAGAAGGCCATGTTTCTATGAAAATGAATGATGTAAATGCTGTTATGTATATAAAAGGTCAAGCTATAGGTAATGTACGTCAACTTTATAAAATAGCAGCTGGGCATTCATTATTGCAGTTTAAAGAGAACTTAATATTTGGTGATGTTAGTACTAAATTTAATTTTGAAATATTTAATTTAGCAAATAGTAAACCTGTTTATCATTTTAAAAATATAAATTCTAAGATTACATCTTTTGCAGCAAAAAAGATTTTTGATAGTTTTGATATAAATAATGCTACGGTTAATATATTGCTTGCTAATAATCATTTAGAAGTAAAAACTATTGGACAAATGAATAATCATGAAATGAATTTAAGTATTATTCAAGATAAAGAAAAAGCGGAAAGATTTCACTATAGATTTTCTGGATATCTCTCAAGTGATAATATTAAAAACTTTAAAGTATTTGGATATAATGATTTTCAAGGTAAAGCTAAGGCCAATATTAATTGGATAACTAATTATTCCAATGCTAATGATATTTTAATAAATGGTCATTTAGATGTTATAGATTTTAATTTAGGAAAAAAGTACTTTACAATAAATAATCAAGATGGTTATGTAGAGTTTTCAGCATTGTTACAAAATCGTAATGATATTAAATTAACTTATGCTAATATAATAGGAAAGGATATTAAAATAAAGCTTAAAGGCCGCGTAAGTAAAGATGTTGATCTATTTATAGAAAATGTAGATGTTAATGCTCATATAAAATCTGCTAGTAATAACTTAACAGTTAATCTACATGGTGAATTTTTGGATTTGAGTAAAGTAAATTTTGATACTTTTTTTGATAAAAAACCTGATAAAAGTAATATTCACTTAAATGTAAGAGTAAAAAAAATACTACTAAAAAATAATGTTATGCTTCAAAATGCTACTTTATCATTAAATTGTAATAGTAGAAACTGTATTGGTAGTAAACTAAATGGTTATTTTTCTGATAATACTGTATTAAATATAGAGTATAGTAACATTGGATTAGAAATAGTATCAGAGAATGCAGGTAGTTTTTTGCGTGCAATTGATATAATGACTACTATAGAAAAGGGGCATCTATCTTTTTATATGCATTTGTCAAATAATGCTGAAGAAACTTATGGTATGTTTTCATTAACGAATTTTTATGTTGTTAATGCGTCTATTTTGGCTCAAATATTAACTTTATCATCTCTTAAGGGTATATTAAATACTTTAAATGGGCAGAGAATATATTTTTATCATTTAAATGTGCCTTTTACATATAAGAATCATTTAATAAAAATACAAGAATCATGGATGGAGGGATCTGAGCTTGGTATTAGTTTAAGTGGTGATGTTAATGTTAAAACAAAGGTATTTGATGTTGAAGGTCAGATTATTCCTGCATATGTTATTAATAAAATAATATGGCAAACTCCTGTTATTGGAAAATTGCTTACAGGTGGGCAGAGTAGAGGAATAATTGCTATTGATTATAAGGTTAAGGGTAGTGATAAAGAACATGATGTATCAGTGAATCTTATGTCAATTTTAGCACCTAACTTATTAAAAAGAGTTTTAAAAGTATTTGATAATCGAATGTTACAGAATACTAAAATGGTTGGTTAAAGTGATGTACAATAAACATCTATTATTTTAGATGCTACATTATCATCTCCACCAATTATTGTAATTTCTTCTTTGTTTAGCAAGCTTAACATATGAAATCGTAACTGATCAAAAAATTCAGTTTATTAGTTATATATTTAGTAATGCAAATTCAAGAATAGAAGATATATTATTATTTCTTGATATTTACTTTGCAGATTATATTAAATAAGGCGGGTAAAAAGTTTTTAAAATAATTTAATTTGATAAGTATTTATGGTAATTCTAAGGGTGTTTGAATGTGATAAGTTATTATTTTAATATGAGTGTATATTGCACATTTTTATATTTATTGTATAATTCAGCATTATATTGCATGAGTATATAAATTTGTTATAAAAAGTGGTAAAAGATTAATTATGAATTCTAATGTTAATAATATAGGTAGTATAAAATACTCTAGGGTATTACTTAAGGTCTCTGGTGAAGCTTTAATGGGTAATAAAAGTTTTGGATGTGATTTAGAAGTTATTGAAAAATTATCTCATGATATAAAATTAGTTGGTAGTTTTGGTATTCAAATTTGTCTTGTAGTTGGTGGTGGTAATATATTTCGTGGAGCTACAGCATCGTCGTCTTTGGGATTTGAAAGAGCTAGTAATGATTATATAGGTATGCTAGCTACTGTAATGAATTCTTTATCTTTACAAAATTCTTTAGAAAAAATTAATGTAGATTCGAGAGTATTATCAGCAATGCCTATGCATTCTATTTGTGAAACATATATAAGAAGACGTGCTATACGTCATTTAGAAAAAGGTAGAGTTGTAATATGTGCTGCAGGGATAGGTAGTCCTTTCTTTACCACGGATACAGCTGCAGCGTTGCGTGGTATAGAAATGCGTTGTGATGCTATATTTAAAGGTACTCAAGTTGATGGTGTTTATTCTTCTGACCCTAAAAAAGATAGTAATGCTGTGAGATATACTCATATCTCATATCTTGATTTATTAGCGTCAGATTTAAAAATTATGGATATTGCTGCACTATCTTTAGCTAGGGAGAATTCTGTTCCTATCATAGTTTTTAATCTAAATAAAAGTAATGCTTTTGCAGATGTTATTAGAGGCAAAGGTTTGTATACAACTATATCTGATTAGCATAAAGTACAGAGGAATATATGATAAGTGCAATGAAAAAAGATATAAGAGCAAAGATGGAAAAAACAGTATCATTATTTTTAAATGATATTTCTGGAATTAAGACAGGAAGAGCGAAGGCTTCCTTGCTTGATGGAATCACAGTTGATTATTATGGTGGCAGAGCGAAATTAAATACAATTGCTAATATTACTGCATCTGATAAATTGTTAACAATAACTGCATGGGATGCAAGTATTATAGGTAATATTAAATCTGCAATAGAAAGCTCAAATCTGGGGTTTGGCATATCATGTGAGTTTAGTACAATAAGATTAACAGTTCCTGATTTAACGGAGGATATGAGAAAAAATTTAGTAAAGTTATTGAGCAAATTATCAGAAGAAGCTAAAGTGTCAATACGTAATATAAGACGTGATTCGATGGATAAGTTAAAGCTTATACAAGAAAATAAAGAGATATCAAAAGATGATTTTCATGTTTGTGGTTTAGAAATACAAAAGATGACAGATGAATTTATTAAAAAAATATCAGATGCTTTTGTTGTTAAAGAAAGTGAAATTTTAAGTATATAAGTTGCATATATGGATTATGTAGCTGATATTCATAATTTGCCTAATCATGTTGCTGTGATAATGGATGGTAATGGAAGATGGGCTAAAGGTCGTGGGTTGCCAAAAATTAAGGGATATGAGGCAGGGAGTCGTGCTGCAGAGCAAATAATAGATGTATGTCTTAATTACTCTATAAGATACTTAACACTTTATGCTTTTTCTTTAGAGAATTGGTTAAGAGAAAAAGGTGATATTGATAGTTTAATGAAGTTGCTAGATAGCTATTTATCATCTACTGTTTATAGTTTAGTAGATAAGCAAGTAAGAATTAGTTTTATTGGCAACTTAAGTTTGTTGCCTAGTAATATACTTAAGAAAATAGAAGAAGTACAACTATCGACATATAATAACAGTGGGTTATTTTTAAATGTAGCAATAAGCTATGGAGCAAGGCAAGAAATTGTAGCGGCAGTAAATTCTATAATATGTAATAATATTAAAGTTGTAGATGGAACAGTAATAAAAAATTTTTTATCTAGTAAAAATTTACCAGATGTTGACTTATTGATTAGATCAGGAGGAGAGAAAAGATTAAGTAATTTTTTATTATGGCAACTAGCATATGCTGAGTTATATTTTTGTAATACAATGTGGCCTGACTTTACAAGGAAACATTTTTTAGAAGCACTTAATGAATATTCAATGAGGAATAGAAGGTATGGTAGGTAAAAATTTATTAATCAGAATGTTGTCTTCTGTGCTAATTTTTTGTGTATTAATATTTAGTTTGTATAGTGGAAGAATGGTAGTGTATACTCTTTTTTTTAGTATAGCAGTAATTTCTGCTTTTGAATGGGGAAATATGACCGCTGGAAAGAAGGTTTTTTATATACCAGCATTTTTTATTATAATATTACCATATGCCTCATTATTATATATATATAGCTTGCCCCATGGCACTATGTTGTTATTATGGTTAATATTTAGTGTGTGGAGTACAGATATAGCAGCATATTTTATTGGGAAAAGTATAGGAGGATGGAAAATATTACCTGGAATTAGCCCTAATAAAACATGGTCTGGGTTATGTGGAGGTATTGTATTTAGCATGATTACTAGTGTTATGATGTCTATCATTTTTGGTATATTTTCTATATCACATTCCTTCATCATAGGGATAATTATTGCTATAATTGCTCAGATTGGTGATTTTACAGAATCTTTTATTAAACGTTTATGTAATGTTAAAAATAGTGGGTCAGTTATTCCAGGTCATGGAGGAATGCTTGATCGTATGGATGGGTTTATTTTTACTGCCCCATTAACTGCATACTATATTAAAGGTATTGCTAAGTTTTTCTAATTTATATGTGAATATGGAAATATTTGTATAGGATTATTCTGTACTATGAAGTGACTTTCATTTCTATTTAATTACCTGCATATTATAGTACTACTTTACTAAGGAAATACTTATTTTTTTAATTAATTAAAGCATACTTAATAGGTAAATATATTAAGAAGGCTTGAGGTAAAGCTGATTACTGACAATTCTAATATGATTTTAAAACTATAGTAAACAGGTAGGGTGATATCATTATAAAGACAATTTATAAGCATCTCTGACTTACTCTTCGTTACTTTTATAAAGCTGTCTTTCCAGTCGGATAAAGTCGTATTTTAGATAATTTATGATTATTGTGAGTTTAATATTATTATACATGTTATTTTAATACTTTTTAGTATTAATGGCTGAGTAAGCATAAAGTAAATCTATGTTTTTAGTTGTATAGCTATTTTGATGTGTATAACTATTTAAGATGATATTGTTATTTTAATAGTTTTGATTTGCAGAGCTGTTTAAGATTATGATAATTTGCAAATTTTAAGAAAAGATACTGAATTACCAAGTGAATTTTTATATTAATTTTTTAAGTATGATAAATTATGCAAATATTTATTTTGCTGTAAATTTGTTGCTATAAATCTCCAAAATTTTTCTTTTGCTTTACTGATGCCAATTCTTGGGGTGCATAAATAATCAAATTTGATGTTTGAGTCATAAATACAAATATTTTTATTTGCTGTAATATCAGTATTGTTGAAATCTTTTGTAATTGTTAGAGCTTTACATACCTTTCCTGGACCGTTAATAATTATTTTATTATCTTTTGTTTCTAATATTATTGATCTAATGAGAATTGCTGCTGGAAATTGTTCGCGTTCTGTTACTATATTAAGGCAATAATATATACCATAAATTAAATATACATATATGAATCCTGCAGGACCGAACATAACAGAATTACGTTTAGTATATCCTCTTGCAGCGTGGGAAGCTAAATCATTAAACCCAATGTAAGCTTCTGTTTCTATAATAATTCCGTAATTGTTATAACACCTAATTTTTTTTCCTAACAATTTGCTTGCAACTATAAGAGAAGGTTGTTCATAAAAGGATTGCAGTAAGATATGATCTGACATGCAGTTATTGTTAAAAAGTAGTATATTTTAATTTGCATATAGTTACTTAATTTGTCAAGTATTATAGGTTATCTAGTTAAAATATATGGTATGCATGATAAATGGATGTTATATCTTAAGAAGCTTATAATTTTTTTGCAAGATATGCGAGCAAGTTTATTTAGGTAATATATTTTTTAACACTTTAATATTTATGTATTAATATACTTAATTATGTAGGGGGAATGCATATTTGTAATAAATATGTGGGATACTGTCTAGATTCTTATGTAAGTTGATAGATATATCTATTATTAAATATTAATAAAAATATTAAAAAATAAATTTATTTATTTTAATAAATATTATTATTTTTTGAAAAAGGTTAGAATTTTTAATAAAAAGAGTATATTATTAATATATGAATAAAATTTATTTAATAAATTAAGGAAATTATTAATTATGAATAGAAGTAATACAACATATGATAAATCAGCTGACACAAGTACATCACAAAATACTTGGTTATTTGTTACTAGTGTTATAGAGGTAGAGGAAAGAAATTTTGGTTTGCAAGCGAATCATCAAGCAATGTTTATTGAAGGAAAGAATAGTGTATTGGAATTGTATAATGAAGAAAAATCAAAAACTTATAATGCAACTGTTTTTCTGGATAAGTATAGAGAAAGGAACATATCAGATACTATAGGAGATGCAACATATGACAAGTTTGATTATTTAAATGATATTTCTATGTATAATGATGAAGTTATAATGGCAGAATATTGTCAATTATCAGAAAGTAGCAAACGTGTTATAAATCAGTTAGTGAAAGTTGTAACTAAAGGTGTATCTTCTGGTCAAAGTAATGCGGCAATGGTTCCTGTACTACAAGATAAGGAATTAAACTTGTTGAAAGTTTTTAAGTGGTTAAATGACGATATAAATGTAGAATATGATTATAGAGCATCATTACAGGAGGAAAATTTACGCTGTGCAATATTTAAAAATGATAAGCAGCAATTTAGCAGAATTCGTAATGAAATATTTATGAATCAGCAAAAGATATTGCAAGTCTTTGACGTAATGAAGGAAATGACACAACAATATTTTGCTAATAATGCAGCAATTTGTCAAAAAATGAATCAAATAGCTACATTTCAACAAGAAATAGTGGATAATATGGGTACTTCTATCAATAACTTCAATGCATTGTATAATAAACTTAAAACAAGAATTTTTCCTATTATGGGTAATTATAATGCAGAAAAGAAGCAGGCATTTATTAACTTTCATAATATTAATGTGCGAGATTGTTTTAATGAGCAAATTTCAGAATGTTATGCTATGAGTAAACTTTTGGAGAGTTATAAGACGGTTGATAATAGGTTAGAAGTGCAGGAGTCTTGTGCTAAACTTAATAAGGATATAAATAAGCTCATTGATAATATTACTGTTACTAATTTAATTGTAAATTTTTCTACAAGAAAATTAACAACATGTTTTGCTTTTGATTTGGAAAATTCTAGTGATGTTGGTATTTTAGAGTTTTGCAATTTTAATAAGTATAAGAATCGTATTGTATGGAATAGTAGACCTTTATTAAGTAAATCAGTAAATGCTATAAATGCTTTTAGTGATCAAATTGCTAATATGGATTGTAATAGTATGCTAGCATGTACGAGAGATGATGCTATAAGTACTCCTATGGATCAAATTGATAATGTGGATTGTGGTGATGTATCAACACGCATGGAAAATATTGATGTAAGAAATATGCAACAAAAGCAACGTATTGTTGCTTAATGAAATTATTTATGGGAGATTTTGTATATACTTATTAAAGAGAGTTATTTTTATAGTTTTGCATTTTATAAGAATTAGTATGATAAGTCCTTCTAAGGAGAAATACTTGTTTTTTCATTAATTAAAGTTAATGCACAACTATATTGATGGTATAACTAGTTTTACTAATGTAATTAGAAAATCATTAAGTAAAACTAGCTATTCGCATTACTATATATGAGTAATCTGTGTATTATTGAATAGAAAATTTGTATTTATGATACTAAATAAGTTATTTTCTTTAGTTAATTTGCAAAATATTGCATAAATATATTATATGGGTTACTATTTATTGTAATATAATAAGTATAGTGTGTGAGGTATTTATGGTTATAGCTTTAAGTAAGAAAAACGTAATGTTAGCTTTGATTACTTTTACTACGCTTCTATTGATAGCATCAATAGTTAATCTTATAGTTGTTATAGTTATGCGTAAAAAATCTATGAAGCTTAGTGATAAAGTTGATGATCTTATAAAAGAATCTAATGAGATTAGTGATCAACTTGATGATATGTTAAGAGTATTAAGGAGTAATGTTGTTTGTGATGATAAACCTTTGGTTGATGTAGAGCTTAGGGATGCCTGTAATGGAACAGATGATTTATGTAATGTTGCTGGCGACAATTTGTGTGATGATACAAAGGATATAGCAGGTAACTTGCATAAAACCAATAGTAACTTATCTCTTTCAAAATCTTGTGATGGTAGTGAAGAGGTTTCTGATGATGAAAATGGTCCTAATAGTGAGGTTACGAATTTACTTCCTTATCGTAGCGGATGCCTAGGTCATGTGAAATATCACCTTTTGTAGAAAAGGTATGGTAATAGAGAATTATTAGTGACTTTTTATGTTATTGATAGTGTATCAGACTATTTAGTTTAGTATGGTTTTATGAATCCTTGAGTAGGCATTAATAAAGCATGCGCTTGGTTTGTTTAAGGGCGGTGTTTTATTAATGTCCAGGTAGTAATTAATGATGCTGCTATGTATTATGTTTATAAGTATTGCATGCGTTCTTATTTTATAATATTTTTTCATGAGGCTTATGTATTGAAAAATATATGGATAAGGTGGGGTACTTTATTATTCATTATTCTTTGCTTTCTATTGTAATAAGTACAGGGCTATGTTTTGCTATTTGTAGGGTAATATTTGCGGCATGAGATATTGCAGAGGAAAGGATACTTTTTAATTGCGATTTGCGGAACGTAAATTTTATAACAGTAGTAAGGATATTTTAGAGAAAATAGATTATAGGTTATCGCAAAGAAATGTAGGTTCTGTTACTGATTGGAAGTAATAGAAAGAAGAAGGATGTTAAGGGAATTAAGATCTGCTGTAATTAATGAGTCGTTATTAATAGAGAGTATTCTGATAAGCAGGGGATTATTTTTAGTTACAGAGTTTAATAACCTGGGATTGAGTATGCAAGAATTATTCTTATTAGAAGTATAAAAGATGTAGTTTTTGTACAAATCATATTTTGTAAGAAGGTGCTTTCTGATAGTGTATTAGCAGTATTTGATGGTGTAACTCAAGTTAGTAGAGAAATGATATTGCCATTATGAGGTTGTTTATTACTTGTAAAATAATTGAGACCTTTAATATGTTTTAGGTTGTTCTTATGTATTGGGTTATACCATTAAATATTGATAGTATGCTATTATAAGTTGTTTATAATATTTTTGCTGTTATATTATAGCTTGTTCATATGCGATATTATAAATATAAAATAGGTTTTTAATATTTATAGACTATATTGTTTGTTAAACATAAGTTATTTAAAAAATTTGACTAAATAATTGATTTATAATTTTGATTAAAAACAGCATTTCTGTTAAATATTATTATTTAAATATAAGATGTACCTAATCTTCTTGCGACTTCTGTGTAAGTTTCTATTACGTTTCCTAAATTTAACCGATAGCAATCCTTATCTAATTTTTGATTAGTTGACATATCCCACAATCTACATGTATCTGGGCTAATTTCATCTGCTAATATTATATGTTTATTGTTATCGCATAATCTACCGAATTCTATCTTGAAATCTATTAAACTAATATTAACATCTGAAAAAATCTTGCATAAGATGCTATTTATTTGAAAAGATATAAATTTTATTTTTTTTAATTCACTCATTGTTGCCCATTGAAAATGTATTATGTGATCATCATTAACCATGGGATCAGATAAGTTATCGTTTTTGTAATAGAATTCTATTATAGGTGATTGCAACAACTTTCCCTCTGCAAGATTAAATCTTTTAGTAAAGCTTCCAGCAGCAACGTTTCTTATTACTACTTCTAATGGGATAATTGCAACTTTTGTTACTAATTGCTCCCTATTGTTCAGTACTTCTATTAAATGTGTTTTTATATTACTTTGCTCTAGATATGACATTAATAAAGCACTAATATGATTATTAATTATGCCTTTGCCAGGTATAATATCTTTTTTTGTATTATTAAAAGCAGTAATATTATCTTTGAAGTGCTGTATAACTGACATTGAGCTATTGCTTGAAAATATAATTTTTGCTTTTCCTTCATGAAGTAATTTATAGTAATCTGGCATTTATAACATAATATTCTTACTTGTTATTATTGTATATATAAATAGGGAATTTTGTAAACTTATTATTAAATTTTATTAAAGTACATACTTAATATTATGTATATGGCAAAAAGTTATATATATAGTTAATTTTTACTTATTATTTTGTGCTGTAATGTTAATTATCAAGAAGATTATAACTAATAAAAATTGCTAATAATATTTCATTGAAAATATTTATTGAATTATGAATGAAGAGATACTTAGCATTATTAATAATATATTTTATGTTAACATTTATTAAATAACAAGGATACATTTTGTTGGCTATCTTTTTGTTTTTTAAAATTTTTGTATTGGTAAACAATAGTAGGAAAGATCTTTTATATAAGAGGTTGTAGTATAAGATTTATCTCAGAGATAAAAGTTTTTTAAGTTTGTATATGCTTATAGGTTATGTACTATTATATGTTTAGCGTTGATGTATTTTATGGTAAATTACTATCTAATATTGTAAGGTTTATTTTGTGATTAAATTAGTAGGGAAATTTCAACCAGTAAGAGGTACAAAAGACCTTTTATTTGATGAAGTTTATAAATTTCAATATATACAAAATGTAGCTCAAGAAATAGGTAGTAGATATGGGTTTTTACCTGTTGAAACTCCTATTTTTGAGTTTAGTGATGTGTTTTATAAAACTTTAGGGGATACTTCTGATATTATCACTAAGGAAATGTATATATTTAGTGATAGAAATGGTGAGAGTATTACCTTGAGACCAGAATTTACGGCTTCAGTTGTTAGATTATTAATTAATAATAATCTTAATTTACCAGCAAGAATATTTACAAGTGGTCCTGTATTCCGTTATGAAAGACCTCAAAAATGTCGTCAAAGACAATTTCATCAGATTAATTATGAATTTTTTGGTATTGATAGCTATATTGCTGATGTTGATATTATTTGTTTAGCTTATAATATTTTAGATACGTTTAATCTTTGTGAAAAAGTGATTTTAGAAATAAATTCATTAGGTAGTAGGGAAGTTATAGATTTATATAAATGTTCATTAGTTAAATATTTTACCAAATATAAAAATGATTTATCAGAAGATAGTAAAAGAAGATTAACTGTAAACCCATTAAGGATATTGGATTCAAAGAATGAACAGGATATAGATATATTAAAAGATGCACCTGTTATTACAAATTTCTATAATAAGTATTCTCAGCAGTTTTTTGATAATATTTTAGAAAAATTATCAAAGGTTAATATAAAATATAAGGTAAATACAAGATTGGTAAGAGGATTGGATTATTATTGTCATACTGTTTTTGAGTTTACAACTGAGTGTTTAGGTTCTCAGAGTGCAGTGATTGCTGGTGGTAGATATGATGATTTAGTGAGTAATATGGGAGGTAATAATACCCCAGCTGTAGGGTTTGCTGGTGGAATAGAAAGAATAGCGTCCTTAATGAGTTATTCTCGTGAAGAACATAATGTTATTGCGTTGGTTCCAATAGGGGAAAATGCAAAAAATTATGCTATAGATCTTGCTTATAAATTACGTTGTCAGGGGATGAAAGTCTTATGGAATTATGATGACAGTTTAAAATATGGGTTAAAGCAAGCTAATAAATTAAATGCAAAGGTAGCTTTAATTTTTGGTGATAAAGAAATGATAAGCAATTATGTTATCGTAAAAAATATGAATACAGGTGAACAGAGAGAGGTAAATGTTAATGAATTGTTTTTAGCAGAATCTTTACTGTATAATATCTAGTGATATAGAGATATGATTGTATAATTTGTTTTATTATTGTGTGAGAGTTAATTATTTAGGTTGGTAAAAATACAAAATAAAGTAACTTTGTAGTCTTGATAATTGAGTATTGAAAACGATGATAAAAGTTAGTTGTATATATTGTTTAGGTTTCTGAATCAAAATCAATATATTCCCTGTAACAGTATGTACTGCTTTCTATTGAGTGTGTTTTAGTAATTATTTATCAATTGATAGATAGAAATTTGATTTTGCATGTAGATTGTGTGCATTTGTATGCTACAATAACAGTATATTGAATAGTTATTAATAGGCAATTGAATACTTGAGATATTTAAGTAATTTTAAGTTGTAGTAAAAAATTTTAATTTCAAGTTTGATTGTAGGTATTTGTTATGTATGTATTTTATAATTAGTCGAATATATATATTATGGAATATATTAGTTAATTAGAAATTAGATAAGAATTATTATCGATAAAATTTTTAGAAAACATAATAGGAAATTATATGTGAGATATAAAAGATAGGGTATTTCTTATGCTTAATATACTAATGATGATGCCTTATAGGGAATAATGCTATTTTTTTACTACAGCAATAGATGCATAAATTATTTTAAAGCTTTTTGAATAATTTTATTAAGATGAATTATGTAAAAGCTTGTATAAAGGGAGAAGATAATAAATTATTTAATGAACTAGGAAAAAATCTGTATAAGAATAAATAAGTTTTGTAAGAAAGCGTTCATGTAATAAGTGTTATATAAAAATGCATAAAACTATGACACTAGCACTAGAGTTATAATCAAAAGTACGTATGTAAGTGTTTATTTCACATCATAGTACATGTTAAAAAGTCTTAATTGCTTATACTCTTAATTATGTTTTTTATAAATTAATTGTTTTTCTATTTAAGAAACATTTTTTAATTCATGATTTATCTTACTTTGAATGGTTTGTAAGTCACTTGCGCCAACAAGTAATGAATTTCCTATTATTATAGATGGAGTTCCTTCTATACCAAGTTTTGAAGCTAATATTTTATTATTTTCTATCATTTTTTTGATAGATGTTAAGTTGCTATTCAGTGATTGTTTAAAATCTTTTTCACTAATATCTATTGATTCTACAATTTCTAAAATTGTTTCATTTGTCAGAGTTTTATTACTAGGCAATGCCAATGCTGCATAATAAAAATCTATATATTTTTTTTGGTCAATAAAATGGATAGCTAGGGCAGCTTGTGCAGCATTTTGTGAAATTTCACCAAGAATTGGAAGATCTCTTAGAATTATATGAACTTTATTGTCTTGTATTAACTTTTTGATATCGTTAAGCATCATTTTGCAATATCCACAAGAATAGTCGAAAAATATTGTGACAGTTACTTTACTATTTTTTAGCCCTAATGAGGGATAGGATGCATTTTTAATTTCTTTAATATTGTCTTGTATTTTTTTACTTGTTGTAGATTCGGCTAAGGACTTATATCCATTTCTAAGTGCATTAGTGATTTTTTGCGGATTTTTAAAAATATACTCCTCAATAATTGACTCTATGGCTTGTTTATCAATTTTGTGATTTTTATGATCAGAATTATTAGAAATCCAACTACTAATTAATGGAAAACCTGCTACTAGAATTACTAAACCAAGTAAAAAGAAAATTCTTGCCATCTAAGTCCTAACCAAATAAATCTACAGCACGGTTATCATGAATTAATCTTGAAGTCAATGTTCTATTTATTATGTGATATTATTAATAAGAATAATGTGTTAAATTGCATTGATTTAAGGAGTGTAATCTAAAACTATCATTATATAATCTTTTATGAAGCTAAAATGTAGATATATCTTTTAATCAAGACTAATTATTCTTATTACATTCAAAATAATTTCTGTTATATTTTTTTTGCATTGTAATATTTTGTTGAATAGTGTGTTTACTAAATTTAATTTAATTAAGTATTTGTGAAAATTTTTAATACAATAAATAAACTATAGTAATGAATTTAAATTTATGTTTGTTTTTTTATAATTTGATGTGCTTTATTAGTGGATCAATTATTACATTCTACTTAATAGATGTTAATAGTGAAAAATATGCTTAAAAGAACGCAGCTTATAGGGTATACACTTATACTATAGGACTTATTCTTTATTAATGCCTAATTAAAGAATTCATCCAGCAACTTTTTATACTAAAACTATCAACAGCACTATATATTATTAATAGATAACTTTCAATAACATTAAATGTAATTAATAATACTGTTCTGTTATATACCTTTGCTTAATATTAGCTATGTATTTACTGCGATATCGTATAGCAAGGTTTCTATTTGATGAGTAATAGAATTTAAATTGAAGTTACATAATGGCTACTTATTCTTAGTTTAAAAAGAAGGAGGTTTATTTAATAATTGTGACTTTATTCTATACATGTAATGAATAGATCTTAAATGTGTGCTGCTTAGTTATATATAACAATGATTTTACTGCAAATATCGTTGATGTTTATTTTAATACTAGATTTATGGCATATTTATACACTAATGAATCTTAAAGTTTTAATTAATAATGATGCTTACTATAGGAACAGAAAATAAAATGACTAAAATACACCTTGAAACTGATCATTTCAATCACCCTGCATGGAATCCTGGATTAAGAATTGATTTGTATTTTTAGGTATTATTGAATCCGAGTAAATTAGAATGAGTTGTTTATTGATTTCTTCAAGTTACTATTTATGTAATCTTATCAGCTAATGTTTTGTAACGATTAAGTAGGAGTTTATATTATGAAATAGTGGTGTATAGTAAAATAAACTATTTTATCCATTTTTTTATTATGATAACTTACCTTTGAAATACTACAATATGCAATATTTACATATTTCTTATAAGTTATTATAAAGAACTATATATTAGTTAGCAATTTGCGCATATGTGATTATCTTGATTAGCAATTTTGTATTTAAATTTTTTGTCTATTTACGTGAGATTATATGTGAATAATGTACAAAAAACATATTTAGGTATTGTATACTTTTGTTGTATTAATATGTTTTCCTATAAATAGTACTTTTCAAGTGTTATAACTTACTTGCTTAAAAGCAGTAGTTCAAAGTTAGTATTTGCTAAATAGTATATATGATGGAATCATTGTTACGGAATTGATTGTAAGCAGTTAGGGCATCAAAAATGCAACAAAGTCAGTATAAGATTGCAATATGGCTTTTGTTATGTTGTATAATGATATTAATTATGGTTTTTGTTGGAGGGATAACACGTCTTACTCATTCAGGACTATCAATTACTGAATGGAATCCCATTATTGGTATAATACCACCACTTAATGATGATGATTGGCTTCAAGAAAAAAATAAATATAATGTAACTCCTGAGTATAAATATTTAAACTATGATATTACATTGGAAGAATTTAAAGTATTGTATTTGATAGAGTATTTTCACAGATTACTTGGAAGAGTTACAGGTATAATATTTTTTGTTCCATTGTGTTATTTTATATATACAAAAAAGCTTAACAAACATCTTTATAATTTTGTAATTATTGCATTTTTAGGTATGTTGCAGGGGTTAATAGGGTGGTATATGGTTAAAAGTGGGTTAGTAGATATGCCGTATGTTAGCCATTATAGATTAGCAGCGCACTTATTATTAGCACTTGCAGTTTTTTGTTTATTATGGAAGAATTTTCTTAATATTGTGGTTATAAATGATGTAAATACTGTAAATTTTACAGGAATGGTCCTACTTAAGATTATCTTTATTCTGATAATTTTTCAAATAATATATGGTGCTTTAGTAGCTGGATTAAATGCTGGATTGATATTTAATACTTTTCCTTTGATGGATGGAGAGATAGTTCCAAAAGGCTTATTTTTTATGCATCCATGGTGGCGTAATCTTTTTGATAATATTATTACTGTGCAATTTATTCATAGAGTTGTAGCAATGATTATTATCACATTTGTTATAATTACTACAATAATATTAAGATCTTATCGTGTGATGTATTTATTATGTGTGTGTACTATTACTCAGTTTATATTGGGTATTGGTACTTTATTATATCATGTACCAATATTTTTAGCAGCCATGCATCAAATAATGGCGTTTATTTTGTGCTCCATTTCTTTGTATATTTTGCATTGTACAAAGTTAAAGCAGAAATAAATTTGT
The DNA here is from genome assembly GCF_019186785.1 of Neoehrlichia mikurensis. GTDB lineage: Bacteria > Pseudomonadota > Alphaproteobacteria > Rickettsiales > Anaplasmataceae > Neoehrlichia > Neoehrlichia mikurensis. The sequence goes on from NZ_CP066557.1 coordinate 733,277, forward strand.
CTATATTTTTATATAATGTTTAAGTATCTAAAAGCATTTTTACTTTTTCAAATATTTTAATGATGTATGTATTAAAATAAACATTTACATATTATAAAGCAATATGTAAAGTGCTGTACATTGTGGTATTCAGGGGATTAGTTATTGTGAGACAAAAAGTTAATATTATTGATATTCAAAATAAAAAAGGAAGAGAAAAAATAGTTTGCTTAGCTGTGCATACGTTCTCAATAGCAAGTTTAGCTGATCAATATTGTGATCTTTTACTGGTAGGAGATTCTGTTGGTATGGTTGTTTATGGTATGGAGTCTACTTTAGAAGTTACTATAGATATGATGATTAATCATGGTAAAGCTGTTGTTAAGGCTAGAAAGAAGTCATTTGTAGTAGTTGATATGCCGTTTGCAAGTTACTTTACTAAAGAAATTGCATATGAGAATGCTGCTAAGATATTAAGTCAAACTGGATGTGATGCTGTAAAAATGGAAGGTGGGTATGAAATTGCTAATATAGTATCTTTTTTAACACGCAATGGTATTCCAGTGATGGGTCATGTCGGTCTTATGCCACAACATTTTAAAAAATTAGGTGGATATAAATGTCAAGGAAATACTGATTTGTCATATGCATCTATAGTAAAAGATGCAGAAGAAATCTATAATGCAGGTGCATTTGCTGTGGTGTTAGAGTGTATAAATGAGAGTTTAGCTGTTAAAATTACAAATGATATTCCTGTCCCCACTATTGGTATAGGTGCTTCTCTTTCTTGTGATGGACAAATTTTAGTTATTGATGATATGTTAGGTTTATCAAAATATTGTCCAAAATTTGTTAAAAAATTTGCTAATATTAATGAGGTTATCGAAGAAGCAGTTAGTAGTTATGCACAGGAAGTTAAAGATAAAAAATTTCCTAGTGATATTTATTGTTATAAATTATAAACATGGATTTATGTACTAAAATAACATAAGTATTTTCTATTGACTGATAATAAGTTTTGAAATAGGTAGGTGTGGCGTTTTTAAAAAAGCAACTGATCATTTTAAAGTAGGATTCTTATGACTTTAAAAGTGTTTTTATATAAATTTTTGCTTTTCTTATTATATTATAGGCTGTTATTTAAGTGCTGCTGATACTTAAAATTATGTAGGTAATTGATTTGTGGATTTGTCAGTTATTGTAAGCGTTATTTATGGTATATCATATATTTTTTAAATAATCGATTAATGAATTATGGAGTGTTTGTGAAAAAAATTAATGCTTATTTTTAATAGATAAGATTTATATTAACTTTGTGGTATATATGGACTAATAATTATTCTGTCTTTTGTAAGTATTATATATCATATATTTTTTAGATACCAACTCATGGACAATAAATTTTTCTAGAAAAAAGACTCAATATTTATTATTTGACAAGGAGTGAAGTTTATATTGGCTTTGTTATCAGCTACGATAATAATACCATTTTGTTTTTGGCGAATTGAAATTAATTCAGTTATCAATTGTATAGAATTATGATCTAAGTTTGTAAATGGCTCGTCAATCACCCATATTAATGTGTTATATATTAAGAGCCTTGATAAAGCAACTTTTCTTTTCCATCCGGCAGATAAGTTTTTATACTGTATGTCTAAAACTTGATTAATACCTAAAAAGCATACTGCTGCTTCAACTAATTCCTGTGTGTCTTTAAGAGCTGCCCAAAATTTTAAATTTTCTAAAACAGTAAATGTATCGTTACAAGCATTTTTATGACCGATATATGTCACTTGCGAAGTATATGAATCAGAGAGTTTTATAGGGCAATTATGGAACTTTATACTACCAGATCGTATTGGAAAAAAACCTATAATAGCTCTTAAAAGAGTTGTTTTTCCGCTTCCATTTCCCCCTGTAATTATAGTTACTGAGCCCTTATTTGCAGAAAAACTTAAGTTGTTAAATAAACGTCTTTCCCCCCTGTAACAGGATACATTAATACATTCTAGCATTGCTTTCTGACTAAACTGGTGCAGTATATCATGAAAATAGTTAATTCACAAGTTGGATGTTTATTTTGCTTGATATAACTATTATGCAATTATGCAATAATGGCTAAAATAATCTTGATTACAAATTGTATATTTCTGATTTTTTGAAACATAGCAATTTGCTGTGTTTTATAGTTGGTCGATTATAAAGTTATTGATCAATAAGTTTTATATTTGCACCGCATAGATTGAGTTTTTCCTCGATTGCTTCATATCCTCTATATAAGTTATTGGCATTGTTTATTATAGTAGTACCTTTTGCTGTTAAGCCTGCGATTAATAATGCTGCAGCAGCTCTTAAGTCAGTCGCCTGTACGGAAGTACCATTTAGGGATTTTACTCCTGTTATTATAGCAGTTTTATCTTGTATTATAATGTTAGCTCCCATTTTAATTAATTCACCAATGTATAAAAATCGATCTTCAAAGATATTTTCTTTAATATATGATGTATTAGTTGCATGACATAATACAGATGCAAATTGTGCTTGCATGTCACTGGGAAATCCTGGATAAGGATGTGTATCTATAGATATAGCATTAATTTTGTTTTTCATATTTGATACAATGATACTATTATGTGTTTGCTGAATATTACCTCCTATTGCTTTAAGATGGTCGAGGAAGCATTTAATATTGTTTACGGTTATTCCTACAAGTTCAATACAGCCACGTGTTAATATTGCAGCTAGTGCATATGTTCCAGCTTCTAATCTATCAGGAATTATTGAGTAATGACATTCTGATAATTGGTTTATTCCTTGAATTTTTAATGTTTTAGTGCCAATTCCTGAAATGTTTGCACCTGCCATAACTAAAAAATTGGCTAAATCTGAGATTTCTGGTTCTATTGCAGCATTGTTAATGATAGTGACTCCATTCGCTAGAATAGCCGCCATTAATATATTTTCCGTTGCTCCTACGCTTACAGATTGAAAATTAATTTCACATCCTTGTAATGTACCATTTACTGAATACTCGATATAGTCATTATTTATTTGAATATGAACGCCCATTTTTTGTAGTGCTTCTAGATGCATATCTATTGGACGCTTACCTATTGCACACCCTCCAGGTAGTGCTATTTTAGCTTTTTTAAGTCGTGCTAAAATTGGTCCTATAATTAAACAGGATGCGCGCATCTTATGTGTTAAGTTATAAGGCACTATTTCTTTATGTAAATTTTTGCAATTAATGTTTACAGTATGATTAGCTTTATTGTGTCTGTTATATATAAATTGAACTTCAGCTCCAAGGTTAGTTAACAGTTCAGCCATTGTTATTGTGTCTGTAATATTTGGTATATTATGCAGTGTTACTTGTTGATTAAAAAGTATGCATGCTGCCATTATTGGCAATGCAGAATTTTTTGCTCCATTTACTATTACTTTTCCAGAGATAGGGCGGTTGTTATTATTTACGTAAAGTACTTTTGTCATGTATTGAACTATTAACAATAGTAGAATTTTTTTGATGCATAAAGCACAGTTATTATTTTTTCTTGCATAATATGAGTATTGATTTTATTGTTTACGAGCTTATTATTGGTAATGTCACATCTACTTGCTTCATATATTTTCCACTCATTTCATCATAAGAAGTGTTGCATTGACTTTTACCTTGTAGAAATATGAATTGACATGCTCCTTCAAAAGCATATATCTTAGCTGGCAACGGGGTAGTATTCGAAAATTCTAAAGTAACATACCCTTCCCATCCAGGTTCCAGAGGCGTAACATTTACTGTAACCCCACACCTAGCATATGTAGATTTTCCAACGCATAATACAATTACGTCTTTAGGAATTTTAAAATATTCTACTGTTTTTGCTAGTACAAAGCTATTTGGTGGTATTATACAGATATCAGTTGTTTTATCAATGAAACTTTCTGAGGAAAAATTTTTAGGATCAATAATAACAGAATGTGCATTGGTAAAGATTTTGAATACATTATTGACTCTTGCATCATAACCATATGATGAGAGTCCATAAGATAAAACACCTATACTTTTTTTGCAATCAACAAAAGGTTCTATCATTTTATCATATATTGCTCTTTCTTTAATCCAATGATCAGGCATTACTGACATATAAAACTTTACTTTAGTATAAAAAGATAAAGTGGTAGTTTATAATTAATAATTATGAAATGCAAGTAAAACTTCCTAAATAACACAATGTTCAAAAGCATATATAAAAGTCTTCATAAGGGAGAAATTTTTAGGTTATTAGTGAAGTAAAATTTACCGTATAAAAATAATACATAATAAGAAAACTTATAATACAAGTATTTACGAGGCATACTAAATAAACTTCATGCATTACCAATGTAATATATGTTGAATATATTAGTTGAATGTTTTGATACTTTTATATTATTAATAATAAGCTTAAAGTATACATTTTGTATTTCAAAAACTATGTTATTTTTAGAAAAATTACCATAAAATTTATCAACTTATTAGTAATATAGAATTTACTTTTTGTTGTGAAGATAATACTTTTCTTTAACTAAAGAATATTGATTAATTATTAATTTTGTACTAATTGTTGAGTAATTAAAATATCTAGCAAATAAGAATTTACTGCATAGAAACATATATTACGGATTTTGCTTATTAAGGTAAGCATAATTATTGACTAATTCAATTAACCCTGTTTCAATATTGTTTTTATATAACAACAAACAATGTGTTATGCTAGATTAGCAGCATTATATATGGCATTATTATAAATAACTGAAATATATATTTTAACATAGTGCTAATTATGACATGTTAGATTAATTATAAAAGTAAAAAGTTATTATATATAATATATATTAAGATGATACAAAAAAGTATAAGTTAAGGTATGGGCATATACTATGCATGTATTAATACTAATAAATACAAGATTATACTGATTTATTTAGCTAATGTTATATTTATGAACTGAAATAATGGAGTTATTGATTACATAAATGTTATTTTTATTACAACTTACCTTACACTTATTTTACTAAAATGATACTATAAATGGTGAGTGAATTTAAATATTAATTTAATTATAAACTCTATAATTTTTTTAAAATATATTGTTAGCAATTTAAATAACAGTATCTAAAAAATATTTAAATCATTAATTATCTTATAATTTGCAGCTAATAATTTATTATATGTATGCCCATAATATTTTTCTTGCAAGTTAATATATTAAAATATACCATAGTATGTAAGATAAATATATGTATTATAGCACTAGTAGGATACTATCTTATTAGTAATGTACGTATTAATATTTTTAATTTAATTTATATTTTTAAGGGTTTTTTAATGTCTCAGGTAACAAATGAGAAAGTAACTTATACTGGTCATGTTAAATGGTTTAGTATAGAAAAAGGTTATGGCTTTATCTGCAAAGATAAAAATGTTAGTAATAACAATAATAAGAGTAGAGGGAATTTTGGGCAGAATTGCAAAGATGTTTTTGTACATATCACTTCACTTCAAAAAAGTAGGATTGAAAATTTAAAGGAAGGTCAAAAAGTAAAATATCAGCTTGATGAAAATAATGGAAAAGTTTCAGCAGTTAATCTTGAAATTCTCGCGGATTGAAGTCACATATAATTTTTTGTTAAATGTTTAGTAGATAAACTCTTATAGGTGTAATAAAAAAATCAATAAAGCTAAGGGTTGTTCTATAGTTTTTTAGCAGCCAGTTTTTGTATCATGGATGAGAGATTTTATTTATCAGTTTTTATATAATAAACTAAAGCGTTTTAAATTAGTTGCATTATTTTTAACAATATCTATTTTTTTATTATCTATTGTTACCTATTATATTGCATTTTATTATAGTGATTCTATTAATCCTGATCCAGGTAAAGTGATTAAGTTAGTATTTGTTGACTTAATGCTATTTCTTTTGTTAATCACAACTGTATCTTATAGATTAATGCATATATGGATACAAAAAAAACGTGGAAGGTTAGGTTCAAAACTTCAAGCAAAAATTGTATTAATGTTTTCGGTTGTAGCAGTTATTCCGACGATTATTATTTCAGGTTTTTCTATTTTATTTTTTAATTATAGTATTAAAACATGGGTTAATAAGCAGGTTGATGCTGCTATATCTGAATCTATGGAAATAGCAGAAATATATTTACAAGAACATCGTAAAAATGTCAGGGTTGGCGTTTTATCTGCTGCGCATTATTTGCGTAGTAAATTGATGACAATGCATTATTATAACAAAAAGTTTCGAGGTGAATTATTGCAATCTATATCAGACTTAATAGGATTATCAGAAGTAGTTGTGTTTCAGCCAGATAAAATTATAGCAAGTAATAAACTAAGTTTTATTTTAGATCTTAGTATGGTCCCGTGGCATAATTTAAATACAATGCAGCGTGATGTTATAGTGTTTTCTAATGAAGATGTAATGCGTGCTGTAGTTATATTAGATGTAGAATCTTCAACATATTTAATGGTAGGGCGTGTTATAGATAAAAGGCTTTTATCACATTTATTGATTACTAAAAATGCGGTGAAGTCTTATAAGAATTTGCGATTACAAGTATCATCACTACAGATACAAATTTCTATGATATTTCTTTTTATTTCTTTATTGTTATTATTTATGGCTATTTGGGTAGGTATTAATTTTTCAGGAAATATAGTACAACCGTTGTTACATTTATTTTATGCTACGCGTAAAATTCAGAAAGGAGATTTAACATTTCGCATTAAAAATGGCAAAGTTGGAGAAGAAATGTCTACACTTGCACGTGCATTTAATCAAATGACGTTAAAACTTAGCAAGCAACGTGCGCAACTTATTAATGTATATCGAGATATTAATGAAAGAAAAGAGTTTATAGAAGCTGTATTATCAGGAATATCTTCAGGTGTAATAGCAGTAACTTGCGATCTAATTATTACTTTAGTGAATAATAAAGCGCAAGAACTATTATCGCCTTGTAATATTGTGTATAGTTCTTTGGATGAGATTTTCCCTGAAATGTCTCAGTTAATAAAAAATAATGTGTTAAAAGGCGAGATAACAGTTTTAAGAGATAGAAAATCTTTTACTTTATTAGTAAGAATTGAAAAATTAAGTGATATATCTAAAGGTTATATTATTACATTTGATGATATTTCAAAACTTGTTGAAGCTCAGAGGATGGCTGCATGGTCTGATGTTGCGAGAAAAATTGCTCATGAAATAAAGAATCCCATTACTCCTATTTATCTTGCAGCTGAAAGATTGAGTAGTAAATATTGTAAAGAAATAACTTCAGATAAAGATACTTTTAATAAATATATTAGTACCATAATGAGGCATACTATTAGCATTCGTAATATTGTTGATGAATTTGCAAAATTTGCTAGAATGTCAGATCCTGTGTTTGTTATTTGTGATATTTGTCATTTACTTGACGAAATCATTTTTTCTGGGCAATTTAGCAGTAAAGTAATACAGTATAAAATTGTAGCTCCAAAATTGCCTGTTTATGTTTTTGTGGACGAAACTCAAATTAATCATGTTTTTATTAATATATTTAAAAATGCTTGTGAGTCAATAGATGCAAAATGTCAGGTAGATGGTGTGATTTTAATTTCAATATTTGAAAAAGGTGATTATGTTGTTGTAGAAGTACAGGATAATGGCATTGGATTCCCGGAAGAATTAATGAATAAATTGACAGAACCATATGTTACTACACGTAGTCAAGGTACAGGATTAGGACTTGCAATAGTAAAAAAAATTTTAGATGAGCATAACGCGACTATAGAATTTTTTAATGTGAGAGATGGAGGATTAGTTAGGATAATGTTTACTAGATATAAAAACAATGAAGTAGTGGTGCAGCAGATATGTTAATTAGCTCAACAGATGAGTTAAAAAAGTTTTGTGATTTAATATTAAAAGATCATCCTCAATATATAGCTGTTGATACAGAGTTCATGCGTAGCTATAAAGAGTATTATCCCAAATTATGTTTGATACAAATAGCCTATCATAGTCAAAAATGTATTATTGATGTTTTAGAAGAGAACTTAGACTTATCGCCATTAAAAAGTATATTTTATAATAAAAATATTACAAAAGTATTTCATGATTGTAGACAAGATTTAGAAGCTTTATCAACGAGGTTTTCTCAGAGTCCTAGCCCAATTTTTGATACTCAAATTGCTGCAATGTTATGTAATTATTATGATAATGCGGTAAGTTATTCAAAATTAGTTGAGCAGTTTTTGGGAATAACATTAGATAAATTGTTATTAAAGAAAACTAACTGGATGCTGCGTCCTTTATCACAAAATAAAATAGATTACGCTTTGGATGATGTAGTATACTTATATCAACTTTATGCTAAAATTTACGAAAGACTTGTATCTCATGAAAGATTATTGTGGTTTTTTGAAGAAATGCAAGCAATAGAGGTTAATAAGATAAATTATGATGCTATTTTTGATGGATTGAAATTTGTTCATAATATTACAGAAGATTACATTTTAATAGCAAAGTATATAGTTGAATGGCGTGAAAAATTAGCAAGACATTTTAATGTGAATCGTAACATTATTATCAATAATCAATCTCTTTTATACTTAATTCGTGATCTTGCATGTGGAAAAGATATTAGTGTTATAAAACAATACGTTAAAGAAGAATATTTACAAGATATACTATTAAATGAATTTATTGTTGTAAAAAATTGTGATTATCAATATACAAAATTTTGCGGATCTATGAGTTATGATCAATCTGTATTAAGCACATTAATAGTGTTTTTACATAGTCTATGTTATGAAAATAATATATCATATAGATTAGTAGCTTCTAAAAATGATTTAATCAAATTTATTAATCAAAAAACAGGTCCTATAATTAATGGGTGGAGATATGAATTTTTTGGAAAGTATGTGGAAAATTTTATAAATGGCAAGTCAAATATAGTATCGTCAATAAAAATTCAAGATTCTAATTACATCGGTATTTTGACAAAACTGACAGATAACATTTAAATTAAGTATTTTTATATTACATATTATTATTTGTATTCCATTATGTTACTAATAACTATAAATTAATAATTATGTTAAATAAGAGGATATTGTTATCATTTAATATAAATAATTTAAATAGTATTTTGATAGGAATAATACTTATTAGGGTTACTTTTTGTAAACAGTTTAATAACTATTTAACAACCTTTAAAAAGTTATTAAGAGAATGTTTAGTACTAGCAAGTACGGAAAAGTTGTAAAAGTACTGTAGATTTTGTAAGTATAAAGTTCCATAAAGTACATTATGGGACTATACTTTTGTATTGAAAATATTTTATGAATTAGAGTGAAAAAATTGTTAAAAGCAAAAAAGTATAATACTTAAGGGTCATATATACTTTTGGGAAGCTAGAATTTTATAATAAAGTACATTATGAAATTATGTTTTTGCACTAAAAATGGTTTCTCTAAACTAATGTGGAAAAAAATTTTATTAAAGGGCAAGAAGTTTTTTAACGTAACTAGTACTATGCAATCATATGGAGCTAAGAATTGATAGATTTATACACAAAATATAATAACCGCAGCATATGCAAATATGGAAGTAATATTTTCATCAGCTTTATACAATTTATATTAAATAAGCTTATTTCCTTTTTGTTATTACTACTTTTTGAGTATATATGCTGTAATGTTGTCAAAGTTATATGATGAGCTTACTAATATTATAAAAATTTTCGAAATTATAGTACTATCTTAATATATAAAGTATTTATCAATACAATAATTATTGTAAGAACTTTTTATGTAATACAGTTATATAGTATTATATGCATTCAAACAATTATATATTTTATAATGATGTTTAGGATTATATAATCCAACAGGGGTTCTATATTTAAAAGTAATTTACTTCAGTGATTTAGAAGGACGATGAACCTAATTAGTAAGCCTTTAGTATTGTATAAGTTTTACAGTAAAATCTGTTTTGTATAGCTGTTATCTTATCATTGTAAGCCAAGCATCTTCATCAATAATTTGTATGTGTAGCTTTTTTGCTTTTTGATATTTTGATCCTGGATTACTTCCTACAACTAATAGATTTGTTTTTGTAGACAATGATGACTGTACTTTAGCACCTAGCTGTTCTGCTTGAAATTTTGCTTCAGTTCTTGACATATTTGAAAATGTACCAGTAAATACTATTATTTTACCAGTAATGTTTGAGGTATTTGTAGAGTGCTCTTTATTTTTAGCATTGATTATATTTAATTTTTGCACAATCTTACTTAGAATATTAATATTTTGCTGTTCAGAAAAGAAAACTCTTAGAGATTCAATACTTTTTTTGCCTATACCGCTGATATTGATATTGTCCTTTAATAGTAGCATTGAAGCATACCAATTTTCATATGAAATATAATGTTGAGCTAGTGCTTTAGCAGTATTTTTACCAATAAATCTTATTCCTAGCGCAAAAATAAAATTTTCTAAACTTACATTTTTACTATGACGTATTGCTTGCAGTAGATTAGCTATAGATTTTTTTCCCCATCCATGAGTATTTTCTAATTCCATATTATTAAGTTTTTCTTCTAGAGAAAAAATATCATCAATACTGGTAATTAATGATTGTTCATAAAAAAACTCTAACTGCTTTTTACCAATGCCAATTATATTGAGTGCATCTCTAGAAACAAAATGTTTCATTTTTTCTAATATTTGATTTTTACAAGTTAGTTCTCCAGTACAGCGTAAAGCAACTGCTTGTTGATCTTTGTGTAGCTTACACCCACAAGATGGGCAATGTGAGGGAAAGATAAATTTATGTGATTTTTTACTTCGTAAGCTTTTATCAACGTCAACAATTTGTGGTATAACATCACCAGCTCTTTTAACGGTAACATAGTCACCTATACGTATGTCTTTACGAATTATTTCATCTTGATTGTGTAAATTTGCCCTTGATATTATTACTCCGCCTATGTTAATAGGTTCTAATTCTGCAATGGGGGTAATAACACCCGTTCTACCTACTTGTATAGAAATATTTTTTAATTGTGTTTTTGCTTCTGTTGATGGGAACTTGTGTGCTATTGCCCAGCGAGGGTATTTATTAGTTATTCCAAGTTTTTTTTGTAGGCTTATATTATTAATTTTATATATAACCCCATCGATATCATAGCTAATATTATGACGATTATTATAAATTTTTTCGTAAAAATTTAAAGCCTCTTCAATATTACTTGTTGTATATGAGTTTTTGTTAACACAAAATCCCCAATTATCTAGTTGATGAAGGAGTTCTTCTTGTGTATTAATATTGTGATTAACTATTGAGTATACAAAGTACTTAAGATTGCGTGATTTTGTTATTTCATGGTTTAACTGACGGACAGATCCCGCTGCAGCATTACGTGGGTTTGCGAAATTACATGTTTTATTAATCTGTTTGAAATTATGACGATCCATGTATATTTCTCCTCGTACTTCTAACAGATGTGGTGCATTTTTTATAATATGAGGAATATCCTTGATTGTTTTAATATTTTGTGTGATATCTTCCCCAAAATACCCATTACCACGTGTTGATGCTTGTGTTAAGACTCCATCTTTGTATAACATTGAGAACGATAATCCATCAATTTTTAGTTCGCATATTATTGTTAGTAGTTCATCATTGTTCATATGTAAGAAGCGTTTAGTTCTTGAAATAAATTTTTCTATGTCAGTTTTAGAAAAAGCATTTTCAAGTGACAACATAGGAGCTAGATGTTCTACTTTATAAAATTTTGTGTTGACCAGGGATCCTATAGCATTTTTATAGTTATCATATTTTTCTAATTCTGGAAATTGTTCTAATAATTCTTTTTTAGACTTATATAACATATCATACTGAGCATCTGTAATTTCTGGATTATCATATCCATGATATAGCTTATCATGATATGCAAGCTGTTTGTTTAATTTTTCAAGTTCTAGCTTTTTTTGCTTTAGCATTGTACCAATGTAATACCCTTTGACTTAATTAGTTCCTGCAACTCACCACTTTGATACATTTCACGTACTATGTCACATCCCCCTATAAACTCACCTTTTATGTATAATTGTGGAATTGTTGGCCACTTTGTAAACTGTTTGATTGCTGTACGTAATTCTGGATCTTCCAATACGTTTATGCTTTTAAACGTAAGATTCATTTTTTGTAATATACTGACAACTAAACCAGAAAAGCCACATTGCGGAAATTCGCTAGTACCTTTCATGTAAAGTACTATATCATTATTTTCTATATCATGTTGTATTTTACTTATTATATTACTATTTTGCATAAGCACTCCTAATTCTTTACTTCCATCCTGTATGTATTTGTACAGCATGGACATCTATTCCATTTAAAACTTCATAAATCATTCTATGTTGTGCTATTTTACTTTTATTTTTAAAGTCTTCTGATAAAACTGTTATTGAATAATGATCATTATCATTAGCTAAACTACTAACACTAACTTGAGCGTTAGGAAATGCATTTTTAATTAATGTTTCTAATTCTAAACGTGTTATAGCCATACATCATAAGATTAATTAAACATGGTATTTATAACACGTTTTTATATTAAGGTAAATGCTTTATATTTTTTACCTTAACTATAAATAAATACTAATATCAAGGTATACTATGGTAATTTTATCACTTACTAAAAATAAAAATTTATTATGCATAAATCAAGTATTTTAAATATATTACTTTGAATATTATTTTAGTTAATGATGTATTATCATATTAAATTACTGGTTTTGTTTATGATTTAAATAACGCTAAACTTAAAAAAATCCTATAACAAATCATATTTTCATAATTTTATAATAATTAAATATCATATTATTTTTTAAACATTATAAGCCTTTAAAGCGTAAATTTTTTTGAATGTGAGACCTACATATATATTAAAAGATCTTATATTCATAAATTAATTAAGTATAAATTTAATACCAAGCTCACCCCCGAAATAATTAAAATCAAAACTAGCTTCAGCCACATGATCATCGGTAAATTTATTATTATTAGCTTGAGCAGCATTATTACCAAATTTAATAGGTTTATGAATAACAGGGGTAATAAAAGTATTATCATGAGTAGCATGATAATAAGCATCAGCGAATATAGCTACGGAGTTAGATAAGAAGTAATTAACACCAGCTTTAGCTTGATAAGAGAATTTAACATGAGGCATATTAAGAGCTTTAACTAAACTAGCACCTACACCAGCACATAAGTAAGGAGAAATTTCACCATTTCCAAGAGCATCGGAAGTAAAATCATAACACAAATTAATCATAGTAGCAGCAGCTGAAATATTAGAGTTCTTTATAACATAGTAATATTTATTATGGTTATTATTCTGATCCGCCGGCTCAGCAGCTATCTCATCATTGGCATCTTTTAATTTAGCAGCAGCAGCGAAGTATTTATAAGCATTTTTAAGGGTACATTTATTAGAGTTTTTCAATTCAAAATTTTCAAAAGATCCTTCCAATTCAAGTCTAACACCATTAGGAGTAGAATAACCAATAAGTCCACTAAAACCAGCAAAACTATTATTATAAGTAGGTTTATAAAATCCTTTAAAATTACCCTTAAAAATGCTTATAAATATTTCGCTGCTGCTGCTAAATTAAAAGGTAACAATGATGAGATAGCTGCTGAGCCGGCGGATGAGAATAAGAACCATAATAAATATTACTATGTTATAAAGAACTCTAATATTTCAGCTGCTGCTACTATGATTAATTTATGTTATGATTTTACTTCCGATGCTCTTGGAAATGGTGAAATTTCTCCTTACTTATGTGCTGGTGTAGGTGCTAGTTTAGTTAAAGCTCTTAATATGCCTCATGTTAAATTCTCTTATCAAGCTAAAGCTGGTGTTAATTACTTCTTATCTAACTCCGTAGCTATATTCGCTGATGCTTATTATCATGCTACTCATGATAATACTTTTATTACCCCTGTTATTCATAAACCTATTAAATTTGGTAATAATGGTGATGCTAATAATAATAAATTTACCGATGATCATGTGGCTGAAGCTAGTTTTGATTTTAATTATGATAACCGTGCTGCAGGTTTATTTGATTAGGATTAGAATGGTAAGAATTTTCTTTTTACTTGGGTTAGTAATTCTAGTAGCAAGTTTTCCATTAATTAGTAGTTAGATTTCTAATATCCTAATTGCAAAAATCAGAAATTGATAAAATTGATAAAATTGTAGCTTTTTTATTTGTGGGTTAAAGTTATGGTGCTAATATAATTTTTGTAATTTATTTTTTTAATAAGTTAAGTATTTGGTTTTCCCATATTTCTAAAGTTATATTACCAGATATATGTAGGATAACTTTTCCATATTTGTCAAAAACAAAAGTTTCTGGTACTCCTGTTACTCCAAATGCACTACCAGTTTTACCACTATAGTCAGCTGCAACGATTTTATATGGATTGCCATTTTCTTGTAACCAGGCTATAACATTGTTTTTAATATCAAGATAGCTTATCCCATAAATATCAACTATATTTTTTTGTGCAATCTCTAGCCATACTTTGTGTTCTTCTTTGCATGTTATGCACCATGATGCAAATATGTGAATTATATATGGGCTGCCTTTGAGATTACTGGTAGTAAATTGCTTATCTTCTTGTAGAAGATATGGTAAAGTGAGATCGTATGACGGATTATTAAGATTTTTATTATATATTGCATATAAGAAAGTTGTAACTAATAATAAAAATATAATTAGTAATATAATACATATAGCTTTCATAAACTTTTAGTTAAAAATTTTTTCAATTTCTTAATATTATCTATTTCTATTATTGTAATATTAGCAAACGTGCACTTGCTATTACATGGTATAATAGCTTGCTTAAATCCAAGCTTATAAGCTTCTTTTAGTCTTAAGTCAATATTATATATATTTCTTATCTCTCCTGATAAGGAAATTTCTCCACACATTATTGTTAAAGGTGGAATAGGAATATTAGTAAAACTTGAAATTAATGATGCTGCTATAGCTAAATCTGATGCTGGTTCATATATTTTTAATCCTCCAGCAATGTTAAGATATACCTCTTTATCTCCTAGGAAAATATTACATTTAGCATTGAGAACTGCTATTATCATAGAAAGACGATTGATATCACATCCAACTACTGCTCTTCTGGGGGCAGCCATATAGGTATGAGAAATAAGAGATTGGAATTCTATTAATATTGGTCTAGATCCTTCAATTCCAGCAAAAACAGCACTTCCAATAATACTATGATTATGAGATTTGTGTCCTAAGAATAATGATGATGGATTGCTTATGGGTATTAGTCCATGTTTTAACATTTCAAATACTCCTATCTCATTTGTAGGACCAAATCTGTTTTTTATTGTACGTAAAATACGGTATTGATTACTATTATCTCCTTCAAAATATAAAACAGTGTCTACCATATGCTCTAGAGTTTTAGGTCCAGCTATTTGTCCATCTTTTGTTATTTGTCCTAGTATAAATAATGTTATGTTATTTTGTTTGGTAAATGTAATTAATTCGTGTGTACACATACGTACTTGTGCTATTGTACCTGGAGATGAGGAAATTCTTTCATCGTATATGGTTTGTATTGAATCTATAATTAGAAATTTAAATTCATTGTCCTTTTTTACTATATTTATGATATTATTTAATGATGATGTTGAGAGAATTTTTATTTTTGATTCGAAAATACATAAACGATTTGCTCTTGATTGAATTTGATCAATTGATTCCTCACCTGAAGCGTAAAGACAACTATATGATTTTTTTGCTAAAATTGATGCAATTTGTAGCATTAAAGTAGATTTTCCTATTCCTGGTTCTCCTCCAATTAATATATTACTTCCTGATATTATGCCTCCACCAAACACTCTATCCAGCTCGTCTATTTTTGTGCTATATATATTTTGTGAACTTATTTTATTATCAGATGCAGAAAGTGCTACAGCACTATTTTCTATTTGTACTTTTTGCAATGATTCACCTACAATACTGTCCCATGTACCACATACATTACATTTACCAGTCCATCTGTGAAAGTTGCTACCACACACTGTGCAAATATAGGATATTTTTGACATTTTTAAATACGCTGCTATGCCGTAATTTTAAATCATATAAAACAGTTTTCTAAAAGTAAAATATTATGTATTTTTAATTTACTAGATAAGTTATAAGCATTATGTACTCAAATAATATTATAATAATAATAATGGAGCTGATAAACCAGATCTATGTGAAATTTTATGATAGTAAAAAGGACAGTAGTGATATTTTATTGACGTATATTATATGTAATGTTATTAATAGTACTTAAATGTTTGATATTAATGAATAAATATGGAATTAGGTGATAAAAATTTTGTAAATTCAAGTAATGATACGTGTAAATTGACTGGTAATATTATAGGAATTCTAGCATTTTTATGGTCAATATTTCAATTATTTATAGCTTCACCTTTGCCTTCCATATTAGCTACAAATGATAGTTTGAATTGGGTGATTCTAACAGATTTTAAGTCTAAGGTCATACATTTATCTTTTGCATTCTTGTTACTTTTTTTACTCTTTCCTACCTTTACTAAAGGTTCTAGAAATAATATCACTTTTTTAAGTTGTGTTTTTGCGTGCTTATCAGTTATATCAACAATGTATCTTGTGGTAATGTATGATGAATTATCATTAAGAATAGCAATGCCTAATAACTTAGATATAGTGATTTCTTGTTGTGGAATATTATTTTTATTGGAAGGTGCAAGAAGGTCTATAGGAATGCCTATAGTTGTTGTTGCATTATTATTTCTTGTATATTCTATTTTTGGGCAATATATGCCTGACCTTATTGCTCATAAGGGTAATAGTCTTGCTGCGATTGCTTCTCATGAATGGTTATCTGCAGAAGGAGTTTTTGGTGTAGCTTTAGGAGTGTCTTCTAATTTTGTTTTTTTATATGTGTTATTTGGAGCTTTATTGGATAAGGCAGGAGCTGGTAATTTTTTTATTAGATTATCGTTTATTCTACTTCAAAGATTTGTTGGTGGCCCAGCAAAAGCAGCGGTAGTGGCCTCAGGTTTTATGGGGATGATGTCAGGTTCATCAATAGCTAATACTATTACCATAGGATCATTTACTATTCCTTTAATGAAAAAGATGGGTCTTAGTGCTGAAAAAGCTGCAGCAATAGAGGTATCAGCTGGAGTCAATGGACAGATTATGCCTCCAGTTATGGGAGCAGCTGCATTTTTAATGTCAGAATTTTTATCAATTCCATATGCTGATATAGTTAAATATGCTTTTGTTCCTGCTATTATGATATATGTAACATTATTATATATAGTGCATCTTGAAGCTTGTAAGTTGAATATGCGTCCTGTCATTGATCTAACAGAAGCACGTTCTATTTATTTTATTGTCTTGAAGTTTTTAATATTTATATGCTGCTTATTTATATTAGTAGGATTTATATATCTTGTTATTGAAGGTATTCATTTAGGTAGTTTTTATATTCCAGGGATAAAAGCTATATTTCTTGATGATAGTATTTATTTTATATCATTTGTTTTAGTGTGCTTATATATTGCAATTTTATTGTGTCAATTTAAAAAGGATTCAGGAGAAAATCATGATGCATTAGAATCATCTGATGTATGGGAAATTTTAAAACAAGGGTTACACTATTTTATTCCTGTTTTTATTTTAGTGTGGTGTTTGATTGGTGAAAAATTGTCATCTTCATTATCATGTTTTTGGACAAATTTATTTTTGATTTTTATGTTGATGACTCATGATACAATTAATGCGGTATTTCGGAGAAATTTTTCACAAATTTTCTATGTTTTGTGGAATAGTATAAAAAAAGTGTATGAGGCTATGGTTTTAGGTGCTAAAAGTATGCTAACTATAGCTGTAGCTACAGGTACGGCTGGTCTTATTGTTGGGACGGTTGCTTTGACTGGGTTTGGATTATCTATAGGTGTTTTTATTGATCATTTAGCAAATGGAAGTGTATTTATTACATTATTAATGACAGCTGCTATATGTATAATTCTAGGTATGGGTATGCCTACTACAGGATGTTATATTATAGTATCTACTTTAATGGTTCCTATTTTGAATGCGGTTGTTCATAAAAATGGATTATCTATACCACTTGTTGCATTGCATTTATTTGTTTTTTATTTTGGATTAATGGCTGATGTTACACCTCCTGTTGGAATAGCTTCTTATGCTGCAGCAGCTATAGCAAAGGGTAATGCATTTAAAACAAGTGTGCAGTCATTTTTATATAATATTAGAACCATGATAGTGCCGTTCTTATTTGTGTTTAATAGTGATATTATTTTATATGATATTGATAATGTATGGAGTGCAGCTTTAAGTATATTAGTTGCTTTAGTGAGCATTATGAGTATTTCTGCGGGCATGCAGGGATACTTTTTTGTAAAAAGTAAGTTATATGAATCTATAATTTTAATAGCTGTTGGTATTATTTTAATAATACCAGGACATATTATAGGGTTTTTTGTGCCTAAGTATATGGATGTGTCATTATCTGAGGTTGATAATATAATTACTGTCAAGAGTGATAGTTCTTTGTTAATGACTGTTGAGCATCAAGATGATAATGGTGAAATTATTCAGAAAGATATTGTAATTCCATTGGTTCACGGATTCCAAGGAACATTAATTGATATGATAAAGAAAAAAGTGGGGATTGATGTTGTTGTAAAAAGTTTATCATCTGGAGTTGTTAAATTAGATGTTAAAAATATCGCAAGTTGGAGCTATGTTGATCAATCAGATATAGAGGTGAAGGACTCTATTGTTAAATTAAAATTATCAATACAAAAGAATTTAAAGATGTATGTGTATTTTATTTCTTTCATAGTGTTAATTGTATTGATATTTGTACAGTTGCGTCATAAGACTATTAGTAAATAAGTATGAGGCTATGTTGTGTTGGATATAGCGGTTATTATAATACTATTGTTATGTATGTTTGTGGGTTTTTTTAGAGGGTTTATCAAAGAGGTATTTGGTATATGTGGTATTGTAGCATCTATACTATTGACAGCTAATTACCATGATTATTTTTTTGATATTTATAGTAAAAGAATTAATTCTGAAATTATAGTAAATGCATTGTCTACTGTAACGGTTTTTATTTCAATTACAGTTTGTGTGATAATTCTAAATAGTTTTTTAATGTATTTACTATTGCCAATAAGATATAATGTATTGGATAGAGTTGCAGGATTATTAGTTGGTATTATTAAAGGTATGGTATTTTCTTGTTGTTTATATTTTATAATAGAAACTTGTTGTTATACCTTTTTATATTCTTCTGATGAGGATAATGAGGAGATTGTTCTTCCTGCATGGTTTTCAGAGTCTTATTATTATAATATTTTTTATGTTATCAATGACTATGTAAGTGAAGTAGTGCCAGAATTTACTTATGATAAAATAAAAGTTATTACACATGAAATATTGAGTAAACGTTATAGCAAAAATGATAAAAAAAATAGTGTCATTAATAAGTGATATTATTTGTTTCTATTATATAAGATTTCGATGAATTATATTATAAATTGAAATGCTTTTTATATGATAAGCAAATTATTATTACGGAATTTTTGGGCTATGATATGATTAAGTCATGAAAAATAGAAGTTGTTAGATTATATAATACTAAAATATTAAGTAAATAATTATCTTGATAATAATCTTATATTATATATAATTGCGTAGTTAACTTTATGAAGGAGAGCATGTGCTTTTATATGAGTTTACTTTTATAGCACAGCAAAGCTTAACACAGTATGAATTAGAAGGATTGATAAAAGGATTATCAACTTTGTTGATAAAAGTTGGTGCTGAGCTTATTAAGTATGAATATTGGGGTTTGCTAGATTTTGCTTATAGTATTGAAAAAGCTAATAAGGGTCATTATTGTATGATGTATATTAGCGTCAATAATTTTGATGTTATTAACGAATTTAAGCGTAAAATTAGATTAAATGAGGATGTAATAAGGTTTTTATGTTTAAGAGTTAATAAAATACCAAAAGGTAATTCTTGGATGGTGAATTTAGGGAAAGATTGATATGCTGCAGAAAAACAAAAAAAATAGTACTAGTACGGGAACAGGGTCTTCGGTGTATTCTTCATTAGCTTATTTAAAAAGACCTTATTTTAAAAGATCTAAATCTTGTCCTTTGGCGCAGTGTTCAAATGATGAGATAGATTATAAAAATAAGTTACTACTTACTAAATTTATATCAGAGTATGGTAGGATTCTACCAAGTAGGATTACTTCGGTGTCATCTAGAAAGCAAAGATTACTGGCTTTAGCTGTGAAAAGAGCTAGGTTTTTAGCATTATTGCCTTATTGCTAATTAGTTTATTGTTGATATGTAGGATTATTGATATAACTGTTTGTTTTTATTTTAATAGGATTATGTTGTAATGTTATCAGTTATTTTAAAAGAGAGTGTTAGGAATTTAGGAAAAGCAGGTGAGGTAGTAAAGGTAAAACCTGGGTATGCTAGATATTTATTAACTCAAAAAAGAGCAGTAAGGGCAACTAAGGAGAATTTAGAGGCATTAAAACAGAGATGTTTAATAATAGAAGAAGAAAATCGTGAAAAATTAGCAAAGGCTCAAGCAATAAAATCATTGTTGGATGGTAAATACTTGATTATTATTAAGCAGGCATCAGATGATGGTAAGCTTTTTGGCTCGGTAACTTTGAAGGATGTTGCTAATTTGCTTTGTGATCAAGGGTATGATTTAAGTTCAAAAGATATATTCTTTAGTGGGGTTATAAAACATTTAGGTGATTATATTATTAATATAGAGCTTCATGCTGATCTAGTAGTTCCTATAAAGTTACATGTAGTTAAAGATGAATCAGCGGTTGAGGAAGTTAAAAAATTGTATGCGGATAATATAGTAAAAGTTCAAGAGGAATCTATTATAGAGAAGAATAGTATGAGTGTAGCTACTGAAGTTAGTAGTGATATAGATAATGCAAATATGTAAATTAATAATGTAACTTAATCATAGTATGTGGACTGTATTTATTTAATATAAAATAAAAGGGTCATTATATACATATTTTATGTAAGCAAAAGGACTTCTTGTTGTAGTTAATGTATTTGGGGTAGGTATGGATATTGTTGATAGTGATCTTAAGAATTGTGATAGTGAGGTTTTTAATTGTATAATACAAGAGTTGCAACGTCAAAAAACATCTTTACAACTTATAGCATCGGAAAATTTTGTCAGTAAAGCAGTTTTGCAGGCTCAAGGATCAATATTTACAAATAAGTATGCAGAAGGCTATCCTGGTAAAAGGTATTATTGTGGTTGTCAATATGCGGATTTGGTAGAAAATTTAGCAATTTCGAGATTATGTGAGTTGTTTGGTTGTAAGTTTGCAAATGTACAACCTCATTCTGGTTCTCAAGCAAATCAAGAAGTATTTATGGCATTATTAAAGCCAGGGGACACTGTATTAGGGATGTCGCTTGGGTGTGGTGGACATTTAACTCATGGGTCTGCTGTAAGTGTATCTGGTAAGTGGTTTAAATCTGTACAATATGATGTTGATTGTGATACTGGCTTAATAGATATGGATAAAATTGAAGAGCTTGCTGTTGCTTCCAAGCCTTCTTTGATTATTGCAGGGGCATCTTCATATCCACGTCGTATAGATTTTAAAGCATTTCGTGCAATAGCTGATAAAGTAGGAGCTTATTTTTTAGCAGATGTTTCTCATTATGCAGGGTTGATTGCTGCAGGGGTATATCCTTCTCCTATTAATGATGCGCATGTTGTTGTATCGACTACACATAAAACACTGCGAGGGCCTCGCGGAGGAGTTATTATGACTAATTATGAAGATATTCATAAAAAAATTCAATCTTCTGTATTTCCTGGGATGCAAGGTGGTCCGTTAGTGCATGTAATTGCAGCAAAAGCTGTAGCGTTTGGTGAGGCATTAAGGCCAGAATTTAAGCTTTATGGGAAGCAGGTTATTGATAATGCTAAAGTATTAGCTAATACATTGCAAAGTAATGGGTTTCATGTTGTGACAGGTGGTACGGATAGCCATTTAATGGTTTTAGATTTAAGATCAAAAAATATTACAGGTAAAGATGCAGTACTGTCATTAGAAAGATCTGGAATTGTTTGTAATAAAAATGTTGTTCCATTTGATACTGCAAAACCTTCCATAACATCAGGATTGAGATTGGGTAGTGCTGCTGAAACTTCTAGGGGGTTAGGTATTACGGATTTTGAAACAATAGGTCATTTAATAAGTAAAATATTAAATGGGCTTTCTGAAGATTTGGACAACATTTCTGTTATTGAATCAAACGTAAAAAGTGAAGTTGCTAAATTATGTTGTAGATTGAAGGATTTTTCTTTTGAAGCATAGCTTTTGATAAATTTTTAAATAGCTTGTTACTTTCTAAAGGTTTAGATTGTCTCTAAAAAATATATTGTCAAAAAGATAAGTTTAATTTTTTTTGCTGTAAGAGTGGTTTTTTATTTAAAAGGAATATGGTATTAAATAATAATTAAGCTGTATGTGCATAATTTCTATAAGTATGTTAGGTGCTAATTTTAATTTCTTATAAAGCTATATTTTAGCTGTGTAGTTGATATTGATATATTTTTAATGTGTATTTATGTTAATTACATAATAAGTTTTTTTGCAGCTATAACATAAATATCTTATAATTAATGTTATATAAAGATTGACATTTTTTTATGAAATGATGAACCAAATGATGGTATATAAAATGGTACTGCAGTTATGGTAGAGAGCTTATCCATATTTCAATTTCAAAGTTTAGCATACGAAGTTTTAAATTCTTTATTATATTTGATAGAAGATTCTGATCTTGATGGTGTTTTAGAGTGTGATAGTTATGAAGGGTTGGTAAAAATTACTAATGGAAAAGATGAGTATGTAATTAGTAAGCATGATTCTTCTATGCAAATATGGATATCGTCTCCTTTAAGCGGATCAGTACGCTTTAGTTATGATAGTAATTTAAAAGTTTGGTATAATAGTGATAATTGTGATGTGTTTGAATTTGTAAAAAAGGAAATAAGTTTATTATTTAATATAAATTGTATAAGCTGATGAAAATATTATTTTCATATATTAAGCCGCATATATTATATTTCGTATTTGCATATGCTGCGGTTATTATATCTTCTGTTACTATTTTAACTTTTGGAAGGGGGTTACATACTTTAATAGATGTAGGGTTTTTTACAAATACTACAAGCATTAAAGGACCATTTTTTATGATGTTAGCTATAATTGCTGTTATGGCTTTAACTTCTTTTTTCCGCATGTGGTTGACGGGGTATGGAAGTGAAAAGGTGATACGTGACATTAGGATAGGGCTATATAATAAAATTATATATTTACCTCCAAGTTTTTTTGAAAAAGTAAGTACATCAAGTTTGATGACAAAGCTAATTACTGATACTTCAATACTACAATCGATCTTAAGTAGCAGTATGTCGGTAATTTTGAGAAATGCAACTACTTTTCTTGGTAGTGTTGCAATGTTAATTCATACTAATTTGAAATTGACAATTTATACAATAATTATTATACCTATTATTTTAACTGTATTAGCTTTTTTTGGTAAAAAAGTAAGACTTTTGTCTAAGTGTGTTAATAATAAAACAGATGAAATAGCAGATTTTAGTGATGAAACATGTCGTGGTATTAATGTAATTCAGTCTTTTGTGAGAGAAGCAATAGTAAGTCAGCAATTTACTCTTTTATTAGATCAAGCATTAAGTATAACTAAGAAATATATATGCTTTCGTGCGCTGTTAGTAACGTTGATTATTACATCTGTTATGGGCTCTATTGGTCTTGTATTATGGGTTGGTATTCAAGAAGTTGTTGCTCATAATATAACTTCAGGGGCGTTATTTGCTTTTCTTTTTTATTCAACATTAGCAGCTGGTTCAATAAATAGTATTGGTGATAATATACAAGATTTGCAGAGAGCTACTAGAATATCAGAGGGAATATCTCAGTTATTGAATGTTAAATCAGATATTATTGAAATACATAATCCTAAGGTAATAAACAGCATTAAAAAATTGATTTCAATTAATAATGTTACATTTTACTATCCAACTAAGTTAAGTGTTCCAGCATTAAGAAATGTAAATTTATCTATTAATGTAGGAGAAAAAGTTGCTTTAGTTGGTCCATCGGGAAGTGGTAAAAGTACGTTAATTAATGCCTTATTAAGGTTTTATGATGTTAATGATGGAAATATAAGTATTGATGGAGTTGATATTAAACAATTATCTTTGCATAGCTTAAGGTCTCTTTTTAGTATTATACCTCAAAATCCTGTAATATTTTCTGGAACTATACTGGATAATATAACTTATGGCGTGAGTAATTATACGTATGAAGAATTAATTAATGCTGCAGAAAATGCATACATCATGGATTTTATCAATGGGTTGCCTGATAAGTTTTCTACTTTTGTTGGAGAAAAGGGTTTATGTTTATCTGAAGGTCAAAGGCAAAGAATTATAATTGCAAGGGCAGTATTAAAAAAATCTGAGGTATTAATTTTGGATGAAGCAACATCATCGCTAGATTCTCGTAATGAAAAAGCTATACAAAATGCTTTAGATAAAATTATGCATGGGAAAACGATGATCATGATAGCTCACAGATTGTCAACAGTGATGAAGGCAGATAAAATTGTTATTTTTAACAATGGTGTAATAGAAGAAATTGGCACTCATGAGTCACTGATGAAAAATCCTGATGGATTATATATGAAACTTGTAAAATTACAACTACTAACTAATAATGACTCTACAGAGTAATATTGTATATATTTTTTACAGTAAATAGTAATTATGGTATAGGATATAATTAATTTTTATATACTTATAGTTTTTATGTATCTATAATTTAGTTTGTACCATGTAGTGTATAAGGAAATTTTCCTATAGTTACGCATGTTAGTGAATAAGCTTCAATAAGTAGTACGTTTAAATTAATTGCGATTTTCGTTAGGTATAAATTAGAATTACAATGTGTAAAAAAAATAGTAAATACTAAGTGTAGAGTTTTTTAGAAGTTTAATTATAAAGTTCAAAATAGTAGTATAAGTAGATATGTTATACTGTCCTTACTTGTTGTAGCTTGAAGAAAAATTGAATTTTTATAATAGTGATATTATAATTAATAAAGCTTTAAACTTAGTTTTTACTGTAGGTTTACTATTGACTCATTGGATTATTATGGTAGCCTAAAATCATGTATGGTTTTTAATTTATTAATAATGTCTAATTTTGCATACGAGATTATAGATCATGAATACGATGTGGTTATAGTTGGTGCTGGAGGTGCTGGGTTACGAGCTACACTTGGCATGACATCTGTAGGATTGTCAGTTGCATGTATTTCTAAAATTTTTCCAACACGTAGTCATACAGTTGCTGCTCAAGGTGGTATTAGTGCAGCACTTGGTAATGTAACAGAAGATGATTGGCGCTGGCATATGTTTGATACAGTAAAAGGGTCAGATTGGTTAGGAGACCAGGATGCTATTGAATATATGTGTAAACATGCAATGCAGGCAGTTATTGAATTAGAACATTATGGTGTTCCATTTTCTCGTACTAAGGATGGAAAAATATATCAACGTCCTTTTGGGGGAATGACTACAGAATTTGGTAAGGGGAAACCAGCACAGCGCACTTGTGCTGCATCAGATAAAACAGGACATGCTATACTTCATACGTTGTATCAACAATCATTAAAGTTTAATGCTAAGTTTTTTATTGAATATTTTGCTATTGATTTAATTATGAGTGATGAAGGTCGATGTCAAGGTGTACTAGCCTGGTCGTTATGTGATGGTACTTTACATAGATTTCGCGCACATGCAGTTGTTTTAGCTACGGGAGGATATGGGAGAGTTTATTTTTCTGCAACTAGTGCGCATACTTGCACAGGTGATGGTGGAGGTATGGTTGTAAGAGCAAATTTACCATTAGAAGATATGGAATTTGTTCAGTTTCATCCTACAGGCATATATGGTTCCGGGTGTTTAATTACAGAAGGTTGTAGAGGCGAGGGTGGTTATCTAATTAATTCTGAAGGTGAAAGGTTTATGGAACGTTATGCTCCTAAAGCTAAAGATTTAGCTTCACGTGATGTAGTTAGTAGATCGATGACCATGGAAATACGTGAAGGTAGAGGAGTTGGTAAGAATAAAGATCATATTTATTTGTCAATAGCTCATCTTGATCCTAAAATTATTCATGAAAGATTGCCTGGAATTAGTGAAACGGCTAGAACTTTTGCTGGAGTTGATGTTACAAGAGATCCAATACCTGTAATCCCTACAGTTCATTATAATATGGGAGGTATCCCTACAAATTATTATGGTGAAGTTGTAACATTAAAAGAAGGTGCAGAAAAAATAGTACCAGGGCTTTTTGCAATTGGGGAAGCTGCATGTGTTTCTGTGCATGGAGCTAATCGATTAGGATCTAATTCACTATTGGATTTAGTTGTATTTGGTAGAGCTGCTGCAATTAGAGCAAAGGAGATTATTAAGCCAGGTGCTTCTTGTGCTCCTATAAATAAATGTTATGAAGAATGGATTATTGATAGATTCGATAAAGTACGTTTCTCACAAGGGAGTTTGCGTGTATCAAAAATACGTAGTAATATGCAGAATGTTATGCAATTACATGCGGCTGTGTTTCGTACAGCAGAAGTCTTAGATGAAGGAAAAGAAAAAATAAAAGAAGTTGCTGCATCCATGAAAGAGATTTCAATTACTGATAGAAGCATGATTTGGAATAGTGATTTAGTTGAAGCCTTAGAACTTATTAACATGATACCACAGGCAGTAATTACTATGAATTGTGCAGCAAATCGTACAGAAAGTAGAGGTGCTCATGCTCGTGAAGATTTTCCTGATCGCGATGATGAAAATTGGATGAAACATACTATAGCATGGTATGATTATAATTGTTATAACGTAAAAATAGATTATAAGAATGTTGCAAATTCAACTTTAACGGATGAGGTACAATATTTTCCTCCTCAGAAAAGAATATATTAAAGGATTAATTATGGTTCAGTTTTCTTTACCTAAGAACTCTAAAATTAACAGAAATGGTAAGGTTTACCATGCTGATGTTAATGCAAAAAATGTGAAATGTTTTAAAATATATAGATGGTGTCCAGATGATGGAGATACTCCAAGAATAGATACATTTTTTATTGATATGGAGGAGTGTGGGCAGATGGTGCTGGATGCTTTAATAAAAATCAAGAATGACATTGATTCTACATTAACATTTCGAAGATCGTGTCGTGAAGGAATATGTGGTTCTTGTGCAATGAACATTGATGGTACTAATACACTTGCATGTACAAAATATATTTCTGAGATTAAATCTGATGTTGAGATTTATCCTCTTCCTCATATGGCTGTTATAAAAGATTTAGTTCCTGACTTAAGTAATTTTTATAAACAATATGAATCTATTAGTCCATGGTTGCAAGCTAAGGAGCCTGATTCTGTTAATAGTGAACGTTTACAGACTATAGAAGATAGAAGTAAGTTAGATGGAATTTATGATTGTATACTATGTGCTAGTTGTAGTACTGCTTGTCCTAGTTATTGGTGGAATTCAGATAAATATTTAGGACCAGCAGCATTATTGCAAGTATATAGATGGATTGTTGATAGTAGGGATGAAGCTTTAAATGAGCGTTTAAATATGTTAGATGATGCTTTTAAATTATATCGTTGTCATACAATAATGAATTGTACTAAAACTTGTCCTAAAGATCTTAATCCAGCACAAGCGATTGCAAAAATTAAGCAGCTAATGTTCTTAAAGATAGGAAACTAAGGTTATATATGAAAACACAGCGTATTGTTGTTCCTGCTCTAGAGGAAATTTTATATAAAGATCATAAAGTATTAGATCATGGATTTATTAGGGTTATTGATTATATGGGTGATGACAGCTCTGTTGTTCAGGCAGCTCGTGTCTCTTATGGTAAAGGTACAAAACATGTGAATCAAGATGCTGGGTTAATTAATTATCTTATGAGGCATTCTCATACTACTCCTTTTGAAATGTGTGAGATTAAATTTCATGTAAAATTACCTATTTTTGTTGCTAGACAATGGATACGTCATCGTACTGCTAGTGTTAATGAGTACTCTGCTAGATATTCAGTTTTGGATAAAGAGTTTTATATTCCAGATCATAGTCAAATATCAGAACAATCTTGTGATAATGCTCAAGGTAGGGGAGAAGTTTTACCTGAAGAGTTTTCACAGGAAGTTATTGATATTTTTCAACATGATGCAGCTTTAACGTATAGTAATTATAGTAAGTTCTTAGAAAGAGGTTTAGCGAGAGAAATATCACGTATTAATTTAACATTAAATTGTTATACTCAGTGGTATTGGAAAGTAAATTTACATAATTTATTAAAATTTATTAAGTTAAGAGCTGATAAGCATGCTCAATATGAGATAAGAGTTTACGCAGAAACAATGCTAGATATTGTTAAACTTTGGGTGCCTTTAACCTATAATGCATTTGTAGAGTATTGTTTAGAAGCAAAGGCATTATCACGAAATGCTTTAAATGTCATACGCAAGCTAATTGATGGACAAGAGGTTAGCAGAGAAAGTAGCGGTATGAGTAAAAGAGAATGGAATGATGTGATGATGATTTTAGAAAAATAAATAAAAAAAAAGATTGTCAGTTTATTATGGACGTATACCTGTAATATTACATATGATAGCAATTTTGGGTTATCGGGTACAGTTTGTGCTGTTAGCTTTATATACTTATACATATTGTTTATTAAGTTATTCTTTATGGAATGGTGATGCAAGTTTTAAAAAAAGTGATTTTGATTTTAGTGGTTATGACTATTACTATCTGTGATATGTCATGTGATATTTATACACCTAGTCTGCCAAAAATTAGTGATTTTTTTAATGTAAAACATGCTATTGCTCAATTAACAGTAAGTTTGAATTTGATTGGCGGATCGCTTTCAGGATTATTATATGGCCCACTATCTGATTATTATGGACGTAGACCTATAATGTTAATAGGAATAGCAATTTTTGGATTAGCAAGCATAGGGTGCTGTTTTGTTAATAATATTGTAATGTTAATTATTATGAGGTTAATTCAAGGATGTGGAGCAGGGGTTGCAGGAGTTATAGGATATGCGGTAATTAATGATATGTTTTCTGGTAGTGAGGAATGTGCAAAAAATATATCGTATGTTAATATGGCAATTGCTTTTTCTCCAGCTATAGGTCCAATATTAGGTAGTTCCATAATATCTCATGGATATGATTGGAATGTGCTTTTTATGGTGATATCAGTATTATCAGTAATACTTTTTATTTTTCTATATATTTATCTAAAAGAAACAATAGTTACGTGGCACAAAGATAGCCTTAACTTTTACTATGTAGTTAAAAAATATGTTAATTTAATGGTGAATATGAGATTTCTAGGATTTGCCTTAATTTATAGTTTAACTATTATGTGGGTATGGGCGTCTATTGTTAATTTGCCATTTGTTTTTATTAAATCAATGAATTTACCAATAGGAAATTATGGTTATCTTATTGCTATACATGTAATTTCATATGTTATTGGTACTATTATCAATCAAAGGTTAGTGGAAAGAGTCGGAATGAATAGAATGTTAATTATGGGGTTATTATTAGATTTTATACCAGATATTATAGTTGTAATATTCCACTATGCTATAAAATTAACACCATTACTAATAGAATTGATATGGATTCCATCTGGTATTGGCATTGCATTTACTATTAGTAATAGTATGGCATCTGCATTTAAGGAAATCCAAGATAGTGGGACTGGATCAGCATTTATTGTATTTTTACAGACATTTTTTGGGGCTTTAGGGATTTATATAGTAGAATGTTTTTCTGATGGTACTATTATTGCAATAGCGATTTTACCAATAATATGCTCAATTGTTTCTATAGTGATATATACTACTTTACGTGTTACAAGAAAAGAAAAATATATTGAATAACTTTTTAGTGTATATGATGTTCATATTTAGGTACACAATAGATTATGGTAAGGGTATCATAGTTATAAAAAGTAAAAGTTACTATGATTAACTTATAAAATTTTACTATTTAATATTAATAAAAAACGTTAATTTATTTTTATGGTTGTAGCATTAGTAATTTTTTATGAGATTATGCAAAAGTACTATAAGTATTATATAAATATAAAAAATTACAATAAAGATATTATAAAATTTTATAATGATTTAGTATTACATCAAAAGTTTCAGTAACATTCTTGAAAAACTAGTGATTAAATTATTGTGTTATTTTATGCAATATGTAATAAATCGCAAGGTGATATTTTTTATAAATTAAGGCAATTTGATAGAATGTTGGAGTATACTGAATACATATTTAAAGTTTTTGTATGTGTGTTGATCAATTAATGAATATTGGGATGATGACATACTTATACAAGTAAGTTATCTGTTAAATATTGTATTGCTTGAGGTGTTATAATTCTTCCTCGCGGTGTACGTTGAAGAAAATTTATTTTTATAAGATATGGTTCTATAGTTTCTTCAATGTTATTTATATCTTCTGATAGTGCTGCTGCAATTGTTTCTAATCCTACTGCTCCATTGGAGTGAAAAATAAATTTTAAGTAACTTATATCTAACTTGTCTAACCCAATGTTATTAATGCCTAATTTGGATAAAATTTGATTTACAAATGATCTATCAATTATATTATAGCCTTTAACTTCAAGAAAGTCTCTTAATCTTCTAAGTAATCTTAAAGCAATTCTTGGAGTGCCACGAGATCGTAATGCAATTTCTCTTGCACCATCATTATCAATATTGGTATTAATAACTTTTGCTGCCCGGATTATGACGAGTATTAGTTCCTCTATTGAGTAAAATTCCAAATGTAATGGTATACCAAACCGATCTCTTAATGGACTTGAAAGTAATCCGAATCTTGTAGTAGCTCCTATTAGTGTAAAAACTGGTAAGTCAATTTTTAATGTGCGTGCGCCGCATCCTTCGCCGATAACTATGTCTAAGCAATAATCCTCCATTGCTGGATATAATATTTCTTCAATATTGCGGTTAAGCCTATGTATTTCATCAATAAATAATACATCTTTTGGTTGAAGGTTTGTTAATATTGCTGCTAGATCGCCAGCTTTATTTAATAATGGTCCAGCTGTAGATCGAAAATTTACTTTTAGCTCCTTTGCAGTGATATGTGCTAACGTAGTTTTTCCTAATCCTGGTGGACCATATAATAATATATGATCCATTTGTTCTTTTCTAGCATAAGCTGCATCGATAAATACTTTAAGGTTGCTTACTATTTCACTTTGTCCAATAAATTCCTTTAGTAGATTAGGTCTTAAAGATGTGTTACGCTTATCTTCTTCAGATTCATGACTTTGTAGCATATAAGTTACTTAGATAATTCTTGTAATGCGTGACGAATTATTGTTTGTGTATCATAGTTAGGAAATTTACTATGGATTTTTTGCAACACATTAAAGGCTTTAGATTTGTCATATCCTAAGCTTAATAATGCTGCTAGCATATCATTTAATGAATTGTTATTTTCTTCTTTATTTGTTATAGAATCAAGTTTTATTTTGCTAACCTTAGCTGATAATTCAGTAATAATTCTTTCTACTAATTTTTCACTTATACCTCCCATTTTAAGAGTAACTTTATCATTATTGATAATTGCTGAAAATATCTGGTCAGGTGTTAACTTATCTAATATATTCAAGGCAGTTTTATAATTTATTCCATTAACTGTGATGAGCATTTTTATACAATTTTGTTCTTTTATGTTTAAAAATCCATATAGTTGAGTAATGTTATCTCTATTGATATGTGTTTCAATATAGAGTTTAATATTATGTCCTATAATGCATTGTTGTAAAGTCTTTGAAGAAAGATAAACTATATAACCTACATTGTTAACATTAAGTATAATGTAATTATTGTACAATTCTTCAACGTTGCCTATCAAGATTCCTATCATAAATCCTCATTAGCAATTTGAGAGAGTTTTATATTAATTTTTTGTATATTTATTAAGGTATAAGTTCTGATAATTAATAATATAATGAATAAAAGAGATAATGCAGTAAACATAAGTAGTAAGGGTATCATCATTGAAATATCTATAGCAATACCATTTTTACGTAATATGCTAGCAGGTTGATGTAAAGTATTCCATATGTTAACGGAAAATTTAATTATTGGAATATTTATTGCGCTAAATATTGTAAATATGGCTGTAGAACGGCTTGATCTATATTCATTATCAAAAAAATTCCATAATGCTAAATATCCAATATATAAAAAAAATAATACAAGCATTGAAGTAAGTCTTGCATCCCATACCCACCATGTTCCCCACGTACCTTTTCCCCATATACTTCCAGTTACTAGACAAATGAAAGAAAAACACATTCCTATAGGAGCAATTGCGTGAGATAATATAGATGCTGTGACATTTCTCCATATTAGTACCAAAAAGCTTAAGAGTGCTATTAATAAATATGCTCCTAATGATATCCAAGCTGCTGGTACATGTATATACATGATTCGTACAATTTCTCCTTGTTTATAATCTGGTGGTGAAGCATAAAATGCTGTGTATATACCAGAAATAAAAAATAAAACGAATAAGCAGATAATTAAGGGAAGAAGAATATGTGAATATCGATTAAAATAGTGCATTACGTAATTTTATACCTTAAGTAACTAAATACATATCATAGGTGGTTTTTGAAAACAATATTTAATAGTTGAAATAATATATATATTGATGGTATAGTAGAAATGTGAATTAGAATGCAAGATAACATAGTGGCTCTTGAATTAAGAACAGAAGGTGTTATGTTAGTTATTTCATCTCCTTCTGGCGGAGGAAAGACTACAATTTCAAATTTATTGGTAAATGATAAAAGTAACAATACGGTGCGTTCTATTTCTATGACGACTAGAGCTCCAAGAAGTGGAGAGGTACACGGAAGAGACTATTTTTTTGTAAGTGTAAGTGAGTTTCTAGAGCTTTGTAATTCAGGCATGATGTTAGAATATGCAAAGGTCTTTGGTAATTACTATGGTATTCCATCTGATTTTGTAAAAAATCATATTAATAATGGAGTGAATGTATTATTTACAATAGATTGGCAAGGAGCTTTTAAACTGATTGAGTTAATGAACCAATATGTGGTTAGTATTTTTATATTGCCACCGTCGATGCAAGAATTGCAAAGGCGTTTGTATAATAGAAGTGGTAACAATATTGAAATAGAAAATAGACTTGGTGAAGCGTCTTTTGAAATTAGTCATTGTTATAAATATGACTATATTATAGTCAATAATAATATAATAGATAGCGTTAATCAAATTCAATGTATTTTAAAGGCAGAAAAACTGAAAACTAGAAGGCAGATTAAATTAAAAGAATTTATTACTCAAAGTCTTAATATAAAAAGGTAAGTAATACAGCATTATTTAGTTATTATAATATCTTAGAAAGAATTTTATAAACTGTTAACAGTATCATGATAAGTAAGAGATGGAATTTTAATACTGTAAAATTTTTTTTCATATTGTTAGTATAAGTTATTGAAGTATATTATTACTGTGATGTGTTAAATTAATTACTTGAAATGTATACTAATGTTGATTAGGTATTACACTAAAGATATTTATTCATATGTTAATTTTATGGTTGATAAATGTTTAAGTAGCAAAGAGCATGCTTAAAGAGCTTGTTATGTTGCTAGTGTTATATTATAAATGATATCATGTTAGTAAGTCTAAAGAGCATTTAAAGTATAAAGAAGCTAATATAACTAGCTTAAATTTAATGTGTTGAAATTACTTTATTCAATTTTCTTATTTAAAGAGCTTTTTACTGATTATAGGTGGTTAGTTATAGAAGTTATTATTTAAAGTTTAGTATTGATGAATACTATAAGAATAATTCTTACATTTTTTTAAATTAATTACCTTCGCAATGATAAACATTACTAACATGAATTTTGGAAGTTAAAGGAATATGTAATTGCTAAGGGCTTTTTTATATTTACACCTAAGTTACAAAGTGTTTGTTTAGTAAATTGTTCCATTATTAATTAAACATAATTACTGATATTTTAAATTACTTTAAATTATTTAATTATTTTTTGTAAATATCGGCTATTATGATCTAAACATATATTATAATAGTAATTTGTAATTTATTAAGTTGCTAGTTTTTTGAAATTTATTTATATTTTAGTAGCTAACTCTAATGATATTTTGGATACTATTTTAATTTTTGTAAGTAGTACTAGTAAGCTATAGGTTATGAGTAGCAGAAAGACTAAACAGTTAGGATATTACATTAGGATCTAACATGAATAGTAATATTATAGATGGTAAGCTTGCATCTAGTAAATTGTTGAATCATTTATCTGGTTGTATTAGTGATTTAAAGAGAAATTATGATTTGATACCATCTTTAATAGTGATAATAGTCGGGGATGATCCAGCAAGTAGGCTTTATGTTAGTAATAAGCAAAAGAAAGCTGAAAAGTTAGGAATTTTAGCGAAAACTGTATGTTTACCTTCTACAACTTCACAAGATGAATTACTTGGTATTATTAATACGTTTAATATTGATCCAAGCGTAAATGGTATTTTAGTTCAGTTGCCATTGCCAAAGCATATTGATAAAAATGTTATTATTAATGCTATCAATCCGTGTAAAGATGTAGATGGGTTTCATAATGAAAATGCAGGTAAATTAGCAACAGGACAGTTAGATTGTTTGCTTCCTTGTACTCCACAGGGATGTGTTTATTTAATTAAAACAATATTGAACGATTTATCAGGAAGCAATGCTGTTGTTATAGGAAGATCAAATATTGTTGGTAAACCTTTAGCATCATTACTATTACGTGAAAATTGTACTGTAACAATCGTTCATTCTGCTAGTACTGATATAATAGATTATTGTTGTCGAGCTGATATTCTTGTAGCTGCTGTTGGAAAGGCTTGTCTTGTTAAATCATCATGGGTTAAACCTGGTGCTGTTGTTATTGATGTTGGGATAAATTTAGTTAATCAAGATGGAAATAATAAATTTGTAGGGGATGTTGATTTTAACGAAGTTAAAAATATTGCATCCGCTATTACTTCAGTTCCTGGAGGTGTAGGGCCAATGACAGTAGCATTTTTAATGGTAAATACAGTAATATCAGCTTGTAAACAATATGGGTATGATAAGTTTATTGAAAAGTATTTAAGATTTTAAAATGATAAAAAATTTCTTTGTTGCAGAGATAGTTTTTATGGTTTATACATAAATACAATGGGCGATTAGCTCAGCTGGTAGAGCATCTCGTTTACACCGAGGAGGTCAGCAGTTCAAGTCTGTTATCGCCCACCATTTGCTAATAGTGGTCAATTTGTGTATTATACTAAGAAAATCTTGTATATATCTGATACATTATAGAGTGCTGGATTTTAAGAGTTAAGTAATTAATATATTTATTGAAAAATAGTTTCAGGAATATTATTTTGTCATTATGATAGTTCTTTGATTTTATTTATTATGTAAATTTGAAATTGTGATTATAAGGATGTAAAGGATTGTGAAAAAAAAATTTTAGAAGGTTCTTTGATTATTTTTTTTCCTAATAGGATATTGTTTTTTAGTTTATTATTAATATGTAAAATGTGCTGTAATTATTATTTGTTTGTATCAAGCTTTTTTTTTGAATAGTCAACTATCTAGCTTAAATAAGTTTGTATTATAGAAGAGCAACACTATCAATTTATCTTTTCATTGTTAATAGTTCTTGGAGTATTTTTATAGAATGTAACCCTGCTTTTATCTACTTTGTTTCTTTATATGATACAAAAACTTTTTTATATTCTATATTTACAGTCACTCTATAGCTATTTATTGGTAATCTTCATTTTTATTATTAGTTAAGGTTTGGTGTTATAGTAAAAAATGAATGTTACGTTATTTATCGCTTTTTGTGATAATGCATCATTATATTGTTACGATAACTAATTTTAAAAAGTGTAAGAATATTGTTTGATAATTTTTTTATTATAGGATTTTGATATACTATATTTTTGATAGGTATATTTAATGACCGCAGTATTTAACTTAATTATTTTCAAGTATATTAATATAAATGATATTATTAATAATATTTATTAATTTAAATATTAAATAACTATTTTATATAAAAAATTGTATATATTAGATATATGAAAGAAAGTAAAAGTGCAGTTAGTTAAATAAAAATAACATATTTCCATTGTAAAAAAAAAGTAAGAATAAATTTGAGAATAATCAGTGTTTTGTTATAAAACAGGTAAAGTATTACGAGTTATCCATTATTGTAATTAGTAAAGTTATGTACACAGAAATAAATTTTCGTGATAAATTATAATGAATACTATTATTACGTGAGTGATTTATAAAAAATTTATTAACGATTATAATATATTACATAATTTATTTTACGCAAAGTATATGTATTTACTAATAATGTTAATATTATTACTTATTTTTTAATAAAAGTTAACACGATTAAGTTATGGCACGGAATAAAGATTATTATACATTATGTAAAAGTGTATGAGTTTATATTAAAGGAGTGAATAATGTGT
The DNA here is from genome assembly GCF_019186785.1 of Neoehrlichia mikurensis. Taxonomy (GTDB): domain Bacteria; phylum Pseudomonadota; class Alphaproteobacteria; order Rickettsiales; family Anaplasmataceae; genus Neoehrlichia; species Neoehrlichia mikurensis. The sequence continues at coordinate 770,209 of NZ_CP066557.1, forward strand.
TATATATTTGAATTCTGACGTATATGTATAGGAAAAAATATTATTAATAATATCAAATATAGATATTAATTAACATGATTTATATAAGATTTTATAGGAAAGTACTTATGAGTAATGTTATTAAGTATGTTTTTAAATAGAAAGCTAATCTAACTAATATAACATAAATTTAGTAATGCATTTATCTAGAAAAGAGTGACAATTTTTATACGGTATTTTTATATTATGAATTAGTAATGGGTGATTTTTTGTACTTTAATAAGAATCTTTTAAGTGTAGGATTTAAAAATATTTTGAAATCTTTATAATATTATATTAAAATAGTAATGATTTATGCTGATAAATCTTGTAAATCTTTAATTATAATATCAGGGTATAAAATTAGAAGCAGTGTGTATATTAACAACATTGTCTATGTTCATGTAATGATATATTTTTCATAACTGTATTGTGAGTGTTTAGTTGAATTGTTAATAGTGAGGGATGTAATGTTATATCATCAATTGGTATTAAAAAAGCGACAAGTTAGTAATTCTGATATATGGGTAAATAGGTCTATTTATTTGTGTTCATATAAACAACGTTATCATGTTACACAATCAAGTAGTGACGGCATTAAACGATTAAGTAGTGACGGCATTAAACGATTAAGTAGTGACGGCATTAAACGATTAAGTAGTGACGGCATTAAACGATTAAGTAGTGACGGAGTTAAACGATTAAGTAGTGACGACGTTAAACGATTAAGTAGTGACGGCGTTAAACAATCAAGTAGTGACGGCGTTAAACGATTAAGTAAGTTATATTGTTTAAATGCTTATTTCCATGGAATCAATTACTATAACACGGTTGATAGAAAAAAAAGGAATATGCAAAAATGGAGAAATGCTGTAAGGCAATTTTGTAAAGGTGTACCTCATACGCGGTATAGCGTACCAAAAGAGCAACAGATTAGCATGAATGTAGGCATGAAACCATTTTATGATCATGCAAGTAATATAATACACTGTACCGCAGAATACAATGATAAAAATTATTATAGTGAATTTGGTAGAAAGGATAGTATATTCAAAGAAGGTAAGATGACCTGTAAAGTACGACGTTTTACTTTAAAAGAACAAATGGATAGCATAAAATTTATTGCACGAGATAAGAAAGGTACTTATAGATTATATGATAAAAAAAGTAAGATGCCTTATAATACATATGGTAAAATTGTTAAATGTAAGTTAGATAGTGTAGCTTATGTTATTACGCTTGATAAAAAACTAGTAATTGCTGATGAGTTAACACACGAGATTATACGTAATGAAATAATTTGTCATTCTACATTATTGCGAGGTAAGCCAGGTATATGTGCAGGGGTTATGAAAGTTCATCATGGTAGGATTGTTTATATTGATGATAATAGTGGACACTATTTGCCAACTCAGGAACATTTATATAATGCGGTTAAGATTTTAGATAAGGTGATAGATCATAACGCATGCATATCTTCATTTTCATCCATAATAGTAAACAAGAACTCATGTATAGAACATGAGTTTGCTATAAAGCAAGAAGATAAAAAAGCATTTTTGCATCGTATGGAGAAAGTGGGCAAAGATGGATTAACAATTCCACAAAGATATTTTATAGCTATTCGTAATGAAAGTATGTTATATGCAGTGAGAATAAAAAATAATTCTCTAAAGGTAGGAAGAGAGAAATATAGTAGTATTAGTATTTAATTATTTATTGTTTAACTACTAAGTTCTATTTACTTATCATTTGTTTTATAATTGACGTATTATACAAGCTATAAATGCACGTTGTTTATTATAATAATTTTTGATTAGTATGCTAGGAGCTTTATATTTGTTGTTAGAACATTTTATGAAGATTATTTTTTGTTATTCCATATGAAAAGAACATTCATTATATAATAATATACATAAATATTTATCTATAACGGATTATTAAGGATATAATGTACTATATTTGCAAGTATTGGTTAGTACCTTTATTTACTAAAGTGCTAACAAAGCTTGTCTTTTATTTATCAACACTTTAATTATTAAGATTATTGTAGAGTAAATAAATATACTTATGTTAATAATAATTTAAATAATTGTAATTAAGTTATTTCAATTAGTATACTAAGCATACACGCTATAAATTACTAATAATTAATTGAAGATGTATGGGTAATTGTTATTACGAAACAAATTAATTAATACAAAGATCATAATTATAAAGCGCATCAAATAAAAAAGAAGAGCTTTTATATGGAATAAAAAGGTTAACATTATGAAGAGTATGATTTTCAAGTAATAAGAGTTCTGTTAATTAAGTGAAGATTGTCTGGTAATCTTGAGATCATAAGTTTAATTATAATAATTTTAAGTTGTACTAATAGTATTTAAAATAGTAAATTTACTTAATTATATTGATTAATCTTTTTATAGATTTAATGTCAATCATGAATAACTTGAAAATAAAGTTTTTAGCAAAATATTTTAATTTATTTAATACTTTAAATGCAAAAACAAAATGTAGTATTAATATTAAGTGCGAGTCAATAAGAATGTAAAACAACTAATAACTATATTTATTAATATATTTATTAACATTAATTTAATATTTTAATTTTTATCATTAAAATATTAAAATTTTAATGTGGAGTAAATAAATATTTATGTTAATAAAAATATTTAAAAGAAGAAAAGAATATGATCTAGCATCTAATTTAAATAAGGAATTAGATAGTGTAGGGAAATATAAAATAACTAGTGAACTTTATGATGTATATTCTCATATAAAAAAAGAACAGAATATGAATACATGGAAATATGCTGCTAAACAGTTTGCTGCATGTTCAACAAGTAGTGCAAAATATCATGTTCCAAAGGAGGAACAATTGAGCATAAATTTATCATCGCATAAGCCAATATTTGATCATGATAATAATATAGGGAAGTTATATGATGTTGAGAATCTAGTTATAAATTTATATTATAGTGAAGTTGGAACAAAAAAGCACAATCGTCAAAAGACTTCGCAAGATTTTCCTGATGTATCTGTTGATAAATTTAGTATGAAAGAGCAGTTTGATGCTACGAAGATTATAAAAAAGGATAAAAATGGTGAATATAGATTATATGATAAAGATGGTAATGTATATGATACAACAAGGCAGCAAGGTAAAGCAGTAACAGGTGAGGTAGCTTATGCTATTACTCTTGATGGGAGATTAATTATTGCTGATGAACCGACACATATTATCACTCGTGATTCTTCTGGGGGATTACATGGGGTATATCATTCTACTTTACTAAGATATAAGCCAGGGATATGTGCTGGTACTATGATGGTACAGAATGGGAAAATTACAATGATTGACATAAAGAGTGGACACTACACTCCAGCGCAAGAAAATTTATTTAATGCAATAAAGTGCTTAGATAAAGTGATAGTTCCTGATGCAGAGGTAAGATCACATTCTTATACGATTTGTGATAACGTTGTAAGATCAAGAGCACATTTTGAAAATAAAGAAAGTTTTTTACATCGAATGGAAACTAAAGGTAAAGATGGATTAACAATTCCGGAAAGATACTTTAGTTATATACGTAAATGTAATAAAGCTAGATTAGCGTCTTTAGGTAATGATAGAGATTCTCAAGTAAAAAGTAATTCTGATAATAATCGTTTGAGTTATATTCAAAGATTGCTTTGTGAAGAAAAGAAAGAGTTATGTAGATAAGATAACTAAAAAAACTTTATATAATGAATTAATCAATAGGGCTTATTTTGATTATAAAAAGACGTGATAAGCTTAGTTGTGAAGTATTTATTGACAATTAAGCTTATTAACTTTTTAAGTTATTAGTTTAATTTGATTAATGTTACCTTAAGTTTATGACTAATTAATATTTTAAAGCTTTGTATTCGGTGTAATTGCTGATTATGGAATTATAGATAACAATAATAAGTTATAATTTTTTTAATTATATGTTGTTGAGTGATTTTTAGTACTTTTAATCATATTAATTGTGCATTGGTATTTTGTATAGTAGGTTAAAGCGTGATATAAATAAAATGTAATTTTTTTATGTGAAGAATTATATTAGTATATTCAATTTCATAAGTATTTCACATTTAGGGTTTTAAAAGTTTGATAATACATAAATTTTTTATTTGAGAGATTAATATTCATAATTTTAGCTTATCTGTTAGCTTAATGTTAATGTTTTAGTTTAAAACTATAGCTTAAACAGAAAGTATTTATAATTCTTTTATTGTATACTTTGGTAATAAAACTTATATTTGAATGATTGTATGGGAATTTGTTTTAAGTAGATCTATTTTAGATGTTGTTAAGTATGTAATTATTGAGATAGATTGTGTATTTAAGTAGAATAACTAATGCCAAATTGATATTGTTGAGATCTTTAAAAATATTTTTAATAGTATAATTATTTTAACAATTTTACATATATGTAATATTGATCTTGATAAATATTACTTTTTTATTAAAAAATTAAGTATAAAATATTTTGTGTAATACTATATATTATAAAGTATAATAAAGTTGTTTAAGTTATTGTTGTACAGCAATTTACTTTAATTAATGCCTATAGGGGATGATATTAATTCTTTTTATAACAGTAAAACAAACTTATAGTTTATTCGATAATATTAAAAATATTAAAAAATAATTTAATTTATTTATAATATTGTTAATAGTAATTTAATTTAAGTCCATTTAATATATTAATATATTTAACTAATTAAGATTAAAATTATTATGAGTAAAAATTTACAAAAAGAACAAACAACGCATCAAGATAAAAAAGTCTCGGTTGCCTTAAAAGCAAAGATTAATAATGCAGATGCTATACTACCTAAAGATCAGATGATTTATCCTGTAAATGGACGAAATCCTTTATATAGAACTTTAGATGATTTGTGTAAGGAGAAATCTGCCAAAATTTATCTTATGAAATTTAGTTACGATGGCAAGAATACTGGAGTCATAAGGCAAGATACTGAGGCAAAGAATAGTGTAAAATATAGAATGTATGGCAAAGATGATGAATTGTATAATACACAAATTAAGGATTATGTACGTCAATGCTCATGCAAAAGTGCAGTACCTTTTGTTGTTGGACGTAAAGGAGAATTATTAGTCCTTGATGGTGCAGTAACTAATAAGTCTTCTGATGTGATACGACTTTATACTAAAAGTCATTATTTTTTTGAGAGACGTAAGCCAATAATATGTGCTGGTATGATATCTATAGATAATGGTAGAATTGTTGGAATTAATACCACTAATTCTCATTATGAAGTGTCAAAAGAAAATTTGTATAATACAGTCAAGCTTTTTGAAGACGTGATTAGCAAAAATGCGAAAATTTCACACGAAGGAAAAAGATACAGTAAAAAGTCATTTATAGATATGATGGAAGGCAAAGATAGTTTCTCCTTAGGCGAAGTTCGCAATAAAATTAAAAACTATTTAACAACAGCAGTGGAAAATTGTACTAGTATTGTACGTTATAGAGGTAAAAACAAATATAATGTTAGTGGTAACATTAATGGTAGTTCGAATAATCCGCTTTTGAAAGATCATGTTGAGGGTAGTTATGTTCAAAAAATTACACAAGCCATGGTTCTAGAAAATCTAGAAAATAGTGTGACTCATCTTTAATTCTATATTAGTTTGTATCTCATTTGATAAGGTATTTTATATATAAAATACCTTTATTTAGTGAGTTACAAACTAACATATAAATTGTAATAATAGATGGTAAGAGAATGTTTTTTATTAAAGCTAAAAATTTATAATTAGCTAATGCTAATCTTTTAAGTAGAGATATGATTAAAAATTACAAATGAGATATTAATGTTGTGCTAGTAATGATTGTATTGAGTTGAAAGTTAAATTTAAAGAGTGCTTATCTCTTAGGTAGTGATCACCTGATTTAATAAGATACAAGTTAACGTTTGTAGAAGTGACCTTTTTTGCTATGTGTATTGATGTTTCATATGGGATTGCTAAATCATTCATACCATGGATTAAGATTATAGGACAATTAATATTTATATTATTGTTATTTAATAATAGATGTTTTCTGCCATCTTTAATAAAGTTGTTTGTTATGTTGTATGAACGGTCTTCATCTTTACTGTAAGTAAAAGTAACAGTTACTGGATGATTGTTTTGTAAAAGATTTTTTTCCTCAGGTGTTAGTGCAGCAAAAATTACATTTTCTGTAAAATCTGGTGCAGGAGCTAATCCAATAAGACCAGCAACTTTACTAGGATGGGTTAATGCTATTAGCAACATAAGCCATCCTCCCATGCTTGATCCGATTATAATTTGAGGTCCATTAGTTAATGATTCTATAATGCTAATACAATTTTGATACCAATCGTTGATAGTATAATCGATGAAATTACCACTTGAGTTTCCATGTCCTAAATAATCAAATACAGTTAGATTTAAATTACATTTTTTACAATAATTGTACAAGGCTGTTGCTTTTTCTCCGTACATGCTTGATCCAAACCCTCCTAGTAGTAATATTGATGGCAGATTATTATTTGTCTTTAATTGACGGTACGCTATCCTATGATTATTTTTATGATCTAATGTTAAAAAACTTGGAGAATCCATCATTTTATATTACTCTAATGATTTAAAATATGCTAGTAGGTCAGCAATATCCTGAGGATTCGATATACCTGCAAAGGACATTCTTGTGCCTTTAATGTAAGCTTGAGGTTTTGTCAAAAATGTAAATAACTCTTCTTCTGTCCAGATTCCACCTTTGCTAAGCAGTGCTTTTGAGTAATTAAAGTCTTTTAAGTGTCCTTTATTGTTGCCTATTATATGCCATAAATTAGGGCCTACTTTATTTTTACCTTCTTTTTCAAATGTATGACATGCTACACATTTTTTCGATATATCTTTACCCTTCGCTGCGTTAGCATTTTTTATTAAGGTTTTGATATCTATTGTTTTTTCTGGTGATTCTTGTTTAGTGTTATTTTTAGATAATGTTGTAACTTCATATCCTTTAACGTCGTCTTTATGATTTTTAGGGTTATATATTAGGTCTACTATATTGCTAATAACAAGTATAAGGAATGATGAAAATAAGATTGCTGTTGCAATTTTATTTAAATTAAAGCCATCCATAAGCTTACGTACACCAGGATTATAAACATGACCTTGTTAAGGATAGTTTACTTGTTATATATAGTCAATATGTAACACATATTTTAAATTAGTTTCTGAATTTATAAGTAAATATCATAGTACCTAATGATAAGAAAATAGAATGGAATTATACTAGATATGAAAATATGGCGTTGTTTATTATTGGAATGTGATAAAACTCATCATGTGATATATAATACTTGGTTTAAAAAATAATATTAAAATACATGTTGATGTTATAAGCATAGAGATTAACATAAATTTAGGTGCTTCTTTTATATGATTTGTTACAGGTGGAATAAAAAATGCTTTGTATATTATTGACATAAAATACATTGTATTTAATAAAGTGCTTAGTATTAAAATTGACATAACAAAAAAGTTTCTTTGATGTAATGCTTCAGAAAGAATATAAAATTTACCCCAAAATCCGGAAGTTGGTGGAATTCCTATCATTGTAAGTGCACCTATAGTAAATGCTATCATAGTAATTGGCATGGATTTTCCTATACCATGAATTTCATTTATATTTTTCTTTTTAGTAGATGTATATATTGCACCAACTGAAAAAAATAGTGTAATTTTTCCTAGGGCATGAGATATTAACTGGAAAACTGCAGCCTTTATAGCAGCATTTGTATAAAGCGATGCTGCTACTATAACGTAAGATAATTGTGAAATAGTTGAATATGCAAGTAATTTTTTTAAGTTATTTTGTTGCATTGCAATTAGTGACCCTATTATTACAGTTATAGCTGATACGTACATTAATATGTTATATTCTGGTGCAACTATTTCATGTATTTTTTGTACTCCTATTATGTAAACTATAATTTTTAATATAGTGAATATACCAGATTTAACTACTGCTACAGCATGTAATAATGCACTTACAGGAGTTGGAGCAACCATTGCTTTTGGAAGCCAAAAATGTGTTGGCATAATTGCGGATTTTCCTATCCCATAAGAAAAAAAAGCTATCATAAGAATAAGAAAAAATGCAGAGATATTATCTTTTAATATGCCACCATTATGAAAATCTAAAGTGCCACTTATATTAAAAGTTATTATTATTGCGGGGAAAAATAGCATAATAGAAGTACATAATAGTGTTTGTATATAATATCTGCCAGATAGTAATGAATTGTTATCTATGTAGTAGGTAATTAATGGATAAGTACAAATTGTGAGTAATTCATAAAATATAAATAGTGTTATTAAATTTCCAGAAAAAGCTATACATATAGTGCATCCTATACTAGTGGCAAAGCATGCATAAAAAAGATTCTGTTTTTTATTATGTAAATCATTATGATACATATAACTAAATGTATAGATGTTAGTGACTAGCCATAAAAATGAAGCTAAAATACTAAACATCATTCCTAGTATTTCAATATTAAAGCTTATGTGTATTTGTGGATAAAGAAAATGATAATCCAATAAAAATGCATTTTTATCTTTTACAAAAATACTGTAGATTAGTGCAATAACTATTATTAAGGTAGAAGAAGATATAAGAGTAATAAATTGTTTTGCATATGATAAGTCTTTAAGTATTAAAATAAGTGCTGCACATATAAATGGTAACAAAATTGCAATAATCATTAAAATATTTGCTTGATAAAACAAAGTGCATATCCTCATCAAGAGACATCTACCATTCTTTATATAAATAACAAGAAAATCATACTAAGAAAAGTATTTTTTGAGGAATAGTTTTTAATGTGGCAGTTTTACAAAATATAAACAAATAATTACATAGTGCATTTTAATATTTTTTGACTTCAAAAAGTTTTTTGTATAACTAGATATATAAGCTACATAAAATAATAAGGAAAGTATTTAAGTTAGTATATAAAAATACTTTGCCACAGAGATCTTTTGTAAAGGGAAGCATGAAAAATAGTTTAGTGCTAGCTGGTAGCATAAGTTTTGGTAATACTTCCATGTTTTCAGCATATTAAGATTTAGAAAAGAGTTTCTTTCCATTTGATAAGCCATTTTTATTAGTTGTCTAATGTTTTTTTGTTGATTATTACATGACTAACAGTGTCATAGCTAAGATTTTATAAGGAGAACATGAGACATAGTTTGATGCTAGTATTAAAATAACAATATATCTAATCAGCATTAAACTATCAATGTATTATTAATACATTACAAAACTTTCGTAAATCATAAAACTTTACTATACTTGTATTATTATTATGACGCATATTCTAAAAACTAATTGCATTACTAATCGTATTCAACTGCTTTTATTAACAATATTTCAACACCTTAAATTAAATAAATAATTCTATAATGTTAATTTACAGCATATATTATTATAACTGCCATCAATGCTTTATAAAAAAAAAGAACTTGTTATTATTTTATTATTATTCACAATTTAAATTATTAGTAAGCTCTATAAACTACTATTATATTGATTTTAAATATACCTAATAACACAAAATGCTATTATATCCTACAAGTGCACCTCTAGCAGTAATATTTGACTGGTATAATACTTTAATTAATACTAGTAATATAAATTACAATATTGCCAGTCAAGCTTTACATATGATGGGATACAATGTGTCGCTTGATACAATACCTAATACTCAAATTAGACAATATTTAACATATTTACTCAATAATAAGTTAAAAGAATGGAGCATATTATATGAACAAATACTTAATAAATCACAAATAGAACATAAAATACAACTCAATGAAAATGTATTAGAGATGTTAGAATTATTACATCAAAAAAGCATAAGTATGGCTATCGTAAGTAATAAAAATGGATACTATTTACGTCGTGATGTATATGATCTTAATCTTACAAAGTATTTTAAAAGTATAATAGGAGCTAATGATACACCGGAAAACAAACCATCACCTAAACCAATATTAGCAGCATTAGAAATACTAAATCTTCCACCAACTAAAAAAATATTTGTCATCGGCGATAGTATATCAGATGTTGAAAGTGCAAAAAATGCAAATTGTTTACCTATAATGTATAACCATAATACTAACATTAACGGAGTTTTGTCCTTTACTCACTTCAAAGAATTGAGTAACCTTATAATAAATTTGTCACGTTGAAAACATGAATATATTAGCAACTATTCCTCAAAGAATTTTCGCAAATATTATTGATTCCTTAGTTTTGCTAATTTTTACATTTCCATTTTCATTAATATCTTTAGATATTCCATGCATTTTTTTTCTATATAGCATTGCTGTCAATTGCAGCTATTATACATATTTTTTATCATCATCAACACAAGCAACAATCGGTCAAAAATTTTTGAATATTCACATTATAAAGTGCAATAATAATAAAATTAACATACAAACAGCATTTGATCGTACAATCTCTGAGTTTTTATGCCCAGTCATAATTATGATATTAACTCAAATAGTAAATATTTTTCACAAATCCTATTTTATTGTAATAGTTGCACTTTTATTTCAAATGATAACACTAGCTATGTATGTATATTGGTATTTAATTGCAATATTTTCACACAAAAGGCAAACTATTCATGATATTCTTTTTGATACTATAGTTGTTATAGGAAAATTTTCCAATAAAGAATAATTATTTATGTAAATTAATTTTTATATACTATAATTGATAGGTCTATCTATTAGCATAGAAATAAATCTTCTTTTAGTAAATAAAGATATATAATAGAAAAATTGATATACCATTTTAACAAAAACATATATGATAATAACTTAGTGTTGCAGTAGGCATTATGAATAAAAAAATTAAAGAACACTTATTACAATAATTTATTCGTAAAATTTATTACGTAGTTAATATATAGTCAGTCTTTTCTGGTACAATACATATGATAGAAAAATTGATATACCATTTTAACAAAAACATATGCGATGGTAACATAAATCTAAAGCATTTACTTGGGAGCAAGGGAGCAAATCTTGCAGATATGTGTCATATTGGAATAAGAGTACCTCCTGGTTTTACAATTTCAACATCTGTTTGTAATTATTATTATAAACATAAAAAATTACCTGAAGAAATCTTTGATCAGATAACCAAAGCTATGGAGTTGTTAGAAAAAGAAGTAAATCTTAAATTTGGTGACCCCATCAATCCATTATTGGTATCAATACGCTCAGGAAGCGCTAAGTCAATGCCAGGCATGTTAGATACAATTTTAAATGTTGGACTTAATAATGAGGTAACAGAAGGACTAGCAAATAAAAATGGGCAACGTTTTGCATATGATAGTTATAGAAGATTCATTCAAATGTATGCCAATACAGTAATGCAATTAGATAATTATTTATTTGAAGAAATATTAAATAACAAAAAAAAAGAAATGAATGTTGCATTTAACAATCCAATTACAGATCCATCTGCATTAAAAGAAATTATAGAAGAATTCCAAGAAGTTATACTTCAACAAACTAATCAAAAATTTCCTCAAAATGTACATCATCAACTATATAACTCTATCAATGCAGTATTAAAGTCATGGATGAATAATCGAGCTATTGCATATAGGGAAATACATAATATACCTCATGATCTTGGTACAGCTGTAAATGTACAATCAATGGTTTTTGGTAATATGAATAAGAATTCAGCAACAGGAGTGGTTTTTACCAGAAATCCATCTACAGGGGAAAAAAAAGTATTTGGAGAATTTCTCATTAACGCACAAGGTGAAGATATAGTATCTGGTACTATTGATCCTATGCCAATCAATGTAATGCAGAATTCAATGCCAGATACTTATAATGAATTAATGGAAGTATGTAATAAGCTTGAGTTACATTATCGTGATATGCAGGATATTGAATTTACTGTACAAAATGGTGAGTTGTGGATTTTACAAACTAGATCAGGAAAGCGCAGTGCTCAAGCAACATTAGAAATAGCTGTCAGTATGGTAAAAGAAAAACTCATATCAAAAGAAGAAGCTATTTTACGTGTTGATCACAATTTATTAAGTCAATTACTTCATCCTGTACTTGAAAGTAATCATAATAATATAATAATTGAAAGAGGATTACCAGCATCACCTGGAGCAGCTTCAGGATGTGTTGCCTTTACACCAAGTGAAACCGAGTATCTTACCAAAAATGGTAAAAAGGTTATTTTAATACGTCAAGAAACTAATCCTGAAGACATTAATGGGATGAACAGTGCTGTAGGTATTATAACGTTAAGAGGAGGTATGACATCACATGCAGCTGTAGTAGCACGTGGCATGGGAAAACCATGCATCTGTGGTGCTAGTGGACTATTTATTGATAAAAATGAAGAATTTTTTTACACTAACAACAATATTAAGGTCAATAAGGGAGACAACATTACAATTAACGGTAGTACTGGAGAAATAATGTTAGGCACAATTAAAACAGTTACACCACAACTTTCACAAAGTTTTTATGATTTTATGAGTTGGATCAATGAAATGACAGTATTACAAGTTATGGCAAACGCAGACACTCCAGAAGATGTAAACAAGGCTATTGCCTTTCAAGCAGATGGTATAGGGTTATGTAGAACTGAACATATGTTTTTTATTTATAATAGAATTACTATAATGCAGGAAATGATTATTGCAAATAATATACAAGAACGCAAAGAGTCCTTAGCTCAACTAGAAGTTATGCAAAAAGAAGATTTTAAAACTATATTTTCATGTATGGCTGGCAAACAAATTACCATTAGATTATTAGATCCTCCTTTACATGAATTTTTACCAGATAATGATGTTACACTAACAGAAATTTCACAAAGAACAGGAAAACCTTTAAGCAATCTTAAGAATAAGATATCATGTCTTTTGGAAAAAAATCCAATGTTAGGTCACAGGGGATGTAGACTTGCCATATCATATCCTGAAATATATCAAATGCAAGCAAGGGCAATCTTCATTGCAATACAAGAATTAAAAGAAGAAAAGGGGATTGATAACATAATTCCTGAAATTATGATACCATTTATTATTAGTGAAGAAGAAATTATTATTATCAGCGAATTAATAAAAAACATATCTATACAGTTTAACAATATACCATATCGTATAGGTACAATGATAGAATTACCAAGAGCAGCATTAATTGCAGATAAACTTGCTAAACATGTTGATTTTTTCAGTTTTGGTACAAATGATCTTACGCAAGCAACTTTAGGTATATCACGAGATGATGCAAATAATTTTATAGGATCATATAAAGCAGCAAAGATATTTCGGCATGATCCTTTTGAATTGTTAGACATAGAAGGTGTTGGACAACTAATAAAAATGGCTACTGAACTAGGAAGAAACTCTTTTCCGAAGCATTAAACTATGTATCATGTTCTCCTTATAAAATCCCAGCTACAACACTGTTAGTCATGTAATAATTAACAAAAACAGTTTATTGTTAGAAAATATTTGCTACATGAACCTTAAATTATGCATTGATTTAGATCATTTGAGTAGGGATATCATATATGTTACTAGGTAAAAACGGATTTTATGTTTATAACTATGTGGTGATGCGGTAAATTATTGCATCTTATGTAGTAAATTGCTGTAGTGAACTTTTGATTTATATTATTTATTAAGATCGTGACATTAATGGTAGCTTCTTCCATTATAATTGTATTACCTTGGTGGTTTTGAAATATATTTTAATTAAATATTAACAACAAAGCATTAAATTACTTTTAATAATTAACTGATTATCATCAATATTTGCTATGATTTCTTATAAATTATTATTTTGAGTATCGGTATTTTTTAAACATATAGATAATTCACTTAGTTGATGATTATCAATTTTAGATGGTGCTCCCATAAGTAAATCTTCTCCTGTTTGATTTAATGGAAAGCATATCACTTCTCTAATATTTGATGTATCAGCTAGTAGCATTAATATACGATCTATTCCAGGAGCAATACCTCCATGAGGTGGAACACCATACTGAAATGCCCGTACTATTGAGCTAAATTTTTGATTGACAACTTCTTTGTTATATCCTGCGATAGAAAAAGCTTTATACATTATATCAAGTTTATGATTGCGAATAGCTCCACTTGAAATTTCGATACCGTTACACACAATGTCATATTGATACGCTAAAATATCTAAAGCATTTTTATTATTTAAAGCTTCTAACCCACCTTGAGGCATTGAAAATGGATTATGAAAAAAGTCTATCTTATTTTCTGTATTATTATATTGAAAGTAAGGAAAATCTACTATCCAACAAAATTTGAATGCATCTTTTTCTATTAAGTTTAGTTCTGTGCCTAATAATTTTCTAATTTCCCCTGCAAATTCAGAAGCTTTGTTTGGTATATCTGATATGAAAAATATACTATCTCCTGGATTAAGATTAGATGTGATTTTGATTTTATTTATCTGTGTTTCATTTAAAAATTTTGCTATTGGGCCTTTTGCAATAAAATTATTGTCAAATGTAATATAACCCAATCCTTTAGCGCCAATTTTTTTTGCATATTCTATTTTACTGTCAAAAAAGCTTCTGGGATTATTTGCAGTATCTGGTGCTGGTATTGCTCTTACTACCATACCTGAAAGGATATTTGTCTTAAATGTATTAAAATTTGAATCTTGAAAAATTTCTGTCATATCAGTGATAATAATTGGATTTCTTAAATCTGGTTTGTCAGATCCATATTTTAACATTGCATCGTGATATGTAATTTTTGGGAATTCACGTGATACTTTTTTATTAGAAAATTTTGTAAAGATATTATATAATACTGGTTCAATGACATTGAATATATCATTTTGATTAACAAAAGACATTTCTATATCTAGTTGATAAAATTCTCCAGGAGATCTATCAGCGCGTGCATCTTCATCGCGAAAACAAGGAGCTATTTGAAAGTATTTATCAAAACCGCTTACCATGAGTAATTGTTTAAATATTTGAGGGGCTTGAGGTAAAGCATAGAACTTACCTTTGTGTATACGGCTTGGAACTAAATAGTCTCTTGCTCCTTCTGGAGAAGATGCTGTAAGTATTGGAGTTTGTATTTCAATAAATCCTTGATTCTCCATCATTTTTCGGAGTTCAGTAATTACCTTAGATCTTAAAAGTATGTTTTTTCGTATTTTTTCTCGTCTTAAATCTAAAAATCTATATTTTAATCTTGTTTCTTCAGGATAATCTGCAGTATTAAAAATATTTATTGGCAATACATTAGCTTCTGTTTCAATGTTTAAAAAATGTACATGTACTTCTATATGACCGGTACATAGTGCTGCATTTATAGTTTCTTTATCTCTAGCCGTGACTATCCCCTTTACTGTAATAACACTTTCTAATTTAAGATTAGCTATTGTATTAAAGATTTCATGGTGTGTTGATGCATTAAATACTAGCTGAGTGATACCATAGTGATCTCTTAAATCTACGAAAACAATTTTTCCGTGATCGCGTTTTCTATAAATCCATCCAGATAATGTAACTTCCTTATTTATATCGCACTTTTTTAATTGGTGACATAAATGTGTTCTGTATGTTTGCATAATTCTTACAACTATATTATATGTTATTTTATAATATAATAATGGTTTGCATAGTTTTTACAATTTATTATGTGTCATTTATACAAAACTTGTTCTATATAAACTTAACTATGTATGCAAAACTTATACAAGATTTAACTTTAAAAAAATATAAAACAGTAAAAATAATGAAAAGAATAACAACGATAAAAACGCATTTATAGAATTTATTATGTGTGTTATTTAAATGTAATTTATTAATATATGTTTACACAGCTGGAAAATTTATTTATATAGCAATAAGGAATTTATATTTAATGCTATGCGTATTATTAGTTTAATACTAACAGTTTTTTTAATGATTAGCCAAACTAGTTGTACGGCAATTTTAGCAGGATTAGCTGTAACTACGGGTGCAATTGTTACTCTTCAGGATCGCTCAGTTGGTGATACAATAGATGATACAGCAATTTTAATAAAAATTAATAAAGGATTATTTAAAATAGGGGTTTTTTCGTCAGTTACAGTTAAGGTAAATGAGGGGAGAGTCTTACTTCTTGGAAATGTAAAGTCTTTAGAAAAAAGAATAAGTGCGGAAAAGATAGCATGGCAGCAAAAGGATGTTAGAGAAGTAGTAAATGAAATTAGTGTCGAAAAAAATGTATCAAATTTAAAAGAATTAACCATAGATAGCATTATTAGTACTCAAGTTAAAGCGCGTATAATTGGATCTAAGGGTGTGAAGTCAATGAATTATAGCGTAAGCACAATTAATGGTATTGTGTATCTAATGGGAATTTCTCAAGATAAAAAAGAACTAGATACTGTTGTTTCAGCTGCACGAAGAGTCAAAGGGGTGAAACAGGTGGTTAGTTACGTTAGGTTTAAAGATAGTAAATTACGGCATTAATAATTGTGTTGCTAAGAGTTGCTTTCCAAATGGATAGGAATATTATTGTAGAAAAGGATTTGTCTGTTCATTTTATTAATGAAGCTCAAAGAAGGGGATATTTGATATTCTTTTATGAGCCCTATCAGCTTGCTTTTAAGTGCAATGAACCAGTTGCTCAAGCATCGATTGTATCTGTAAAAGATAATGTACTATATTTTAGCAAGGAAGAAGAACTTGATCTTAAATCATTAGATATATTGTTTATTAGGCAAAATCCACCATTTGATATGCGGTATATTACTACGACTTACATTTTAGAAAAATTAACAAATGTTGTTTTAATTAATAATCCTAAGAGTCTTAGGGATTGTCCAGAAAAATTATTCCCCTTGTCATTTCCGCAATTTATTCCTCCTACTATAATTACAGAAAATATTCAGTTGATTAAGCATTTTTATCAAGAGTATAAGGATGTTATTCTAAAACCACTTTATAGTTATGGAGGAAATGATGTTATACGCATTTGTGAAGTAATTGATATAGAAGTTGTTGCGAACTTAATGATTTCAAAATATAATTGCCCAATAGTTATTCAGAAATTTTTACCTAATATACATGATGATAAAAGAGTAGTGCTTTTAGATGGAAAGCCTATAGGCGCAATAAAACGTAAAGTATTTTCTCAAGATGAAATAAGAACAAATTTAGCTCTTGGTTCAGTACCAGAGGCAACTACATTATCAGATCGCGATTATGAAATCTGCTTATCAGTAGGAAGGGAATTATTATCTCGTGGGTTAGTTTTTGCAGGAATTGATATTTTGAATGGTTATTTATTGGAAGTTAATGTAACTTCTCCCTGTGGTATTTTACAAATTAATCAAATATATAATGTTGCGCTTGAAAAAGAGTGTTGGGATTGCTTTGAAAGTAAGTTATGTTAATATTAAGAATGTAATATTATTTAATGTTATTTTTTTTATATTTTCTAAATAATATAATAATTTCTGTATAAGTTATTTTATTGTTAATAATTAAATATAGGGTATCTAAACTAGCCTTAAATAAGTTAGATAAATGTCCTATTATTTCTTAGAAGTAGGTTTTATGTTGTTGCTGATTATTTGAGTTATTAAATTATTTTAATTTTTATGAATATATAGATTTTAAATTTAATGGATAATTTTATGCTACATAATATAGTGGTTTTTATATATTGAGTTTTTGTGTTATATAGGAAGAAATTATTTTTTAGTTATGATACATATATTGATTTATATGTTTCATTTTTATAATATGAAATGCTATTAATTATTGTAATTCATCGAGTAGTGCTGTGAATTGTTTGAATAAAAAATTATCTGTAGCTGTTTTAAATGGTGGTATGTCTTCAGAAAGAGAAGTATCTTTAATGAGTGGTAAATTAATTATAGAATCACTTAGACGTCTTAATTATGATGTTATTAGTATTGATGTAGATAGTAATGTTGTTGATAATTTGCGTAATTTTTTACCAAATGTTGTTTACAATGCTTTACATGGCAAGTATGGTGAAGATGGTTCTATCCCTGGGTTACTAAATTTAATGCAAATTCCTTATACTCATTCAGGAGTTTTGGCTTCTGCAGTTGCAATGAATAAAGTTATGACTAAGTATGTATTGAATAAGCTAAAAATAGAATATCCAATGTATAAAGTTATAACGTTGGATATGTTACTCTCTAATGATAAAATAATGCCTTATCCTTATGTAATTAAGCCTATTAGTAATGGTTCAAGTATTGGAGTATATGTTATTTTTAATAAAGAAGATTATTATAATGTTGTTAATAATATTAGTAGCTTAAATAAAGAGATAATTATAGAGGAGTATATAGATGGACAAGAGATACAAACAGCGATTTTTTTGGATAGAGCAATAGGAACAATGGAATTTTTATTTGATGGCATTGTGTATGGATATGATGAAAAATACACTAAAGGTATGTGTGATCATGTATTTCCTGCTAATGTTCCTGCTGATGTTTATAACTGTACTCTTGAACAGTCGCTAAGATTGTATAGATGTTTAGGATGTAAAACAATGGCACGAACTGATTTTAGATATGATCATAGAAAAAGAAAACTTAGATTACTTGAAATAAATACTCATCCAGGTATGACAGAATGTTCTGCGTTTCCTGACATAATTGTACGTAGGTGTGGAATAAGTTATGATGAAATGATTGATTTAGTAGTAAGAGATGTTTTGCATACTAATATTAATTATGGTCAATATATAGATAAATTAATGAAGGGGAATAATAACTATTCGATGGTTAATTAACGATGAGTTTAGTAAATAATTTACAAAAGAGATATTTAGCAAGGAGTAAGGTTGACTGTATAAAAAAATGTTTTTTTATCGCTGTTATTTTTTGTACTAGTGTTACTATTTTATATTTTTTTAGAAATCAAATTTTATATAATGTCAGTAAAGGATATAGTACATTTATTACTAATATATCTAATATTTTAATTAATAATGGATTTGTAATTGATAAAGTAATTATTAGTGGTAATGCATCTATTAATAAAAGTGATATCTTGCAATTTGTGGATAGAAAATGCGCTATTATATTTCTTTCTATTAATGATATGCGCGATAGAATAAAATCTAGTAATGCATGGATTAAAGATGTGGTTATTAAAAGAGTCTTACCAAATACTATATATATTGAAGTTCAAGAATATTATGCTTTTGCAAACTGGATACATAATGGTATTAACTCAATTATTGATAATACAGGGCATGTTATAGTAAATACAAGTAATAGAGCTAATAATTTAATTTCTATTTATGGTGATAATGCTTTACATAATTTATATTTTATTAGAGAAGTTTTAAGTGATAATAGTATGCTAAGTGCCATGATCTCATCTTTTATATGGGTAGGTGATAGAAGATGGGATATAATTTTTTCTAGTGGATTAGAAGTACGACTTCCAGAAAGTGATCCACATATTGCATGGAATTATTTGGCATATTTAAATAGAACATCTAATGAATTTATAACCTGGAAAGTAGTAGATATGCGTGTTACTGGTAAAATTTTTATACAACAGTAAAGATTTGTATTACTAATTTTAATATATAATAAAGTATTAGGCAATGCTTAATTTGATCATAATATTGCATCATTTTATGAAATAATATGTATTTTAACAAATTAGCAAGTAAATTTTTATAGCTTTTTAATTCATAAAAAGCTTGATTATAACTTAATTCTTTATTATGAAGCTACATATTATGAGATCTAGTGTTTTTTTAAAGTATAAATACTTAGTACATTATATTTTTCAAATTATTTATTTTGTATATAGATGTTCATAAAAAAATAAATATTAACCATATAATACTGCATGATTTTAGACAAACGATTAACAAAGTTAGCAGCAATGTTAGTGTTGTGTACTATATAAATAATATATTATTTTAATTGCATATATATATATATTTACTTGTTGAATGTAAGTTTGTGAAGTTATATTATTAAGTGTATTTATATGGTCGTATGTTGGTAAATATTTTAATAGTATAAGTTTTATATCATGGGAGCTTTTTTATGTTGAAAGCAAAAAGATTCTGTATGTCTGAGGTTTTAGTAGTTGATGATGAAGCTGATATTAGAAATTTAATAAAAGACATATTAAGTGATGAAAATTATTCTACTAAGTTATCAGTTGATGGATTGTCAGCAATAAAACTTGCATATGAAAAAGAGCCAGATGTTGTATTATTAGATATATGGTTAAAAGGATCTGACGTTGATGGATTAGGTGTATTAGAAAAGTTAAAGGAGCGATATCCTTATCTGCCTGTTATTATGATTAGTGGCCATGGGAGTGTTGCAACTGCAGTAAAATCTTTACATAGAGGGGCTTATGATTATATAGAAAAACCCTTTACAGAAAGTAGGCTAAAATTAGTAGTTAAAAGAGCAATAGAGTCTGGAAGATTAAGAAAAGAAAATGATAAGCTAAAAGCTTCATTTGAAGATTATGAATTTATAGGAAGCTCTCCTGTTATTAAAAATTTGCGAAATATTATTCATAAAGCATCAATGACGTCTAGTCGTGTTCTTATTACAGGTGCTTCTGGGACAGGTAAAGAAGTGGTAGCTAGACTTATACATCAAAAATCAAAAGGTTGTGATACTCCATTTGTAAATATGTGTCCTTCCATGATGCCTACAAATAATTATTTAGCTAATATTTTTGGTAGTGAAGAATGTGGTAATTTCTTACCTTATAAATTGTTACCAAATATTGGCATAGTAGAGCAGGCCAATCGGGGTACATTATTTATAGATGAGGTAACAGATATACGATATGATGCTCAATTAAGACTATTAAGACTTTTGCAAGAAGGAAAGATATATAGAGAAAATGGTAAAATGCCTGTTGTTATTGATGCAAGGGTAATAGCTTCTTCTTCTAAAGTTATTAAAGATGAAGTTAAATTAGGAAGGTTTTGTGAAGATTTATATTACCGATTAAATGTTCTTCCTATTGTAGTACCATCATTATATGAGTATTGCTCAGATATTCCTGAAATATGTCAATATTTCATGAAAAGTATATGTAAAAAAATGGGACTTGCTAATCATATTATTAGCAATGATGCTATTATAGCACTGCAATCTTATAGTTGGCCGGGAAATTTACGGCAGTTGCGTAATGTATTAGAATGGGTTTTAATTATGAAATCTTCTGAAGGTATTATTACTGTTGAAGATTTGCCTGTAGAAATAATATCAAGGTCGGCTGTAAATGATACTTTAAGTGCAAAGATGGTATCTATACCTTTAAGGCAGGCAAGAGAAGAATTTGAAAGACAATATCTAAAAACACAATTATCTCGTTTTGGTGGTAGTGTTTCAAAAACTGCAGAATTTATAGGAATGGAAAGATCTGCTTTACATCGTAAATTAAAGGTATTAGGACTGTATAATGTGGATGTAAAAGCTAACTAATATGTAAAAATCTTGTACTGTATTAAAAGTAATATATAGTTACAGCGTAGGAATAGTCAAAATAGAGTATCAAATTAGGTTGACAATATAATAGTGGATCAATTTTATTACTATAAGCAATGTTATTAAAATGGTAACTATTTTAAGGGATTTTATATTTAAATGTAATGTTTATTTATAGTTGAATATCAGATATTAATAAAGGTGATTAATTTTTTTTTTGATTTATTATTTATTTAATAATTTAAATATAAGTAAAGGTATTTTTTGTTTTATGATAGAAAATAGCAAAGATTACATGTATCCGTAATTACTATAAATTAATCCATATGTAAGAACATATCAGTAGCGAAATTTGGTTTTTAAAATTTGTTAGTTATCCTGTATGAAAAATTTATCAAATAACAGTGGCTAGTTTTTCTAATATAATATGATTATAGAATAATCCGTAATAAGCTTCATATAGTATATACTATGAGTACATGCTTTTTAACATAATTACTATCAAGTATACGTATTAGTAATGTTATTTATATAATCAAGTTTTGTTATATGTTGTTATTTAATTTAATAACGGTAAAACTTGTTTGATTATGTATACTGATAAAATTCTATGCATGAATTTATGGTGAAGAATGTAATATATATTCAATTGCTTTATCTAAGCTTAAATTTTCGTATAGTAACTGATATATTGTTGTACAGATAGGTAGTTTAATATTAAATTTTTGTGATAGTAGTGGAATAGACTTTGCAGTAGTTATACCTTCTGCTAATATTGTGTTTTTGTTATTTATAATGCTATTGTTTTGTCCAATTGTAATTCCGAAAGACATATTACGTGAATGAGTTGTAGTGCATGTTAATACTAAATCTCCTAAACATGAGAATCCTATCAAAGTTGAAAGGTTGAATTGATCATGTGTGGCTATATATAAGTCTTTAATTTCCATCATTCCTCTTGTAATAACTGTTGCTAATGCATTATGTCCTAGCTGTTTTCCAATGATAATACCACATGCAATAGCAATTACATTTTTTATTGCGGCTCCAACTTGCACACCTATAAGATCTTTTGTATATGTAATTGATAGAATAGAATTGCAAAAATTTGATATTAAATGTTGTGCTAAGATTTCATTTTTACCTGCTAATACAAGAGAACATGGTAACTTCTGTGCAATTTCTTGTGCGAAACTTGGACCTGATAAAATTAATATAGGATTATCAGGTAGTATTTCACTTACGATTTCACTTGGCAAGAGTAAGGATGTATTTTCAATACCTTTGCTGCATATTAATATGGGGATAGAATTAATGTGCGTCTTCTGCAAGCTAATGCATAAATTTCGTAATTCTTGTGTAGGTACCGTGATAATAATAGATGATGGATTGTTAGATAGAGCTGTGGATATTTCGTGGACGGTATTTATATTTGGTGAAAGTTTATAATTTGGTAAATATATAGAATTTTCTTGTTTAGAATGTATAGAATGTATTACTTTTTGATTGCGACTCCATAAAGTAATTTTTATGTTACTGTCAGATAATGCAAGTGCAAGTGCTGTTCCAAATGCTCCTGCTCCTAATATGGTAACCTTCACTTTTTATCCTGTTTTGAAAGATAATTAAAGGAAATTATATATTATTTAGGCATTATGATCTATATATAAAGAATACTTGAAAAGATGAAAATAGCATTTTTATGTTTAAGTAAATAAGTATTGTAAAAGTATATGATTGCTTTGTGAGATAATTGTTAATATCATAACGTCTGTGAAATAATTTTAATTTCCTACTTAATAGGAAGATTTTATATTTAAAATATAATATTTTCTATAATTTAATATAATAGAGTATATGTTATATAGTAGATTAATTAAAATTATATAATACTGTGGATTATTATTAAAAATTTATTCTAAAGTTATGTCTATAAAATAAAGTGCTGTTGCTATGTAAGCTCAGTATTGAATTTAGTAACTTCTTGGTATAGATTAAGTTTATTATATCAGGTTGATAGATAGTTTTCTTAAAATTTTTATATTATTAAAAAGCAAGTTTAATATTGATAAGCTGATAATTTAATTTAAAAGTTTTCTATTGTTTAGAATGGATTATAAAAAAGTCATTTGATTTTCTATATTATCTTGAAATAAGGAAATTGAATATCCACTATAAATATATTTTTTCTTCTTAGCTTGGATTTATGTTAAATAAAATTTTCTTTGATAAATAAGTAATATATAAAGTGTATAGTAAATGTACTGTTTTATATTAGATAAATTCATGCAATAAATGTTTAGTAATGAATGGATGTAATTTTACAAAAAAGGAAGATAATGTACCGTTATTATGTTAGCTGTTTATAAGATTAATAAATAACATTACTAACATGTATGCTTGACAGTATTATGTGTAAGTGATGTGGGTATTATTTATATAAATATTATGGTATATATTTGCTGCGAATATAATGGTTAATAAATATAGTATATGTTATTGGGTTAATGTATGTTATTAAATGTGATGTTTGTTTTGCAGCTTTTTATATAGATTAAGGTAAATTTTAAAGATTTGTGGGAATTTATGTTAGTGTAATATAAATTTTACTTTTTTGCTGTAAAAATATTTTAATGTTATATTGTGTATAATGTAGGGCATTGTTTTTATCTTTAGAAGATATTTATAATAGTAGAGTATAATTGTTGGTTCAGATAAGATTGATTTAATGGAATTAGATAAAGAATTATTAACCATAATAGATGATTGGGTAAATTGGTTGAAAGATGAAAAAGGTTATTCTATAAATACTATAAGCGCTTATAAGTCAGATCTTAATGGATTTATTGTTTTTTTATATAAGACTTCTTTGCAGATTGTGACTGTAAAAACTATTAGCAACATTAATGTTAAAAATTTAAGACAGTGGTTATCATTTAGGTATAAGGATAATATTGAATCTGTATCAAATGCACGTGCAATATCTGCATTAAAGAATTTTTTTCGATATTTATGTAGAACACATAATATAGATAATCAAGCAATTTTTTATATTTCAAAGCCTATCGTTAGAAAAAGCTTGCCAAAAGTGTTATATGAATCGCATATTAATGCGGTTTGTAATAATAAGGAAGGGTTATATCAATATTGGGATG
Organism: Neoehrlichia mikurensis; assembly: GCF_019186785.1. Lineage (GTDB taxonomy): Bacteria > Pseudomonadota > Alphaproteobacteria > Rickettsiales > Anaplasmataceae > Neoehrlichia > Neoehrlichia mikurensis. The sequence goes on from NZ_CP066557.1 coordinate 794,992, forward strand.
AAAAACGTGATTTAGCAATCATTATGTTACTTTATGGTTGTGGTTTAAGGATTAGTGAGGCGATTAATGTAAAATTTTGTGACTTTAAAGGATATGAATTACGTGTAATTGGCAAAGGAAAGAAGGAAAGGGTTACTATAGTATTGCCATTTGTCAAGAAATGTATCAACGAATATATAGCAAGTTGTCCTTATTTTTGTGATAGTTATAAAAATAAAGCTCGATATGTATTTGTGGGGTTGCGAGGTAATAGATTGCAAAGAACTTATTTTGCGAAAAGAATGCAAGTTATGCGTAGAAAAATTGGATTACCAGAAATTACTACTGCTCATACATTCCGTCACAGTTTTGCAACACATTTATTTTTAAGAGGTGCAGATATTAGAGTTGTGCAAGAGTTATTAGGACATTCAAGTATTTCAACAACACAGATTTATACTAATTTGGATCATAATAATGTTATAGATAACTATAAGGATTTTCATCCTCAGACAATTAAAAAATTGAATCAATAAACAGCATTGAATATTTATACAATATAATGAATTATAAAAATTTTTTAATATTTATGTGGCACTATTGTTTTTATCAATGTTGTAATATGTTAAAACTTACTCGTAATAATTCATTTATATTAATAATTATGTATTTGCGAGGATGTATCAATAATCATATTGGTTATAATTAAAAAAAATTGTACTACCTAATATAAAGGATATCGCGTGATAATACATAAATAATTCAGGTAAAATAGTTGGTAAATATATACTTATAGTTGCATTATAGATGGTATGTTGTTTATTAAAAATTCAAGAAAGCTTTTATAAAATATTTTAGTATGAAAAATTTTTTCAGATTAAATTTGTTAGTGTAGTATTGTTTTTTATTATTTGTAAATTAAGGTTTTTTTTTAAGTATATTTATACAATATAAAATTGTAGTACCTATTTTATTAATGGCAGCTTTTTAATATGAAGGATAAAATTAATATGTAAATTAAAAAATAAGTACGGATTTTACAATACTTATTTTCTTAATAGCAATTTTTTAATATGAGAAATGAAGTTGATATATAGACTAATAAATACGAGTTTTATATTATAGTAAATGCAAAGTATTTTCTAATGCGTTATGCTTGCTATCATCTTAGTAATAATAAAATTATTATTTATTATAATGCTATAGATAACAATGCTAACAGAATGTTATACAATTTTTTTATTATAAGCTATATAGGACAGCATTTCTGATAGTATTAAGAAATAATCTAGCTTAAATTGTTTTTAAAGCTATACGCTAGCTATATTAAAATTTATGTTAGCTTAACAGTTTTTGCTTATAAATATTATACTTGTAGTTATTTAACTTTTTGGTATAGAAAATAAGTTTTACTAAAGGTAATTTTTATTTGAATATAACCTTTTCGGATGACTTATGATATGTTACATTACCAATTATATATATAGGATTACCTTGATTTGAAAATATGTTTTTTAATGTTTCAGCATTTTTTTTAGAAGCAATGATTACCATTCCAATGCCATAATTAAACGTATTTAACATTTCTCTTTGAGATATGTTGCCTATTTTTTCTATCCAATTAAATATTGGAGGTTTTTTCCAGGAATCTAAGAAAATATTTGCTGCTAAATTTTCTGGTAATATGCGGGGTATATTTTCAATAAATCCTCCACCAGTAATGTGTGATATACCTTTTACTAAATGAAATATTGGTAGTATATATTTAGTATATATGTAAGTAGGTGTTAGTAATACATCAGCCCATGAGCTATTGTGCCAGGGGCACTTATCGTTATAACTTATATTAAAATCTTGTAATATTTTTCGTATGAGTGAAAATCCATTTGAATGTATACCACTTGAAGGCAAGCCAAGAATTACATCATCGGGGTTAATACTATTTTTTATAGGTAAGATTTTTTCTTTTTCAACTATACCTACAGCAAAGCCTGCAAGATCATATTTTGTATCAGAATACATGCCAGGCATTTCAGCTGTTTCACCTCCTATTAATGTTACATTTGATTTTTTGCAACCTTGAACAATACCATTGATTATTTGTAGTGCAATGTTGTTATCTAATTTGCCAGTGGCGAAGTAATCTAAGAAGAAAAGTGGTTCTGCTCCATGACATAGTATGTCATTTATACACATAGCAACTAGATCTATACCTATGCTTTGATGGTTATTAACTTCTTGTGCTATACATAACTTTGTACCTACGCCATCAGTTGATGATACAAGTACAGGATTATTATATTTTTTTATAATTGATAAATCAAAAAGTCCTCCAAAGCCACCAATATCACCTATAACTTCTACTCTAGCAGTTGATTTAGCAATTGCTTGAATATTTTTGACTAATTTATTTGCATTTTTGATGTTGACACCAGAATCTTGATATGTGCTCATTACGGTTTAAAGAGTTTTATAAAAAAACAAGAATAACACTCAATTACCAATGTTAAAATATAAAGTTGTTTGATAATAAAAATTGTTATGTATTTATTATAATTTAAAGCATTTTATAAAAAAACAAGAATAACACTCAATTACCAATATTAAAATGTAAAGTTTGATAATGAAGATATATATGTATATATACTTTTTTATATTTGTGTATATTTATATATCTATAACTAACTAATACAGTACAGCTTGTTTATAAATATTAAATAGTATTTATAGTATATTATTATCTATTTACAATTGTATATATTAAAGCATTTTAATATGTATATTACATTAGGAGCTATTATGAAAGAGAATAATATTAATGCAAAAAATATTTTGTTACATATGGAACTATTGTCCGCGAAATTACTACATGATTTAGCTGGTCCTATAGGGGCAGTAGTAAATTATATAGAATTTTTAAGTGAAGGGGATAGTGATAAATCTAAAGATTTTATTTGTCTATTAATGGAAGCTTCTAATGAAATTATGGCTAGGTTTAGATTGTCTAGACAGTCTTATAGCTTCTCAGAAGATAATAAAAACTTTAGTAGCACTAAAGCAAATGTTGAAGAATATCTAGATACAAAAAAAGTTAAGTTAAGTTGGAATATAGCAGTGCAAATATATAACGTACAGTTAGTTGAAAAAATAAATAAATTAGTATCTAATATTATTATATTATCTACAATGATAATGATTGATGGTAAAGAGGTTGAAGTTTTATTACAAGAAGATGGCGATAAAGTTGTATTGAAGATAACTTTAAAAGCACAAGGTATTGAGATTTGTGAAAGTATACAAGATATTTTTGATGAAAAGACTAATTATGTGTTGGATGCAAAAAACATTCAAGCATGGATTATCTCTATGTTATTAATGAAATATAATGTTAATTTAAGTTATAATTTAATACAAAAAGGTGTTTTAGAATTTTGTATACCTTTTGTAAATTGTATTTTGTGATTTGCATTTTTGTTTTTAATATCAGATGATTATAGTATTTTGTCATAGTATAAAGCTTTTTTAAATCTTATTAAGAATTTGTAGCGTTAGTAGAAGATGGATGAACAAGGGGTTGTATATCTTTATTTTATATCCTAAATTTATTTAAAACTTCTGTGGTTAATAATGATATTATGGTTTGAAAAGTTCTATACATAAGCAACTATATATAAGCCTACTTGACACTATTGATAAAAGCATTGTTAATGTTTTTTATTATACTTTTATAATTTGCTTCATTATTTATTTCTAAGTATTTGATTAATGATCTTACTATTGGTGTATAGTTTGCTAGCTTTATAGCTATATTTTTATGTATTCTTGAAATAGCAGATTGTGCGTCTTTATTACTACAGCCAAGTAAAACAAATATAAATTTATAGTTTCCCATGTATCCTATAATGTCACTATATCTGATGTTTATGTGTAGTGTGTCGACTAGAACTTTACTTAGCTTGATAATATGTTCATTGTCATGTTTAAGATCTAATGATATTATTCCAATGATGGACTCTAAATTATTTTGTTTTATAAATTCTGAGATAATCTGTATTTCTTGTGTTGTTGAATTTACGTCTAAAACACCAAAATTTTGATCTATAGTATATACATCATTGATTAATTGCTTTTTTCTAAAGAGATTTAACTGCTGAGTAATACTAATATTGCGTATGAGTAATTCATAATTAATAATATTATTATTGGATAATATGCGAAAAATTTTAGGTTGCACATTAATAATTTCTTGATTTTTGTTAATAAAGGAAAAGTTTTTTATTTTTGATATTATATCAGTTAAGTCTATGCCATCTGGTGTATATTCTAAGTAGTTGTTTATTATATCTACAGTTTCGTAAGTTAATATAGAGTTTAATGGATGTTCTAGAATGTCATCTTTATTATACCCTAATAAGTTAGTTACAGAGTTGTTAATGTTGAAAATAGAAATAGTGTGTTGATTATTATCCTGCTTAATTGAAATTACAGCATCACTTGATCTGCGTGCAATTACACTCATTACTTTATCCTATTTACTGTAATATTATGCATACAAATGCTATATATAACTGCCTTATATGTATTGCAACGAATCGACTAATTTTGTTTATTAGCGTGTCATGCTTTTAATACAGGAAAATATTAATATAAAATTGTTAACTCATCATTAACATTTGTTGTAGAAACTTTATATTTTTGTTGGTAATTATGTATCGGCAATAAATAGTTTTTTTGCAATTATATTTATAGCTAGTATTATTTATAGTGTAACATTACTCCATAAGTCATCTAAGTTATAATAATCTCTTACATCTGGTCTAAAAATATGTGTTATTATGTTTTGGAAGCTTATTACTACCCAGTGTCCATCTTGTAATCCTTCTACTGATAATTTTTTATAAGGCTTAATTTTTTTTTTAATATTATTTGCTAAAGACTTGACGTGAGAAGTTGATTCACCTGATGCGATAATCATATATTTTGCTAATGTACTTTTGTCACTTATATCCAATATGCTAATATTATTAGCTTTATGTGTATCAAGGATTGAGATCACAAGATTTTTTAATTGCTCTGTTGACATCATTATTTTATCTAAAATCATAATGGTAAAAGACCATAATATTTATTATATATAATATTATATATCATTGTATTATGAAAGGAAAATTAGTAATTTTCTGTATATAGAATGTAAAAGTATAATCTATGTATATCAAAAGTAAAAACTTTTTTTACTAACACTATAACTTACATAGGGGATAAATATATTTTTTGCTTTGTAGTAATAGCATGAAGAATTGTGTTATAGACTACATTTTCGTATCTAACTTGTATTTCGTTACTAATGCTTTTACGAAATTAAAATGTTAATTAAATACTACTAATTAAGTAGAAGAGTTATACATAAATTATGTAGTGAAACACAATTTTATAAATAGCATTTGTTGTTAATTTTTAATGATAGAGGATAATTACTTTAGTATCATAAGAAATAATCATGTAGCAACATGATTGTATCAATTAAATTTAGCAATCTTATATATAATTTTGTTATATGTTATGCTAATTTAGTTTATATCTTATGAGGGCTTGATGGCATTTGTAGTATTATCATTGGGAAGTAATTGCGGTGATAGATTAAGCAACATTCAACTTGCTTCAAGAATGCTTCCTATTATGGGTAAGGTTTACTCGTGTATATATGAAAGTAAAGCATTGCTGCCATATGGAGCTCCTATAAGTTGGGATATTCCTTTTTTAAATATGGCTATTGCTGGATATACAAATTTATTACCTTGTATGTTTCTGCATCATGTAAAAAAAATAGAAAATTTTTTAGGAAAGCGTAATAAGAAATTTTGGTCTCCTAGAATAATTGATATAGACATAATACTATGGGATAATATTAATATTAATACTGATGTTTTACAAATACCTCATAAATATATGCATTGTAGGGATTTTGTGCTTGTACCAATATGTGATATTTGTCCTCGTTTTGTACATCATACTTTTAATATGAGTATGCAAGCAATGTTATTAAATGTTACACAAATAAATCTAGTACAAAGACTTAATATTATACAAGTGAATCTAGTACAAAGATTTAATTTTACGAAATTTATATTGCATTCTCTATTGACCAAAACTAATCTGCTTAGTAGATATATGACTTATAGGGATGAATATTAAAGTTACTGTTGTAAATTGCATGTGAATTCTTAAAGGATATGTAATATATTATAATAATATTGTTATTATTATTATTATGGATGTTTTAATAGTGTGACATGACATAATTGTATTAATTGCAAAACTGTATTAATGTTTAGAATAATGTTACGATATTTAGCAATAATATAGAATGTATCTATATTAATGATCAGTCAATAATTGTAATAAAATACCAGCTAATTTTTTAGCATATGTAAATCAAATTTTGAATATGCTAATAATTATTTCTTATCACAATAGTGAACACATACACTACTACTAGTAACTTGACCTCCACAATCAATAAAGCACATATTATAATCACTTCGGCATAATCTTTGACATTCATCAATATTACAGATACTTTTTTTATTGGTACTTATTAGTAAAGTATTATTGTTGGCACTATCATCATTCTTGGTATTAGTAATTGTTGCTATATTTGCTATACTACTAATAACAGATGATGGAATGTTGTACAATTTTTCTTTTAAACGACATTCGTTTGATTGTGCTTGACATTGACGTAGACAATTATTATATGTAAAGACGCATTGTCTAATACATTTCTTTCCTTCCTGAGTAGATGGTTGAGTATAATGAAATACTGTTCTATACACTGGAGAGCAGGAAACTGCAAAAAATATAATACAATATAATGCTATAGTGAAATATTTCATAATATTTGTACCATTTAATTGATTAACTGACTTGTTTATCTATAATAATAAAGCAAAATTTTTAATAAAATATAAAAAGAGTATGAATTATAGAGATAGAAATTTTTTTATAGCAATGATATTATATTGTAATTAGATGTAGTGTGTTTTTTGATACTTATTAGTATTACTTCAACATTTAAGGATCTTAGGTCATATTATGAATTCAATGAATAAAATTTCAATTTCTTACCATATTTACCTAATTGTAAATACTATTTTGAATAGAGTTTTATGTTATAAATTTGTCATGTTGTAAATATCATTTAATAAATAACTTATTTGTACAGATAGAAATTATGATTTAAGTAGTATTTTTAATCATGAAATTTAAAAATATATTGTAGTATAGTTAATGGTTAAGTTTAACTTGTCTTTTCAAGTCATTAATACGACTTAGGTAAATGCTATTTTTTGATAGATGGGTCTCTGATAAATTAGCATACTTATAAAAATTCTTTATATCATTTTCAATAAAGAACTTATTTGCAAAAGCAAAATATGACATTCCAATATTGTTGATTTTTCCATAAGCTATAGCTAATTGTTTCCATATAAAGGGATTGTCTTTTTCGTGATATAATACTTGCTTTAGATAGGGTATTGCTTCTCCTGGATTGCTCAATAATAATGTTTGTGCTAGTTCTAATTTTATTAACAAGTCATTAGGTAAAAACTTTAGTGCAATTTTATAATTTTTAACTGCTTTTTTAATATTACCAACTTTATAAAAAATTTGAGCTTTTAATTCATAAATATAAGGATCGTTTGGGGTTTGTTTTATAAGATCATTGAGTTGTTCTAGAGATTTCTTAATATTTGATTTTCTGTAATTGATAATAGAGCGTATGTATAAAGAAGAATATTTTTCATCTTCTAAGGTATTAAGTGGAGCAAAAAAAGCATTGACCTTATTTATGATTCTATTGAAGTTTTTTATATCATCACTTTGCCAATTATTAATTACATTTTTTCGGCGATAACTTTGTATATTTTCAAGTCTTTGCTGATTGAGTGGATGTGTTAATAAATATTGATCTATTATACCATGCTGTGATCCAATATTACTAAAATATCTAAATAAACTGATTAATCCATTATAATCATATCCTGCATCATCTAAATATTTTAATGCACATTGGTCTGCAACCTCTTCCTGTTCACGATTATTAGCAAGGAACATTCTGTAATTTATAGTGCTAGCACCTGACATAATAGCCTGTCCAATATTAGGATTAATTGCAATTGCAGCAATCATTCCTAAAGCATATCCCAACCCTGTATTGATAACGGTATTACGTATATCTTTTTTCTTATATAGTATATGTTGCTGCGATATATGACCTATTTCATGAGCTATTACACCAATTACTGTGTTAGGGTTTTGTGAAAATTGTAATAATCCTGAGTGAATAAAAATATTTTTATTGTTAATGATATAAGCATTAATAGTGTTATCATGAACAATAAAAACTTTTATGTTATCAATATTTATATTTGCTGCATTAAATATAGGCAATGCTATTTTTTTTATTACATGTTCTATTTCACTATCTCTTACAACATATGTTCCATAAGCTTTGACATTATATGTCAATAAAACCATTATTAATAACAAAATGTTCTTCATATGAGTCTGTCAAAAATTGGTGCTATTGTATTATATGATAAATAATATAAAAAAAGCATAATAAAAAATGCTTAAATTTTTTCAATTATTAAGAAATGACTATCTTTTTATATAGCTTGTTGGATAGAAATTTAAGATATAAATTGTCTACAATAAGTGATACATAACATTTATATTTCCTTTATTCAGAATAAGGTATATTATAATACTTATGTTATCATTATTTGATTGATTGTTTAGTAAATATTGTTTTATTAAAGATACTTTTTATATTTAATTAAGTACTAAATAGTATTTTATGATTCATTATCTATATTAATTAGTAAAATTATTCTTTAAAAATTGTTGGTTGCTATTATAGGATATTGTGTGGCAAGAACTACTATTCTGTATTTTTATGTTATAAATGTTAGCATACATGTAATATGAAATGCATTATAAAGAATTAGTCCGGGCGTGAGATACTGCTATTATTGATAGATTAAATTTTAGTGAACTATATTAACATTATGTTAAACGTGTGCTGTATATAGTTGTTGATTACTGAATTTTTTATAGCTTACCTCTAAATCATCTATAGATATACTAGTTAATCCAGTAATGTTAAGTAATTTCTCTGATGTCACTATCCCTATTAAAGAGTAAGGTTCATTTTGAAATATTGTTTCAAATTTTTCCTTATTATTAGGATTTATAGTGACTAAAATTCTGCTTTGTGATTCTGAAAACATTATAATTTTTTCTTTTAAATTATCATGAGGATCTATATTTTGTGTTGGTACTAAAGATAAATCTATTTTTGCTCCAAGCTGTCCTCCAATTAGGGATTTTATTAATCCTATGATTAATCCTCCTAAATTTAATGCAATGGCAGAAGCAATGATATTATTATTAATTGCATGATAAAATTTTTTGTATAATGCAGTGGCTATTTTGGCATTAACTTGTGGAACATTTACTTCTCCTATGTTGCTATACATTTGATATTCTGACATTCCAAGTTCATTATATGTTATTCCTAAAATATATATTAAATCATTAGCAGCTTTAACATCTAGTGTTACTGCATGCTCAATATTATCTATTATTCCAAGTGTAGAAATTAATAATGATGGAGGAGAAGATATATGTATGAGAGTACCTTTGCTATCATATCCTTTAAAGTCATTGAACATACTATCTTTTCCTGAGATAAAAGGAGTATTAAATGCTACAGCATAATCATAACATCCTTTAGCAGCTTGTTTTAATTGCCATAATCTTTTCGGATCTGTAGAATTACACCAACAAAAATTATCAATTAATGCTAAGTGATTAAAATTGCCACCTACTGCAACGTAATTACGTATTGCACTATCAATAGCACAAGCTGCCATACTGTAAGTATCTATATCTCCATATCTAGATCCGAATCCTTGAGATTTTACTATTCCTTTTTTTGATGACAAGATTGGACGTATTACTATGGCGTCACCGCAGACTCTTCCTTTGCCTTGAATGGGCTTTATCACAGAAGATCCTTGAACTTCATGATCATATTGTACTGAAATAAATTCTTTGCTGTTAATGTTTGCTCTTTGTAGTAAGTTATGTAAGTCTTCTTCTATTGATGAACTATGATGAGATTGTATTGTTGATGGATAATTTTTCCATGGGTTGGTTGTTAAATGTGTTACAGGGTTACCATTGTGTAGGAAATCTGTGTCAATATCCATTATAATACATCCATTGTACGTTACTATAGCTTTGTTAGTATTGGTAAATTCCCCAATGATACTAATCTCTACATTATTTTTTTTCATTATTTTTTCAAGTTCTGGATACTTATGTGGAGGTACAGATAAAGTCATTCTTTCTTGTGATTCAGATATCCATATTTCCCAAGGTAACATGTGTGGATGTTTAAGTAATACTTTATTAAGGTCTACTTTGAATCCTTTTATTCCCATTTCTCCTATAGAAGATGAGAGTCCACCTGCTCCGTTATCAGTGATTGCATTATATAAATTAAGGTCTCTTGCTTCTTTTATAATAGCATCAGATAACTTTTTTTGTGTAATGGGATCACCAATTTGTACTACTGTTGAGCTAATATTTTCTGTAAGTGTGCTTGATGAAAAAGTAGCACCATGAATGCCGTCTTTTCCTGTTCTTCCTCCAATAATGACAATATAATCCCCATTCATTGGTGATTTTAGGTGAGAAGGAGATTTTTGGATTGTACGTGGAATAATACCAGTCGTGCCAACAAATACTAATGGTTTACCGTAAAATCTATTGTCAAAATATGCAGATCCTAAGGCAGTAGGAATACCAGAGCAATTTCCTCCGAAATTTACTCCTTTTATTACTCCATACATAATTGTAGTTGGATGTAGTACAGGCTTTGAACACTGGCGATCTCTGTATAACTGTTCTTTTAAGCACTCTGCAAAACAAAAATAGTAAGAATTGAGTATAGGTTTAGCTCCTTTTCCAAATCCTATAATATCTCTGTTTACTCCTAGTATACCAGTGGTTGCTCCACCAAATGGATCAAGCGCTGATGGACTATTATGAGTTTCAACTTTATCGACTATAATAAAGTTATCATCAAAAACAATTGCTCCTGCATTATCAGAAAATACGGAAACACATATGGGAGAATTAATATCAGCGGTTGCACGTTTAATATAATGTTTATATATTCCATCTGAAATTTCATCTATAGGTGAAGAAAAAATATTGTGTTTACAATGCTCAGACCAAGTTTGTGCTAATGCTTCTATTTCTATATCATTAGGATTTCTATTAATTTTTTGAAAGTATCTTTGAATACTTTTCATTGCGTTCAATGATAAATTTAGTGAACCTTGGCCATTAATACCATATTTACTAATTTCCATCAGCTTATCATCACTGATATTAAGATTTACAGAGCTAACATGTTGAAGTTTTTTGTTAATAGTAATTGAGTATTTGATATATGGAATAGGGTAATGACTATTTTGTTTTTTAAGTGTATTATTAAGGTTTTCTATAGTTTTGCTACCTAAAAATTGTACTTTAACATTGTTATTTTGCACGTAGGTTAATTTGCAATATTCTGTTAATGGGTTATATATATTTGTAATGTAATCCATATTTGGTATTTTTGTATTTCCAAAAATTATTTTTGAAGTATGAACTTGTACTTTAAAATTATTATTAAAGTTTTCATTAATGATCTGTGTAACTGTGTTACCAATATTATCAGTAACTCCAGGTAAGAAAGACGTTTCTATTGACCAATGCGCATTAAAAACATTAAACATATTGTATGTTTTTTGGGATACTGTGTCTATGTAATTTGATATATTCTCATCATATTTAAATGTAAAAAACTCTTGTGTAACCCTATTGCTTAATAATTTACCTATAAAGTTAATTTCGTCATTAGTAAACTGATAATCTGCATCTATTATATAATTGAAAGAGTCTTTATATAAATAATTACATCTTTGATTTGATTTATTTGTAACAACAATCAATATAATCATTTATTATTATGCAATATTGTATAATTTTTATATTAGCATTTATATTAAAATATTCCATAGGTAAAATAAGGTTTACTAAAATTATGCAATGGTTATATCTTTATGTAATTGAATGTATTCTTAATTTAAATATGTTTAACGTTTTAAGAAATGAGTGTTAAGTTAGGTGATACTCATATTTGTAAATATATTGTCATAGAAATGTGCATTTAATATTACGCTATTACATAATTGTGATTATGAAAAATTAGAAGCTGACTATACTTTTAGTCTTTGTATATTATAAGAGTTATAATGATAATATAGGTATTAAAGCTAGATAATTAGATAAATTTTTTTAATGTATTTGTTATATATTTTTAATAATATAAAAACTTTTGCATGATTTTATGTTTACAATATTTGACTAAGGAACATTTATACTATATTTTGCTGTATAAGGTATGATATCATTCAATCAAGACGTTATATAATAAAAAACCACAAAATGTTTAGTTGGTAAATTGACTTAATATTAGTGATAAAAATATATAATATAAAACTTATATGCTTAATAACTGTTATAACTATGTTGGTTAGTATGTTTTTGTATTTATCATGTGTATATGAAGTAAACGATGTCAAGGTAAAACACATTTAATTAATAACATTACAGTTTTATGTAAAAAGCATTATATAAAATGTAGATTACTGAATATCTGCATAAATCAGGTAAAGATAAGCTGGATTTTGTTTATGTAGTTATTCATCTGGGATAAATATTACTATTTACCTCATGCGACTTACCCGGATAATAGTGAGGGAAAACACAATATCTCTTCTTAGTCTTGCTCCTGGTGGTGGTTACCTAGCTACTATATGTTACCATAAGTACGGTGTGCTCTTACCACACCTTTTCACCCTTACCTTATATAGGCGGTTATTTTCTGTGGCCCTAACCTAAAGTTACCTTCGACAGGGGTTACCTGTCACCATTTTCCCTTGGAGTCCAGACTTTCCTCTGTAATTTAATACAGCAACTACTTCTTTACCTGATTCTTAATTATCATATATAAATGTTAAAAATGCAAATTATTTATATAAACTATATAAACTTATAAAATAATGTACTAGCTAGTACTGGTATAACATATTTAGTAATTTAACTAATATGAAAAATCTTTTGAAACTTAATTGTTTATATAAGTAAATATAATGATACTGTATATAATAATATATTATATAGTATCAACATTTGTTATAGCTATTTATACTATTAGTTCTTTTTTTAAGTATATTTGTTGTGTTATTATAAAAGCTAGGTGTGGCTATTTTGATGTATTGTTATACTAATATTTCTGCAATCAAGTACAACTTTTCTTTTTTTGATTACTTAAATTAAGTACAATACTTGGGGATCCTATTTGTTAATATTTTTGTAATTACTGTAAAACGAATATATATATATATCTTTTTATTAGTTATTTAATTTTTTTAGATTTTTATTAACTTTGTTTACAATAGTATTAATTCTATATTGTATTGGAAAGTATAATTATTAATTTTAGTAAATTTTTACTGTGCATGTTGATTTAAATAAATTTTTCGTATTGTAGAATATTAGCTTTATATATATGCCTTTGTCTTATATTTCTTTACAGAAGTAGGAGTAATCCCTAGTTTTTCTAGTAGATTCTTATCATGTTGATATTCTGGATTTGGTGTTGTAAGTAATTTTTCTCCATAAAATATTGAATTAACTCCAGCAAATAAGCATAAAGCTTGCATTTCTTCAGACATAGATTCTCTACCAGCTGCAAGCCTTATATATGATTTAGGCATCATTATTCTGGCAACGGCAATAGTACGTATAAAATCTATGTTATTGATGTTATTACAGTTTTCAAGAGGAGTTCCTTGTATAGGAGTAAGCTTGTTAATAGGGATAGAAAAAGGATGTTTTTTTAAATTTGCTAAAGTAAGTAACATTTTTGCACGATCTTCTACGTTTTCTCCCATACCTAATATTCCACCGGAACAGACGTTTATACCTGCTTCTTGAATATTATTGATACTATTTAATCTATCATCGTAAGTTCTTGTGGTAATGATATTATGGTAAAATTCTCTTGAAGTATCTATATTGTGATTATAAAAATCAAGCCCAGCCTGTTTTAATTTTTGTGCTTGTTCTAATTTTATCATACCTAATGAAGCACAACTTTCCAAATTTTCATTTTTAATTATTTGAATTAAAGTGCATATGTATGGGATATCTCTATCTTTTAACTCTCTCCACGCAGCTGCAAAGCAGAATCTATCAGCACCTTCTTTTTTAGCTTTTTTTACGGCGAGCTTTATTTCCTCTATGTTTGTATTAAGAGGTTGTTTATTTAAAGTTGTTTTATAATGTGCACTTTGTGAGCAATATTTACAGTTTTCAGGACAGCCACCAGTTTTAATATTTAATAATGTTGAAAGTTGTACTTCATTAGTGTTAAAGAATTTTTTATATGTGAGATGAGAATTTAAAATCAAGTCATTGAATTGCATATTAAAGAGGTTCAATACCTCATCTAAAGACCAATTATTTTTTACTACGTGTTCCATACATATATGATGTTAATTTGTAATATTACATTATTGTGTGTATTTAATAATACTATATAAATAAAATTTGTGAGACTTTATGTAAAGTAAGAATAATATGTATTAATGAAAGATGTCAAGGGACACATGAGTTATTTGTTACTACATTATAATATTAGTATAATTTGTTGTACATTAATGAATTATGTAATTTTTGAGTGATTAGCACCTATGATTATAAGTGATGCAACTTTACATTATTTTGAAAGAAGCACACTTAATTTATCATAGTAATTATATTATTTAAGTAAGCTATATTATTAATTAATATATTTTTCCTCCTACAACTCCAATGATTGCATTGACGGTATTTTGTTTTCCCAATGGTAGCAAACACTGTCTTATTTTTAAATAATGACCGGTTTTAAGCTGAGTTTCTAATTCTTTTATTATAGGAGTATGGTTTTCTATAACTGATTCCAAATAATCTTCTAAATCTTCTATAACCTGAGGAAAAAACATTGTAATGTGTTCGGAGGTAGAATAATATCTTACGTCAGATTTATAAAGGTTTATTGCTTTTTCTCCAATATATGAACAGTGATATTTATGTGATACATTTTCTTGAATGTCTATTATAAAGCAACTTGGCCAAGCTTCTATAATTTCGTCAGGGTCTATTTCAGATTTTTGTGGAAAGTTTCTAGTATTACGCAATGTGTTCCAATATTCGTATAATATCTTGATAGCGCGTCTTTCTGGTACGTAATCTGACATTTATTACCTGTAAATTAATAACATTATAAAGGAATTTACATGTAATATATTGATTTTTTCTTACTATGATAACACTATATATAAATTGCGTAGCATATATATAAATACTATTAAGAGTTGTTTGATGTTATATATATTATTATTTACAATTTATGTATGATAAGGGATTAACAGCATTTCCGTTTTTACGCATTGAGAAGCATAGAACAGGGTTATTAGAAGTTTTACTATTATTTTTTACAATAGAAGCTATTACTTGCCCTTGTTTAACTTTTTCACCAACTTTTACATAGATATTGTGTAAGTAAGAATATAGTGTAATAGTATATTTGTCATGTTCTATTATTATTAAGTTTCCATACCATCTCAGCCCTTTTCCTATGTGTAATACTTTTCCGTCTGCTGATGTTTTAACATCTGAGATATCGTCAGTTTGTATACTTATTCCCTCATTACACATATTATCACCAGTGTGTACGTTTTTAAATGAGGACGTAATATTTCCTTTAATGGGCATGATAAATTTGCATTTTGTCTGTGCTTTTTTATTACTATTTGATAAGTTATTAATTATTATTTTACTGTTTTGTGAATAAATATCCTTTACTTTATCATTATAATCTTTAATAAGATGGTATTCATTTTTGTCATCTACTTCTCTACGGCCATGAAATTCTTCGCCTCTTAATGATACAGGTGCTGGTTTTTGTGTGCATCCAGATAATAATATAATCAGTATTAATATATGAGAAAATTTTATTGTTATCAATTTTTACCTATTAGCTTATATAATATATTTGACATTATATTATATAAAATTTTATGCTAGCTGTTAATTATATTCTTATTTAAGATAATGATACAAGATTTATGTTTTAAATTTTTAAAAGTAACAGAAGCAGCAGCAATAAAAGCTTATAATTTTGTTGGTATGGGCGATGAGATAGGAGCTGATAAAGCAGCTGTAGATTCTATGCGTATGGAATTAAACTTGATAGATATTGATGGTACTATTGTTATAGGTGAGGGGGAGCGTGATAATGCTCCTATGTTATATATTGGTGAAAAAATAGGGAGAGGAGGATATGCATTAGATATTGCTGTTGATCCTCTTGAAGGTACTACAATTTGTTCAAACTATAAGGATGGTGCCATGTCTGTTATTGCTATAGCAGAATCTGGAGGTTTTCTTAAAGCTCCAGATATTTATATGGAAAAGATAGCTGTTGGTCCTAATTCACCAGAAGGGGTAGTATCCTTAAATAATGATATAAAGGTCAATCTTGGTAACTTGTCAGATGCAAAAAAGTGTTCCATTAGTGATTTAGTGGTTATTGTTTTAAATAGAGAAAGACATTTATCTTTAATTAATTCTATAAGAGAATGTGGTGCACGTGTTAAATTAATAGATGATGGGGATATATCTGCTGTTTTATCATTAGTTTTTGGAAAATATGATTTATATGTTGGAATAGGAGGAGCGCCTGAAGGGGTACTTGCTGCTGCAGCGTTATTGTCTATTGGTGGTTATATAGAAGGTAAGTTGATGTTTAATACAGATTTATTAGTAGATAAGGCAAAACATTTTGGTATTAGAGACATTAATAAAGTATATACAATAAAAGATATGGTAAAAGGTAAATCTGCCTTTATAGCTACGGGTATAACAGATAGTAATTTAGTTAGAGGAGTAGAATTTTGTGACAGTTATGTAAAAACTCATTCTATAATTATTAAATCAGGTAATATTATGTATACTAGTAATATTGTATGTAATAACTAGTATAATTTATGTATTAAATGTTGCTGTATTATTGTGGGGTTTAGCAAGTAGTTATACGCTAATTATTTTATAGTATTATGTTAATTTGTAATTTCTTAGCTGATTGTATGCAGTAGTGTATGTTATTGTTTGTAAAATTACGCGAAATACTATAACCATTCTTTTTAGAAAATTATTTAGCATGTGATGTACTTAATAATTCGATATAATAAAGGATAATTTTTCATGTTTTTGAATATTTTGCATAAAAAGTAGTAGCTTGTTAATTAATTATTAGTTTATCTATTAATAATGTGTTGATTTTAATTTAAAAAATGATCCTTATTAGTGCTAAAGTTAGTATTTGTATTATCTCTATGAGGAATCAATTATAGAAAACTTATTATTGTTATTTAGATATAAGTGTTCTAATAATTTTTATGTGATTTATTCCCAGGTAAAGAAAGGGCTTGTAATAGTGGTATTAAAAATTTTATGTAATCAAAAATACTTTTCTTTTAAGTAGTGATATATGTAGAATATTTATAGTATTTTAGTTTAATCAAAAAGTATTATTCTGTTTGTTATAATGCCGTAAATAAATCATAGTGATAGCAGCTGGTGTTATGCCAGGAATTCTTTTTGCTGATCCAATAGAAGGTGGCTTTATATTTTGTAATTTTTCTTGTACCTCTTTTGTGATAAGCCATTTATTTGAGAATAATACTTAATATGTGATATTGTAGTATTTTCCTCAGTGAGAAAAAGCTTTATGTCTGTTTCTTGGCGCTTTAAATAAGGAGCATATTTTCCTTCAATTTCTATTTGTTTCAGTGCTGTTGTGCTAAATGCTTGTAAATTTGGCCATATTTGTAATATTAAATTAATATTTACATTATTGTGACTTAACAGTTCAAAGGCATTTTTTTTACATCCGTCTTGAGATATATTTATATTGTGGGTTAATAGCTGGTTAGGAGTTACTGTTAAGTTATTTAATACATTATATAAATTTTTTATTTCTTGTGTTTTTTTCTGAAATGCTAAATATCTTTCGCAAGATACTGCAGATATCTTATGCCCTATTTCTGTTAAGCGTGTATCTGCATTGTCAGATCGTAATAGTAGTCTATATTCTGCTCTAGAGGTAAATATTCTATATGGTTCAGAAGTTCCTAAGGTAACTAAGTCATCTATCATGACACCAATATATGCATCATTTCTTTTTAATATAAATGGAGTATAGTGTGTTTTTAATGATAGTGCTGCATTAATTCCTGCAATTATTCCTTGTCCTGCTGCTTCTTCATATCCAGTTGTGCCATTAATTTGTCCTGCAAAATATAGACCACGAATTTTTTTTGTTTCTAATGTATGATATAGTTCGCGTGGATCTATGAAATTATATTCAATGCTATATCCATAGCGTATTACTTTAACATTTTCTAGTCCAGGAATTGTTTTAAGCATTTCATGCTGCACATCAATAGGAGAAGAAGTAGTAATACCATTAGGGTAAATAGAATTAGAATTTAATCCTTCCGGTTCTAAAAATACTTGATGACTTGTACGATGCGGAAATCTTTTAATTTTATCTTCTATTGATGGACAGTACCTAGGAGACTTAATATCTTTTAATGCTAGATTAGATGCTGCTCTATGTTGATTATTTTGAATAACGTTATGAGTGTTTATATTAGTGTGTGTAAGATAGCAAGAAATTTGAGGAGTATTAATGGCATCCGAAAGGAAAGAGAAAGGTGTTGGTGGATTATCTCCTTTTTGTTCAGATAAGATTGCCCAATTAATACTGTTTCCATCTATTCTAGGAGGTGTTCCAGTTCTTAGTCGACCTAATTTAAAATTGTATTTATGCAATGTTGTTGCTAATTTTATTGATGGTGCTTCTCCTATTCTTCCTGCAGGCTGGCTATTGTTTCCAATGTGCATTATTCCATTTAAAAATGTACCAGTTGTTAGTACTAACTTTTTTGTATATATATACTTATTATTTAAGACTACAACACCTTTAATTGTAGGATTATTGTTAATATCTTCTACTATAAACTCCTCAACTGATGATTCTAATACTGTTAAATTCGGTAAATTTAAGATTATTTCCTGCATTGCGAGCTTATACATTTGTCTATCAGCTTGGGCACGTGGTCCCCATACAGCCGGACCCTTACTGTGATTTAATATAGCAGAGTGAATACTAGATTTATCAATTACCTTTCCCATTAATCCATCTAATGCATCAATTTCACGTACTATTACCCCTTTTGCAATACCCCCAATTGCAGGATTACATGACATTTCCCCTATTGTAGAAAATTTATGGGTAATTAATAAAGTATTGGCACCTATTCTTGCAGAGGCAGATGCTGCTTCACACCCTGCGTGCCCTCCACCAACTATTATTACGTCATATTTATCATTATGTTTATGCATATAATTAAATTATATAATGCAACTAATGGTAAAAAATAATATTAATTTTGTCAAATATTGTATATATATAATTATAATATTTAGTTAGGGAAAAGTGAAAGTAGCTGTATTATCTGGATATGGATTAAATTGTGAAGAAGAGACTCTCATTGCGTTTTTAGAAGCAGGTCAATATTTTAGTGTTAATATTACAGGAGATATTATTCATATCAATGAATTGATAAGTAATGTTAAATTATTAAAGCAATATAACATACTTGCAATACCTGGAGGTTTTTCTTACGGTGATGATACTGGTGCAGGTAATGCTTTTGCGTTACGTATACTTAATAATCTTCAAGAAGAGATTCAAGAGTTTTTGATTGGAGATAAACTTGTTATAGGTATATGTAATGGATGTCAAATACTAATGAAATTGATTGATACATTTAGTAATGTTACCATTACATATAATGATACATATAAGTATCAGTGTAGATGGGTAAATGTCAAAGTATATAATGAGTCTATATGGCTATCTGACATAGAGACATTATATATTCCTATAGCTCATGGTGAAGGTAAATTTTATGCTGCTGATGATGTATTACAGAATTTAATTTATAATAAAAATGTAGCTTTAAGATACATAAAAGATGATAAAAATTACGCAAATAATATTTTCCCTTATAATCCTAATGGATCGTTGTATGATATTGCTGCTGTATCAGATAATAGTGGGAGAGTATTATTGATGATGCCACATCCAGAAAGAGCATTATTTTTTACTCAACGATATGATTGGACATACATTAAGGAAAGAGATTTGAGGTTGGGTAAGGCTTTACCTATATATGGTGATGGTTTTAAAATTTTTTGTAATGCAATAAAATATTTTATGTAAAAGGTATTGTATGTAAATGTGCTGTAGTTATTATTTTTTTATGTAACAGGAATATCTTTCTGTTTAGGAATTGTAGGGTTATATATTGGTACCTATTCTTGCAGAGGCAGATGCTGCTTCACATCCTGCGTGCCCTCTATCAACTATTATTGCGTCATATTTATCATTATGTATTTTTAGTTAATTCTGATATTGGTGTACTGAATTTATTTTTTAATATCTAATTTATATAGTTAGTAAATTTAAGAAAAATATTTTTGCATTAGCATACCTTTTATATAATATGTATTAACATTGAAAATTTTGTACTCTTAATACTTTTTTATATTGATTGTTAATTTATGTTTTTTGGGAAGACACATGCTAATGTTTTTTATAAGAATGGAAGCTTATTATAACTTTTTACTATAGTGAACAATAATTAAACATTGGAGGTTTTTTTACTTAATGCTAGTAGCATGCATTTATTTAAGTATGATGGGATTT
This sequence comes from Neoehrlichia mikurensis, assembly GCF_019186785.1. Lineage (GTDB taxonomy): Bacteria > Pseudomonadota > Alphaproteobacteria > Rickettsiales > Anaplasmataceae > Neoehrlichia > Neoehrlichia mikurensis. Next base: position 815,981 of record NZ_CP066557.1, read on the forward strand.
AATTTATACTATATTATAAATATACCACATCCTTATTTTGAATTCTTTCATATGCAGATACTGTTGCTACAAAAAGTAAGCTTGGGACTCCAAATAATAAACTCTTAGATATTATTGACAAATATTGTTCATCATTATCATTAATTATTCTATTCTCTGTATGTACATTGTCATGTGTTGCGATGGAGTAACATTGATAAATTGATGAAAGAACACATAATAGTGAGGATAATACAAGCGCAGCACATATTGGGCTGACCTTAAATGGATTTTTACTAATAGCAGATATAATAGAAAATACTGGCCAAAAGAATATAAAATTTATTAATAACACATGCACAATAAAACTTAACGATTTTGCTATATTGTCATATGGGTGTTTTTTAGGATATGAATTAAGAAAAAGGACTGCTGGAAAAAATAATACTATAAAAGTATAAAAAAAATAATCGCGTATCTTGTCACTTACTTGCATGTCACACACATTAATTTTATGCTATAATAATGCTTATTATTACATATTGAAATGATATAGCAATTAATTTTTTACTACTGAAAATTTTATGGTTTAAATATATCACCATAAAATGAAAAAGCATTGATTTGTTATATATATAAAGTGGTTTTTTTAAATCTATAGCTCATTTTTATAATGTAATTTACATAAAGATATTGATGTATATGAGATTAAGTAGTGTAGGGAGGTGATAGGCTATTATTTTTGAAGCTAAATTAATTGTATTTATATTTATTTATGTATGTGTTTTTTTATTTTTCTTTAGTTATTGTTTTGCAAAGACAATTATACATTGTGTATACGTAATTGATTTTTTAAGTGAGCTTTTATAAAATGGTGAACTTAGGTGCTTAAAGGTTTGTTGAATATTTGTTTATAATTTAAGTTATTATCTTTCATATAAGTAGACACTTGTAAAATATTTACTAAAATATATAATACTGCTAATGGTTTTATTGAAAAACTTTATAATAATGTTAAGAATAATGTTGTTGATAGTTATGATTATTAACTCATAATTAGTACATATTTGAGATTATATAACAACGTAAATTTCTTATCTCTAGAAGTTTAGATGGTAACTTTTATTTTGATAAGTAGGTATGATAAGTATTTTGCAATTCATAATTTAAAGTTGCTGTTATTGTTAATACGGATAAATTGAAGAAGATCTTTTTGATAAATATTTAGTGACCTATTGTGCAAGATGTATCTACATAAAAAAATATTAATATAGTGTATTAATTAATGCTGGAAAAAAGCGTTTTTCTATAGAATTGAATATGAAGAATACTAATAAATAAATAGTGATGTTGTATATAAGGGTTATTTTTCTATATTGTCTGTCAAATAATTAAAATTTTTAAAAGAGAATTAAATTTATAGTGGAATTTTTTTTACATATAATATATTTTTAATATTAATTATGTATAAAGTGGAAATATTCTTCTTCTAATATTTCAGTTAGCTTATATGATATCTTATATTGTATTATTAACTATTTCATCTATATTTAATCATACCAATTAAATACTGATTTATCTTAAGTATACAGTTGATTGTACATTATAAGCTATACCAAGATTGTAATTGTATATTTCTTGTATGTAATAGCTCGATTATTCATCCATGACTTTAATACTGTATTTATGATGCATAAAATGACTAATTAATTTTTTAGATAGGCTAATATATTATTAGTCATGTATTTATAATATATAATAAGTATTGTATGTTTATTTATTTGTATATAACCATAAGTTTATAGTTGTAAATGTTACGTACAGCATACATAAGTCATATATATTACTACTAAGAAAATTAATGTTTTTAATGATATGTACTTTTTCTATAAAAATACTTAATCAATAACATGGTAAATATTGTAATAATAAATTTACTTTACTTAATTATTATCCATAAAAAATAGCTTTTCTGTTGATGTTACTTTATTATTAATTATCTGAATTTTATTTAACGCTATTAAACGTATTGCTTCTGGATAACATAAGTGTTCCATTTTTAAAATTTTTGTAGATAAACTTTCTACATTATCTGTAGCAAATACAGGTACAGCAGCTTGTATTATTATTGGACCTGAATCTACTTCTGGATATACATAGTGTACTGTACAGCCTGCGATTTTTACACCAGCATCAAAAGCCTGTTTTTGAGCATTTAATCCCTTAAAAGACGGTAAAAGAGAAGGATGTATGTTAATAACTTTGAGATGCCAATTTTTAAGAAAGCTATCGTTTATAATGCTCATGAATCCTGCAAGACATACTAGGTCTACTTTATATTTAATTAAAATTTCTTCTATTTTGTTAATATCTAAAGGACGCTTTCTGACAATAAAAGTATCTATGTTGGCTTCTTGAGCAATCTTTAATCCTTGGGCATTAGAGTTATTTGATATTACACATGACACTGCTGCAGGAAAGTCGCTATTACATGCATTAATAATCGATTGCATGTTGGATCCTCTTCCAGAAATTAAAATACCAAGTCTTATCTTCTGCATACTTTGATTAATCATGTTACTTATTCATAATACTTTGATATAAATCTGTTTAGTAACCTAACGCCAAATCCAGTTGCTCCTTTAGGAGAAATTTCTAATCCTTCATCACTCCATGCTGTTCCTGCTATATCTAAATGAGCCCAAGGGACTTGATTGACAAATCTTTGTAAAAATTGAGAAGCGGTAATGCTATCAGCCCCATAACCTTTAGTTGAAATATTTTGCATATCTGCTACTGATGAGTTAATCATTTTATCATATGCTTCACTTAATGGGAAACGCCATAGCTTTTCATCAGTTTCATTGCCTGCATCAATTAATTGAGTTGCAATTAAATCATTATTGGAAAAAATCCCCGCGTATTGGTTATTACCTAATGCAACAATTATTGCACCGGTAAGCGTTGCTAAATCTATAATTAATTTTGGTGAAAACATTTCTTGAGTGTACCATAGAGCATCAGCAAGTACTAATCTTCCTTCTGCATCAGTATTAAGTACTTCTATTGTTTGTCCTGACATTGATACTACAATATCACTTGGCCTTTGAGCATTACCACCTATTGCATTTTCTACTAATCCTACTACGCCAACAACGTTAACTTTTGCTTTACGAGCTGCTAAAGCTCTTATTGCTCCAACAACAGATGCAGAACCAGCCATATCATATTTCATATCCCACATTGCTTTAGATGGTTTTAGAGATATGCCCCCTGTATCAAAAGTGACACCTTTTCCTACTAATGCAATTGGTTTATCATCTTTTTTTCCACCATTCCATTCCATAACTACAAGTTTTGAACTTTTATGACTACCTTGACCAACTCCAAGAAGTGCCATCATGCCATGTTTTTTCATATCTTCTTCGTCAAGTATTTTTACATTAACACCTACCTTTTGTAATTCTTCATTTATTTTTGCAGCGTAAGCTTCTGGATATAATATATTAGGAGGTTCTGATACGAAAGATCTTGCTAAAAATACTGATTCTCCCTCTGTTTTTAATTTATTATATAAATTCTGTGTTTCTTCAATATTGTGATTTAATAGTACTGTTATGTTCTGTACTTTAGGCGTATTTTCTTCTTTTCTTTTAGAAAAGTACTTATAGAATTTAAAACTGCGCAATAATGCACCATATGCAACATTGGCACCAAAAGTACTATTAGTTGCTAATATTGCAGCATCTTTTATTTTCATATTTTCAAGTGTAGAATATATTATTCCCCCAACTTTTAATAATTTATTTTCATTTAATTCTTCGCGCTTCCCAAGTCCTATTATCATGATGACTTTATTATTTTCGGTCAAAGTTAGAGGAAAAATTTCTGCGAATTGACCATTAAAAAATTGAAAATTTTTTGTTATACTTATAGCTTTTTCGTAATCATTACCTAACAGCCCATTATCTTCTAGTTGATTGCTACCTTCAAACATTCCTATTACCAATACCGTTGTTTTAACTAATGAAGATATTTCTGATGCCAAGTTTAAAAATGATATATTAACCATAAAAAAAACCTGAATTTAAATTGTAATTGCAAGAAGCTTCATTTTATATAGGTAATGGCTTAATATCAATAAATTTTTTAAATAATTTATTAACTTTAATGTCATTGTATGAACTGTATTTTTTATTTCTAAAATGCAACACTAGAATTATTACCTACTTTAGGTTGATTTACTAAAATTAAACAACAGCGTGTATGGCTGAATTCTAATGATGCATTGATAAATTATGTTAAATATTAATTCAATATTTTTTGGATAAGTAATGTATATTTAGTAATATTGAAATTTTAATAAGTTTATGTAGTATTTTCTTGTTATTATAATTTTTATTTGAGAATACTTTATTGTCGTGACCATATTTTTATGTTAGTGCCTTTTTTACATTGTTTGTAATTTAATTATGTTATCTCAATAGCATATAGTTATTTATGATTGGAATTGAAATATTACTTTGCGTTGATTTGTGGTATTAATTCTTTTTAATTTGGTTAAATTTATGTATTGATGGTGTATTGTAGAACAAATTATGAGATATATTGACTATTAGCATAGACTTTAATTTATGTATTATGAATATTAATTAACTATATGTTAAATTATCAGAATTCTTATTGGGAAATAAAAGCTATATGATAGATGATGGCTACATGATGGATAATTTTATGCGAATATTATATAAATTAATGTGACTCAAAGAAAATTGATAATAGTTGTGTTTGCTTATTCATGTATATTTTAAGATATTTTTAGTACAAAATTAATATTGCTTTATTGAATAGTAATCAATATTAACTATGGGTTTTAGGTTAGTGAATATGCATATTAATTTAGGTGAGCATTGGTTGTAAGCATTATTTAATGTAACATATTTTAATAGATAATGTTATGTTAACACTATTGAATAATTTAAAGGCTGAATATTGTTATTGTTCATTGTAAACATTAATGTAAAATAATTGTGGGCATGATGTAAATAGATATAAAATTTCAAAGGGATATTTAGTATAAAGAAATAAGTACATAAAATTAAATATTTTTTACTATAAATTTATTATTTTTGCTAAACATAAAATAATTTTTACATTTACAAAAAAATACATTACCAATATTCATATTCAAGTTTACGATTATATATAATTAGAATTATTTATTATAAGTAATGTATTTGAAGGTAATAGTGCTATAAATTATATGTCGAATTGCTATACGATTTATTAATACGAGTAAAATTATTATGTGTTTATAATGTTAAGGCTTAATATGACAAATGTTTAACGTTTGTAAGATTTATTCTTAAAGTTAAGGTTATTAATATGAAATATATGTTTAAAATATTGGTTATTATTTTTGCTTTTTTAGCTTCTGAGGCTTATGCTGTTGACCCTGTAATTGTTAATTGTGTTGAAACTCCTGAAATTTATAATGTACAAAATAAACCTAGGCATTTTTATGTATCTAATAACTTAAGGCGTAAAACAGGAAGTCCTATTACTGCTAAAGGTGAACTGATTTATATCATTGGAAAAGTAACTGATAGAAATTGTGTTCCTATAGCAAATATGAATGTTTCTATTTGGCAGGCAAATACCTATGGTATATACCAAAGTAGTGTTGGTAATGATAAAGTTTCTCCAAATAATAAATATGATGAACATTTTAGTGGATCAGGAATAACTACTACTGATAATTTAGGTAATTATAGCTTTATTACTGTTATGCCCGGCAAATATTCAGATAGACTTCCTCATATAAGTTTTATGCTGCAGCATCCTGATTTTTTAGTATTTTATACAGAGATGTTTTTTGAAGGATATAATAATACTGCAGATCCAGTCCTTAGTCATATGGTAAGTCCTAATTCTAGAAAATTGTTAGTATCTCAATATACTGTTAATGATATGGGAATAAAAGTTTATAGATTTAATATTACTCTTGGGGAGAAAAGTATATATAAAACTAAGTAATTTTTTGTTTATCCTACTATAGTATATTTTTATCTTTTTTGATTTGTAGAAAATAAGGTGTATTAAAATTAATATGTATGATTAGGTGTTATATTGTTGCTATAAATTTACTGCTTGATAAAGTTTTCTATTTTTAATAATTAATATTAATGTATTATATTTAGGATGATGCTTTGTTAGTTAATTCATCGGTAATGTGTATAGCTGAATTTTCCAACAACGACTTTTACAAATTATTTAATGTTTTTTGATTCAGCAATATATATTTATTAATATTGATATTTTAATAAATGCAGTATTTTCTCGTTATTATGGTTTTTTTATTCAAAAATACTTTAGCTATATTTGTTGTATTAGTGCTCTATGTTTATATTATTATTATAGTTGTATGATATCAAATAGATTTTAGTACTAATGGCGTTTATGTTATTTATACGTAAAAATTTAATGTTAGTCTAAGTCTTGATCTATAATAGAGTATACTACTAATTTTTGTAAAGGTAATTAATACATTTTTAATATGTAAAATAATTTTATTGTTGATTTTATTTATATGTGATTACTATTATAAGTATTGTGTGTGTGGGGCATTGGTTCTGTTATTATGAAAAAAATCAATACGAAAGAACTTATAGATTTTTACATTAATTTTACGTTTGGAAACTTAATAATTCCAATTTTGTTGGTATGGGCTTCTAATAAGGCATTTAACAAAGGTTATAAAAAAGCACATGTCATATTGAAAGAGCTAGCAACTTTATCACATGTTTTTTTAATAAATATGATGCTTTTTTACGGCATATTTCGTGCGGTGTTAATATTACTTCCTAATGTTAGCAGTACTGTACTACCTAAGGTTATTCTTTATTCTGCTGGTATATCTTTTGTATTAACTATGTTAGCTTTTTTAGTTAATTATCGTGATATTAAAGAAGATGTAAAAGATTATTGCAACTTTACTTATAATGCTGATTTGTACTTATGTTCACGAGAACGTGTAATTCGAGAGTTAAGTTTTGGCATACCTACTCTTATTACTCTGGTTACATTGTCTGTTGTAGATATGATATTAGGGTTATGTGTTAAGGATAGTAAAAATGTAAGCTCTAATTTAAATAATGTATCAGAATGTCGTCAGGAGGAATCGGATTATAAGTTTGTAAAAAGTACAAGTATGTAAATGATAGTTTGTGTTTTAGATTTTAGGCAGTTGATATGAGTTATGACAGTAAATTATGTGTGTATATTATAAATCTTACTGTAGCAGTCTGTTTAATCAAATAATCGTTGTGTTCTGATAGTTTTATTAGTTTTATAAGAATCTTGATAACTGATTTTAATAGATGTTTGTTTTATTAAACAGGTTGCTTATTGGTCAGTGTGTATTAGTTTAAAGTAATTGTTTTTAATAAAATACTATAGAGTTATTAGATATTAACTATAAATTTTTTAGGTTAAAATCTTAGTAAGATTTCTCTTATTGTAGTATGTCTGATTAAAACAACTCAATTATTATTATGTGTGCAAAAATTGTGCAGGAATTTAGTATATATAATTTCTCAATACTTTTTATGGGTTCTTTTAATTATATATCAATATTAGAATTTAAACTTATATTATTTTCTTGATAAAACTAATGTGTCAGTCAGCTAGTTATAATGACTAATGAATTTGTAGTATATTTTTATCTACTGTTATTAATTGTATATTGATAAGTAATTATAAAATTAAAAATATGATTTTATTTTAGATTTTTGTAATTGTTTTTTGTTGATATAGGCATGCTATTGATTTTTTAGTGAGTGTAATTGATCTATTGTGTATTAGGTAGTGTACTAATTTTTATTCAATGATGTATATAAGTAATATTATGATATTTCTTATTGGTTAGTTATTTCAATATTAATTTACTTACATTAAATATTTTATTGATATTGAAGAGCTAATATATCTTAATCTTAACTATTGTTAAATAATAAAAAAGATAAGTTATAAGTAATGATATAATCATTATAATGAAAAAAAATTGGTGTATTATGCATATTTTCTTGTATTAGCAGCGTAATTAATTGATGTTAATATCATAGGTAAATATTAGGTACTTTACTATTTGTTATAGTGATATTGTTAAAGTTATTAATATGAGTCAAGTATACACTGGTATATTGTATTGGTAATTATGAATATTTTAATTTATTGCATACGTTATTGCTGTGTTAGTATATTCAAAGCCTTTTTAAGCATAATTATAAGAATAGGATAATGAAATGAAACTGTTATTAACAAAATATTAAAAAGCATATTTTTTTTGTCTATGTCAATACTCTTAATAATACAATTTATATTTGTGAATGCTATGATTGTGGATAGATTACGTAAAAAATAAATGCTAAGCAATATTAAGAAAGTATCGGTTCTTTCGCAACTTTATTATTTCTTTTAGTGTTGTGTATGCAAAGAACCTTAGAGCGTAACATCATATATTTTTACTTTTTTTTCTGCAACAATATTTTATAGTCATAATTTAAAGAAGGAACGAGAAATGTTTAGGTGAAAATACTGATTAAAATGTTTTCAATATTAATGCTAAAATTGAATTTTAGTATGCTAGCCTAATTTTATACTTAGCCGTCATAGATAAAGTGTCATTATTATGTGATATAAGTAATAAGAATCATAATTATTAATGTTAATTTCATTTAGGTTGTTCTTAATTAAATACGGGTATAATATATTTATTGTGTGATATTAGAAATAATGTGTAAAATTGATATTAATTTATTATTAATTATATGAATTTATTTAACATATTGCTTCTGGATAACAATGCATATAATGAAGGATAATATCATAGTTAAGGTATATTATGAGCTTTTTAATATAATATTCTTGACATATAGTGTCTGCTAGATAATAACTTGCAGCTATATTCTCTATATAATAATAAAATATATGAAAAATGTTAAAAGTTATTATTTTTTGTGTACATGTATGTTATTGATTCTGCCACTTATTATTTTATGCATTGCAATGGGGTTATATTATTATGATAAAAATAAGTATCATGCAATATGTTGGGAAGCAGCATGTTTTTCAAATATTTTGCTAAGTAACATTGTATTTTTTGGAGCATTGCTATATGTAATGTTTATAATATTTCCAAGTTTGGCATTTGCAAATCAATTATTGGCAATAACTGTTTTTGCTTGTACATTGTCATGTGCATTAACCTTAACTTCCATATTATGCAATTATAAGGATATAAAGGAAGATATAAGTGAATATTTGTGTTATGGAAATGAAAGTGACTATGCTGGGTCGTGTTTATCTCGTATAATGCAAGAAATGAATTTTTCTATTCCTACATTGCTTTTTAGTGTTATATTAAGCGCCGTAGGAAAAATTATAGTTGCCATGAATAAGTGATAATGACATTGAAAAAATATAATTTACTAAATTGTAGCTTTCTGTATAGCATTATATCAATTGATATATCTGTGTAGTAATTTAATAAATGTATAGTTATAACGGTATGTTTAGTGAGTAATTGATAGTTTTATTAGTTTCAATATTACTTTACTTGTATTAGTTGTTATTACAATAATAAATGTAGTTATGATACTGAAATGCGGTTGTTACTTAAAAGCTTTGAATATATTAACACAACAATAACATTAAGAGGTATTTGTCATTGAGGTTGTATTGGTGAATATTATATTAAAATAAAAATATAAGATATATTGTATTAATATATAAATGCATTTTATTTATTGTTAAGTTACTAACATATATCTTAATTTTATCTCCTTCATTTATTGCGTCAGAAAGCATTAATTTTGCTAGCTGGTTTTGAATATATTGTTGAATGCTTCAGGTGTTAAAGTAATAGTGATTTTACGTTCACTAATTGTTTTTTGAAGATGAGAAAGTTGTATATCTATGATACCTGCTATATCTTCCTTAGATAATTTATTAAATACTATAATTTCGTCCAGTCTATTTAAAAATTCTGGCCGAAAATTTGAACGTAGTATTTTTAAAACTTCTTGATTATTTATATCATTTGTATTGTCTTGAAGAATAATATCCTGTCCTAAATTTGATGTTAATATTAATATGGTATTACGGAAATCTACCAGTTTTCCTTTACTATCTGTCAATCTTCCTTCATCTAGCACCTGTAATAAAATATTAAAAATGTCTGCATGTGCCTTTTCTATTTCATCAAATAAAATTACTTGATAAGGTCTTCTTCGTATTGCCTCAGTTAATGCTCCACCTTGCTCATATCCTACGTATCCTGGAGGTGCCCCTATAAATCTTGAAATTGAGTGTTTTTCCATAAATTCAGACATGTCGAATCTTAATAACGCAGACTTATCATTAAACAAAAACTGAGCTAAAGCTTTTGTTAATTCTGTTTTTCCAACGCCTGTTGGGCCAAGAAATAAAAATGATCCTAAAGGTTTTTGCGAATCCTGTATTCCTGCACGTGATCTTCTTACTGCATTGCTGACTGATGTAATAGCATGATCTTGTCCTATAACTATTTTTTTTATATATTGTTCCATATTTAGTAATTTTTCTTTTTCATTACTCATCATATTTTCTATAGGAATACCTGTCCATTTTGCAACAATAGTTGATATATCATTTTCAGTAATTTCTTTTTTTAATAAATTGCCAGTTACTTGTTCATGTTGTTTCAGTTCTTTTTCAAGTGTAGGTATAATACCATACATTAATTCTCCTGCCTTTGCTAAATCGCCAGACCTTTGAGCTTTTTCTAGATTACTACGTGCGTTATCCAATTTTTCTGTACATTCTTGCATTTTTGCTATTTTAACTTTTTCTGCTTGCCATTTACTATTTAAATCGGCAACCCTTGAATTAAGTTCTTCTAATTCTTTATTAATTTCTACTAAACGTTGTTGTGATGATTTATTATATTCTTTTTTTAGAACTTCTGATTCAATTTTTAATTGAATAATTTTTCTTTCAACTTCATCTATAATCTCAGGTTTACTATCTATTTCTATTCTTGCTCTGCTTGCTGCTTCATCTATAAGATCTATTGCTTTATCAGGAAGAAATCTATCACTAATATAACGATTTGATAAGGTTGCTGCTGCAATAATAGAGCTATCTGCTATTCTTATACCATGATGCAACTCATATTTTTCTTTTAATCCACGTAAAATTGATATTGTATCATGAATACTTGGTTCTGATACAAAAACAGATTGAAATCGTCTTGCTAATGCGGCGTCTTTTTCTATGTATTCTCGATATTCATCAAGAGTTGTTGCACCAATACAATGTATTTCTCCTCTTGCTAGTGCTGGCTTCAGTAAGTTAGATGCATCCATTGATCCTCCAACTGCTCCTGCACCTATAAGTGTATGTAATTCATCTATAAATAGTATTATACTACCATTAGATGACGTTATTTCATTAATGACAGCTTTTAGCCTTTCTTCGAATTCACCTCTATATTTAGTGCCAGCAATTAGCGCACCTAAATCTAATGACATTATTTTTGCATGTCGCAATCCTATAGGTACGTCTCCTAGTACTATGCGTTGAGCTAATCCTTCAACTATTGCTGTTTTACCAACTCCAGGATCTCCGATTAATACAGGATTGTTTTTTGTTCTACGAGATAATACTTGCATAGTACGTCTTATCTCTTCATCTCTGCCAATAACAGGATCAAGCTTTCCACTAATAGCACATTCGTTAACATCCTTTGCATATTTTTTTAATGCATTAAATTGTTGATCAGCATTAGCATTATCTGCTTTTACACCTTTACGAATATTTGCAATAATATTGTTAAGTTTTTGAGGTGTTATACCATTTTGTAAGAGAATGTTAGCAGTATTACTATCTACAATTGTTAATGCTTGTAATAGCCGCTCTACAGTAACATATGTATCTTGATTTCTTTTAGCTAAATTTACTGCTTCTTCTAGAACTTGTGCCATTTCTTTTGAGAGAGTTATATGTCCACTTCCAGAGCCACTAACAATAGGTAGCTTTTGAAGCGCTAGCATATTAGCATTATTTATATCATTAACATTACTGCCGCATGAAGTGATTAATACTTCTATCAACTCATCTTTCTCGTTTAACATAACTTTTAATAAATGTGCTGGTAGTAATAATTGATGACCAGAAGATATAGCAGATGTTTGTGATTGCATAATGAGGCTTTTAGCTTTATCAGTAAATTTATTAAGATCCATAAGAGCAATTTAGTTTAATTATATTAAGTAGTAATATAGCATTTATTATGAAATATTAAAGTATACGTATATAGTTTTGGTAATTAATTTTAGTTATTATGTGACTTAAGTACTTTGGTGTTGTTATTAAAAATATAAGATTATTAATAATAACAGTTATGCTGTTTTACTTGCCAACTGTAATTTTAAGACTTATTATTAAGCGTTTATTTACTGGATTGTATTAATGGGAGCATTACAAGGTAGAATAGCAATTATTACAGGAGCTTCGGGAAGTATAGGGTCAGTTGTAGCTCAGAGATTTGCTAAGGAAGGTGCTAATTTGATTCTTATTGGTAGGAATATTGATAAGTTAAAAGCTCTTTATAGTATTATACAGGAAGTAGGAGTAGAAATAATGATTATTCCTATTGATCTTCAAAATTTTGATAGTATTAAAGATATTGCATTGTCTATAAAAACAAAATTCAAATTTATAGATATTTTAGTCGCGAATGCTTCAGCATCATGTAATTTAAGTCCAGTGCAAGAATATGATCCTATAGTGTTGAAAGAAGTTATGGATATAAATTTTTTTGCAAATTGGTACTTAATAAAGTATTTTGATGCATTACTTAAAGGTTCATTATCTGGTAGAGCAATTTTTTTAACTTCAGAAATTACTCACTCGTTGTCAAGTTATCCATATTGTGGGCTTTATGCATCAAGTAAAGCTGCTTTAGAAGCAATGATTAAGATATATGCTGCAGAAACAAAGCATAGTAAAATGTGTGTTAACATGGTTTATCAATGTCAAAGTGGCAGTACTCAAGGGTTTATGTCACAAGAAAATTCTGAAATGGTCTTTCCAGAGAAGTTAACGGATAAATTTGTAGAACTTGCTTCTGAAAGTTGTAGTATTACAGGGCAAGTTTATAAACTTGAAGAATGTTAATGTTTTGTATGCAATAGTACTTTTTTATTATGATAGATAAATTTAATAATGATTCTCAAGAAGGATTGCATAATAATAAAGATTAATTTTATATTTAGCAGTATTGTCATTTGCAATTGTTAATGCTTCTATAGCTGTTCTACAGTAGCATTATGTATCTTGATTTTTTTAGCTAAATTTACTGCTTCTTCTAGAACTTATGTTATTTTATAAGGGTGGAGGAGTTATATATCTTCTTCCAGAACTACTAAAATAGGTAGTCTTTGGGTTTATTGGAGTAAGATTATAATTCGATAAAAGAAAGATTTATAAAAATTTATAGAATACATAAGATAAATGGTACCTTTTTAGTTAAAAAAATCTAATGAATAAGAAAAATTATTGTATTAAGTTGTTTTAAATAACATTTGAGTATTATTCACATATTGTTTTTAGGTAAGCTTTTTACTTATACCTTATTCTTGTTATGCTAGAAAACTTATTGATAAAGTGATAAAATATACTTTATTTATTAATAAATTACTAAAAATAATAAAACCTTAAAATGAATACGTACAATAGAATAAAAAGACCTTAATAAAAAAGATAAGTTATAATTTTTTGAAGAAAAAAAAGGGAGGGGGAGATAAAACACCCCCTATTGATTAGAACCCTCCCATTCCGCCGCCCATTCCAGCAGCTCCAGTAGCAGGATGATCATCTTTAGATGGTACATCAACTACAACAGCGTTTAGAGTCATAAATACAGCAGCAAGAGATACTGCAAGATCAAAAGCAATACGTACTACTTTTAAAGGATCCATAACACCAGAAGTAAAAGCATTTGCATAGCTCATTGTATCAACGTTAAAAATTAACTCTTTATCGTTTTGCTTTAACAGATGCTTAATCACACATGGAGCTTCCTCAGATCCAGCATTTTTTATAATACGCTTAATAGGAGCAAGTAGAGCCCTTTTTATTATATTAATACCTATTTGTTCGTCGTCATTTTTACCTTTTAAGTTATCTAATGAAGATAGTGTATACAATAAAGCAGTACCACCTCCAGGCACCACACCTTCTTCAACAGCAGCTCTTGTAGCATGTAAAGCATCTTCTACTCTATCTTTACGTTCTTTAACTTCTACTTCGCTTGAACCACCAACTTTTAATACAGCAACTCCACCTGAAAGTTTTGCCAAACGTTCTTTTAGCTTTTCTTTATCATAGTCTGAGGTAGAAGTATCAATTTGCATTTTTATTTGATTAATTCTACTTTGAACATTTGAAGAATTACTATCTACACTACCGATAAGTGTTGTTGTATCTTTTGTGATACGTATATTTTTTGCAGTACCTAGATCATCTAATGTTAGATCTTCCATTTTAACTGCTAATTCGTCATTAATAACGTATTTTGCACCAGTTAATATTGCAATATCACCAAGCATATCTTTTCTTCTATCACCAAATCCTGGTGCCTTAACAGCAGCAACATGCAATCCACCACGTAACTTATTTAGCACTAAAGTACTCAATGCTTCACCTTCTACATCTTCAGCAATAATTAGTAGAGGTCTACCTGATCTTGCTATATTTTCAAGGATAGGTAGTATTGGCTGTATGATGTTTAATTTTTTTTCTGTCAATAAAATATATGGATTTTCAAATTCAATTAACATTTTTTCTGCATTGGTAACAAAATAAGGTGATAAATAACCTCTATCAAATTGCATACCATCAGTTTTTTCAACTTCTAATTCTTTAAATCCCTTACTTTCTTCAACTGTAATAACACCATCTTTACCAACTTCTTTTACGCATTGTGCAATTTTGCTACCTATGTTTTTATCTCCATTTGCAGAAATTGTTGCAACCTGTGCTATTTCATCTTCTGAAGAAACATCACGTTTCATAGAAAGTAAAGATTCTAATACTAATTCCTTTGCTTTTAAGATACCATTTTTGATACTAATAATATCTGCTCCAGCAGCTTTAGCTTTAGATACCTCCTCGATTACTTTAGCTGTTAAAATAGAACATGTTGTAGTTCCATCACCAACTTTGTCATTACACTGTGAAGCACTTTGAGCTATTATATTAGCAATTGCTTGTGCTAACGGTTCTTCTGGTTTAATACTTTTAATTACCTTATATCCATCTTTTGTTATTTCCGGTGTACCATAAGGCTTACTAATAGCTATGGTTAATCCTTTTGGTCCAGCAGTACATCCCACAGCATCTTCCAAAATGCGAATGATGTCTCTAATGGACTTATCTAGTGTTTCACCTGTTACAACTACATTTGCCATTTTTAATCTCCTTATTAAATTATTAAAATGCTAAAAAACAAGAGGCGAACTCTTAAACTTTGTGATCATTTTAGTAGACAAAAATACTAAACTATACTTCTTTAGCAATGATATCACTTTCCTTCATTACTACATATTTTTTGCCATTAAGCTCAATTTCATTTCCTGCCCATTGGCGATAATAAACACAATCACCTACTTTAGTGGTTAAGGGGATGATCTTTCCTTCATTATTATAGACACCTGATCCTACAGAAATTACTTTTCCTCTAGTAGGTTTTTTCTTTGCTGAATCAGGAAGTTGTATAGGAGAGTTATTGCCATTATCTTCTAAAACTTCAATTAACACATTATCATGCAACATTACTAAATTCATAATTAGTACTACCTCCATAAACAATAAAACTATCGTGGTTCACCACCACATATTGGATATATAAATATCAATGAATCTAATTTCAAGTACTAGTTAACTATTTTTTTACTGATTTATAGAAAAGTATTTTGTTTAATTTTTTAATTTCTAATGTTAAGTATTACTGGTAAATACTTATAAATGAAAGTCAATGAATGTTGATTATGAGTGTAAGAAACATAAGATGGGTCATAGGAAAAGATTAAGGGAAAGGCTATTATGTGGTAATGGTAAGGGACTATTAGATTATGAGGTTTTAGAATTAATTTTATGTTCTTCTCATACTAGAAAGGATATGAAACCAATTGCAAAGAGATTAATTGATCATTTTGGTAATTTTTCAAAAGTTTTTTATGCTGATGTTAATGAATTAAAAGAAGTTTTAGGTGTTGGAGAAATATCTATAGCTGCTATTTTTTGTGTAAGAGAAGCACTAAACAGAATACATAGAGGAAACATTAAAGATTGTATAATTCTTAATGAGTGGAATAAGTTAATAGAATATTTAAAAGTTAGAATAGGAAATTCTAATATAGAAAATTTTCACGTATTGTATCTTAATAAGAAATATCATTTGATTGCTGATGAAGTACAAGATGTTGGTACAATAGATGAAACTCCAATATATGTAAGAGAGGTTATTAAAAGAGTTTTATATCTTAGTGCAACATCTATTATTATAGCCCATAATCATCCTAGTGGTGATCCATCTCCTTCACAGGCTGATATTAATGTTACTAACCGATTATTAAGGGTATGTTTAAGCATGAATATCAATTTAATTGATCATGTAATTGTTGCATTTGATAAACATTATAGCTTTAAAAGCCATGGGTTACTATAAATTATAGTATTATTCTTTTTAATAAATTGTATATTCAAATAATATTACTATTTTAGTATATGTTATTGTATTAATTTGTATTAATAAAGTGGAATTTTTTATATCATATGTAAATTTGTTGTGGTATTTTCCTAAATAAATGTCTAGTAAAAACTGTGATTTATAAAAAATTAGAGTGGATGCTTTCAGGGAGTATTCAATATGAAGAAGCATTGGATTTTATGATGAATAGAGTTGATAGTATTATAAAGGGCAATGATCCTGAATTAATATGGTTACTTGAACACCCTGAAAGTTATACTGCAGGAACTAGTGCTAAAAAAGATGAATTACTATTAGAAGGATTATTCCCGGTGATTTATACTACTAGAGGAGGTAAATATTCATATCATGGTCCTGGTCAAAGGATAATTTATGTTATGTTAGACTTAAAAAGAAGGAATCAATGTGATATTAAATTATATGTGAAGAATTTAGGAACATGGATTGTGAATACATTAGCTAATTTTTCCATAAAAAGTTATTTTAACAATGAACGCATAGGGGTATGGGTATGTAGTGATGATGATAAAGAAGATAAAATTGCTGCATTTGGTATCAGAGTGCGCAAATGGGTTACTTATCATGGAATATCAGTTAACATTTATACAGATTTATCACATTATTGTGGAATAATTCCATGTGGTATAACCAATTATGGGATAACTTCTGTGCAAAATTTAGGTATAGAGCTATCCTATGAGGAATTTGATGTTATTTTAAAAAAAGAATTTTATAAAATTTTTTGCTGATATGATAAAAAGTATTTTTGGAACAGATGGAATAAGAGGAAAGGTGAATTCTTATCCTATGAAAGCTGAAACAATATTAAAGCTAGGTATGGCAGTAGGGGCTATATTTAAGGGTATCAATAATCGTGTTGTTATAGGTCGAGATACTAGAATATCAGGTTATATGCTTGAAGCAGCATTAGTTTCTGGATTGACATCTATAGGAATGGATGTGAATTTAGTAGGAGAAGTGCCTACAGCTACTGTTGCAATGTTGGTAAAACACTTAAATGCAGATGTAGGGTTAGTGTTATCTGGTTCTCATAATCCTTATTGTGATAATGGTATAAAGATTTTTGATAATAAAGGGTTTAAGTTATCTGTTAGTGATGAACAGTTAATAGAGTCAAAAATGATGGAAAATTTAGATTATGCTTTAACATCTCCGGAAAAAATAGGTAAAGTTTCTGTTGTACATAATGCCAGCGAATATTATATAAATTTTGTGATAAACACTTTTTCTAAAGGATTAGATGTATCAAATATAAAAGTAGTTTTAGATTGTGCTAATGGTGCAGCATATCATGTTAGTAAAAAGATTTTTTCTAAACTAGGATTGGATGTGATATTTCTATCGGATAGACCTGATGGATTTAATATTAATGAGAATTGTGGCTCATCTTATCCAGAGAATATTGTACAAGTGGTAAAAAAAGAAAATGCTAATATAGGCATTTCTTTAGATGGAGATGCAGATCGTATAGTTATATGTGACGAAAAAGGTAATGTAATAGATGGTGATCAAGTTATTGCTGCAATTGCAAAGTATAATAGTGATAAGGTGCAGAATTTAGGTGTAGTAGTTACTATAATGTCTAGTTTATCTTTAGATAAGTATATGGAAAATTTAGGTATAAGACTTTATAGATGTGCAATAGGTGATCGTCATGTTATGGAGATGATGAAAAGATATTCCTGTAAGGTTGGAGGTGAAAAATCAGGACATATTGTGTTAAGTGATTATACAACTACTGGTGATGGGCTAATTACTGCTTTGCAGGTTTTATGTATTCTTACTAAAACAGAAAAAACAGCAAGTGAGGTGTTTCAAAATTTTATTCCTATGTTTCAAGTTAATAAAAATATTTTTTTTCGAGATGATTTTGATATTAATACTAAGCAGATTAAACTTATTATACAAGATGCAGAAAGTATTATTAAAAATAATGGTAGAATATTACTACGTAAGTCAGGTACAGAAAAATTAGTAAGATTAATGGTAGAAGGGGAAGATGTAGGTTTAATAGAAGAAGTTGCAAGTACATTATATGATCAATTAAATAAAATTATACATTAAATGTGAAAGATAAAAATTGGCGTTAAATAAGTGTTTAGATTAGTTATAATGTATTAACTTAGGGGGTTCTATTTGGTAAAATTTGCAGTTTGCATATAGTGTTAGTGATTACTAGATGAATAAAAAGTTATACACTAAATGTAAAAATTGGCATAAATGAATGTTTAATCAGTGTGTTTAGGATATTATGTAGGGTTTATTTGATAAGTTTTTACAGTATAGTGTATATTTAACTAGTATTACTTAAATTACAGGTGAATAAAGTTTTCATATATGTTGTTTAGTAAGATTTTTTAAAATTTTATAATATATTATGAATTATATCATTACTATCATTTTATATTTAGTAGTTATTTTGGAATGTTACTTTTTAAGTTATTTTTATGTAAAATCAAAAATTGTGTCTTGCTAGAGTGTTTAATTAGTAATTAATCAGCTAATAATGTACCTACTAATTAACAGTCTATTGCATAGTATTTAAAAAAACTTTATCTAGATTTTAAGTGTGCTTGATATGTAGTCTTTCCAGAAACTATAGTACGTAATGTTATGCCCTTAACTTTTCTGTTATGGAAAGGAGAATTTTTTGATTTACTAGAAAATTTTTCAACGTTAATAGTCCATTCATAATCTAGATCGATGATTACAAGGTCTGCAATTGCATTCTTCTGAATTCTACCTTTTGGTATTTTTATAATATCCGCAGGTTTATTTGTTAATTTTGATAATATGTCAATTAATCCTATTTGTTTATTATGATATAGTTCTAGTGATAATGGTAACATTGTTTCCAGTCCAATTATACCAAAGGCTGCAGTCTCAATTGGTAGATATTTTTCATTTTTACTGTGAGGTGCATGATCTGTAGCAATGCAATCTATTAAGCCATCTTGCAGTCCCTTGATCATGCTTAAGCGATCATGTTCAGTACGCAAAGGCGGATTCATTTTTGCTAATGATCCTTGTTGTAAAATTTCTGTTTCATTTAGAGTAAAATGATGAGGTGTTACTTCGCACGTAATATTCAATCCTTGTTTCTTAGCTGTTTTAATATAATTCAAAGAATCCTCTGTTGAAACGTGAAGTACGTGATAATGTGCATTGTGAATGTTTTTCATCAATATTATATCACGATTAATGATAATAGACTCAGCTATATCTGGAATTCCCTTTAATCCTAATTCATAAGAAATCTGTCCTTCATTGATACATCCCCCATTTGATAGATGAAGATCTTCTGCATGCTGAGCAACAACAACATTAAGCATACCAGCATAATTTAATGCTTGCTTCATTAGTAGAGAATTCATGACTGGTAATCCATCGTCAGTAAATCCTACAGCTCCTGCTTCTTTTAATAATGCCATATCACAAAGTGATTTACCAGATTTTGTAATAGATGCATAAAATTCAATATTTACGTATGAGGTTTCAAGGGCGCTCATTTTAATATATTTTGCTGTAACTACATTATTAATAGGAGGATTAGTATTTGGCTGGCATACAACAGTTGTCACTCCACCTGCTGCAGCGGCTTTACTACCAGTATGTATTGTTTCTTTATATTTCTCTCCTGGATCACGAAAATGTACATGAATATCAATTATTCCAGGCATTAACACTTGCCCATTACATTGTACTACTTCATTGATATTGCTAGGAATTCCGTTTGCAAATAAATTAGGACCAAAATCTACAATTTTTTGTCCTTGAGTTAGTAATGCACCCTTCATATCCAACTTGGAAGCTGGATCTATAATTCTTGCATTAACATATGCAACTGTGTATCCATCATGCTGACCACTTCCTAACAATTCCCAAGATTGTTCAATTGGCATGTAATTTTCTAATATGACTATTCTTTAGGCTATAAGCTAATATTTAAGTAGTCAATAATTTTTTTTGTTATGATCTTTGCAGCATCTTTTTTTGTCATTAAATGAAAAGATTCTATATTATCTTTTGTAATAATTGATATTTTGGTATAATCACTCCCCATAATTTTTTCATTGTTAATATATAGATCATTACCAATTATCCAATCACATTTTTTGCGAATGAGCTTTTCTTTTGAAGCTTGTACTAAATTTTCTGATTCAATAGAAAAGCCGATAATTAACTTTGGTCTTTTTTTATTAATACTAATGCATTTAAGAATATCAGGACTATAAGTTATATCAATGGAGTTGATGGAGTGTTTTTTTGCTTTATGATTTGAATAGTAAGGGATCCAATCAGTTACAGCTGCTGTAAAAATTGCTATATCTACTGGTAATGAATCTATGCAAGCTTGCAGCATTTGGCTACAAGTTTCTACATGTACTATATGACATTTATTGTTTATAGGTATAGTGACAGGTCCTGATATGAGTATTATGTTCCATCCAATTGTGCTCATGTATTCTGCGAGTGCATAGCCTTGCTTACCGGATGAGTTATTAGAAATATATCTTATGGGATCAATATATTCTTTAGTTGGACCAGCAGTGATTAATACGTTAGTCATGTAATGTATTTTATAGCATATATCTTTGATGATAAAATACTAACTTAATAAATTAATTATAACAAATAGTTTTTATAAATAGCGTTAGTTATTGTCTTAATGGATTTAGTTCTAGTCTATTGTATGACATTTTATTCTGTAATATTATATACCAATTGTATATTAGTTCTTGCTAAAAATTCTAATTCTTTATTAACTAGTGTGTACTCCTTAATCATTATAATTAAACTGTTTATAAAGCATCATTTTATAATATTTAATACATTATGAATTAGCTCTTTCTATAAAAAACAATTTTTTAGTAGTGAGTTAACATAATCAATAGTAATTTCAAGACACTTCACATCTTCTATAATTAATCCAAATATATCAAGTTAATAATATTTAAATTAAGTGCTTAAATACATAAAATTTATAAGATTTTTCTGTTATACTGACGGATTATCAAAAGGAAAATTTTTAGATACATTTGATTTTTTTTTGCAGTAAGTGAGCACTGCGTTTTCTATTCTGTGTTGCTGTGAGTGTACATGGAAGCTATTTATTTAATGAGTATGTTCAGCTAGATGTAAAAAATTTATCATAGTAGGAGTTTAGTGTATTTTATATATAAAATTTTAGATAATTATTTATATAGATAAATTAAAACTATGACTTATTTAAGAATTTTGTTACTTATAAATTTTTTTAGCATGGACAATTACTGTAAATTATCATAAAATTTCAGGTTATGAATTAGCTTTAAGACTTTATGGAAAAAATGATGCAGAAATTTAGAGAAGAAGCAGATAGTATGGGTAGTATCAGTGTACCTAGTTGTCGTTACTGGGGTGCACAAACACAGCGTTCTATTGATAATTTTAGGATTGGCACGGAAAGAATGCCACAATCTTTGATTAGAGCTTTAGGTGTTGTAAAATTGGCAGTAGCACGTGTTAATATAAAAAATAAAGTTATTAATAAAAATATTGGTGATGCGATTTGTGCAGCTGCTCAAGAAATTATTGATGGTAAGTTTGATGATGAATTTCCTCTAGTGGTGTGGCAAACTGGTTCTGGTACTCAAACTAATATGAATGCAAATGAAGTTATAGCAAATCGAGCTATTGAAATATTAGGAGGCATGAAAGGTAATAAGTTGCTTGTACATCCTAATGATCATGTAAATTGTTCTCAGTCATCTAATGATACATTTCCTACTGCTATGTGTATAGCAATAGTATGTGAAGTAAAAAGATGTTTATTACCTAGTCTTAATGTTTTATATGATATTTTGCATTATAAATCTGAGGAATTTAGAAATGTTATTAAAGTGGGACGTACACATCTTCAGGATGCAACTCCTTTAACTTTGGGACAGGAGTTTTCAGGTTATGCATTCCAAATTAAGAAAAGTATGGAACGTATAAATTCTTCAATAATGGATGTTCATGAATTAGCTCAAGGTGGAACAGCAGTAGGTACTGGTTTGAATACTATAATGGGATTTGGAAAAGATGTTGCTAAGGAAGTAGAAAAAATTACTGGTATTGAATTTGTATCAGCTGAAAATAAATTTGAAGCTTTGGCTGCTCATGACGCGATTGTCGAGTTTAGTGGATCTTTGAATACAGCTGCTGTTAGCTTAATGAAGATTGCTAATGATATTAGGTTACTAAGTTCAGGTCCGAGATGTGGAATAGGAGAAATTATACTTCCAGCAAATGAGCCTGGTTCTTCAATTATGCCTGGTAAAGTAAATCCTACTCAATGTGAAGCAATGACAATGGTTTGTGCACAAGTAATGGGCAATCATACAACTATTACTATTGGTGGTTGTAGTGGGCATTTGGAATTGAATGTTTTTAAACCTGTCATAATATACAATATTTTGCAGTCTATTAGATTGTTATCAGATGCTAGTGTTAGTTTTGCGAATAATTGTATTGATGGTATACAGCCTAATGTAGAACGTATTAATTATTTATTGAATCAGTCTTTAATGTTGGTAACGGTTCTTAATAAATATATAGGATATGATAATGCGGCAAAAATATCAAAGTATGCTTTTGAGAATAATGTTACATTAAAAGAAGCTGCTGTAAAACTTAACTTTATGAGTAGTGAAGATTTTGATAAAATTGTAAGACCAGAAAAAATGATATCTCCACAAGAATAAGTTATTCTTAATGTGAAAAAATGCTTTTAATTTGTAAATTCATTATTGTAATTATATGTGTAAATGTTATAAAAATTTGTGAGCTACTGTGCATGTAATATTTATGAATAATTATTAATTACATATTATGATATTCTAATAATAAATTGTTCTTGATTGACATGTATGTGTTAATAAAATACTATCAATTCAATAGTTTGTAAAGGTTAATGCTGTTATGACTGATGATTATAAGGATATTGTTAAACAATATATGGAGACTGTAAAGGAGATAGTAGGGGATAGTAAAACTTTTGATGAAATATTTTCATCAATAATGAAAATACAGGAGAAAGCTCTTGTTTCAAGTAATAAGGAAAATAATAATCAGGGTGATGTTGTACAGCAAATAACTGATAGTAATGTTATTAATGATGATGCGTATCAAAAATTATTAGATGAAATAAAAATTATAAAAAAGCGTTTAATAAGACTTGAACGTAAAGTACTTCAACCTAAGGTAGAATAGAATTAAAAATTTATTTTATAATATTACTAATAGCTATGGATTATATGGCTTTTTTTAAATAATTAGTTAGTAATTATATTCTAAATTATTTGCTAAATATATATGTAATTTGTATAAAATGCGTAAAGTATTTTATTATATTGAGGTGTTATTTTTTTCAGAAGTAGTATTAATTTTTTCTGTTTGAATTTATGTTATAAGATGTAATAGCATTTATTTAAGTGATTGTTATCTTTCTTTTAACTAATAGCTGTTTTTCATATTAAAAGCGAAATGTAATTTATTAAGGCACATTATATAAAATTTGTATTGACATGTAATTAGCTATGGAAGGCTATATTAATAAGTAAATTATTTGAATGTAGATATATGTTATAATATAAAACTTACGATGAATATATTATTCTTTGTATTAATGTTTTTAGTGTAAAATTGTGTAATGTGTGGTTCTTACATTTTAAATGTAGTTAATATTAAAGCTATATTTCTATAAGATAAATTATTCTACTATATTGATATTTTTATTATTAAAATACTCTTGTATAGGTTTAACGCATAATCCTTGCATTTTAAAATGCTTAATCGCAATTGCTAAAGCTTTTGCTCCTGATATTGTTGTACTATATGGTATTTTTTTAAAGAGAGCCGTAGTCCTAATACTACTACTTTCTGAAGTTGATTTTAATCCTTCAGAAGTATTAATTACTAAGCTAATCTTTCCATCTTGTAACATGTCAATTATGTGAGGTCTTCCATCTCTTACTTTATTAACATGCTGATTCTTAATTTGTAAATTATCAAAGTATTTTGATGTTCCTGTTGTGGACAAAATTTCAAATCCTATATCTAATAATATTTGTGCAATTTTTGCAGCTTCTGGTTTATCATTATCTTTAACTGAGATAAAAGCTTTTCCTTGAGTAGGTATTTCATATCCTGCTGCCATTTGAGATTTAGCGAATGCTATTTCAAAGGATTCATCTATACCCATTACTTCTCCTGTAGATTTCATTTCAGGTCCTAATAAGACATCTGAATTTGGAAATCTTGAGAAAGAAAAAACAGCTTCCTTTATTGCTACGTAATTGATGTTTGTATTATTTTCATTAATGCATAATTTTTTACCTAGCATAATTTCTGTTGCGATTTTTGCTACTGGAATTCCTGTTGCTTTTGCAATGAATGGTATTGTTCTGCTAGCTCTTGGATTAACTTCAAGTATGTAAATTTCTTGCTTTTGAATTGCGTACTGGATATTAATCAATCCTTTTACTTTTAATGCAAGAGATACTTTTTTAGTATACTCTACTATTTTATCTATAATTTCTTGATGTAAAGTATATGGTGGTATAGAGCATGCAGAATCTCCAGAATGGATACCTGCTTCTTCTATATGTTCCATTATAGCAGCTATATAAACATTTTCACCATCACAAATAGCATCTACATCTACTTCTACAGCATTTGTTAAAAAGCTATCTATTAACAAAGATCCATGATGGAAGATATTTTTGTGTTTTTCTAAATACGATAGTAATCCATTGATATCATGTATTATGGACATAAATTGTCCTCCTAATACATATGATGGACGTAATAATAAGGGAAATGCTATTTTTTTAACATTTAGCATAGTTTCTTCTATAGAATTACAAGCCATACTGGATGGTTGTTTAAGGTTAAGTTGTGTTAATAGTTGTTGAAATTTCATTCTATCTTCTGCTAAGTCAATAGAGTCAAAGCTTGTGCCGATTATATTAATAGATTTTTCCTTTAATATTTTTGCTAACTTTAAAGGTGTTTGCCCTCCAAATTGTACTATTACATGTACAGAAGCACCTTTTTCTTGTTCTTTATATATTATGTCTAGTATATTTTCTCGTGTAAGAGGGGAAAAATATAGTCTATCAGAAGTATCATAATCAGTAGATACAGTTTCAGGGTTACAATTTATTATAATTGCTTCATATCCCATTTGTTTAATAGTGTATGCTGCATGTACACATGTGTAGTCGAATTCTATTCCTTGTCCAATACGATTAGGTCCGCTACCTAATATAATAATTTTATTTTTTTCTGTGACATTTGCTTCACATTCTGGTGGACTTAATATACTTTCTTCGTAACAGCTGTACATATATACAGTTTTTGCTTCAAATTCTCCTGCACAAGTATCAATTCGTTTATATACAGGTTTTACTGATAGACTATCTCTTAAATGTTCTACATAATCTATAGTATTATTACTTAATTCAGCTAATCTACTATCGGAAAAACCCATCTTTTTAAGATGTATAAGGTCTAATCTATTTGTTGGTATACCATTATTTTTTATGATTTTTTCATACTTAATAATATTTTGAATCTGCATTAAAAACCAAGGATCATAACCAGTAATTTTATTGATTTTGTCTATGCTTATATTATGTCTTAATGCATCAGCAATAATTAATATTCTGTCGGGTGATAATTTGACAAGAGATTCGTATATTTGATCAGTACTAACATTATTATCAAAAAACTCATTTAATCCATTTAACCCAATTTCAAGGGAGCATAAAGCTTTTTGCAATGATTCTGTGAAAGAACGTCCTATAGCCATTACTTCTCCAACTGATTTCATAGTTGTTGATAATTCTTTATTAGAATCTTGAAACTTATCAAAATTAAACCTCGGTATTTTAACTACTATATAATCCATTGTTGGTTCAAAGGAAGCTGGGATGTTAGGAGTACAGTCATTCATAATTTCGTTTAGTGTATATCCTATAGCTAGTTTAGCAGCGACTTTTGCAATAGGAAAACCTGTTGCTTTTGATGCAAGCGCTGAAGACCTAGAAACACGAGGATTCATTTCAATTACTAGAATTTCTCCTTCTTTTTTAGGATTAATAGCGAATTGTACATTCGAACCTCCAGTTTCTACGCCTATTTCTCTAAGAACTGCAAAAGACATACTGCGCATTTTTTGATATTCTTCGTCACGTAAAGTTATTGCTGGTGCTACTGTAATACTATCTCCTGTATGCACTCCCATTGGATCAATGTTTTCAATAGAGCATACTACTATACAATTATCTCTACTATCTCTCATTACTTCCATTTCAAATTCTTTCCATCCAATTATGGATTCGTCTACTTGCACTTCCGATATTGGTGACATACTTAGCCCATGTTTAACGATGCTATAGAATTCATCTTTATTGTAAGCTATTCCTCCTCCTATTCCTCCTAATGTAAAAGATGGTCTGATTACAGCAGGTAATCCTATATATTCAATAGCATCGGTAATCATTTCTATGCTTTTAATTGTGATTCTTTTTGGATATTTTATTCCTATATTGTCCATAGATTGGCAAAATAGGTTACGATCTTCAGCTTTTTTTATTGTATTGTGATTTGCTCCTATGAGTTGTACATTATACTTGGATAATATTCCTTGATCTGATAACTCAATGGCTACATTGAGAGATGTTTGCCCTCCAACAGTAGCTAATATTGCATTGGGCTTTTCTTTTATGATGATTTTTTCTATTATACTAGGTAGTATAGGTTCAATATAGGTTGCGTCTGCTAACTTTGGATCGGTCATTATTGTTGCTGGGTTAGAGTTAATGAGTATTACTCTGTACCCTTCCTGTTTTAAAACTTTGCATGCTTGAGTTCCTGAATAATCAAACTCGCATGCTTGACCAATAATTATTGGACCAGCTCCTATAACTAGTATGCTTTCTATATCTGTACGTTTTGGCATTTTTTTAATAATTAACTTTTATAATTTAATTATATTACTATGTAATTCATAAAAAAAATACAGTTAATAATTTTTTGAATATATGTAATAAAGCATTTTTAAATTGTAATAACGTCATATACTACTAAAGCTATAAGATATTGGTTATATTATCAAAGAATAATGATTCTTTAGTTTGTATCATCTATAAATAATTATGTTTTGCTAGGAGTTGCTTAATTATTACCATGTTGCTTTATTATCAATATATTTATTAATTTTATAATAAAATTAGTTTTAAACTTTACTTTTCTTAATAAATTAAATAAATTATATACTGAAATTGCCTTATAAATATCCAATAGTGATAAGGAGATAGGAATATGATTTTAAATTTATATGAAGATTTAATTATACAAGAAGTAAATAAAATTATAGGTTATTGTATTAATTTAAAAATAAATAGGTCAGTAAAAAAAGAATTTTCATTTGTTGTGTTGCAAGATAATAATTTAACATATGATACTGTGGAACAATTAAAAGAAGTATTAAGGAAGGCTATATTTGCACGATTTGACAAAGCAAAAGTAATTTTTTTAAATAGTAAAAAAGGTATACTCTATAACAGAGCGATTAACTGTTTGATCGATAAAACTGTAAGTATGTGTAGAGTATATTCTTGTAATGATACAACATATCAAGAGAATATAGAAAAGTATAATGCAGCAATTTATAGAGCAAGTAAAAAAATGAGAAAGTTATCAGATCATTTTATAAATCACAGAGGAGTAATATGTACACAAGGAATGAGTGACGATGAATTAGAGAAGGTTTGTAAATGTGTAGGAATTGACATAGTTGACTTGAAAATTATGCTAGAAAATGGTCCACATGATATATTAAAAATGATGTTTGGAATTATGCTGAAAAAAAGTATGGTAGTATACCAATTTTTTGAAAGCGATGCTGATAAGCAAAATATAGATAGTTATTCAAAAATTATAGATTATATAATTTTTCATGAAAGGAAGAATATATGTAAAGAGTCAAATAAGATACAAAAAAGTAAATTATGTTATCATTCCTTTATTATCTTACATATTTTAATATTAGCAAGTGCAGCTGCATGCATGTTTGTAGGAAGTCAATATGATATATATAAAGATATATTATTGTTGGCTACTATGGTTATGATGGGAGTGACATTTATATTTGCGGGATTACAGCATTATTTTGCAACTAATGTTATTAAATATGGTGATATATCCAGCAATAAATTACAAGGTGCTACTTTGAGGTTATGGGATATTTTATATGTAGATAAAAATGATGAATGTAGGGCAATGGCAAAGAATTGTGTTATTGATAATGGATTAGCTATACATTAAAAATTTATTTAAGGTATGAATATTTTTGTATATGTTATGTTGATATTTACTTATAGTATATATTTTATTATGTAAAAGTTAATTTTGATAGATAAAACTAGCATTGTAATAAGTTATTAATGTAATGAAAATATTGGTGAATTGTTTTATATGCTAATAGATGTACAATAAAGATTCAGTAAATAATTTGTATTATTAAACAAAAGTTTTATGATCATATGTAGTATGATGTGCAGCTGGTATAATATGTGGTTTTTGTGATGCTAATATACATTGCTATTTTGATATTCAATAACGTTGCTTTTCTATGGTAAGTTTATACGGTTATAATTTTTTATACATTGTTTTAGTAAAATAGCTTCTATAAAGGTTACATTTAT
Source organism: Neoehrlichia mikurensis (assembly GCF_019186785.1). Taxonomy (GTDB): domain Bacteria; phylum Pseudomonadota; class Alphaproteobacteria; order Rickettsiales; family Anaplasmataceae; genus Neoehrlichia; species Neoehrlichia mikurensis. The sequence continues at coordinate 845,531 of NZ_CP066557.1, forward strand.
TATAGCAATGCATTCCAGATTTTGAAGGTTTGTGTATGTAAATATGAATTATGTACCCTTATAAAATCTATATTTTTCTGCATTAAAAATGTTGATATTATTGCAGTAGCATAGTCACGAAAATCATTGTCTATAGATAGTGCTGATAACATAGATTTACGTGAATGACCAACGCAGATAGGTAAGTTAAGTGCTTTAAAATGTGTGATATGTTTTATAATATATAATGATTGTTGAGCGGTTTTACCAAATCCTATTCCTGGATCAATTATAATACGGTCTGTACTAATGTCTGCAGATATTAATTGTTCTATACGTAACTCTAGCCATTTTGTTATCTCTTTTATAATGTCATAATGTGCAGGGATAGTGTTACTTTTATTTGCAGGAATTCCTAAATTATGCATAACTATAATAGCAGCATTGCTATCTTTGACTACAGGTATCATATCAGGATCTGATAATCCGCTAACATCATTTATATAATTTACTCCCAACTTAATTGCTTTATGTGCTGTTATTGCATATCTAGTATCTAAACTGACTTTAGTTTTTTTATTGTGTGCTATTGTAATAATTTCTGATATTACGTCTTTCAGGCGAATCCATTCTTCTGTTGGTGATAAAGGTATTGCGTTAGGACGTGTAGATTCTACACCTATGTCAATTATATGTGCTCCCCCATCTATTAAATTTATTGCTTGTGTTATAGCAGTTTCTGTAGTAAAAAACTTTCCTCCATCTGAAAATGAATCTGGAGTAATATTTAATATTCCAAGTATTTTTGTATTATTGTTGAACATATCTTACACGCTGCTGAAAAAGATTATATAGTTGTTAATTGTAAGCTTATTTTATGTAAAGGCAATTATGTAAATACAGAAAAATCTTATAAATTTTATGTATTTAAGCACTTAATTTAAATATTATTAACTTGATATATTTGGATTAATTATAGAAGATGTGAAGTGTCTTGAAATTACTATTGATTATGTTAACTCACTACTAAAAAATTGTTTTTTATAGAAAGAGCTAATTCATAATGTATTAAATATTATAAAATGATGCTTTATAAACAGTTTAATTATAATGATTAAGGAGTACACACTAGTTAATAGTGTATTGTATTAATTATTGTGATTTTTTTATGTTATATTATTGGAGTTAAGAACTTAAAACTTTTTAATGGAATAAATTGATTTATGAATTATGTATAATATTATGAAAATTTATCCTTATAAGGCTGGAGAATATGTTTGTTTTATTATTTTGTGTGTTCTATAAAATTAGATAATTATTCTTTTCAGTAAATAAATTTGTTAAAGAACTACTATTTTGTGATTAATATCTGCTTTTTATTGAAAACTACTGAGAATTATACTGTTATAAAGTTATAAAGTTATAAATAAAAAGTAGTTTATAAAAATAAAGCTGCTGCAATAAAGGATATGAATTGTAACACTATTCTAATAATCATGATTTTATTTCTGTGTTTTATGTAAAAGTTATTATTGATAGACATTAACACAATGCCTGATATTAAAGAAATTACGGTTAGAGATATAAAAACTAAAATTACTGTTAACGGCATTGTTTGCCTAGATATATTTATTATATAAAATATATAACATTTTACTATATTGTGTACTTTAGTGCTAGATTAATATTTATAATATTAAGTTTATTTATTAGTTAATAATAGTAAGATTACGCTTATAGGGTAAATAGTTATTACTATTAATTTTAGAGGTATATTTGTGGATAGTGTAAATTTCGATTTTGCTACAATTAAGGAATTAAAAAAAAGCGTGTTGTACTGCACTTTAGATAAATGTAAAAGTGTTTTTTGGTTTATATTTTGGTTTAGTTCTGCCATTAATTTATTAATGTTATTTTTGCCTGTTTATACTTCTCAAGTTTTAGATAGGGTTCTTTCAAGTGGTAGCATATCTACATTAACAATGTTAAGCTTGATTACAATAAGTGCATTTGCATGTTCATCAATTTTAGAAATATGCCGTTCTTTAGCTATGACCAAAGTTGCAGATTGGATAGATAAAGAAGTTACACCAGATTTAATTATAAAATCAATTAGTTTAACATCTGTAAAAGCTTCTACTTCAAGTGGTGAAGTAATACGTGATTTAGGAAATGTAAAAGGATTTATTACAGGATTTGGGATATTTTCATTATTTGATATGCCTTGGGCAATATTATATTTAATTGCAATATTTATGATACATTATATTACTGGGTATATAGCAATATTAGGAATTATACTGTTGACATTAATGGCTGTATGGAATGAGTTAGCTACAAAAAAAGTACTTCAAGAGTCACATGAAGAAAATGTACGCAATATTAATGCTATCGATATAGCAAGTCGTAATGCTGAAGTAGTAGAAGCTATGGGAATGGTTAGGCATATAGTTACTGATTGGTCACAGAAGAATTCTCAAAATAGGAGCATGCAAATAAAAGCACAGAGCCGTTCTAATATAATTATGGGTATTACAAAGTTTACTCGTGCAATTCTACAGATTTCAGTAATAGGTGTAGGGGCATTATTAGCTGTAAATGGACATAAGACAGCAGGAGGGATTATTGCAGCATCAATTTTAATGGGAAGAGCTTTAGCTCCATTTGAAGCTGCTATTAATACATGGAAAATGTTACTTGCAGCAAGAATATCTTATAGAAGATTGCAGGCCTTATTATTATCATCTCCTAAGAGAGAACAATCTATGGCTTTACCTGCTCCGAGAGGTGTAGTTGCTTTTGAACGTGTATTTTTTACTCCATATGGAGGAAGTAAACCTACTATTAAAGGTATATCTTTTACTGTGGATCCTGGTGATATTGTTGGAGTTATAGGTGCAAGTGCTTCTGGAAAATCAACAATTGCAAAGTTACTTGTGGGGGTATGGAAGCCAATATCTGGGGTTGTAAGATTAGATGGGGCAGATGTTTATACGTGGAATAGAGAAAGCTTTGGTAATTATGTAGGATATTTACCTCAGGATATTGAATTATTTAATACTACAGTAAAAACGAATATTGCTAGGATGGTTTCTGATCCTGATCCTGAAAAAGTTATTAAAGCTACTAAAATTGCTGGAGTTCATGAAATGATTTTAGGATTGCCAAATGGATATGATACAGTGATTGGCAGTGGAGGTGTTGTGTTATCTGGAGGGCAGAAGCAAATGTTAGGATTAGCAAGAGCATTTTATGGAGATGTTAAGCTCTTAGTTCTTGATGAACCAAATGCTAATTTAGATGGTGCATCTGAAGGACAATTGATAAATGCGTTAAGATATGCGTTAGAGAATAAAATTACTACTTTTATTATGACACATAAGATTCAATTATTAAATGCGGTAACTAAAATTATTGTAATGAGTGATGGTATGATTGGAGCTATGGGACCTAGAGATGAAGTTATGAGTCAGTTCACGAAATCTAAGTCAAATAGTGATAAAGATGTTAATAAGCAGCAAAGTAGTACAAAAAATGTGATAGATAATTAGATGGGAAAATAACAAATATGGTATAAATAATGAATTTACGTATCTATATTAAGGTATAAGAAATATCTTATCTGATAAAAGAGATAAATATTAGCTAAGTGTTTTATGAAAATGTTAATTATTCATAGCAGTGAATATGTTATAACAAAAAAATGATGAAGAGCATTTGATAATTTTTAAAGTTTTAGATGTTCTATTATGGAACATAGTTATATATCAAAACGTAAAGGGTTATATTCAAAGTCAGCCCCACTAAAACTTGTTCTAGCTTTTAAAGCTTATTGCCTATCTACACATTACATTCTAGTGTCAATGTAGACTACAGCAATGTTAAGTTAAAGTAATATTGTATATAAATTAATGGTAATATTTATAGATAATGTGAAATATATACTAATGTTTGATATATGTTAGTATATTTGTAAAAGAAATAATGATAAACATTATATTTAGATCAAGGTGTTTATGCTCGGTACTATAATCATTACTATGCATAAGTTGTAAAGTTTTTATATGAGGTTTAATATTTGTAAATCTGTATTATATAATGTTAGATTATGAGCTGATTTTTGGTTATTTATTGTGAGCTTTCTTATATTATAATTTCTGTTGATAATATACATCGTTTTTATTATTCAGTTTGGTTTTTCATGTAAAATCTTTTTTATAATAAAAACACCTTATACAATTTATATATAATCGTAAACTTGAATATGAATATTGGTAATGTATTTTTTTTGTAAATGTAAAAATTATTTTATGTTTAGCAATAATAATAAATTTTTTACTAAGTATTTGTTATATTGTAAAAATGGTATTATATAACAATGTACTAAGAATTTATTTGTATATTTAATAATATAGCTAAATTTTTATTTAGAATTATTATTATATAATTAATTATAGTGTGTGTTAATGTGTTTTACTTTGTAAATCGAGTGAAGGTATGGTGAAGGCTATTATTATTAATAATACTGGGGATTATGATGTTTTAAAATATACTGATGTGAATGTGAAAGATCCTGGAAACTGTGAAGTGTTGATAAGACATACAGCTATAGGATTAAATCGTTATGATGTTGAGCATAGAAGTGGTATTCGTAAAAGTAAAAGTTTACCAAATATTTTAGGAGTTGAAGCAGTAGGAGTTGTAGAAAAAGTAGGTAGCGCTACTGAAGCGCTAAGTGTAGGTGATCGAGTAGGCTATTGTACAGCTTATGGTGGTGCTTATTCTGAAGTAAGGGTCATTAATCAGAAATACCTATTTAAAATTCATGATAGTATTACAGATGAAGTAGCTGCAGCAGTTTTATTAAAAAGTATGACTGCTCATTACCTTATTCATCGAGTTTATGATGTGCGTCCAAAAACTTTTGCTTTAGTTTATGGACTCACTGGAGGCATCAGCCAAATACTATGTCAGTGGGCAGCTTATAAAGGATGTCAGGTTATAGGTGCAGTAAGCTCTAATAATCATATAGATATAGCACGAAGATATGGATGTTCATATGTTGTAAATTATCATGATGATGATTTTGTGCATGAAATTATGGATATTACAAAGGGAGTTGGTGCTAATGTAGTATATGATCCTATAGGATTAGTTACGTATAAAAAGGCCTTTGAGTCTTTATGCGTTTTTGGTTTATATGTTTCTTATGGTCAAATATCTGGTCCTATATCAAATATTAGCATGTCTATGTTGAATTCAAGGTCATTATTTGTTAGCTCTCCTACAATACATCATTATAAAAGATCAAGACTTGAATTGGGGTTAAGTGCTATAGAAATTTTTGAAATGATCAAAAGAGGCTACATAAAGGTTAATGTGAATAGAATGTATAAGTTTAGTGAAGTCAAAAAAGCGCATAAAGATTTAGAAAGTAGAAAATTAACAGGATCTAATGTTATAGTTTTTTAAAATAGCATATATTATAAAATACTATCTTATAGTTCCTTACTATTAGTGTAGTGGATTTTAAAAGGTATGGAATTATATTGTATTTTTAGGCACACTTATGTAATAAAAATGATGTTCTAGGTTTAAATACGCACAATAATTTTAATTATTATAAAAAAATGCTTTAGGGTTAATAGAAGTAAAAAATTTCAACAATAGCTATATAGATTATATATTTTTACTGTCATGTTTTTACTTTAATTGATATAGTATATATTGTATATAGTGGTGTCATCAATGTGTGTTTAATGTCTAAATATGATTAATTTTTTTTGCATTATTAGCGTAGTTGTGAGTTAAGTGAAATAATGTATTATAATCATATTATAAGGTTATATGATTAATTTAATCAGGAAGTATTTGATAAGTTTCACTTATGTGTTTTTTTATTAAGGTATATGTATTTTTACAATTTTTGAGTACATTTAAATATTAAAAAATAAATAGAAATTACTTTGCAATGTTGTAAAACTTATTGTTAAAAATGTATAGTTTATATTTGTTGAATTTATTATATGAGTATTAATTGTTGATTCAAAGGATATGTATTAATATTATCTATTACTGTAGGATTATGTGTTAAATTGTTGTTCTATACATAAAGCTTCAACTTTATTTGTGAACATTGGGAATAATTCTATAAATTTTTTTGTATATACATTGCTAACACTAGAGATAATATTATACCACGATTTATTTTGTGGGTAATTTGTTCCAGTAATATATAATTCATCTTCTGCTCTCGTTAGTGCTACATAAAGTAATCTTATATATTCATTATATTCTTCCAAGTCTTTTTTATGTTTTAGTATTGAAAGTTGATAATTAAAATTATCACAACACCAGAAAGGTGTATTTTGTTCATCAAATATTATCTGAGAATCGCTTTTTGGGATGCTTGTTGTATCTGTTAGAAATACTATAGGAGATTGTATGCCTTTTGCATTATGTACAGTCATAATTCTTACAGCGTTGTTTACAGTACTTAAATCTCTTTTTATTTCTGGATTTGTATGTTTAATCCAATGTATGAATGATTCAAGAGAACTTATATTGTCAGTTTCAAATTTTACTAGTAAATTTACAAATTCGTCTATTACTTCTATACTTGATTGACCAATGTATTTAATGAATTGCTGTTTATGTTTTGATAAGATGTAATGATATAAGTTTAAAGGGCTATGATGTCTTGAAATATTTATTAACTGCTTTAGGTAATTTGATATTTCAGGAAAATTTAATTGTAACATATTCCATAAATATTTATGTTGTCTTGAATAGCTAAGTTTGAATAACTGCTCCTCTGTAAATTCAAATATTGGTGATTTAAGTAAATTTGCTAGAGAAATATCATTTTTTTGTAGTAGTAAAAATTCTCCAAGATTTACCAAATCTTTAATTACTATATGATCCATAATGTTAAACTTATCTCTTCCTGAAACTGGAATATTGAATTTTCCTAGCTCTTCAATCATGTAATCAATAAAGGTATTTCTGTGACGTAATAAAATTAAAATGTCTCCTGCTGTTATAGGACGGTGTTTTGATATTAAAGTTCTTTTTGTTGATATCCATGAGTAAATTTTATGAGCAATAGTTGATGCAAGCTGCTGATTATGATTATTAGATTTAATATGTAACTGATTCCATGCACTAATTTTTCGAGTTTGTGTACTTGTTATTGGTAAAGGCCATAGTTCAACATATCCATAGTCTTTTTTTCTATGAGCTATATGTTCTATTTTACACTTTTCAAAAGATACTTGTTCTTGAAAGTTGTTAAAGATTTTGTCTACTAGTGTTAGTATAGGTTGAGATGAACGAAATGATACATTTAACTTTATGATGATAGGGTTAGAACTTTTATTTGCGAAATATTGGCACATTGGGTAAAAATAATCAGGTCTTGCATTCTGAAAGCTATATATAGATTGTTTGATATCGCCTACAACAAAGAGAGTACGTTTCTCATTTATTGTTCCAGTTCCGGAAAAAAACTCATTGCATAATTGTTTAATAATTTCCCATTGTTCTAAGCTGTTATCTTGTGCTTCATCAATGAGGATATGATTGATTTTATGATCAAGTTGGAAGAGTATCCAGTCTTTGTAATAAAAGTTTGTAACTAGGTGAAGTATTAAATGAATAACATCATTATAATCTATATATCTATTGCACTGTTTATCTTTTGTATATATGTCAATAAATTGTTCAGCAATCTTTATGAGATGATATGTACGATGTATTATTTGGTAATGATCAAGTTGTTCTATAAATTTAGTTATATTTTCTTGTTCCTTTATTATAATTTCTTCTGCTTGTGGAAATTTTTTTAAGGTGTTTTTTGTGATTATTGATGATAGAGGTTTGTTTTCAAGATTTGATAAATTAATAAATATTTTAGCATAGTTTTTGATTTTAATTAATTTATTATTTTGTGATAGATTATACCACTCAGAAAGTTGATAGCTAATTTTTTTATCTCTTATACTACCATTTTCTAAAATGCTGATTAATACACATAATTGTGTGGTGTGGTTAAATTTTGTGTTTAATGCAATATCATTATATTTTTCATATATGTAGTTCTTATTAAATTTTTTATTAATTATTTTATATACTAAATTGTATATTATATTTTCTGTTGATTCTATAGATATTGCTTCAAGGTGTTTTTTTATGTTTTGTTCAAGTAATAGTTTTTGAAAAATTTTTGGGTAAGATTCTGATATTTCTTTTATTGTATGGTTTTTTGAGATGCCTGTTTCATTTTGGAATATATGTATTAGACTGTGACAAAAGCTATGTATTGTTTGTATTGTAAGTGAATTGGGAATATGAAAAAATAATTTCTGAGCATTTTTATAATATTTTTTATCAAGATCATCATAACATATTTCTTTAAGTTGTAAGTTTAATTCTTTTTGTGACATTAATATCCATTTGCTAGCTATTTTGTATACTCTTTCTTTTATTTCATGAGCTGCAGCATTTGTAAAAGTCAGGCAAAGTATTTTTGTTTTTTCTGTAAGGAGTAATCTTAAAATTCTATGTGTTAATATTTTAGTTTTCCCTGTGCCAGCTGATGCACTAATCCATATGAATTCATTGTTAGGATTAGTTGCAGTTTTGACAATATTTTGCATAAGATGCTGCATAATTTTTAATTTTAAAATTAATAATAAATTATATTTTAATAGTAAAACTAAGATTACTAGTATATAAGTATTTTATTTAATGTTAAATATAGGTATAGGTAGGTTAATAGCTATGAAAAAGGTTTTTGTTACAGCAGCATTATTGGCAATACTTGGAACCGTTGACAGTATTGCCTATGAGTCACATAAAAGCGAAAAGGCTAGTTACGGTATATTTGATACTGATAAACCAATAACTGATAAGGATCATAATATCAAAGATGATAATGTCAAGAACAATAATGTCAAAGGTCGCGATATTAAAGATGATAATATCAAAGGTCATGATGTTGAAGATGATAAGATATTAAAGATGATAATATCAAAGGTCATGATGTTGAAGATGATAATATCAAAGGTCATGATATTAAAGATGATAATATCAAAGGTCATGATGTTGAAGATGATAATATCAAAGGTCATGATGTTGAAGATGATAATATCAAAGGTCATGATGTTGAAGATGATAATATCAAAGGTCATGATGTTGAAGATGATTTGAATGATTATGAGTTATTTGATAATAATCATCAGAAATTATATGATAATGATGGTAAATTAATAGATGATGAAAAAAATACAAAAGCTAAAAAACATACAAAAAATAAAAAAACAAAGAATAATAGTAAAGATGTAGATGATAAGGAACTAGAAAAGAAAAAAAATATTATTGGACATGAAGATGCTGACATAAAAGAGAAAGAGTCGAATAATGATATTTTTCAGGGTGAACAGGGAAAGCAAGTACAACTTAGTAGTAGCGCTAAATCTGCAAGTGAATGGAAAAACCTTAATAGCGGACAATCATTATTAGATCAATGGTTATTTTATAGAAATCCCATAGAGTTTATTGAAGTAAGAAATTATGATGAAGAAAATAGTCATTTGCCAAAAGTAACATCTTTAAATGATTATTATGAACAGATGTTTTATTGTGTAAGAGATAATGATGTTTCTGGTTTACGAGCTGTAATTTATAAACTTGAGAATTTAGGAATTAATGTAACTACTGTATTGGAAGATCTACGTACGCAAGAAGAAGGTGATAATTTGTTGTTATATGCTATTAGAGAAGGTAGTATAGATGCAGTAAGGTTTCTTTTATCCATAGGATCTAAACCTGATATTAATAATGATCATTCAGAAACACCATTAGGTATTGCTGTAAAAAACAAAAGAGCAGATATAGTTAATGCTATTGTTGAAATGCAATAAATGTAAAATTTTATTTATACATTTTATAGTTAATGTTGTCTTGTTTATTGTTCTTAAATTAAACAAGGCAACTTAGCATGAGAAAAGAATTTTATAATATTTACATCATATAAAACTTGTTAACATATAATAAATTTGTAGATTAATGAATTATTTTTATAAACTATAAGTAGTTATGTTATTGTTTTAGTAGTAATTATAAATATTAATAATATGTTATTTTTTATATATGCAATTTTCTTGTACATTATAAAAATGGTAGTTATTTTTAGAGTAAGTTTAATTGGAAAATATTATTTGTAGTTTTTACGTAAGGTATAATTGTATACCATTATATAGTGATGTGTAGAAAGTAAGTTTTAGTTCAGATAATTTTTATTTTAAATTATATACATCGAAGTATGTATATTTTAGTTTTTATATTAGTTAGTAAAGTACTTTCAGCTTAGATAATAAAGTTTATTAAGTTATTATTTTATAATTATTTACATTAAAAGTTAGTGTATTTTTTTTGGCATTAAATACAAAAAAACTTATGAAAAATGAGTTACTTTATTAAGTAATTTGGACAGTTGCAACTGTTTCTATACTATATTTAGTATAAAAAAATATTTTAAACAATATAAAATACTTGTTTTTAAATTGATAAGATGATTTTTTGATCAGGTTTATGATAAATACATCATATAATTATATTATAATAAGTATTAAATATTAAAGTAAAAATATTTTTATGATAAATAATACTTAAAATTTAAAAAATCATAAAATAAATTAAATATATTTGATATATACCTTGATTTTTTGTCTTCCATAAGTGTTGAATGCACTAATATTTTCACTAAAGAGGTTAAAAATGGATACTGATATATTAAATTCTTATGAATACTGTAATACATATAATATAGATTATTTTGATGATCTAGAAAGTAATGAGTTATTAGGAGAACAAAAAAGATATAATTCTTTATGGGAAGCAGTTATATTACAAGCTATGATTGATTTGACTTCTAATTATAAAAGAACAGAAAATAAATTAGAAAAAATTAAAGCTTTTAATTGGATTAATGATTTACATGATGATTTTATTACAGTATGTTATTTTACAGGATATAGCCCTATTTATGTAAGAAATAAGGCACGTAAAATTATGTTTAAAGGGTTAAATAGTTGTAGTAAATAATATAGACATGTTCTTAATGTTGCTTAATGGTTGTGTTAATAATATATAATAAAAACTTTGGCATGTAATTAATCTTGAAGTGCTGTTTAATTAGTAAGTAGATAGTTAGTTTATGAGCCGTTCTTGTATTTTGTCTCATTATTATAATATGATCGATACATGTAAAATTACTTATGATAAAGAGCAAGTTAATTTACTAGAAAAATTAGTATCATATGATAATATATTGCCGATATATTTATACTTTTGGTCTCTTATAAGAGATTGTAAAAAAGCAGGATTATATATATATGGAAAGGTAGGTCGAGGGAAGTCCTTATTGATGGATTTATATTATCATCATTGCAGTATAAAACGTAAAAAGAGAATACATTTTAATAATTTTATGGGAGAAATTCATGATTTATTACATGAACTACGATATAAATCTATTAAGGATCCTATAACAAAAGTTGCTAAATTTATAGCAAAGGATATAGATTTATTATGTTTAGATGAAATACAAGTATACGATATATGTGACGCTATGATATTTAGTAAACTGTTTTCAGTATTATTTTCACACAATATTGTGATAATGATGACTTCAAATTATGCTCCTAAACAGCTTTATGAAGATGGTATTCAATATGAATCTTTTATGCCTGCAGTATCTTTAATAATGAAGTATATGGAAGTAATACATTTATGTGGAGCACAAGATTATCGATTATCAAAAGGTGATGACAAAGAAGTATATTATATGGGGAAGGATTCTAATGATAAACTACAAGAAGTTTTTGTAGAATTTACTAAAGGCAAAGCATGTAATTCTATGATATTAGATGTTAATAATAAGAAAATTAATATTTATAAAGTATGCAACAATGCTGTATGGTTTGATTTTCAAGATTTATGCGGTAATAAAATGCCTTTATGGGTAGATGATTATCATATTATTGCTAAAAATTTTATGGTAATTTTTATTGCAAATGTACCAATTTTTGATTTGTATAATCAAAATGAGATGCGTAGGTTTACTATATTAATAGATGAGTTATATGAGAATAAAAATAAAATATTTTGTTCTTTTGCTGCAAATTTGAATAATTTATATTATTCAAATGTGGTTCCTGTAGATTTTCAGCGTACAATTTCAAGGTTGAATGAAATGAGATCACAGGCTTATTATAACTTGTAAATAAGTTTTTTTATTATTTAATTTAGGATTTATATAAAAATTTTATACTTTTAAATATTTTAACTTTGAATGCTTTTTGATTAGTATACATGTATTGCATAATTTGATTGTTTGTTTAGAATAGATTATTTGTAAATTTAGATGTTTCTGTAATATTAATTGATATTTATGTACTGTAATACTGCTATTATATTGCGTTATATTATAATGCTTTGTTAAAATTTATTTATTTTTCTATTGAGTTAGAGATATAATTTTTAATGTAATGTGTATTTTTAAGATAAGTAATAGATTTTATTAGAATATAATATTATTATATCAAGGATTTATTGTAGTACATTTATTAATGTAATAGTTTTTAATATAAATCATTAATGGCATTAATTTATTATGATATATAAATCTTATATCTGATAATTATTTTGAAAATATATTTAATGTTGAAAAAGTTTTTTTGTGTTATGCCAACACATTTTATTGTTATAAGAGCATTGAAGCGTTAAATTACAATGTAATTGGCTTTTAATGCATAAATCTTTGAGACATTTGATAAAAAGTTTGTTAATTCCTAGTGTTGGAACACGAAAGTATAATTTTTTTGACAATAATGACTTATAATATATATCAAGTTCGAAAAGAGTTTCAGAATTTTCTGATACGAAGGAAATAGGCACAATTATTACAGGCACATTATCTTGCTGTGCTCTTAAAATTTCTGATTTAGTGCAGGGTTCTAGCCATTTTACATAACCTATTTTGCTCTGATAACATATAACCCAATCAAGTGTTTTAATATTTAAAGCTTTTACAATCATAGAAGCACTGTAATGTATTTGTTTGTGATAAGGATCACCTTTGTTCACTATACTTATTGGTAAGCTGTGTGCAGAAAATAATATTCTTGGAGTATTATGAATTTTTAAAGCTTTTGTATACTCTGTATATATTATTTGACAGTAAGCTTTAATATAATAGCTGTTGTTATAATAACAGCATATTATACTAGTTGGAAATTTGTATTTTTTAGCATGATAATGCCAATCTTTAATTGAGGATAAAGTTGTGGTGCTTGAGTAATGAGGATATAAAGGTAAAAGAATAACTTTATTTGGTAAAAAATTGGCCACAGATTGTATAATTGTTTTTGCACATGGATTAGTATAACGCATACATATAAATACTTTATATATGCTGTTTTCTTGATTAAAATTTAAGTACTTCTCTAATGCTGCAGCTTGCAAATTTGTTTCTTCAAGTAATGGTGACTTTTCATTGGCTAGCCTTCTATATATCTTTATTGTAGATTTTTCTCTATAACTTGCTATTAATTTTGCTATAAGAAACCTAAAAGGATTTATTATATTAATGATATTCTTATCATAAAATAAGCTAAATAAAAATGACCTTACATCAGATAATTTTTCAGGAGCACCTAAATTAAATAATACTACAGCTACTTTTTTTTTCACAAACAACTTTTAGTTTATAATATTTTTTTCTGAATTACAGAAGCATGATTTTTTTATTTCTGCATCGACATTTACTATATGAGATGGACTTTTTTTATTTTTTAATATTATAATCTCCGAAGCACCTAAAGTCAATACTAGTGCTATATCTTTTAAAAATGCTAAAAAAAAACTTTTTGATAATACAAGATTCTCCTTTGATGCGCAAAACCTATTCCCTTCTTTCGAAAACTTGCTGTATTCTATCATATCCAGTATAAAACTAAATGGAATTTCTATAATGTTTAAGATAGCAAGACTCAACATCATAGGAAGTAAAAGAATTTTTATTGGCAGCATTAACAGAGTAAAAAGATAAAGCTTTAAGTATGGATATGATTTTAAACTAGAAATAATATCTAAATTCTGGTCTGTGGTTGATTCTACATTTGTTGATTCTATATCCTTATTATAGTCATCTGACTTTTTTTCTGGTGAAAATTTTATAAAAATACTATCATCATAAATAGGATGTACTATAGGATTACAACAATCTGACACTATGCCTAACCTTCGTAAGATAAAACATGTAGCTATCATTATAGCAATGCATATCCCTATACATAAAGAATAAGATAGCAGCGGTGCTAAATTAATATGTAAATAAGAATGTATAACATGATGAGATAAAAACACTATTGGCATTATAATTAATAATTCGCACAAAGGAATAATACTTTTTTTTGTTTGTACAATAGCATAACTACGTTCATCGGTATATTTTTTAGAATCTTGTATATTAAAAAGCTTTATAAACATGGAATACTGTATTGCTGTTAAAGATGCCATACTAAAAACACATGCTCCTTTAAAGCTACATAAAATTGAATTTTTAAACTGATTAGCTAACATAGGATTTATCTTTAACGTAATAAAATTAATGATTATATATAAATAGCATATAAACCCTTAAGATAATTTTTTATTGTCATTATGTCAATATATTTTTGGTATCTAGAAAACTTGAGGAAAATTTTAAACTGAATAGCTGATATAGATTTTATCTATAACACAGTAAAAATTAATTATTATATTTAATAATCTATAAATAATTTTTTACTGTAATTTGCTAGTATTTTTTAAAATCTGTATGCTATAAAAAGTTTAAAGAACGTGGATAATATATTATGGAGCTGTGATGTTAAATACAAATTTCTTAAACCTGTGTTCTAAATGGAAAAAAATTAAGTAGCTAAACATATGAACATAATTGTTGTAATAATTTTACTAAATGTTTTATCTGTATAATTTACATTAGTGGTTACTGCAGTATATCAGTTCTTATTTTGTGTTATTTTTAGTGTAAAATGTAGAATTTATATGAGTTTTTTATGATTTTCTATTGTTTAAAGATATTCCTATCAAATGTCGTTATTTACTGATGGTGAAGTGATACTTTTGATGTATAAAATTAATTTTTCTATTCTTAATAAGCTATATGATACATATTCTTCTATAGCATGCTGTTTTTGCAAGGATTGTTCGTATTGCATTTTATATTTTGATAGTTCTTCCTTGATATTTTTTAATTCATGAGATAATTCTTCTATTTGGTCTTCTAGGGTTAACCCAGCTAATAAAAAAATTAAAGTATCAGGTGTTTTGTTTTTGACAGAATTTGATATAGTATTTACTAAAGAATTGAATTTATTAGCTAATTCTATAAGGCGCGGTTTTTCCTCTATATGACATGCAACCTTATATATATTATTGTGGATTATTATTTCAACAATTTTTTGTTTGTTATGGTTTTTTTCAGTCACTTAGTCTCCTTTTTAATAATTGACTGAATAGTCTCTATTGATAAATTTAATTTACTTATTACTTCGCTACATATTTCTTTCCAATTATCACATTCTTGTTGTTTTGTTAAAAGCTGTTGTGCTAACGTATTTTTTTCATTAAGTAAAATTTTTATAGTTTCTTCATATTGTATAATTTTGATAGGTTTATAATTAATGTTTTGTGCTAGATAATCTTCAAGTTTATTGAAAGCTTTTTCTAATTTTTCTAGATATTGTAAGTTATCAAAGTTTTCCATTGTATTCATGTCAAATCCTTTAATAATTTTCTAATTAAGTTAGATATGCTACATTATAAATAATCAACATTCTATATAATTATTGTTGATTTATTAATTGTATAAGTTTATTGCTAGGTCTAAAATAAATTTTCTTATACTTGTCCTTAATAAGTCTAGAATTACTTGATTTTATTATATAGCTCTTAGTAGAAAATGATCCAAAACCTCTTAATTCAACTCTTTGATTATTTTTTATGTTGTTGATTATTAATGAAAAAAATATATCAAATATGTGAAGTACTATATCTTCTCCTAGGGATGGATTTTTTTTAGAAATACGTTGAATTAGATGTGATTTTAATGACATAATTAATAATAAACTGCTAAATTTTGAAAAAACTGTAACAATAATGTATGTATGTACTGTGTTATTAATGAAAAAAGTGATTTATTATTACCTATTCCATTTTTATAACTAAAGCTTTTTATCTTACTTATTTTGATATTGTGTTGTTTTTTTAGCCATTCAATTGCATCTTTTTCCCCTCCAAGCCGATCAACAAGACCTAATTTAATTGCTTGCGAACCAGTATACACACGTCCATCAGCTACTTTTAAAACATGTTCTTTTGTTAACTTTCTACGATGCACTATTAAATCAACAAAAAACTTATATGACTCATTGACAATATTTTGTATAGCCTTTTCACCATTAGGTGTTAACTCCTCAAAATAAGACATAGCTGCTTTTAGCTCAGAAGTTTTTATAGACTTTAAGGAAATACCAAGTTTTTTTGCCATTGGTGCAATTCCAATATATTGTGCTATTACACCAATTGATCCTGTTAAGGTATTGCTATGTGCTATTATATAATCTGCTGCAATTGCTGCCATATATCCTCCTGATGCAGCAAGATTGTTAAGTACAGCAACAACTGGCTTTTTTTGTGCAATATCCCGTATTTGCTGATATAGAATTTCACTGTCAACAACTGATCCTCCTGGACTATCAATTATTAGAATAAGAGCCTTTGCATTATCATTTTTAGCTAGTTGCTTTAATAATCGATATCTATTGTCATTTTGACTGATTTCTTCATTGATAGTAACTTGTGCAATATACTGCATTCCGATCGTATTTGTAATGCCTGAAAAATCAACATAATTCACTAATAATATAGATAAACAAATTACAATAAACGATACGGTGCGCCATAACTTTATACGTGAATTTAAAATTTCTATTTTTACTAATTGATCTGACACTTAGATTTACCTAATTATTTTCTTTTAATGATAATATCATATTATAAGTTTCAATCAGCAAAACTTCAGCCTCGACTTTATCACCGGGAAAGAATTTTTTACCTTCTGGTAAATATTCTTGCTCAATTAGTACATTAAAACTGCTTGAATTGTTGTTATTATTAAATACATCTACTAATAAGCCCATATCCTCTACAACTTTAGAAACAGTAACAGGAATCTTATCACCTAAATTAATTTTTCTTAATAATTCAACAAATGGGTCATATTCAATTTGTTTTATGCCAAGATCAATTTTATTTTTATGAACATTTACCATAAGAATTTTTGCTTCTACCACACTGCCAACAGTGTACTTTTTTAGAGCTGTTTCAGGCGAGCCTGACCAACTTAATTCTGTGGAACGAATTAATCCTTCAATCCCTGAATTAAGAGTATCATCAACAAAAGAAACAAATATGCCAAGATTGCTGATATTTTTTATTTTTGTTTTAACAATTGATCCCAAAGGATTTTGTAATATAAAAGATTCCCATGGGTTTTTTTTGCATCTTTTAATGCTAAGACTCATCCTATTTTTATTGATATCAATACTAAGAACTTTTACCTCAACTTCTCCCCCTCTCATAAATAATTGATTAATTGGAAGAGTATTTTTTGTCCAGCTAATTTCTGATACATGAACTAATCCTTCTATTCCCGTTTCCAGTTCAACAAATACGCCATAATCTTCAATGCTAGTGATAATACCTTTATGTATACTATCAACAGGATAACGTTGTTCTATATTTGCCCATGGACTTTCTTCGAGTTGCTTTACTCCAAGTGATATTTTTTTACTTTCTCTATCAATTTTAATAATTTTTGCCTTAACAGTTTGACCACATGAAAATACTGCTGAAGGATGGCTAACTCTACTCCATGATATATCAGTAATATGTAATAAACCATCAACTACACCAACGGAAGGTGATTCGTGTATTTCAATAAATACACCATATTTAGTAATGCTTTTTACCTTACCTTCAATAATATCTCCCTCATTCAGTTGATTTAAGAACAAGTCTTTAGCATCTGCAAGTGATTCTTCCAATATAGCTTTTCTTGATACAACAATATTTCCTTGTTTTTTATCCATTTTTAAAATACGAAACTTCTGTTTTTTGCCTAACAGCGGGGTAATATCCTTTACTTGACGTAACCCAACATGGCTTGCTGGTAAAAAGGCTATAACACCACCTACATCAACAGTATAGCCACATTTTATTGAACTAAATATTACACCTTCAATATCGGACTTTTCCTGTGCTGCCACTTCAAGTTTTTGCCATAACTCGTCCCTGATTGCTTTTTCACGACTTAAAATTATACTGCCATTTCTTCCTTCAATTTTATCTAGATACAGCTTAATTTTTGACCCTACTGCAATATTTTGATAATCTTCACTAAGCTCAAATTCTTTTAATGAAACTATTCCTTCAGATTTTAATCCTGCATCTATAGTAACATAGTCCTTATCCAGACAGATAACAGTTCCTTCAATTATTTCTCCTTCTCTTGAACTATCATTTAATAATTCAGATAACACATCTGTAAAATTTTGATTATCTTGGCTATCTGATTGAAAATCATAATTTACAAACTTATTAGAGTATATTCTCTTAATGCCTGCTGAGCTATTTTGCAAAGTTGCTTTTGCTTGATCCATAATATCCTACACTTAAAACTTTAAAAACAATAAATAAAAAGCAGTAAAATGATATTACTGTTTATATAACTTTACAAGAAAGTTTTTATTTTTTTTATTACTTCTAAAAATACAAATTCCTTGCTCATATACGATGTATTAAAATATAATGAATTTTCTACGCATTTTAAAGGGGCTATACGCCTATAAGTATCCCTTATATCTCTTTGTAATAGGTGTGAAAGTATACTTTTATACATTTCCTTTGTTGTTGATCGTAATTCTTTAAATCTTCTTTGTGCTCTTATTGAAACATATGCGGTAATAAAAATTTTTATATTTGCATTTGGGTAAATTACCGAAGATGTATCCCTTCCATCTAATACTGCACCATTTGATGATGAATTGATAAATTCGTGCTGTATAGGTAATAAAGCAGACCTAATATTTTCATTTGTTGCTAGTATAGAAGCTATTTTACCTATGTATTCATTATTATAGTATGATGCATTATTTTGATCTTCTAGTAATGCAAATATTTTTTGCTTCATTAAGGAGTCTATAAGTAAATTTGGTGTTATTTGTAGATTATTTTTAATAAATTCTGTGGCTATAATTCTATACAATTTCCCTGTGTCAAGGTATCTAAGATTGAAAAATTTGGCTATTTTTCGCGCTAAACTTCCTTTACCTGCGGAAGAAGGACCGTCGATAGTAATAATAAGATTATTATTTATGGACATTGTTATTTTGTAAATTTTGACTATAAGTATAATATAAGGCTATTGCTGCAGCATTTGAAACATTTAAGCTATTAATTTTTTGTGATATTGGAATTTTTAATAAAAAATCACAATTTTCTTTTACAAGTTTCCTTATGCCTTTCTCTTCTGATCCTAAAACAATTATTTTTTTACTATAGAAATTTACTTCATGTAATAATTGTTTTGCTTGAATATCGAATCCATAACACCAATATCCTGATTTTTGCAAAGTTTTTATAGTTTGTACTATGTTTGTCACTTGAATAATTGGTATTAAATCTACAGCACCACTTGACGTTTTTGCAATAACACAATTATCTGATGGAGAATTATAATATGACATAATTACTGCGTCCACATTAAAACAAGCAGATGATCTAATAATAGATCCTACATTGTAGACATCTGTTATTTGATCTAATATTAATATTGTTGAATTTTTGTTATTATGTGAAATTATGTGATGTATATCGGTATTATTCTGTAATATGGGATTAACCTTTAAAGCTATACCTTGATGATTAATATTACGACCCAATATGCTATTGAGCAGGTTGTTATCTGCAATTTTAAATTTTATATTTCTTTTATTTGCACATTGGATGATTTCAAGATTTTTTTTAAAAAAATTTTCTGTAATAATAAGCTCATAGCAAATTCTATCAAGATTTTTTATTGCTATAGTACAAGTGTGTTTTCCGTATATCCATATTGGTTTAGTGCGATAATTCATTTTTTTGATATAAATATAATTTTTTTTGTTAACTTAAGTATTGACATATTGTAGTGTTTAATTTAGTTAAATCAATTCTAAATGAATTTTTTAGTGTTGTTTTATTTAATTTTATGGTATTACAAATAAATATTTGTTAAGATATCCTTTTAAAGGAGGAGTGGCCGAGTGGTCAAAGGCAGCAGACTGTAAATCTGCCCACTTACGTGTACGTAGGTTCAAATCCTACCTCCTCCACGGATGATGCGGGTATAGCTTAGTGGTAAAGTCATAGCCTTCCAAGCTAAAGATGTGGGTTCGATTCCCACTATCCGCTCTTTGTTTTTTGTGTTTTATTTTTTGATGTTTGTTTAGGGATTTATAAAATGACAGATACTAGGAAGCCGCATATTAATGTAGGTACGATAGGGCATGTTGATCATGGGAAGACGACATTGACAGCTGCACTAACAACAGTATTAGCAAAGAAATTAAGTGGAGCTAATAAGGTAGTCAAGTATGATGAGATAGATAAGGCTCCTGAGGAGAGGGCGAGGGGTATAACAATATCCACTGCGCATGTAGAATATGAGACAGAGGGTAGGCATTATGCGCATGTTGATTGTCCTGGGCATGCTGATTATATAAAGAACATGATAACAGGGGCTGCGCAGATGGATATAGCCATATTAGTAGTATCTGCAACTGATGGGGCGATGCCACAAACGAGGGAGCACATATTATTAGCGAAGCAAGTAGGAGTTAAGGACATAGTTGTGTGGGTAAACAAGTGTGATGTTGTTGCGGACAATGATATGTTAGAGTTAGTAGAGATGGAGATGAGGGAGCTATTAACAAATTATGGGTATCAAGGTGATAGTATTGACATAATAAGAGGATCAGCAATAAAGGCGTTAGAGGATGAAGGAGCTGATGGTGAATGGAGTGATAAGATAATGGAGTTAATGGCTGCATTAGAGAAAATAGATTTACCATTAAGGGAGAAGGAGAAGCCATTTTTAATGTCAATAGAGGATGTATTTTCAATACCTGGAAGGGGTACTGTGGTAACAGGTAGGATAGAGAGAGGAGTGATAAGGATAGGTGACAAAATAGAGATAGTAGGGTTAAGGGATTTGCAGAGCACGGTATGTACAGGTGTTGAGATGTTTCATAAGGCATTAGGTGTAGGGGAAGCTGGTGACAATGCTGGTATTTTATTAAGAGGGATCAAGAAAGAGGATGTAGAGAGGGGTCAGGTATTAAGTATGCCTGGGCAAATACGTTCATATAATGGATTTAAGGCTGAGGTATATATATTGAAGAAAGAGGAGGGTGGTAGGCATACACCATTTTTTTCAAATTATCAGCCGCAGTTTTATGTAAGGACTACAGATGTAACTGGTAGTATAAAATTACCTGAGGGGATAGAGATGGTTATGCCTGGTGATAATTTAAGTATAGAAGTAAGCTTAGATAAGGCAGTTGCAATAGAAAAAGGGCTAAGATTTGCAATACGTGAGGGCGGTAAAACTGTTGGGTCTGGTATTATTACTGAAATTTTGGAGTAAATGAGAATTTTATGGTAACGCAGAAGATATATATTGAATTAAGAGCATTTGATCACTGTTTATTAGATAGGTCTGCACGTAGTATAATTTTGACTGTAAAAAGAAGCGGTGCTCGTGTAAATGGTCCAATTTTTTTTCCTAGGAAAATTATGAAATTCATAGTTAATCGTTCTACTCATGTTGATAAAAAATCAAGAGAGCAATTTGAAATTAGAAGTCATAAGCGGTTAATTAGTTTGCCTAAAGCAAATTCTACGATTCTTCAGGCTTTAATGAGTTTACAATTACCTGCTGGTGTTGATGTTAAGGTGAAGGTTATAGGAGGAAGTAGTAATGGCTAAAAGGGTTGGATTGTTGATGAAAAAGGTGGGAGTTACTGCTATTTTTAATTCTGAAGGTAAGAGAGTGCCTGTAACGTTATTATATCTCGATGATTCCTATATTGTAGAATTAAAAAATGATAAGACTCATGGATATAATGCGGTTGTATTAGGTGTTGCTTCTTCTGTTCGCATTAATAAACCTCAAGTAAAATACTTGGAAAAAAATAATATTAATGTTAATTGTAAGTTATTCGAATCTAGAGTTGATAGTTTAGAAAATATACAGCAGGGATCTAAGATATTTGTGAATCATTTTATGAAAGGTCAGTATGTAGATATTACTGGTAATTCTATAGGTAAGGGATTTGCTGGTGTGATGAAGAGGCATAATTTTAAGGGATTGAGAGCTTCTCATGGTGTATCTATATCACATCGTTCTGCTGGGTCTACTGGGCAATGTCAAGATCCTGGTAGGGTTTTTAAGGGTAAAAAGATGGCAGGCCGCTTAGGTAATACTAAAGTCACAATTCAGAATATTGAGGTTCTTGACGTAAATTGTGAAAAGTCTTTATTAATTGTAAAAGGCAATAGTATTCCTGGAGTAGTAAATTCTTATGTTTTTGTAAAAGATGCTGTTAAGTATCATGCATTAAGTAATGCTGTTTCTTGAGTGGGTATGATATTGTAATTCTAGATAATACATGAGATGATATATGGAAGTTAATATAGTTAATCTACATAATGAAAATAAGGGAGTTATAGAATTGAATCCTTTAATATTTAATGTAGATCATAGGTATGATATATTGCAAATGGTAGTAAATTGGCAATTATCTAAAAAACGTTTTGGTAATCATAAAACAAAAGGTATAAGTGATATTTCTGGTACTACAGCTAAGCCTTATAAGCAAAAGCATACTGGCAAAGCGAGACAAGGTAGTTTGCGTAGTCCTCAATTTAGAGGTGGTGCTGTAATATTTGGTCCAGTAGTAAGGGATTATTCATATTCCTTAAATAAAAAAGTACGGTGTTTAGGGTTGAAATCTGCTTTATCTTTAAAAAAATCTTGTAATAAGTTATTGATTTTAGATAATGTTGATGTTAATTTAAAGAAAACAGTGGAACTATTAAGGCTTTTTAACAATTTTAATGGATATAAGTCCTTTCTAGTTATTGCAGAAGGTTATAGTGAAGAGATTAGTTTTGCATGTAGTAATATATATAATATTAATTTATTAAAGCAAATTGGTATAAATGTTTTGGATTTATTGCGACATGATTGTGTGATGTTAACTGTAGGTGCTGTTAAGTATTTAGAAGGTAGATTGCTGTGATTAATTATTTTTCTATTATTAAATCACCTATTGTTACAGAAAAGATAGCATTACTGGGTGAGAAATTTAATAAGTATGCATTATATGTTGATATGCATTCTAGTAAATCTCAAATTAAAAGAGCTATAAAGCTTACATTTGGGGTTGATGTAGTGAATATTACTTCGTTAAGATTAAAAGGTAAGAAAAAGCGTTGTAAAGGTATTTATGGTAAGAGAAGAGACAGAAAAAAGGTTTATTTTTCTTTATTGGAAGGTCAGGATTTTAAGAATTTGGAGATAAAATAGTAAAAATGGGTATTAAAATTTTAAATGCAGTTACTTCATCCTCGCGTGGTACTGTTTTATTGGATAAAAAGTTTTTGTGGCAAGGTAAGCCTGAAAAATCTTTGGTGGTACGTAAACCTTCTCATGGTGGAAGGAATGCAAGAGGAGTTATTACTGTGCGCCATAAAGGTGGAAGGCAGAAGATTCTTTATAGAATAGTTGATTTTAAAAGAAAGAAAATTGGTATATCTGCAGTTGTTGAAAGATTAGAATATGATCCTAATCGTACAGCTTTTTTAGCTTTTATAATATATAGTGATGGGGATAAGTCTTATATTATTGCGCCTCATGGATTGAAAGTTGGTGATACTGTAGTATCTGGAGATGATTCTGATATTTTATTAGGGAATTGTTTATCGTTAAAATATATACCTACTGGTGTACTTGTTCATAATGTAGAATTATATCCAGGCAATGGAGGAATTATTGCTAGGGCTGCTGGTAGTTATGCTCAGATTATGGGTAAGGACGGGCCATATGTGTTGTTAAGATTAAGTTCTGGTGAATTGAGAAAAGTTTTGGCAACATGTAAAGCTACTATAGGTGTAGTGTCTAATGGTGATAATCAAAATGTAAAATTAGGCAAAGCTGGTAGAAGTAGATGGTTAGGAATCAGGCCTACTGTTCGAGGGGTTGCAATGAATCCTATAGATCATCCTCATGGTGGTGGAGAAGGAAAGACTTCTGGTGGTAGAAATCCTGTGACTCCGTGGGGTGTTTCTACAAAGGGTAAAAAAACAAGAAAGAAAAATAAATTAAGTAATAAGTATATTAAGCATTCATCTGCTAAAAGGTAAAAAATTTATGTCTAGATCTGTTACAAAGCCTCCTTTTTGTGCACCGCATGTTTTGCGGCTAGTTGATAAGGCTATTGCAAATAATAAAACTAATGCTATTATAAACATTCATTCCAGGTCTTCTGTTATTTTAAATAAGTTCATAGGGTTTACTTTTGGAGTATATAATGGTAAGAGTTATGTGCCTGTAAAAGTTATAGATAATATGGTGGGGCATAAGTTT
Organism: Neoehrlichia mikurensis; assembly: GCF_019186785.1. Taxonomy (GTDB): domain Bacteria; phylum Pseudomonadota; class Alphaproteobacteria; order Rickettsiales; family Anaplasmataceae; genus Neoehrlichia; species Neoehrlichia mikurensis. The sequence continues at coordinate 870,330 of NZ_CP066557.1, forward strand.
GGTGAGTTTTCTCCTACAAGGCGTTATTTAGGTCATGTAAGTGATAAAAAAGTATCTAAAAGGAAGTAAATATTATGAATGATAATGTGTTAATTGCTAAAGGAATAGGGCTAAAGTCTACGCCTAGCAAGTTGGCATTAGTTGCTAATTTAATTAGAGGTAAAGATGTAGGTGTAGCGTTAATGTATTTAGCATTTTGTAGAAAAAAGGCTGCAGGGATGATTGCAAAAGTTTTAAAATCAGCAGTTGCTAATGCTCAATATAATTATAATATTGATATAGATAATCTTTATATAAGAGAAGTATTAGTGGGAAAAGCTTTTTCTTTACGTAGGGTTCATGCGAGAGCGCGTGGTAAAGCATGTAGAGTAAATAAATGTTATGGTAATGTTGTTATAAAATTGTTAAAAAGGATGTAGTGATATGGGACAAAAGTCTAATCCTATTGGATTGAGGTTAAAAATAGTTAATACTTGGGATTCATTATGGTATGCTAATAAGGATTATGCTTTAAAATTACATGAGGATTTTTTATTACGTAATTTTATTAAGAAGATTTTTTATCATGCTGCTATTAGTAAAATTGTAATTGCAAGAAAGGTTGATGTAATTATTATTAATATACATTCTGCAAAACCTGGTGTAATAATAGGAAAAAAAGGTGTTGATATTGATAAGGTAAAGCAAAAAATTACTCAGATGATTCATAATAATGTTGAATTGCATATAGTTGAAATTAAGAAACCGGAGATGAAAGCAGTGTTAATTGCTGAAAGTATTACGCAGCAATTAGAGAAAAGGATTTCTTTTAGGAGAGCAATGAAAAGGGGAGTACAAAATTGCTTAAAATTAGGTGCAAAAGGTATTAAAGTAAGTTGTGCTGGAAGATTGGGTGGTGCTGAGATTGCTAGAACTGAATGGTATAAGGAAGGTAGTGTGCCATTGCATACTTTTAGAGCTAATATAGATTATGGTTTTGCAGAAGCAAAAACTATTTATGGTATTGTTGGTGTAAAAGTATGGGTTTATGTTGGTGATGCTAGATCTAGTATTGAATGATATTGTGAGAGAGTTATTATGTTTGTGCCAAAGAGAACTAAGTATAAAAAGAGTTTTAAGGGACGTATTAGTGGTGATACCAAGGCAGGTTATAGTTTAGCTTTTGGGTCTTATGGATTGAAGGCTTTAGAGCCTGTGAGATTAACATCCAAGCAAATTGAGTCAGCTAGACGTAATATTGCTAGAACTTTAAAACGTGTAGGAAAGATTTGGATAAGAGTTTTTTGTCATATTCCTGTAAGTAAAAAGCCTATGGATGTACGTATGGGAAAAGGGAAAGGTAGTGTTGAGGTATGGGTGTGTAAAGTTAAGCCTGGAAAAATTTTATTTGAAGTTAGTGGTGTTTCATTAAATTTAGCTAAGGAGGCTTTACAAAAGGCTCAATCTAAATTGCCAATGAAATGTAAGTTTATTGATAATAAGTTCTAGGGTTATATGATGAATGATATGCATGAAATAAGTAGTAGATCTCTTGAAGAGTTACATGATATGTTGCTTTCTTTACGAAAAGAATTAGTTAAGAATGTTTTTAATCGTAAATTGGATAAATCTACTGATAATTCTCATGGTAGCTCTATTAAAAAGAAAATTGCACGAGTACTTACTGAGTTAAATTGGAGGAAGAAAGGAAATAATGTCTAAAAGAATTTTAACAGGTATTGTTGTCGGGAAAAAATGTGATAAAACCGTCAAGGTGTCAGTTTTTAATATGGTGTATCACAAAGTATACAAAAAAGTTATGAAAAAATGTAAAACTTACATTGTACATGATGAAATCAATAAGTATAAATGTGGCGATACAGTAACAATAAGAGAGCATATGCCTATCTCTGCTATGAAGAGATGGACAGTAGTAAATTAAGTGGTTGTTTTATGATACAAAAGAATACATTATTGGATGTTGCAGATAATTCAGGTGCTCGCAAGGTATTATGCATAGGGTTATTAGGTGGTAAAAAATCATCATCAGTAGGGGATGTAATTGTAGTTTCAGTTAAGGCTATCAATCCTAGAGGTAAAGTTGCAAAAGGTAAGATTTATAAAGCTGTCATTGTGAGAACTAAAGGTCCTATACGTAAATTTGATGGTACTATAATGAGATTTTCAAGTAATGCTGTAGTATTAATTAATGATCAAGGTGATCCAATGGGTACTAGAGTTTTTGGTCCAATTAAAAAATTACCTTTTGGCTTATTTTCAAAGGTTATGTCTTTAGCTGTGGAGGTATTATAATGAGTAAAATTATAAGTGGAGATGATGTTATTGTTTTAACTGGAAAAGATAAAGGAAAGATTGGTAAAGTAATAAAAGTGATTAAGAAGAATACTGCACGACAGAAGCGCTATTTTCTTATAGTATCGGGGGTAAACATATGTAAAAAGAGTACTAAAGCTACGCAGAGTAGTAAGGGGGGGATTATTAGTATTGAAAGGATGATAGATATTTCAAATGTTGCGTTTTTTGATTCTAAGACTAGTACTCAAACAAAAATAGGATATAAGTTTATTGATAATAAGAAAGTGCGTATTGCTAAAAGTTCAGGAAGAGTTATAGGTTAGGAATTTATATGTTAAAAGATTTATATAAAAGCCATATAGTAAGTTCTCTTAAAAGTAAACTTAATTATAGTAATATTATGCAGGTGCCAAAAATTGTTAAAGTATGTTTAAATATGGGTTTGGGGGTAAAAGCTACTGATAGTAAATTTATTAATTCTTGTGTACATGATTTATCTTTAATTGCAGCACAAAAGCCTGTAATAACTTATGCAAGAAAGTCTATAGCTGGATTTAAAATTCGTCAAGGGTTTGCTATAGGATGTAAGGTTACTTTGCGTAGTAATAGAATGTATGAGTTTCTAGAGAGATTGATATATATAGTATTACCTCGTGAACAAGATTTTAAAGGTTTATCAGTTGCGCAATTTGATGGATGTGGTAATATATCCTTTGGAATCAAGGAGCATATTTCTTTTCTAGAAATTGATTATGATAAAATAGAAAAGGTTCTTGGGTTAGATGTTAGTATTGTGACAAGTGCAGCAAATGATTTTGATGCTAAGTTATTGTTGATGGAATTTGGTTTTCCATTTATTAATTAAAGGAGAGATATGTCTAAGAAGTCTATAATACAAAGGAATAATAAGCGTATAAATATTTGTAATAGTTTGCAAGCTAAAAGAAAGCAGTTAAAAGCTGTAATAAAGGATCAATCTCTACCTATGAATGAAAGGTTTTTAGCGCAAATTAAGCTTTCAAAATTACCAAGGGATTCTTCTTATATTAGAATAAGAAATAGATGTTTAATTACTGGTAGGCCTAGAGGTTATTATAGAAAATTTAAGGTTTCACGTATTGTATTACGTCAGTTAGGTGCAATAGGACAAATACCTGGATTGACAAAATCAAGCTGGTAAAAAGAGGGAGTTATATAGTATGTCATTATCTGATCCTATTGCTAATTTTTTGACAATTATACGTAATGGTCAAATGGCTATGAATAAAGTGGTGGTAGTGCCTTATTCTAGTGTTATTTTAGCAATATTAAAAATGTTATTATCAGAGGGTTATATAGAGGAATTTACTGAAGAATATAAGACTTCTAAGATAAAGTTTTTCAAAGTGAGATTAAAGTATTTTAATTATGTGCCTGTAATTAAAAAGATTATTAGAATTTCAAAGCCAGGTAAGAGAGTATATTTTTCAGCTAAAAAAATGCCTAAATTTTACAATGGATTAGGTATATATATAATTTCTACTTCTAGGGGAATAATGTTAGATTATCATGCTCGTAAGCTTGGTATAGGTGGGGAAGTTTTATGTGGTGTTTTTTAGAGAGTTATTAAAATGTCTAGAATTGGTAGTATGCCTATAGTGATTCCGCAAAATGTATCTGTAGAAGTATCAGGAAATAATGTTACTATAAGTAATAGTAAAGGAAGTTCTAATTTTATTTTAAATTATGGAATTACATGTAATATTCAAGATAATAAGCTATTTTTGATTAATAATGACAAATTTGCTAAAGCAAAAGCTATGTGGGGCACATATAGAAGTTGTATAAATAATTTAATTCAAGGCTATGGTCAAGAATTTTGTATTGAATTAGAAGTTAAGGGTGTTGGTTATAAAATTGAAAATTATGATACCAAGTCTTTATTGATATCTTTGGGATATAGTCATAGCATTATATATTTAATACCTAATGATATTGATGTTAAGTGTATAAAGTCAACACAGGTGCTTATTAAGGGAATTAATAAGGAGAAGGTAAGTATGCTAGCATCTGAGATATGTTCATTAAGAAAGTATAATGTATATAAAGGTAAAGGTGTTTTTATAAAAGGCAAAGTTATGCTAAAAAAAGAAATCAATAAGAAAAAATAATTTTATAGGTGAGAGGATGTTATCTGATGTTAGAAGAGCACAAAAGCGTAAGCAGCGTGTAAGAATAAAATTAAAGAAAAATTTGTCAAGATTGCGGTTGTCTGTTTTTAAATCAAATAGACATTTTTATGTTCAGTTAATAAATGATAAAGAAAGTAAAACGGTAGTTTCTGCTTCAACATTGGAACCAAGTGTTTTATCTATAGCAAAAAGAAAGGTAAATACAGATTCAGTGAAAATTGTTGCAGCGTTGATTGCTGAACGTTTAAGAGATTTAGATCCTTGTTATCAAGAATTTGTTTTTGATAAGGGACCTTATCGTTATATAGGTGTGTTGTCTGTGTTTGCAAGTGAATTAAGGAATTTAGGTTTTAAATTTTAGGTATTATATTTATGGATGTTGCTAAAAAATCTCGTAATACGCATAATTTTCATGATTTTTCTGAGTTATTAGTATCAGTTAGAAGGGTTGCTAAAGTTGTAAAGGGTGGTCGTAGGTTTTCCTTCTCGGTTTTAGTAGTTGTTGGTGATGAAAAAGGCAGAGTTGGTTGCGGCATGGGAAAGCATGCTGAAGTTGCTGAAGCAAAAGTAAAAGCAGTAAATGCTGCAAGAAAGAACATGATAAGGGTACATTTGAGGGAATCAAGAACTTTACATCATGATGTAAAGGCTAAATTTTGTGCTAGTAAGGTGATATTAAGATCTGCAAAAGTAGGTACTGGAATTATAGCTGGAGGATCTGTTAGATTGATTTTTGAGGTTTTAGGTGTGCAGGATGTTGTAGCTAAGTCTATAGGTTCTTCTAATCCTCATAATGTAATTTATGCTGTTTTTACTGCTTTTAAAAATATGCTATCTCCAAAGCAAGTAGCAAGTAAGAGAAATAGAAAAATAGTTGAAATTATCGAAAATAGATAAAAACTTAATAATTGGTATTAATTATGAAATTAAATAATATGTTTGCAGGTCTTTCTCGAAAAAAGAAAGCAAAGGTTTTAGGTAGAGGTATAGGATGTGGAAAAGGTAAAACTTCTGGTAAAGGACATAAAGGTCAAAAAGCAAGATCTGGAAGTTCTATCAATGGATTTGAAGGTGGGCAGCAGTCTATATTTACGAGATTGCCTAAAAGGGGATTTAGATCATTATCTAAATTAAAATATAAGGTTATAAATTTGTTTATTATCCAAGAATTGATAGATAAGGGAAAAATTAATAATATTTCTAATATTACAAAGGAGTTATTGTATGATTTAAAAGTGATATCTTCTATAAATGATAAAGTTAAAGTTCTTGGTAAGGGCCAATTAAACAGTCAGGTAAGAATGGATTATGATTATATATCAAAATCAGCTGCAAAATATATTTTGCCTATTAATATGTAAATAAAGATAATTTTATGTTGAATGAAAACTCATGGAATAAGGATGGCTTATTAAGCAAGTTATGGTTTACTTTAATGGCTCTGATTGTATACAGGTTAGGTACTTATATTCCAATTCCTGGTGTTAATCCTGATGTTATTGAAGGTATTGTACGTGAGCATTCTGTTGGAGTTTTGGGTATATTTAATTTATTTTCTGGTGGCGCTTTAGGAAGAATGACAATTTTTGCATTAAATGTTATGCCATATATAATATCTTCAATTATTATTCAATTATTTTCTGTTACAATCCCTAAGTTAAATGAAATGAGGCAGGATGGTGAATTAGGAAGAACAAAGATAAATTCCTATACAAGATACCTGATGATTGTTTTTTGTTTAGTGCAAGGATTAGTAATTTTGCTTGGATTAGAAAAAATGAATACAGAAGCAATGACTGTTGTGATAAATCCTGGTTTGATGTTTCGTGTGGTTGGTGTAGGTAGCCTACTAGGTGGAACTATGTTTTTGTTGTGGCTAGGTGAAAAAATTAATTCAAAAGGAATTGGTAATGGAATTTCTTTGATAATTTTTGTTGGAATAGTATCAGAGTTACCAGGGTCTTTTTCTTCAGTATTTTTATTAGGGAAAAATGGAAATGTGCCGATTTTTATAATCTTATTGATGCTATTAGCATTTGTTTTATTGTTAATTTTAGTTATATTTATTGAGAGATCTTATAGAAAGGTGCTTGTACAATATCCAAAAAGGCAAGTAAAAAATCGGTTGCATCAAGGTAATTCTACTTATATTCCTTTAAAAATTAACATATCTGGTGTTATACCTCCAATTTTTGCTAATGCATTGTTATTATCTCCTATTACTATTGCTAATTTTCATAAGGGCTCTGTATGGTCTGATTTTATTTTAACGTATTTTTCATCTGGAAAAGTGTTATATGTAATTTTCTATGCTTTATTAATAGTTTTTTTTGCATTTTTTTATACATCTTTTGTATTTGATGCAAAGGAAACTTCAGAAATGCTTAAGAAAAATGGTGGATTTATTTTAGGAAAAAGACCTGGAAAAAGTACTTGTGATTATTTTGAATATTTAGTAAAAAGGTTAACAGTTATAGGATCTATGTATTTGTCAGTTATTTGTATTTTGCCTGAGGTATTTAGATATTATCATGCGATATCTTTTACATTAGGTGGTACGAGTTTTTTAATAATGGTAAATGTAATTATTGATACATTCTCGCAAATACAAACGCATATTTATTCTAGTAAGTATAGTGCATTAATTAAGAAATCTGATTTATGGAAAAAAAATAAATGAATATACTTATGTTTGGCCCCCCAGGTTCTGGCAAGGGAACACAGTCTCGTATTTTAGGGCGTTATTTGGAAGATATTTCTGTAATTTCTATGGGTGATTTACTAAGAATTGAAGTTGATGGTAGTACAAAAATTGGAAGGAAAATTCAAAATAATGTTAAAAATGGCAAGCTAGTTAATGATGATGTAGTTTGTGAAGTGTTGATTGGTTGTTTAAAAAAGGTAAAAGGTAGTTTTTTACTGGATGGGTTTCCAAGAAATTTGCAACAAGCTTATTTTTTAACAGATTTTTTAAAAAAGCTTTCTTGTAGCATTGATATAGTTATTCAGTTAGAATTAGATGTTGAGATAGCAAGAAAAAGGTTAATGGGGCGTGTTTTATGTAAAAAGTGCAATCAGGTTTTAAATTTAAGTTTTTTTACGGAGGAGAAGCATGGTAAAGCATTTTGTAGTTATTGTAGTAGTACTGAATTAATTCGTAGATCTGATGACGATGTTAAAGTCATTGAAAATAGAATTGAGAAATATAATTCTGAAGTTTATGGTCTTATGGAATATTACAAGAAGAAGATTGTAAAAATCAATGCAAATAAGTTAATACCTGAAGTTTCTCAGGATATAAAGAGTAAAATAGATTATTTAATAAATAGTTGACGATAATATTTATGTTTGATATACTACAAAGCATTTGTTTAAAGTATAGGGGAATTTAAGTGGCGCGTATAGCTGGAGTTAATATTCCAATAAATAAACGTATAATAATTGCATTAACATACATATATGGTATAGGCTATTCTTTAGCAGATAAAATTTGTAGCAGCTGTAATATTGATAAAAACGCTAAGGTTGTTGACTTGTGTGATGACGATATAATTAAAATTAGGAATTTTATCAGGGCTAATTATGTCGTAGAAGGTGATTTGCGAAAAGAAGTTAATATGAATATTAAGTTTCTAATGGATCTAGGTTGTTATAGAGGTCTTAGACATAGGAAAGGATTGCCAGTTCGTGGCCAGAGAACACATACTAATGCAAAGACGCGCAAGGGCAAGTCTCGTTTGCCAATTGCAGCTAAGAAAAAATAGTTAAGGTATATTTATATGGTTGCTATTAAAAAAAAGAAAAGAAGTGTTGTAGTTGGTAAGGTGCATATTTATGCAACATACAATAATCTTATTGTAACGATTACTGATCAGCAGGGTCATGCTTTAGTTACTGTTTCTGCTGGTGCTTGTAATTTTAAGGGATCTAAAAAATCAACTCCTTATGCAGCTCAAGAGACTGTTAGTAATGCTGTTCGTAGAGTTATTGAGCAAAATGGTATGAAAACAGCTTCAATTCAAGTATCTGGTCCTGGAGCTGGAAGGGAAGCGGCTATTAGAGCAGTGCAAGCATGTAATTTGAATGTTACGTCAATTAAGGATACTACCAGGTTGCCACATAATGGTTGTAAGCTTCCAAAAAGGCGTAGGGTATAGTTTTAGTATTTTTTATGTGAGGTTGTTAAGTGATTTCAGGTGATTACGATTCTACTAAGGAGTTAAGCTCTGGTAAGGTTAATAATTTATACTCTCATGGAAGTGGGTGTGTATCTATTTCAGATCATTGGGATAAGTTAACTAAGCCTTCCTCAATTAAAGTAGTGAGTGATGATAAATGTATTAACAAGGCTGAGTTAGTAATTGAACCTTTAGAAAGTGGCTTTGCTTTAACTTTAGGTAATGCATTAAGGCGTGTTATGATGTCTTCTTTGCGAGGGTTTGCAGTTTATGGTGTTGAAATAAATAATGTATCTCATGAATTTACTTCTATATCTGGAGTAAGGGAGGATGTTACTGATATTATTTTAAATGTTAGTATGTTAAGGGTGAAGTTAGTTGCTTCAGCTAGCAAGGTATTGCATCTAAATGTTAAAGGTCCATGTGAAGTAAGGGCTAGTATGATTTCTGAGACAGCTGACTGTGAAATATTAAATAAGGATTTATTGATTTGTACATTAGATCAAGGTATTGATTTTTGTATGAAGATTTATGTTAATAGCGGAAAGGGATATGTTCATGCTGTAAAGCGTAGGGCAATAAATAAGGTAGATGTTAGTGGTGTTGGAGTGAATTTTATTGCAACTCATGCTTTATATAGTCCAGTTAGAAAGGCTTCTTTTAAAGTTGAAAATAGCCGTATCGGGCAATTTACAGATTATGATCGGCTAATTATGTATGTAGAAACAGATGGTTCGGTGTTGCCAGATGAAGCAGTAGCGTTGTCTGCTAAAATATTGCAAGATCAGTTTCAGTCGTTTATTAATTTTGATGATATTGAGGATACAAAGAAAAAAGTTGATATTGAAGATAATAATCTTCCTTATGATCGTAATTTGCTGCGTAAGGTTGATGAGCTTGAGCTTTCAGTGAGGTCTTATAATTGTTTAAAAAATGATAATATTACTTATATAGGTGATTTAGTGCAGAAAACTGAATCTGATATGCTTAGAACTCCAAATTTTGGTAAAAAGTCCTTAAATGAAATTAATGAGGTTTTGGCAATAATGAATTTACATTTAGGTATGAAAATTCCTAATTGGCCTCCAGAATCTATAGAAAGTCTTAGTAAGCAATATAGTGAAGATTAGGTAAAATGTTATGAAACATCGTATAAAGCATAGAAAATTTTGTCGTACAAGTTCTCATAGGGCATCAATGTTGAGGAATTTATCAATATCTTTATTAAAGCATGAGAGAATTGTTACTACTCTTCCAAAAGCTAAGGATTTGCGTCCCTATGTAGAAAAGTTAATTTCTATAGCTAAAAATTATAAATTTAAAGATAATGTTTATGGACGTAGGCTTTTGGTATCTAAGCTTCACAATTTAGAGATAATTAACAAGCTTATGGATAGTTTAGCTGATCGTTATAAAGATCGTAATGGGGGATATATTAGAATTATTAAGTATGGATTTCGTAAAGGTGATAGTGCTCCTATTGCGATTATAGAGCTTGTTGATAATGTCAAAAAAACTTTAACAATTGCGAATTAAATATACTTTACATGAAATTTGCGTTATCTTGGCTTTTAAAATATCTTGATTCTTTTGATGTAAAATTGCCATTAAATGTAATAGTAGATAAGTTAAATGATATTGGTTTAGAAGTAAAAGTTATCAACAATGCGAGTTTGCAGTATTTTGTTGTTGTAGAAGTATTAGAGATTAATCAGCATCCTGATGCACTTAAGTTGCAAGTGTGTAAAGTCAGTAATGGAAAAGAAATTATCCAGGTAGTTTGTGGTGCTTCTAATTTAAAGATAGGAATGAGGACAGTTTTGGCTTCTATTGGTAGTGTTATTCCTAAAGGTCAGTCTGTCATTGACTATGTAAAACTACGAGGAATAGATAGTTATGGTATGTTATGTTCAAAAGAAGAGCTGAATTTATTAGGTAAAGGAGAAATTAGTGAAGGAATAATAGAATTATCTAATGAATATAATGTTGGAGAAAAGTTCTTTTTATGTGAGCCTATTATAGAAGTAGGTGTAACACCAAATCGTGGAGATTGTTTAGGAATATATGGAATATCTAGAGAATTGTCAGCAGCTCAACTTGGAAAACTGAGACCTATTAATAGTATTAAAATAAGTTCTACAAATAAATCATATATCAAAGTAAATATGCAGGTAAAAGGTATATTTATGGGCAGATATATTAGTGGTATAAAAAATTGTGAAAGTCCAAAATGGCTAAAAGATTATTTAATATCTTCTGGTATTAAGCCTATTTCTTATGTTGTTGATATAACAAATTATGTGATGCTAACTTTTAACAGGCCTCTGCATGTATATGATGCAGATAAAATATACGGTAATAATATTGTTATAAAAAGATCTAATGAAGAGATTGAGAATTTTTGTGCCCTTAATGGTAAATATTATAATTTAAATAAAGATAATATAATAATTACTGATGGTCATAATAATATTCATGGTATTGCAGGGGTTATAGGTTCTGAGTTTAGTAAATGTACTATGGAAACAGAAAATATTTTTTTAGAATCTGCGTGGTTCGATCCAATTGATATTGCGCTTTCTTCAAAGAGGATAAACTTATCAACAGATGCAAGTTATAGATTTGAAAGATTTATTGATCCTAATTTTGTGAAATTTGGTTTAGATTATGCAACTCAGATGATCGTAGAATATTGTGGTGGTATAGTATCAGATTTTGTAGTAGATCAAAATTATCAACATAAAAATATAAGTTTTGTTTGGAATCCACAATCTGTTAAGCAAGTAGGAAATGTTAGCATCGAGGAAAGTAAAATCTTTGAAATATTAATAGATCTTGGTTTTAGTATAGATAAAAGTAAAGGTGATGATAAGTGGGTAGTTACTTCTCCTTCTTGGAGATCAGATATTAATCATTCTTCTGATCTTGTAGAAGAAGTATTAAGAATATATGGATATGATAAAATACAAGAGCAGCCTATTGTAATGTCTCATGTTAATTTTTATTATGATGACTATGATAAATTACGTGTAGTTATGGCTGTAGAAGGGTTAACAGAAGTGTTAACGCTATCGTTTATTAGTAAGTCTATAGCAGAGAAATTTGCTTATAAAGGGTTTAGCATGTTAATTGGTAATCCAATTAATAATAATTTTAATTTGATGAGGCCTTTTATTGTGTCAAATTTATTACAGATAGCAGCAGAAAATCAGTCTTATGGGTGTGATAGTTTATCTATTTTTGAAATAGGAAAAATTTATACTATTGATGGTGAATATCATATAATAAGTGGGTTAAGATATGGAAATAACTTACCACGCAATTTGTATGGTGCAACTAGATATTTTGATTTCTTTGATGCTAAGTCTGATGTTTTATGTATTTTCTTACAATTAGGTATCCAAGCTAATGATTTAGTATTTAAGAATTGTAATAAGTGTTATCTTCATCCTGTAAAATCTGCAAATTTATATTTTCAAGATGTATTTTGTGGATATTTTGGTGAAGTTCATCCTAATTTTGTTGATATGTTTAAAATAAAATATCCTGTAGTTTGTTTTGAAATTTTTTTAGATAAAATACCAAAAGTTAGAAAATTAATTGATAAATTTACAAATAGTAAATACCAAGTTGTGAAACGAGATTTTGCTTTTTTGGTAAGTAAGGATTTAAGGGTACAGGATCTAATAGAAGTAATAAAAGACAGTAATAAGCAGTTAATTAGTGATGTATCAGTATTTGATATTTATAAAGGTAACAATATACCAGAAGATAAAGTTTCAGTGGCTTTGTCAGTTATTTTAACACCGGTGTACTGCACGTTAACGGAACAAGAAATTAAAGATGTATCAAATTGTATTGTCAATTATGTAAAAAGTAGATTAGGTGGAATTTTAAGGTTAGATTATAGTTAAGTGCTTTAATTAGGAAAGAGTTGTTTATATTAATTGTGTATTTATGTTTTAATAAAAAAAATACTACTATATATATACAATGAAGGTTAATGTTTAATAAATTATTAAAGATTGAGCAAAAGTATAACTTGTAGCATTAAATTATTTAATATATAGAAGTAGAATTATTAGTTGGACAGTGAAGATAAAATTAGTGTATATGGGTATCACTTAATTTTTTAGATTAAAAAGTATTGTTTATATTGCTATGTATCAGGAGATTATGAGTATATTTTAGTCAGATTATTATTTGAAAAAGTATATATTGTCGAATTAGTAAAGATGCTATTGTTATTAAAGTAACTACTACTACTATAAAATTTTTAATTTTATTAGGTATTTTCGCTGAAATTAACGTATTTTAGTGTTAAATTTTTGTAGTTAATGATTTATTATTTTATTAATTTTTAATTAAATTACAATGATATTACAATGCAAAATTAAGAGCATCATTAGCTTTATAACAAATTATAATTTTTTATTATTAAGCATTTAAATAAAAAAATTGATATATTTTTAGTTTTTATAAATACTATTACACAATTATATTTTTATATAAAAAGAAGTTTTTATAATTTTTATGCCATTATTTTAAACAATAAAGTGCTTATTAAATTGGATATTGTTTTGCTATAGGATTTTTTATTATTTTTACAAGATAGTATGTTACATTATTTTAATATGAAAGAATAAATTTTTTATAGTTGATTATTTAGTATTTTAGTTAAATATATTAATATTTATTATATATTTCATTAACTAATTTACAATGACATCTCTATACAAAATTAAGAGAATAGTTAATTTTATAGCAGAAAGTTTTGTTATATCAAAGGGTAGTTTTATAATTTTTATACCCTTGTTTCAAGGTATAGGAATATTATTATATTTTTGTTTAAATTACGAGCCAAATAAATACTTCATTGCTGTTTTAATATTTATAGAAGTTGTACTAATTGTATTAATTGTATTACTAAAGCAGCGTTACGTATTTATATTAGTATTTATGTTATTATTTGGGTTTATTGGAATATATTTTCGTGTTATCTATGTTGCTACTGATATTCTTGAGCATAAGGTATATGTTAATTATGTTATTGGTACAATTAAAGAAATGGATTATCAGCCATTACATGTACGTTTATTACTTTGTAACATAGAAAATGTTAGTTATAAAATTGATTGTATTAGACTAGTAGTGCGTACTAAAATAGACAAAACAGTTAAAATCGGAGATAAGGTTTCTTTTTCTGGAGTACTTTATCCACCTTTTATATCAGCTTCAAAGTATGATTATGATTTTTCTAAGGTAGCTTACTTTAGCAATATAAGTGCACTAGGATTTACAACTTCACGGGTAAAGATTTATTTACAACAAAAAAAAATGGTTTTTTCTGATTATATTGAAAGATTAAGAATGAATATTTATTATCGATTATCTAATGGCTTAAAAAAAGATTATTGTGAAATAATGTCAGCATTGTTAATTGGTAAAAGATTAGGAATTAAAAATTCAACAATGATTGATATTAGAAATGCAGGATTATCTCATTTATTTGCTATATCTGGATTACATTTATCTTTTATTGCTGGGTTATTATTTAGAATTGTGAGAAATATATTGGTGCTATCAGAAGTTGTGGCGTTGAAATTTAATATAAAAAAAATAGCATCAGTTATTGGTATTATGTCAAGTTTTATATATTTAGTAATTGCTGGTGCACCTATTTCTGCTCAAAGAGCTTTTGTTATGGTAAGCTTGGTTTTTGTGGGAATTATTATAGATAGGGAGCATAATAGTTTATGTTCTATTGCAATTGCTGCATTTTTAATATTGTTGTTTAAACCAGAATCTTTATTATTTCCAAGTTTTCAAATGTCGTTTATTGCTGTTATGTCATTGGTAGTGAATTGTGATATTTTTAGTAAGATTGCTATGTCTAACAATTTTGCTAATTATTTTTTATCGATAATCTTAAGTTCTTTTATTGTTAGTATTGCAAGTGCTCCATATGTAATATATCATTTTCACTGTTTTTCTATAGGCGGATTATTAGCTAATGTTATAGCAATACCATTAACGACTTTTATTATTATACCATTTGGGGTATTATACTTATTTATTAGTGGATTATCTTTTAAGTTTTTTATTCCTGATATTATAGAAAAATCTGTTAGTATAGTTCTATTTATAGCAAATTATATATCTAATATTAAAGTACTTATAATAAATTGTCATAGTTTTTCGCCAAGTGCAATTCTTATTATAACTTGTGGTATTATATTTTTATGTTTATGGAAAAGTAGAATTAGGTTATATGGAATAGTATTTATTGTATTAGGAGCTTTGATTGGTATATATTATAATACTCCTGATCTACTTTTTACAAGTAATGATATTGTTGTTAAGGAAGGTGATGGAAAGTTATATTCTATTTTTAGAAATCATAATATAAAAAGTTTTATAAGTTTGTCATGGTCAAGGCAAAATGGTCAAGTTAAAATATATAAAAAAAATTATGTGGGAAAAAATAAAAGATTGTTTTGTGAGCATAATCGAGGTTGTATTTATATAAAGTTTGAGAAAAAAATTTTAATTGCTAATAATGCAAATTATATTTTAGATTATTGTAATAATGTGGATTTTATAATACAAATTTCTGATTTTGTGTATCCTAATGAATGTAATACTAAATATATTAGTAATAAAAAATTACAAGAATATGGTGTACATTATGTATGGGTTGATAAATCTAATATAAAAATTGACAATTCATATGATCATAGACCATGGCATAACATTGTACATTCGTAAGAAGTATTGTATTATTTTTAATAAATGAGCATTTATTGATGTCATTATATAAGATTTTTTCAAGTAGGTTAAATTTATTAGTGCATACAGATTTGGATTAAAAGATTTATTATTGTTTTCAATGAGTTACTTAGATGATTACAAATGTACTATTATCAGATTTTGTAATAGATCAAAATTATTAATTATAATATTGAGTGAAATTATTATGGTACTATTTGATGAGTTTTTTTATTTTTATATACAAAGCATGGGCTTTTATGATCTATTTAAGTGATATATTTGCTTTGGGAAAATATTGCATCTATAATATTTACTATATATAAAGATTTTACAAATCTTTACCACTTACTTTATTTTGAGACAACTAATTTAAAATATATTTTTCAGCTATTCTAGAAGGTCATTTACTAAAATCTTAAAAAAATTATTATATTTTATGATTCTAGTGATAGTAGAAATACATATTACCATCAAATATATCTTAATATAAATCTAATAAATTAATGTAAATTTAATAATTATATTATGAAAATAAGTTAATAAGTAACACTAACCAAAGCAAAATTGATTGCTATTTTAATATATCTGTATGTGCAAATATATCTTTATATTTATGTATTAACATTAATATACCGATAGTATTCATGATAATTGTGAGTGATATTGCTAAATCTGCAATATCCCATAAAAATTGTACTCTGCATATTGATCCAATAGGAATAATTGCTATAAAAAAAATTGTCCATAGTTTTATATAATGATTATTTTTAAAAGTGTATAATATTATATTTTTCGAACAAAAAAACCATGTAAAAATAGTTGTAAAAGAAAAGCAAAACATAATAGTAATGAGTATATAGTTTATGTATTGTGAATGTAAAGCTGTTTTAAATGCTGCTATACACATGTTAGTGCTTTCAAGGTTAGTATCATACCATACATTTGTAACTAATAGTATCATTGTTGTTATGAAAGTTATGAGTACTACAATAAATGGAGAAATTAATGCTATTAAACTTTGTTGTCTATTGAAAGAAATTTTATCTTGTTTATTATGTTCAACAGATGCATGAACTGTGCCTTCAAGTCCTAGTCCTATATCAGTTGCAAAAATACCACGGAATGTTCCTACCTGAATGATATGAAATGTTTCTATAATAAAAGCTGATATAGTTCCGAATGTAATACTATGCCAACTAATAAAATTTTCAAAAATTAATTTAAAAGAAGGAATTATATTATGATTGAATTTATATAATACTATTATTGATAATAATATATAGGATATTGTCATTACTGGTACAAGACTTGAGATAATTTTTGTAATACTTTTTATTTGTAATGTTGTAAGCATTAAAAATATTCCTACCATTAATAATCCAATAATTATAGGAGGTTTGTTGATAAGATGCATAGGTATCGATAAAGAATTAACTTGTACTAGATTGCCTATAGTAAAGGAGCATATTATCATAATAACTGCAAAAACTAAAGAAGCTTTTTGTGACTTAAAAGCATGTTGTAAATATACAACTGGTCCTCCAAAAACTTTACCATTTTGTTGTACTTTTGTTGATATACTTAAATAACAAGTTACATATTTTATAATTGATGTGATCACAATTACTATTATCATCCATAAAATAAACCCTGGACCTCCTGATTTTATTGCAATTGCTGTTCCAGAAATATTTCCTACTCCTAAATTTCCTCCTATTACTGTACATAAAGCTGCAATAGAACTAAACTTTGAGTTATTACTTTTTTTAAATATTAATGAAATAGCCAGTGGTAATTTAAATATTTGCATCCATTTTGATTTTATAGATAGATACAACCCTGATACTATTAATAGTATTGTTGCAGGTACAAATAGCATTAAGCTTAGTGAATACAAAACTGACTCCGCTTATTTATTATTGTATAAACTTAACTTTTTTAGGCAGTAAACTAATCCCATGCGTAACTTTTTAAAATCAATTTGTGATACATAGTTACTTCCTATTAAGACATAATAAAAATTTTTATTGCCATGTTTAACTAAAACGTCTTGTGCTAAAACGCGAAATCTTCTTTTTACTTTATTACGAACAACAGCATTTCCTATTTTTTTACTAACTGTAAAACCAACACGTACAACATTATTATTATTATTATTATTATTATTATGCAACGATGATTCTTTAATGGCCTGTAGAAATAAACCAAACTTTCCTGCAGAAACACCACAGCTACGTGCAAGTACAAATTCTCTTCTTTTTTTTAATGTGACTAAGCCTTTTAAGCGCATAAAATGCGTCTTCCTTGTACACGGCGTCGATTTAAAATTTTTCTTCCCCATTTTGTTGACATTCTAGAGCGAAAGCCATGCCTACGTTTGCGAACAATTCTACTTGGCTGAAAAGTTCTTTTCATTACAAATTACCTATTCAATAGTGCACTTATGAGAGTAAGCTATCATTTTATAGAATAATTTGTCAAGTATCATATTAACAAGATATGTAATAATTTATTTTGAAGTACGAATATTGATTAATAGCTGCCTATGTATTTTTTTTAATTATTGTTAATAACAATAAAAAAATTATAATCAAATTTTACATGTGATAATTTGTTGAGCGAATGAAATAATATATTTATTGTAGCTACTTTACAATGAAGGTTCTTTTATTAAATTCTACAGATTATATTTTATACTTATTGAATAGATGAAAGAGGATATATATTGATAATTATTAAATTAGTTTAATAATTATTTTGATATTTAATAGATATACTTATACACTTGGTTGATAAAATTTTTTGTAATTCTAAATGCTATTATAGCATTATATATTGGTAAATATGTAATTTTATTATAGTTTTTAAAGATATTTAGTTTATTTGTGTATAATATTGCTTTTATGTAATATAAAACTGCAGACTAATTGCCTATACATTAATATGGAGGGTAAGATGATAAATAAGCTAAAAATGATAGATTATCGTGCATATTATTCACTCTTAAGATTGCATAGTGCAGAAATTGCTTTATTGATGTTATTTCCTGCATGTTCAAGTATAGTTTTGGTATCTAATAGTTTTCTCTATAGTGTATATTATTGTATTCTAAGTGTAATAGGTGCATTTGTTATGAGGTCGGCAGGTTGTATAATTAATGATATTTTTGATAGGAAGATAGATTTACATGTTGAAAGAACAAAGGATAGACCATTAGCAAATGGTACTCTTACTGTCATGCAAGCAATAAAAGCTTTATTTATATTATTAATGATAGCATGTGTTATTTTATTGTTAACTAACATGTTTACTTTTTATGTTAGCTTTTTTTTTATGATAATGATTATATTGTATCCTTTGGGGAAAAGATATTTTTGGTATCCACAGGTAATACTTGGTTTTGTAGCAAATAGTGGAGTGTTGATAGGATGTGCTATGGTAATGAATAGGTTTAGTTTTAAATCTGTATTATTGTATATAGGGTGTATTTTTTGGACAATAGGATACGATACGATTTATGCGCATCAAGACAAAAAAGATGATGCAAAGCTTTGTATAAAATCTACAGCTCTAAAGTTTGGGGAAAATACGAAATTTTATATCGGGAAACTTTATATGATGGCTATAACTATGTGGGTATGCATGGGCATTATATCATCATTAAATTATATATTTTATTTGGCAATGTGTATAATTATAGGTATTTTCTATTATCAGTATAAAAAATCAGATTTTGACGATCCAGCAAAATGTATACATATGTTTAAAATGAATATATATGTTGGGATGTTTTTATTTTTTGGTATTTGTTTTGGCAAGCTAAAGTTATTATTATAATTATAGTTTATAATTTGTGAAATTAATGCAGTTAAATAGTGTTTCTAATGCTAGTTTTAAATTATGTGTCGGGGAATTTGTCACAGGTGTGACTGTAGTGACTACGATAGATGATAGTGGTTATATGCATGGTATAACAGTAAATTCTTTTAATTCTGTATCTTTAAATCCACCGATGATACTGTTTTCAGTTGAGAAAACTGCCTCAAGATTTAAAATATTTAATGAATGCCGAGAATTTATTGTAAATGTGTTAAGTGAGAAACAAAAGACATTATCGCAAGCTTTTGCAAAAAAGGATTTATATAATTGGAATGATTATCAATATATTATAATAAATAATATTCCAGTTATTGATGGTATTATATCATATATATATTGTTCAACTCAGTATGTTTATGAGGGAGGGGACCATAAGATTATAGTTGGCAAGGTTATTAATTGTCAAAAATTAACTAATGATAAGCCTTTATTATATTATCAAGGGCGTTATCGGTTAATAGGAGGTCAGTGTTTTTGAAATAGATCAGAAGTCTTTCCTTCCTACCGCATGAGGATTGTCTATAGGGTTAATGCAACGCTATGAACAGCAGGTATAATTTCTAATTATTTACTTCTACCAGCTTTACCTAATTTTACATTATAGGGCTTGTGTATATGTATGATTACATACTTAAGGTATATGGATTTTGTTAATTATTTTATTATTTTATAACTTTATATTAAGATATATTAGATTGATGCAAAATTTACACAAGTATATTTGATGGTAATATGTATTTCTACTATCACTAGAATCATAAAATATAATAATTTTTTTAAGATTTTAGTAAATGACCTTCTAGAATAGCTGAAAAATATATTTTAAATTAGTTGTCTCAAAATAAAGTAAGTGGTAAAGATTTGTAAAATCTTTATATATAGTAAATATTATAGATGCAATATTTTCCCAAAGCAAATATATCACTTGATTAATTTGTCTTTATATTAAGTAGATATTTTTTTGGTTTATTTATAAAATTTTAGCATTGGCTGAATGGTTGTGGAATAAAAAAAAAGTAATTATACTAAGTGTTTCAATGATAAAGTAAAAAAAGTAGTTATTATATCAATATTTTAATAGTGTATTATGTAATAAATCATTTTGATAATATTTTAATTATTGTTTGTCAGATATTGGTAGTAGTATTTTTTTCTAGAATCATATAAATGAAAAAAATTTATATAGTATTTCTTTTTTATTAGAAAACGTTTAAAAGATTGTGTATAGCTTTTAAATTAAGGCAATAAAGATTATGATATATGGTTATTATTCTAAAAAAACTGTTATAACGTTATATTAAGATTTATAAATACAAGAATATGGGTATGTATAGCTTCATTATATTGTAAGCCTTATCTATTAGTACTACGAAAGATATATTAATTGTATGCCAAAGAAATATAAGTTCTTAGTAGAGTTTTTATAGAAGATTATTTTATTTAGAGAGCTTTGTTAAAAGTATTATAGGATAATAGTAAATTAATAAAAAACTTTTCTCATAGGAAAGATTATTTAATTAAATTAGTGTTGTGGATTTTTGTTAGATATACTTAATTGTTAGCTGATTATAAGATTAGAAAAAATTTCTGTATTTGTTAAGAAGAGTGTTTATATATTATTAGAGTAATTTAATTAAAAAAAGCAGCTTATAGCATATTATTTAATGTATTATAGTAATGATGTAAGTACTACTTGATTGTATAATTACAATTGTAGTGTAATATATGTTGTTTTATATATTATTATATATTAATTGAATATAGAGAAATATCATAATTTACTATAAAAATTAGTGTTGTTGTATGCTAGTAATTTAAATGAGGTTGTAATGACTGTTAAAGTAGGAGTTGTTGGGTGTTTAGGTAGGATGGGTAAGGCTATTATTTATGAATTAGCAAAAAATGGTAATGTTGAAATAAGTGGAGGAGTGGTGCGAGCAGGAAGTCCATATGTTGGTGCTGATATGGGTAAAGTGACAGGATGTGGTTATGGTATTAATATTATAGATTCTTTAGAAGATATCTTTGACATTTCTGATGTTGTAATTGAGTTTACTAATCGTGATAATATGATTAAATGTATAGAAGTGGCAGTCAGAAAAAAAAAACCTATGGTAAGTGGTACTACTGGCATAGATGATTTAGATTTTAATAAATATGTGAGCGATATACCATTTTTATGGTCAGGTAATATGAGTGTAGGAGTAAATTTATTAATAAAACTTATAGCACAAGCGGCAGATGCTCTTAAAGGTTATGATATAGAAATATGGGAACTTCATCATAAAGGTAAAAAAGATGCTCCGTCAGGCACTGCTCTTATGATGGGGAGAGCTGCAGCTAAAGGGTTAAAAACTGACTTTAAAATGAAGCAATATGTAAATGGTTATACAGAGAATAGAATAGATGATAGCATAGGGTTTGCGGTGTCTAGAGGAGGAAGTGCTATAGGTGATCATAGTATTATGTTTATTGGTGATGGTGAGCTTGTAGAATTGAAGCACAGATCAATGAGTAGAAATATTTTTAGTGAAGGGGCGGTAAAGGCGGCTTTGTGGATAGTGAATCAGCCAGTAGGTATATACTCAATGTTAGATGTATTATAAAGTTATATTGTAGATAATACTGGTGAAGTAAAATTAAATTAGGCAAGATATCAATGTGTAAAATTCATGCTTCGGCAAAAAATTTAGATTTATGGTACGATAATAAGCAGATTTTATTTAATGTAAATTTAGATGTATATAAAAAAGAAGTTACAGCTTTAATAGGTCCTTCTGGATGTGGTAAATCTACTTTTTTAAGATGTTTTAATCGTATGAATGACTTTATTCAAGGGTGTAGAATTACTGGTTCTATGGATGTAGATAGCATGGATGTATATTCTTGTGATACTAATGTTGTATTGCTTAGAGCTAAAGTTGGTATGGTATTTCAAAAGCCAAATCCTTTTCCAAAGTCTATATATGATAATATTGCATATGGGCCAAAACTTCATAGGTTAGTAAAAAATAAGAAGAAATTAGATGAAATTGTAGAAAAAAGTTTAAAAAGTGTAGGATTATGGGAAGAATTGTATGACAGATTAAAAGATAATGCTTGTCAGTTGTCAGGTGGACAACAGCAACGTTTGTGTATTGCACGTGCTATTGCTGTAAAGCCTACCATGTTATTAATGGATGAGCCATGTTCTGCTCTTGATCCTGTTGCTATAGGTGTTATAGAGAGTTTAATAAAAGAACTGAAAAAAAATTTTACAATTGTTATTGTTACACATTCAATGAAACAAGCACGTAAAATTTCTGATAGGGTAGCGTTTTTCTATAATGGTAAAATTATTGAGTATAATAAAACAGAAGAAATATTTAATAATCCTCAATCTTTAGAAGCAAAAAAATATATTCTCGATAATTTGTAATATTTAATTTATTGTAATGTGGTTATCTGTATAATATAGAAAGTATGCTAAAAAGAGAAATAATCTTTGCAAAGCATCTTTTGATAATTTATGAACTATATATAAATAGGTTTAATGTAAATAAACATTGATGTTAAATGTCTCTTAGTAAGTTAGTGTGAAAATAAAAAAAAAGTTTTTAAGTTATTGTCTAATTTTAATATGGTAATAGTGTGCCTTTATAGAATAAGAGTTATCGATATTTATTGACTATCATGTAAAGTAGATTATAAATATTAGAAATAGGGAAAACATTTATTCACAAATTATTTTTCATATGTAGAGTATAAAAACATCTAGGATAAAAAAATAAAAATAGCAACATTTCTCTGAATGTTTTAAGTTTATAACTCTTTGTAATCATGAAGTTATTAGTATTCTAATACGTAAAAAAGTACTTAAAGTAATTAATGTGTGAATGCTAATGTATAGAATTGATAAAAGTTATTTTAGTCAATGAACTTATGATAGTGATAAGGTAAGTAGTATATGTAATTAATTATATATCATTTTTTTACAATTTTAGAGATTCATTTACTGGATTATTAGTGAAATATTAGTATAACCTTTTTTATATTAATTTTTATCTTACTAAAAAGATAATCTTTGAAAAGCTGTTTTGTACTATAATAAAGTGTAAGTATAAGCCTGTAGTAAAGTCATTTTAGATAGGCAATATATTGAATTAGACTTATTAATTAAAAGATAACTATATCAGCTAATTGTACTGAAGTATTATTGATATATTATTAAATTTTATGAATAAAGTATAAAAAATAAAATTATCTACAGGTAACATGCAATATAAATATTTTTAATTATAGAGCATTTAAACAAAAAATATTAGTATATTTTGCATTTTTGAGTGTTTATAAATAGTATTATACAATTATTTCAAAACATTATATTACATAAATTATGATTTGCATTTAGTTACATTATTAGTCAGAATCTTAATATTTCATATTATTAAAACTCTAAAAATTAATGATATTTGCTATGCAGCATATATTTTAATAATCTTGCTTAAGATATACATAAATGGGAGATTGTTTATAATTTGTAATTTTTTACAGTGCTTTATCTTAATTGAATACCTATTCATAGACCCAATTGTTCTTTTCTTGCTCAAGTGTGTTATTGATTATAGCATTTCTAATGCTTTGCATTAAATTATTCATAAAATGAATATTATGTATGGTAATTAAGCTATATGCTAATAATTCTTGTGCTTTCAAAAGATGATGTATATATCCCTTAGAATGATTAATACATGTAAAGCATAAACAATCTGGTTCTATAGGAGATGTATCTTCTTGAAATCTTGCATTATAGAGATTTATATGTTCTTTATGTTTTGTCTTTTCATATCTATTTTTTACTTTAACTAGCGCTGCTCCATGTCTTGCAATTCTTGTTGGGTGAACACAATCAAAAGTATCAACCCCATACTTTACTCCTTGAAATATGTCATCAATATTTCCAATACCTAATAAGTGTATAGGTTTATTTTTATTTAGATGTTCTATTGTGGAAGATACTGTATCGTACATCTGTTGCTTACATGCTCCTAGAGAACCACCAATAGCATGACCAAAAAATGACATATTATTTATAAAGTCACAGCTTATTTTCCTTAGATCTTGATATATACCTCCCTGTATTACACCGTATAATGCTTGAGTGCCATGATAATTTTTTTTAAATTCTTCAAGAGATCTAATAGCCCACCTGTTACTCATATGCATTGATTGTTTTGTATACTCATAATCAATATTAAATGGTGTACATTCGTCTAATACTACTATTAAATCTGCTCCTAACTTTTCTTGAATATTTATGGATTTTTCTGGTGTGAGGCAGTATTTTTGTCCATTAATATAGGACTTAAAGATGGCGCCAGTTTCATTGATTTCTAGTAAAGTTTTAGGCCTTTTGTTATATCGTTTACCTTTAATTTCATCTGATATTGAACCGTATCCTAAACTAAATATTTGATATCCTCCAGAATCTGTAAGTATTGGGTTATTCCACCCTAAGATTTTATGTAATCCTCCTAATTTTTGTATAGTGTTTTCACCAGGCTGAAGCATCAAATGATAAGTATTTGATAATATAATTTGTGTATTACACTCACTTACTGTTTTAATATCAAGAGATTTTATAGCAGCTTTTGTTGCGCAAAATATAAATGCAGGGGTATGTACTTGACCATGTGGAGTATTAATGATTCCTACTCTGGAGTTAGCTAGTTTATAAGAAATCGTAAAACTGAAGTTTTTATACATGTATTTAGTATGCACTGTAAATTGTTAAATACATATCAAATATTATGATAGTGTCTAGATTTTTTATGAATAAAGATCTACATATTTAATGCAAAATATACTAATATTTTTTGTTTAAATGCTCTATTATGTTAATGTAAAAGTTATATTTAACATTATATATAGCTTATTATGCATAAGAAATCGAAAATTATGATGATTATACGATTGGTAAAATGTAGACTGCTAAAGATATATTAAGTGCAATACATCTAGTAAAGTTTTGTTGGTAAAAATGGAAAAATTTTTTAGATGTTAATTATAGTGGATTGACAAGAAAATTTGTAGGTAGTTGTTACTCTGTGTAATATAGTGAGTAAAAGCATTTTTTATTTTTATACAATTAATATAAATAATTAAGAAATAAATGTACTAGATTATTGGATTTTATTACGTGAGTTTAGCATATAAATATAAGAAGTGGAGGTTACAGGTAATCTTAAATATTAAAAAGTTTTATTGCTAATTCATGTTTTTTAAAGGATAATAAATTATTTGTTATTAAGGAGTTATACTGTGGCTGTTCCTAAAAGAAAAAAATCAAAGTCACGTCGTAATATGCATCGTTCTCATTTAAGGTTGGTTGTTCCTAATGTAGTAGTTGATAATACTACAGGTGAATATAAGTTATCTCATCATATATGTTTAGGTGGATATTATAACAATAGACAGGTTGTTCAAGTTGATAATAATAGTTAATAAATAAAGAGAGATTGTGATAAACATACCAATTGCATTAGATGCCATGGGGGGAGATTTTGCTCCTGAATCAATAATTAAAGGGGCAGACTTTGCTTTGTCGAGTTTGATTTGTTCTGATAATTATAAGGTGCATTTTAGTATTTATGGCCAAGAAGATAAGGTAATGCCTATATTATTAAAATATAAAAAATTAAGGGAAAATAGTACTTTTATTCATGTCGAAGATGTGGTGTTGGCAAGTGATAAACCTTCTTTTGCTGTTAGACATCGTAAGCAATCAAGTATGGCGCGTGCCATTGATGATGTAAAAAAAGGAATTGTTTCTGGAGCTATTTCTTCTGGTAATACTGGGGCCTTAATGGCAATATCAAGGTTTATTTTGGGTACCCTGCCTAATATTGATAGACCTGCAATAACAACAGCTCTTCCTTCTATTGATAAGGATTTTGTGTTGTTAGATTTAGGTGCTAATGTTGAATGTAATGCAGATTCGTTATTTCAATTTGCGGTAATGGGTAATGCTTTCGCAAAAGCTGTACTTAATAGAAAAAATCCTAGAGTAGCATTGTTAAATGTTGGACATGAGGAAATAAAAGGTACAGATACAATTAGGGAGGCATTTTCATTATTAAAAAAATTTGAATCTGGTATAAATTTTTGTGGATATGTTGAGGCTAACGATGTCTTAAAAGGAGACATAGATGTTGTAGTAGTAGATGGATTTTCTGGGAATGTAATGTTAAAAATCATGGAATCTCTATCAGAAAATATTTTTACTTTACTAAAAAAGTCAATAGATTATTCTTTAGCTACTAGATTTGCAGGGTTATTACTTAAATTTCAATTAAAAAAAGAGTTTTATCGATTTAATCCAAAAATTCGTAATGGAGCAATGTTATTAGGATTAAACGGGGTTATAGTAAAAAGTCATGGTAATGCTGATAGTATAGCATTTGCTCATGCTATCAGAGTTGCTGTGAATGCAATTTATAATAATATTAATGTGAAAATTGCAAGTGAATTAAATAGTGTTGAATAAATGAAAAAGTCTGCGCTATTAGGAATAGGTGCTTATTTGCCTAAGAAAGTTTTAACTAATTCTGATGTTGCGTTATTTGTTGATACTAATGATGAGTGGATTGTAAGGAGAACAGGTATTAAAGAAAGGCGTATAGTTCAAGATGGGGAGACGACATCTGATATGGCAGTGCTGGCTGCAAAGGATGCATTATTAGATGCATGTATTGCTGAAAGTGATGTTGATCTTATAATTGTTGCTACAACTACTCCAGATAAGACTTTTCCTAGCTGTGCCACGTTAGTACAATCACAATTACAATGTAGGAATGCTTTTGCCTTTGATATCCAAGCTGTATGTTCAGGATTTGTATATGCGATTTCTGTTGCTGATAATTTTATAAAATCTGGTCAAGTAAAAACAGCTTTAATTATAGGAGCAGAAACTATGTCAAAAATTGTTGATTGGAAAGATAGATCAACATGCATATTATTTGGTGATGGAGCAGGTGCTATTGTAATTAATGATTGTGGTAATGTAAATACAGGTATTATTTCAACTTTATTACGTTCAGATGGTACATTAAATGATTTGTTGTTTACTAATGGAGGTGTTGCTTCTACTGGAACAGCAGGTATTATTCAGATGAAAGGTACTATGGTATTTGAACATGCAATTGAGAAGTTAATTTCCATTATTTCTGATATACTATTTTATAACTCTATTTGTATTGATGAAATTGATCTATTTATACCGCATCAAGCTAATGCAAGAATTATTGACTTAGTTGCAAAAAAGTTGGGTATTTCACATGAGAAAATAGTTATGAGTATAGATAAGCATGCAAATACTTCTGCTGCATCAATACCTCTTGCTTTATATGATGCTAAGAATTCTGGTAGATTAAAATTAGGCAGTCTTATATTATTAGCAACAATTGGTGGTGGGCTTACTTGGGGAGCATGCTTAATACGTTTGTAGCTTATTTGTGCTGATGAGTATAAGTTAGTATTACTAATTTTAAGATAAATATATATAAGTAAATTTACCTTAAAAATATACCATTTTGATTTAGTCATAATAAACATGTATAAAATATTTATCAAGTCATACTTAATAGCTAGGTAATTTATCAGTAAATGAGTATGTTTTAAATATCAAAATATGCTCTATATATTATAGCAAAAATTTATAGTAATAGTTATAATGCTTAAGTTTGTCTAATTGTATTAGACTAAAAGTATTTATTAGGTGAGATTGTTGTTTAATTATATATCTTTAGTATTGATCAAGTAGAGAGTTTATTCTACATGATAGTTAGATTTATAAATGTATGATAATTTTAGTAGCAGTAGTAAAATCTGACTTGTGAAATATATTAATATATTTCAAAAATAAATAATATAATTAGTACTTTTAAGTCTGTGTTTTTAATAGATATAATATAAGTAATTTTTATTTTGGGTTATATCTTGAGTATTTTTTATTGTTAATAGATAACTTTTTTGACTAAAAACTTTGTTATAATCTTATTAATTAACTAGTGTAATATACTGTAAATTTATGACATAACTAATTATTTTAAAAAATCAACTTTTAAGATTGATTATAAATAAGCATTTATTAGCTTATTATTTAATAATGAGTTTAGTTATAAATTTCTTAATCTTATGAAAAAATCTTTTAAAAGTTTTATGTTTTCTTTTTCTAAAAATCCTCCATATATTTCTGGTACATAATGACAAAATTGAAATATTCTTGCTCCATTTTCAATGCTGCCATATTTTTTATTATATGCTCCAAAATATAGTCTACGTATTTTAGATAATGATATTGCTTGTGAGCACATAGCACATGGTTCAAGGGTAACGTACATATCACAATTGTTTAGCATAGTTGTTTCTAATAAAGAACATGCATGTCTAATTGCTAGAATTTCTGCATGGGCAGTGGGATCATTTTTATGTATTGTTAAATTATTACAGCAAGATATGACTTGTTTATTAATTACTATTACAGCACCTACGGGAATTTCTTGTTTTTGTAAATTTTCTTTTGCTTTTTTAAGTGCTAATTTCATGTAAGTGTAATCAAACAATGTTTTAAGGACATATTTATTTAATTAATTATATCATATTTTTCTATTGCATAGAATACAATGAAAAAGACTTGTAGTAGTTACTTTTGTACTAGAAATATGATATAATAAATAGTTATAATATGGAATAGTTTTATGAGTTTTAAAATAGTTGTTTATTTATCCATTATTATAGGATTTTTTGGAGCATTTATTGTACTTTTTAGATTATATAAAGATTATATACATCAGTATATTATAGATATATTTTCTGATTATTATGATGATAAAAGTTTAACAGATGAGGAAAGGTATAGAGATTATCTTAAAAAGAAACAAAAAGAAATTATTAAAAATCAACTTGTATCTAAAAATTTAATGGAGTTATCTTACAAAGATAATGTGAAAATTGTTGAAGTTATTGAGCCAATAGGTAAGTGGACAAAATTTGTAATATCTGAAAAATTAAGAAGACTTGTGGGAATGAGATTTAATAATAAAAACCAAAGTGGATTTTGGCAAATGCTTATAAGGATGCAGGGGCTTGCACAAGGTAGATATAAGGGAAGATCTAGATAAGTGTAATGTAACAAATTGCTATTAATATATGGTATATGCTAATATATTCATGTAATTCTTTAATGTATACTTTTTGTGTGTAGTATTAGAAATTTTTTTAAATAATATTGGAGTGTTATAAGAGTTTGCGTTTTTTAAATTGAGATACTGTAAAGTATTTGTTTTTAAAAAGCATTAAGTACTTTACTACATTGTGTTAGCATATGTTTTATTATTCTACTAAGTCATTATTTATAGTTTAATACTTTAAAAATAGTTATTAGCTTTATATTTTGTATATTTTTTATATGGCGTGATATGTATAGTTTATATTAAAAAATATAAAAATTTATATAATAATTGTGAATAGTGTTATTATTTTGAGAAAGTTTATCAGTATTATGATAAACGTATTGAATTTTAACATAATTATTGTTATCCTGATAAAATGTTATAGCCAATGCTTATTTTGTTAAAAATACTGATGTGTTAAAATTAAAAGATAGTAAGAGTTTTACTTCGATTTCCGAATTACCTTGTAATATTGAAGCAGAGCAAATGCTTATAGGAGCAATGTTAAGAGATAATAGAATTTGTGATGCTATTGAAGATATAATAACGCCTGATATATTTTTTGATCCTTTGCATAAGCGTATTTTTGAACAAATTATTAAAGTGAGTAAGCGCGGATTGGTTGCAAATGAAATAAGTTTAAAAATGTTTTTTGATAATGATAAAGCATTAGTAGAATGTGGAGGAGTAGAATATTTAGCTAAAATAGCAGCAAAAGCTAGTATTATTTTTGATATAAAAAGTATAGCGAAGGTCATTTTGGATGCCTACTTAAGAAGGTGCCTTATTAGTTTTGGGCAAGGTGTTGTTGAAAGAGCATACAATTATGATTCTGATAATACTGCTATCCAACAATTGGAAGATGCTATGCAAACTTTATTTTTATTAAGCAGTCAGGGGAAAATTGATAATAGTTGTCATACTATGCCATCTTTATTAGAGAATATTACAAAAAAGATAGAGTTTGCAAAAAATAATAGTGGCGTACTACAAGGGATATCTGTTGGATTTCAGGATTTAGATCAATTATTAAGTGGACTTCAAAAATCAGATTTATTAGTTTTAGCTGCACGTCCTTCAATGGGTAAGACAGCATTAGCATTAAATATGGCATTGAATGCATGTAAAATATTAAAAGGAAATGATAAAAGTATAGGGTTCTTTTCTTTAGAAATGTCAGCTGAGCAGCTCACTTCTAGAATTATATCAATTGAATCTGAGGTAAGCTCTTATAAAGCTTTAACTGGAAGAATTAGCAATGATGATATGAGAAAAATATTAGATGCTAGTACACGAATATGTGACTTACCACTTATTATAGATGATGTTTCTATGTTGTCAATTAGTGGATTAAGAACACGTATTAGGAGAATGCATCAGTTACATAATTTAGGGGCTGTATTTGTAGATTATCTGCAGTTAATTAAAGGTACCACTAAACGTAGTGGTGAAAATAGAGTACAAGAAGTTTCTGAGGTTACACAGGGATTAAAGGCTATAGCAAAGGAATTGAAGTTACCTGTGATCGCTCTTTCTCAGTTATCAAGAGTTGTTGAACAACGTGATGATAAAAAGCCTCAATTATCAGATTTACGGGATTCTGGTAGTATAGAACAAGATGCGGATATTGTCATGTTTTTATATAGAGAAGAATATTATGAAATTAGAAAACAGCCAGCTGAGGGAACATCAAAGCATGCAGAATGGCAATCAAAAATGAATACAATTGCTAATGTAGCAGATGTTTTAGTTTCTAAACAGAGAAATGGACCTATAGGGAATGTAAAGCTTTTTTTTGAGCCTGAAAAAGGAAAATTTAAGGATTATACATCAAAGTATAATATTTTATAGACTGTATTGTTATTTTATAAGAAATTTGCTGTAGGATAATTAAGATTTAATCTGTTGTGGTAAAATGGTAAAAAGCCCTTCTGGAAATTATATAGATAATTTTTATATTTAAGTATAGTAAATTATAGGAATAGCAATGTAAAATTGTTGAAAATAACAATTATCATCTTATAGTGATTATGAACATAATAGAAGAATTATATAGCGTAAAATTATAATATTATTATATATTAATTATAGATATAGTAAACAGTATGAATAATAAGTACTGAATTAATTGGTAAGATGCTGGTTTTTATGAGCAATGATGTTAATTAAGTATGGTAAAAACAGTAGGAATAGCAGGTGCTGGGTTAATTGGTAGGATGCTAGCTTTGAGATTAGCAAAGGATGGGTGGCATGTATCATTGTTTGATAAAGATGATAGGCGTGGTAGGAAAAGTTGTGGGTTAATTGCAGGGGGTATGTTATCTTTATACTCTGAAATTGACAATATGGATCCTATTGTTTTTGAGTTAGGATTGCAATCAATGACATTATGGCCAAAAATTCTTAATAGTTTATCGAGGTATACACATTTTCAAGTATTAGGTAGCATTGTTGTATCTCATAGTAGTGATTTGCCAGAATTAGAAAGATTACAACTTTTTATGCGAAAGAAGCTAGCGGAATTGTTCGATAATGTTTGTGTTACTAATAGTAAGATTATACAAGAGCTTGAACCAGAATTATTATTTTGTCATGGAATGTATTTGTCTGGTGAAGGTAATATTGATAATACTCAACTGTTTTCTAATCTAGAGTTGACTTTATTACAATTAGGAGTTGCTTGGTGGGAAAAAGTTAATGTAGATAAAATGTATTCTAAAACTATAGTCATAGGTGAACAAGAGTACAATTTTGATGTAGTTATTGATTGTAGGGGATTAGGAGCTAAATACGATATACTTAATTTAAGAGGAGTAAGAGGAGAAATAATTTTATTAAATGCGCCACAGGTGAAATTTAGTCGTCCTATAAAAATGTTACATCCAAGATATAGTATTTATGTTGTTCCAAGACCTAATTATAGATTTGTAGTTGGTGCAAGTGAAATAGAAAGTGAAGATAAGTCTTTACCTTCAGTACAATCGACACTAGAATTATTATCTGCTGCATATTCTTTACATAGAGGGTTTGCAGAAGCAAGAATTATTAAAATGATGAGTAATTGCAGGCCAGCATTTCCTGATAATGTTCCTAAAATATATACTCAGGATCATATTATTAGAGTGAATGGATTGTATAGATATGGTTATTTGCTTGCTCCGGCTTTAGTAGAGGAAGTTATACAATTATTACAAAAAGATCAAGTAAATTATCCTGCAATACATATTAATAAATATTAAATATAAATTGAGGATGGATTTAATATTCAGCTTTAATGTCAGTGAAATTGTTATAAATTTTATTTGTTAATTTATAACTTGCAGATCAATGATTTTTATATTGTTGAGATCTATTTGATTTTTAAAATCTTTTAGTAATTCAGGGGGAATGATTGCAGATCTTGTATGATCAGATGTCATATTTATTACACTAAGCTCTAATGCAAGAGGTACCTGTCCTTTTCCTACTGTGAAGTGAGCTTTGAGATCATTCAATATTGGAGTACCATGAGAATTCCTTATAGTATATTTTATTGATACTGTATCACCACACCTGATTGTATTGACTGTACCTTTATAATTTTTTATTACATTATTAAAAGTTAATAAATTTTTAATACCTTGTATATTATTGGATTTATTTGTAATGACTTTAATGTAGTAATTGCCATGATTTTTTCCACTATTGATTGTAACAATGCGTTCACCATTTTCTTGCATCCCATCAATGGCGTAATTTAATTCTGGAACACTATGGCTTCCTAGTCTTATATTTTCAGGATTAGGAAAATTATTAATAATATTTTCTATATTTGTAGTTGTAGTGTTTGATATCTTATATATAATTACTGATATATCCTGGCCGCAAACAACCATTTTTCCATTGCCTTGTCTGATATCATAAAATGTAAAATTTGTTTTCTTGTATATTTTAGATTTAATTTTATGTAAATATTCCTCAAGTCCATGTTTCTTTATGTAGTAATCAATTCTAGCTTCAATTATTGGTCTTAAAATCTTATATCCTATTTGATATGTAACACTATTGTCAGAAGGGAAAATTTCATAAGGTTTTTTAGATTGTGGATTAGAGTATGGTGAATAAAAAATTGATAATGAGTGTAACATGTATACGAGTACTGAAAACACTAAGATTATAAATATTAGACTGTAAATTATCTTCTTCATATTTTTTGGATAAATTTAACTAAATTACTTAAGAGATTTGCTTTGTGCGTAAAAGGTTTTAAGTACTCTATGGATTGATTAAAGAGATCATTCATGTAATTTTCAGATTCTTCGATGCCTATTATGTTCACTATATTATTTAATTGATGATCTTGATGTATGTCTTTAATATCATCCTTAATCTGAAAAGCGCAACCTAAGGTTCTACCATAATTGATTAGGTAATCTGTTTCTTTTTTTGAGGCTTTTCCTAGTATTGCTCCTAATTCACATGCAGCAGAAAACATTTTAGAAGTTTTTAGTTCATGCATTTTTTGTATTGTACATAGATCTGTAATAGGACTAACTATATCTAATAATTGACCATTGATCATTCCTTGATAGCCACATGCTTGAGATACAGCTTTTATCATTTTACATTTTATATAGTTACTTTCTCTTAAATCAGATATTAGCTCAAATGCTAATGTAAGTAAAGCATCTCCAGTGAGTATAGCAACATGTTCGCCAAACTTTTTATGACAGCTTTTTTTACCACGTCTTGTACTTGCATTGTCCATGGATGGTAAGTCATCATGTATTAAAGAATAAATATGGATTATTTCAATGATAGCACTTACTGGTAATATTCTTTTTATATCTACATTGAATATTTTTGCGGATGCATTTACAAGAAATGGGCGTATGTATTTACCTGGATTTAAAATAGTATAGCACATTGCTTTATGTAAAATATTTTCAGGTTTAGTTATAGGTGATAAAATTGTAATTAACTCTTGATTAAGTAACTTACTGAAATATTGTATTGATTTTAATGTTTCATTATGTGTGTTCATGGTAATAAGTAAAATTTTTGATATTGTATATTACATAAAAGCTGTTTTAATTACTAGATGTAAAAAATTTAAGAAGTTATATTAGAATAATGTTTGACTACAGATACATTAGTAATATAATTTTCTATGACATAAAAATTTGACTCCTTCGTCTAGTGGTCCAGGACCCCACCCTTTCACGGTGGTAACGCGGGTTCGACTCCCGTGGGAGTCACACTATGTTTATTGTTAATAGCCAACAATATAATTTTCCTTACCTGCTTTATTATCATAAGATGTATGATCTTTGCTTTGGATAATTTTAGAATAGTACAGGTAGTATTGAAATATGTATATGTATATTAAAAATTACAGTTAATGATTTGTTAATCTTTTATTTGATACTATATATTGTGTTTATTTATAGATATAAATACTATATATATTATTATATAAAAAAATTTGTGTATTGTATATAAGATGCTAATCTTACAAGAGGTATTTGCAGATGACATCGATTATTGTTGATTATAGTCGTGATAATAATTTAACAAATTTTGGCAAGGCTATGCTTTCCGATAGATATTTATTGGATAATGAAAATTATCAGCAGCTATTTGTGCGTATTGCTCAATATTATTCTGATACAAATGAACATGCGCAAAGATTATATGATTATATGAGTAAATTATGGTTTATGCCTGCAACTCCAATATTGAGTAATGGTGGTACAAATAGAGGGCTGCCAATTTCTTGTTTTTTAAATGAGACTGAGGATAGTTTAAAAGGTATAGTTG
Source organism: Neoehrlichia mikurensis (assembly GCF_019186785.1). Taxonomy (GTDB): domain Bacteria; phylum Pseudomonadota; class Alphaproteobacteria; order Rickettsiales; family Anaplasmataceae; genus Neoehrlichia; species Neoehrlichia mikurensis. The sequence continues at coordinate 905,634 of NZ_CP066557.1, forward strand.
ATTTATGGAATGAAAATGTATGGTTAGCATCTTGCGGTGGAGGAATAGGAAGTTATTGGGGTAATTTGCGTTCTATTGGTGAAAAGGTAAGAGGTAGTGGAAAAACTTCAGGTATAATTCCTTTTATTGTTGTTCAAAATGCGTTAACTCTAGCAATTAGTCAAGGATCATTGCGTAGAGGAAGTTCTGCTGTATATTTACCTGCATGTCATCCAGAAATAGAGGAGTTTTTGGATATAAGGAAACCTACTGGGGGGGATCCTAACAGAAAAGCCCTTAATATACATCATGGAGTTACTTTATCGGATGACTTTATGTTAGCTGTAGAAAAAGATGAACCGTGGAATTTACTAAGTCCTAAGGACAATTCTATTATCTGCACAGTAAAAGCACGTGACTTATGGATAAAAATTCTTACTAATAGAGTTGAGACAGGAGAACCTTATATAGTCTTTATTGATGCAGTAAATAACAATAAACCTGATATATATAAAAAGTTAGGATTAAATATTAAGATGTCTAATTTATGTACGGAAATTACTCTTGCGACAGGATATGATCATCTCAATCAATCAAGGACTGCTATATGTTGTTTAGCATCATTAAATCTTGAATATTATGAATCTTGGCAAGGAAATAACTTTTTTATTGAAGATGTTATGCGGTTTCTTGATAATGTGTTAACTGATTTTATAGAAAAAGCGCCACGAGGAATGGAAAGAGCAAAGTATTCCGCAATGCGTGAACGTAGTATTGGTGTTGGAGTAATGGGATTTCATTCATTTTTGCAAAGTAAAATGATACCATTTGAATCTTTTGCTGCAACAATATGGAACAAAAGAATATTTTCTCATATTAAGAGTCAGGCTGATAAAGTTTCCTATAAGTTAGCTTTAGAGAAGGGTCCTTGTCCCGATGCTATAGATGCAAATATGATGGAAAGATTTACAAATAAACTATCTGTTGCTCCTACTGCTTCAATTTCAATTATTGCTGGTAATACATCTCCTGGTATAGAACCATATGCAGCGAATGTATTTACTCATAAGACTTTAACAGGCTCTTTTATTGTACGTAATAAATTTTTACAAATGCTTTTAGAGTCTAAGCAGCAAAATAATGATCAGGTATGGTCTTCAATTTCAACAAATGAAGGCTCTGTTCAGCATCTTGATTTTTTAACTGATGATGAAAAGTTAGTTTTTAAGACTGCATATGAGCTTGATCAACGTTGGATTATAGAGCATACTTGTGATAGGTCGCCTTATATATGTCAAGCACAATCAGTGAATCTTTTTTTACCTGCAAATGTTCATAAAAGGTATCTACATAAAATACATTTTTTAGCATGGAAAAAAGGTTTAAAAAGTTTATATTATTGTAGATCTAAATCTATTCAAAGAGCTGATAAAGTGTCGCATAATATATTTCATAAATCTGTAGTGCATCAAAAGCAAATAACTAATTTTGAATATGATAAATGTTTATTGTGTCAGTAATGCTATATAGAAATATTGAAGATTTTTTTTTAAATGTTTGGTGAAAGAAAATTTGGTATTGCATTAAGTGATGCAACTAATCTAATAGCTATACCATATATTGTATATGAGAGGTGTAATACTAGAAAAGATATAGGAGTATTATATAATATATTTAGTAGTAACAATGCTGGATCATTTATTGTAGGATTTCCAATTCAACTTAATGGACAAGAAAGTGTAATGTGTGAGAAAGTGCTTAGTTTTGTTAATAAAATTATCAAAAAGTATAAAGTAAATATATATTTACATGATGAAAGATATACTACTGCCATGGCAACTAGAATTGCTAAGGAAGCTAAAATTTGTAGAAAAAAATCGCAAAAAATAGATGATAAAGTGTCTGCTGCGTTAATCTTACAACAAGTGCTTGATATTATGAAACTATATCAATAAAATTACTTGTAATAGTTTATGTAATATAAGGTAACGAAGGTATTATTTATAGTTTATATGTTAGATTAATATGTAAGCACTGTATTAAGTTTATATTATTATGTACTACATATGTAATTAGTAGATGGTAAATTAAGTTCTTTAGTAATTTATATGTATATTTCTTAATGCTATTATAAATGACTTATGTTGCAAAAATTAATAACTAGGGTGCTAGTGTATATATAAATTATATTGTGATTACATGCAGTTTTATATTACGAAGTAATGCTGTATATCCTATACAAGTACATAAAATAGCAGTTAGTATTTACGAAGATTATATTAATAAGTGATAACGAAGGATATCTTGTATACATATAAAACATACATTATCAAATTTAAGTTAAATATGTATTTAAGCTTATGTAGAACATAATTTGTAAGAGTGATAATAAATATTAAAAAACACCAATTCTTATAATACTCAATATAATTTGAAAAAAATTTTCTAATGACAGATAATCTATATTTCCTTTCATGGGAATAATATGATGTTTGCAATAGGATGGAAAACTTATATTTTTAATATGATAAGATCAGTATAATTACAAAGATTAAGCAATTCATCAGTTTAATAATTGTTACTAGTGATGAGATAATAGTATGTTATATATAATGCTGTTTTAAAAGTATTAGATATTTTATTGAATCTTATAGTTAGCAATGACAATTAATTTATTAAAAAGTTATTTAATGTAATTGTATGATTTCTATCCGGTCCTGTTGATATTATATGTATTGGTACACGAAGTAATTCTTCTAATTTTTGTATATAGAGCTTAGCATTTGTAGGTAAATCATTATATGAAGTAGCACTAAAAGTTGTGCTGCGCCATCCTGGTAGCTCTATATATACAGGTTTTAATTCTTTTTGTATGTGTGGTGATGCAGGTAAGTAATCATAAAAAGTACTATTATGTTGATATTTAGTACATATCTTTATTGTGTCCATATGATCTAGCACATCAAGCTTTGTTATAGCTAAACTAGAAACTCCAGACAATATTATGGCTTGACGAGTTAATACAGCATCGAACCATCCACATCTACGTCGCCTGTTGCTAACAGTACCTATTTCATTACCTTTTTGAAACATTATATCTCCTATGGTATTGTTTTGCTCAGTAAAAAATGGACCATTTCCTACTCTAGTTGTGTATGCTTTTGCTAAACCTAAAACATATAATTTATTTGATATACCTATTCCACATCCCGCATAGACTTGTGATGCTAAAGTATTGCTTGATGTAACATATGGATAAGTTCCATGATCAATATCTAATAGGGTACCTTGTGCTCCTTCAAAAATAATTGTTTTATTGTTTTCTATTAAGTTATTTACTATTCTCCATACAGGGCGCATAAAAGGAGTGATGTGAGGAGCAATATCTACAAGTTCTTGTACAATCTTGCTTACAGATAATACAGGTTTATTTGCTGCTTTTCTAAATATGTTATGATAAGAAAGCATATGTGATACTTTATTATATAATGATTCTTGATCTAAAAGATCGCATAGCCTTATTGCTCTACGACCAACTTTATCTTCGTAACATGGCCCTATTCCTTTGTGTGTAGTGCCTATTACATTATTTCCTCTCATTTCTTCAAAAATAGCATCTGCTTCTCGATGAATGCTAGTTACTATAGGACACAACTCTGACACAATTAGATTTTTATTGCTGATTTCAGTATTAATACTTTTTAGTGTATTAATTTCTTTTATGAAAGCATAAGGATCTATAGTTGCACCATTACCTATAATTGATAGTTTATTACTATATAGAATGGACGAAGGTAAAGAATTTAACTTATATATTTTATTGTTGAAAATAATGGTATGGCCTGCATTATTTCCTCCTTGAAACCTAATAACAGCATCTGCATTTTTTGATAACCAGTCTACTATTTTACCTTTTCCCTCATCTCCCCACTGTAAACCTATAACTACAATATTTTTCATTATGTGCTATTATGTAAAAACCCAAGCTAAGCTAACAAAATAAAGAAATGATGTCAATAATTTAAAAAGAGATTAGTTTACTATAATTAGTATATGTATTAAGTTATGATAAGAAAGGTTGCTTTCTTTAACAAAAATTTCTGTGTATATACTATAAAATATCCTGATATTATGTTATGAAAAGGCAAAAATTTATGTTTATAAAAGCTTATAATTAGTATATATGGTTTTATTTATATCTATTTTATATAACATATAATTAAGTACGTTATGATAATTTAGAATATAAATATTATTAATTTTAAGCATTTTGTGATTACTTAATTTTATTAAGTATATAATGTACAGGAGTACAGGAACCATGCAATCAATGCTCTACTAAGGATTTAATTAACTTATTAGGAAATTCAACTGCCTACAAAATTAAACCATATCTACATAAAGATTATTGTATAGAAACTATATAATTAAGTAATCTTCAGAAAATATAAAGAAAATGCAAACACGATTACAAATGCTTATAGAAAACAAAAAACATCCTTTAGTACAAGAGGCCAGACCAATAAGTCCAGCCATTATTTCTCTACAGTGGGATTACTAATTAGCTGAAGAATCTTCAAGCATAATAACAGCCCTACGGTTTTTTGAATGAGCCTTTTCAGCTTCCTTATTATCTTCAGAATATACTAAGACGTCAGGTTCATTTTTTCCTTTAGATTGTACAGTAATTTTTTTATCCAATGACTTATCACAATTTACAAGGAATTTTTTAACTGCGTTTGCTCTTCTTTCTCCTAAAGCCATGTTATACTCTTCAGTACCTCTTATGTCTGTATGTCCAACAATAAGAATAGTAGTATTAGGATCACCTTTTAGTGTTTGTACTACTTTTGATAGTATAACCTTATCAGTTTCTCTTAATTCTGATTTGTTATAATCGAAATATACCTTTTCGATATTTTTAGCATTAAAAAAAATCTTATCAGCATTTACTTGAATTTTATCCTTAGGTAAACTTGTACAGCTGGTCATTAAAAAAGATAGTATTAAAAAATAAATAATAGGCTTGTACTTCCGCATATAAAAACTCCTACATAATAATCTGAAACATAAAAAGCTAATTTAATGAATAATATCATTACTTAAAATAGCATTAAGTCAAGTTTTTTTTTACTAATTTCTTTATAATAATATAGCTATTATCCAGCTATTAAGTAATTTTTATTTATTTTATATTAAAAAAGGATTTTTTTAAGATAGTGATAGTCGTAAATCAAATTTATATTAACGTTATTCTAAATAAATAATGTAATTCACATTTTGTTCAAAGTCTGAATTTTGTTATTATTAATTAGTTATATTGTTGTTTAGTATAATAATTATTTATGGTTCTTTATTTAATTATGTATTATAATGCGATGAAAAATGTAGCTTTTGATGATTTTATTAGATATAGCACTTTAGAGTATCTTATGAATGATTCTAGGGAATAAGAAATATATTTTTTAAACTTAGTTCATTGATAAAAACATTGATTATTAATACAATTTAGTATTGCAGTTATTGATAGTAAGAAATAATTTTTATGACATTACTTTCATAATGATTTATTGTAATTAAGATAATATATATACTGGTGTATTTATTTATTTATTTATTTATTGTAGTAGGTCTGTATGCATATTATATGAATATTAAAAATATGTATTTTATATCAAAGGCATGAAAAGTATTTTTATGGATTGTATTGTTTATGAAGCATTATAAGTTTTTAGAGCAGGTTTTTAGTAAAATTAATATTATTGATGATATTGTAAGATTATTATACTGTAGTAAGTTGGATATTGAGAACAAGATAGATCGTATTAATACCCTTCAAGAAATCAGACAAGAAATTATTGCAGATGACATGATAGATGAGATGATTAGTTATTCCTTGAATGATAAAAAAAATCTTAATGACTGGGAAATTGCTAACTTAAATCATATACATAGAGTATATCAGCACAGCAGGAATATACCTGTCAATTTAATAAAAGATTTATCAAAGGCAAGAATAAATTGTATACAACAATGGGAATTGTTTCGTATAAAAAGCGGAACTTTACAAAGCGTGATGAATAATTTATCAGAGGTGATAAAGTTAGTATCTGAAGTAGCTAGTATCAAGTCAACAAATTTAAAAATTAACAATAAATATGATGCTCTATTAAATATGTATGATACTGATCTAAATGAAAAAAAAATAGATGAAGTATTGACTGATATTGGTGCATTTTTGCGTCAGTTTGTGCATGAAGCTGTTGAAAAGCAAAGTCATTCTAAAGTATATTATGCAAAAAATGTTGATAAAGAAAAACAAAAGGCTTTAGGAGATTATTGTTTGTCTTTATTTAAAATTCAAAGTGATACCTTTTTTAATAAGTTGTATAGTGGTTGTATTATTAAGGCAGGATATAAATTTACTATTGATTATGATGAGACTAATTATAAATACGGAATTGAAAATTTATTGAGAAATGTTGGGTATTTTTTATATGAGTTAAATTTTCCAAAGCAGTGGACTAATCAATTAGTAGGTATGTGTTCAGGAAGTATTATGTATGAAGCTCAAGGAATGTTGATGTCATATCATTTAATGCATGATAAAAATTTTATTAATTATATAACTTCTAATGTGAAAAAGTTTTTATCATTACGCGGAAAGGTTAGTACATATGAAAATATATATTCATATTTTACTAAGATTCAATCTAGTGCATTATTTAATGGATCTGATGAAGTAACTTTTCTCGCGCACATAATGTTAAGGTATACCTTGGAAAAGGAAATGATAAATGATGATTTGCAAGTAAAAGACTTACCTGATGCTTGGTCGCAGGGTATAAAGTATTATTTCAATCTTACTTCGGATAATGATTTTGAACAGTTAATGCAGGATGGTTATTGGGTAAGTGGATTATTTGGTTATGTGCCTTGTATGGCAATATCTGCTATTGTTGCTGCGCAAATTTTTGATACTATTAAAAAAAGTGATGCAGAAACTTTTGAAGAGATTTCTAAAGGGAATTTTCAAAATTTCTTTATGTGGCTCAATAAGAATTTATATTCTTATGGTGCTAAATACAGTAGTATGGTATTACTGCAAAAAATCACAAAGCAATCGTTAAATGTGGATTTTTATAAAAATTATTTAATTAATAAGTATCTTAACATATAAAATTTAGTAGTGTTTGTTAAAAGAGTAATTTTAAGTGAAGAAATGAATAAAAAATATACTGTTATGGCTAGTGCTGTAAGGATTTTATCAGTAGATGCTATACAAAAAGCTGCTTCTGGTCATCCAGGTATGCCTTTAGGTATGGCAGATGTAGCAACTATTTTATTTCATAAATTTTTAAAATTTAGTTTAAAGAATTATAATTGGTTTAATAGAGATAGATTTATTTTATCAAATGGACATGGGTCAATGTTATTATATTCCATATTATATTTTATGGGATATTTAAGTATTCAAGATATAAAGCAGTTTAGGCAGATTAATTCTTTAACTCCTGGTCATCCAGAGTATGGATGTACGCCAGGGATTGAAGTTACAACTGGTCCACTTGGTCAGGGATTTGCTTCCGCTATAGGATTTGCAATTGCAGAACGAATATTATCTCAAAGATTTGGATCTGATTTAGTTGATCATTATACTTATGTAATGGTTGGAGATGGATGTTTAATGGAGGGAGTTAGTCATGAGTCTGCATCTTTAGCAGGGCACTTGCAGCTAAATAAATTGATAGTTCTCTTTGATGATAATGGTATATCAATAGATGGGAGTACTAACTTGTCTATGTCTGATGACATAAAAACTAGATTTTTATCATACGGATGGGATGTGCAAGAGATAGATGGTCATAATTTTGATAGTATTACTCAGGCAATAGTGAATGCTAAATTAACTAATAAACCATCTATTATTTGTTGTAAAACAATTATTGGAAAATTTATGTCATCCAAAGAAAATACTTGTTCTGCTCATAGTTGGCCATTCGAGGAAGATGATGTAGAAGCAATAAGACAGCAATTAAACTGGAAATATGATGCATTTGATATACCGGAAGAGATAATGTTTTTATGGCAACAAGCTGCAAAAAGGACAGAAGTAGAATATGATGAGTGGGTAAAGAAATTTCAAGAATATAATAAGCATTCTTGTGATTTTTTAGAGGTAATTACAGATGGTGTTTCTGAAAGTGTATTTTTAGAGTTAAATAAATTTAAAACGCAGTTGCATAAATTATGTATAAATGAAGCTACAAGAAAATCTTCTGGTAGAGTATTGGAAATTTTAACAAAGATGTCTCCAAAATTTGTTGGAGGATCTTCGGATTTAACTAATTCTAATTATACAAAAACTAATAATATGAAAGTCATTGCTAAAAATGTTTTTAATGCTTCATATATACATTATGGGATTAGAGAACATGCTATGGCAGGATGTATGAATGGCATGGCTTTACATGGAGGTATTATTCCTTATGGAGGTACTTTTTTAATTTTTTCTGATTATTGTAGACCTTCTATTAGGTTGGCAGCTTTAATGAAGCAACAGGTTATCTATATTATGACACATGATTCTATAGGAGTAGGTGAAGATGGTCCAACTCATCAACCAGTAGAACATTTGATATCTTTAAGAGCAATACCTAATTTATATGTTTTTAGACCAGCAGATGCGGCTGAAGTTATAGAATGTTGGGAATTAGCATTAAGGTTAACTAAATCTCCATCGTTATTTGCACTTTCAAGACAAAATGTAAGCTACTTACGTAAGATAGAATCTAATGTTAATCTCTGTAGTAAAGGAGCATACATTATATGTGATTATGATAATCAATTAGATGTTACAATTTTTGCTACGGGTTCAGAAGTAGAAATTGCGTTAAAAGCCAAAGAAATTTTGTGTAATAGAGGATTGGGAGTTAGGGTAGTTTCTGTTCCTTGTTGGGAAATATTTGACCAGCAAAGTGAGAGTTATATATCAAATTTATTAAATAATGATAGTGTAAAAGTTGCTGTAGAAGCTGCAAGTGCTTGTGGATGGCATAAGTATATAGGTTCTAATGGAATATTTATAGGAATGGAAACCTTTGGCGCCTCAGGTAGTTATAAGGATTTGTATGAATATTTTGGTATTACTCCTGATAATATAGCAAATAAGGTATTGCATAAATTAACAAGTTTACATAAATAAATCTCTAAGTTTAAGCTTTGTTATGTAGTTATTGGGATATTTTGATATCACTCTTGATAATATAGCAAATAAGGTATTGCAAAATTAAGCAATTATAGCGTATATGAATAAATTTCTAGGGCTGCTACTATTAGCTAAAAATAGAACTGAAGAAAACTATAAGATTAGATTTTTTTTAGAAATTAAACTGTAAGTTAGCATAAAATACACAACGCTTTATATAATTTAACAAAATGTATTTTAAATAGGAAATCAATTTAAGGATTTTATAAATTTTAATCATTTTCTAAATCAATAAAAGACTTACTTAATGCTTATTATTTGTTAAGTAATATAATAAAAAAGTATTAAATTATGCAAAAACAAATGATGATTATTAATTGTAATTTTTTTATTAATATTTAAGTGCTATATTGAGATTTTGAAAAAAATATCTTAAAAATAAGTTTGTAATAGTACAATTTACATCTAGTATGTGTATTGATATTTTTAATCAAGGCTTTAGTAATTCTAATAAAATACGGGGTGATTATGGTAGTATTTACTGCATATGGCTTATTAGTATGTATGCTGTTAATGTTGGTTGTAATAATACAAGGGCATTGTATATATAATAGGATTCTTGCTGCGAATTTATTTAGTACATATACTATAGTACTTATAGTAGTATTAAGTGTTATTAAAGATACACTGTCATTTATAGATGTGGCTTTAATATATGCGTGTATTAATTTTATTGCAATTATAGGATTTATGAAATTTTTTCTTTATGATAACTTTTAGGATATATTAATGATGACATATTTTAGCTTAGTAATTATGGGATTAGGATTATTTTTGATGTTAACTGCTGCAATTGGAGTAATGAGGTTTCCTAATTTTTATACTAAAGTGCATGCTGCAGGTATAGCAGATTCATTAGGATTAGCTTTAGTTTTAAGTGGGGTGGTGATTGGGTATAATTTTTTGTCACTCTTTACAGTAAAAGTAATATTGCTAATTTTTATTTTATGGATTACCAATACTACATCTTGCTATATGTTAGCTCATTGTGTCTATTATGATAAAGATAATAATGAAAGTTAAAGAGTTGTTATGCTAGGGGATCATGTTTTTAGTTTCAATTTAGTATTATTAGTTTTGTTATTAATAACATCTTCTACTTTAATTTTTTTGAAAAACCTAACTAGTAATGTAGTTGTAATGTGTATATTTAGTCTAATTATGACTGTTTTATATTTAATTCTTGATGCGCCGGATGTTGCAATTACAGAAGCTTCTGTTGGTGCAGGATTAAGTACAGTATTAATGCTTTATGCGTTATCATTAATAAAAGTGCAAATTGCAATAAATAATAATTGTATTGTAAAGCTGTTTATTGCAGTTATATGTTCAGTGTGCATGTTATTAAGTTTATTGTACGCTATTAATGATCTTCCAGAATTTGGCAGTTTTTACTCTGCTGCAAATCAGAACGTTGTACCATACTATATGCAAAATACAAATAAATATATGGGTATTCCTAATGTAGTTACGGCAATTTTAGCTAGTTTTCGTGGGTATGATACATTATGTGAAACAATAGTTGTATTCACAGCAGCATTATGTGTGTTTTTGTTATTAAAAAGAGAAAATATTAATGATTAAAAATATTATTTTACGTACTATTGTAACTTTTATGATGCCTATTATACTTTTATATGGATTATATATTCAAGTACATGGTGACTATAGTCCAGGAGGAGGATTTCAAGCTGGTGTGATTATTGCATCAGTTATAATTTTATATACTATGGTATTTGGGATTAATTCTGTTTTTAGAATAATGTCGATATCTAATATTAGGTTGATTGGAGCTATAGGGGTATTAATGTATATTGTTACTGGTATTATTACTATGTGTTTTGGCAGTAGGTTTTTATCTTATTCTGTATTGCTAAGTGATTCTTTGGCAGCGCAGCAATTAGGTATTTTTATTGTAGAGCTTGGTGTAGGAATGGCAGTATGTAGTTCTATGATCAGTATTTATTTGAGCTTTGTATCAAGAAAAAAATAGGGTGACGTGTTTTATTATGGTAATTTTTAGATATTTGTATTTTATTACATGATGTAAATTTGTATATAAATAGGTTTATTATACTTAATTAGCTTTTTTTAATGAATGATATTATGTGTTGGTAATAAAAGTAGATTAATGAATGATTTTATTGATAATAAATGGTAGGTAATGTATTATATTATATTGTAGGGTTATGCTGCTGAATAATACAGTAGTTTTTTTTATATGATTAAAAAGTGTAAGTTACCAATAGTGATCTAGCTAGGTGTGTTTTAGGTATGAATAATTTGTCTTGTGTAAATTTTCGTAATGCTGTAGGGTTGTATTATTAATAATACAGCATTTTTATATTGTTAAAATGTGTCTACCGATAGATGTTCTAAGAGGTAGGTGTAGTTTAGGTATAGATAGTTTTTATGTAGATTTGGGTTAATGCTGTGGGGGTTTATTATATTAATTATATAGTATCAATGATATTAATGGTGATAGGATTATATATTACTATTGTTGATGAGAATTATGTAAAAAAATTACTGGGATTAAACATTTTACAATCTTCTGTGTTGTTATTTTATATATCTATAGGGTATGTTGCAAATGCTTCAGTTCCTATTTTAAATTTGCATGCTACTATATACAGCAATCCATTGCCTAGTGTGCTAATGTTGACAGCAATAGTAGTAGGAGTTGCAACTTTTGCAGTTGGACTTTCAATTATTATTAGAATAAAAGAAGAGTTTTCACATATTCAAGAAAGCAAACTGCATGTATAAGATTTAGTGGTAATTATTTTATGTTATATTATTGAGCATTAGCTTACATAGTTTAATTATTTGTATATTGTATTGTCAATATGTTTTTTTTGTATTGTTTCTTGGATTATTAAAGAGTGGTGTGGTTTTTGTGTCAAATCATGGTAAAAGAATATTAATCGATGCAGTATGTCCTGATGAGGTAAGAGTTGCAGTATTATCCAATGGCCAAATTATAGAATTTGATCAAGAGATAAGAAATAAAAGACGACTTAAAGGAAGTATATATTATGCTATAGTAAAGCGTATAGAACCATCTTTGCAAGCAGTATTTATAGAATATGGCATTAGTAAGCATGGGTTTTTGCCTTTTTCCGAGATATCAGTTGAATATTATCATATTTCTCAATGTGAAAAAGAAAATTTACTACAGTTAATGTATAATGAAGATCAAGATTTTGCAAAAGATGTTGTAAGAAATGATGATAAACTTGAAAGCGTATACGGAGATAATGACCAATATGAAGGTAGTATAGACATAGATGGCAATAACATTATAGATGATAAAATTAGTTGTCATAAGAAAGAAATGAATTTACGGGGTAATAAGTCAAGAGCTCTTTTTTATAAAATGTATAAGGTGCAAGATGTAATTAAAGTTGACCAAAAAATTATGGTACAAATTATTAAGGAAGAGCGTGGTAATAAATGTGCAACTTTTTCTACATTTATTAATTTAATAGGTAGATATTGTATATTTATGCCTAATTCTGGTAAAAAAAATAGTGGAATATCTCGCCGTATAGATGATGCTAATGATAGAAAAAATCTGAAAAATTTACTTAATACTATAAAATTACCTAAGGAATCAGGTGTTATTATTAGAACCGCTGGTCAGCATAGGAATCAAAAAGAAATAGAACAAGATTTGTTATATCTACAATCTATATGGAAGAATATATATAATAATTGTTCAAACGTTAATCCTCCTGCGCTGCTTTATATTGAGGGAGATATTATTAAACGAACATTGAGAGATTTTTGTGATGAGAGTGTTCAAGATGTTATTGTTTCAGGTAATGAGGCCTATGAAATAGCAAAAGAATGCGTAAAATTCATGTTTAGAAATAAGCTGCGTTTAAAATTATATAAGGGAAGTATACCAATTTTTACATATTATAAAGTTGATTCTCAAGTGATTGATTTATATAGTAATAAAGTAAATCTTCCATCAGGAGGATATTTAATTATAACATCTACAGAAGCTTTGGTATCTATTGATGTTAATTCTGGACGTATGACAGGTGAAGATAGTATTGAAGAGACTGCATATAAAACAAATATAGAAGCAGTCAAGGAAATTGCGAAGCAAGTAAATTTAAGAGGGTTATCAGGATTAATAGTTATAGATTTTATTGATATGTTAAAATATCGTTATTGTAGAGTAGTAGAATCCGAACTTAAAGAAGCATTTAAATATGATAGAGCAAAAGTACAGTTTGGTTGTATTAGTGCATTCGGATTGATGGAGATATCAAGGCAAAGGGTTAAACAAAGTATATTTGAGGCCAATACCATACAGTGTACACATTGTAATGGAGTAGGGCGGGTAAGATCTTTAGAATCAATATCAGCTGATATATTAAGGGAAATTAGATATTCTGCAAATAAGCATAGGAATAAAAGTATAAATATAAATGTTGTTACTAATGAGCAAATGATCTCTTATATCTTTAATAATAAACGTAATCATGTATATGATATTGAAAAAGAATTTAATGTTATTATAAAATTATCAGTTAATCGGGTATTTAATATTTCTGATTTTAGTCTTAGTATAGAAAAAGGGTGCGAGAAGGATGTTTATAGTGAAGATGTAGTAAATTTATTTACTGTGAATTATAAGAATACTAAAATTATTGCAAGTGTTGAAAAAGATCGTGATATGAATCATAATGTTAAAAATAATCATGTAGATACATGGAGCAGAAAGTGGTTACGTAAGATATTTTATGCATCATAAATTTTCTTAATCTATGTAAAGAATGGGGGTTGTAATATGATAATTTGGTGATTATATGATACATCAAGTTATTGTTGATTTTTAGAGGTTTCTTAGGGGGAAGTTTATTATGGCTGTTATAGGTATAGATTTAGGTACAACAAATTCTTGTGTTGCAATAATGGAAGGAGGAGATGCTAAGGCTATTGAAAATAGCGAAGGCGCTAGAACAACGCCTTCTATAGTTGCATTTACTGATGCTGAAAGGTTAGTAGGTGACTCTGCAAAGCGTCAAGCTACTACAAATGCTAAAAATACAATATATGCTAGTAAAAGGTTGATAGGCCGCAGGTATCAAGATATTAAAGATATTAAATCATCATATGAGATTGTATCTGCTAAAAATGGTGATGCATGGATTAAGATACGTGATAAAGAATATTCTCCTAGTCAGATAGGTGCTTTTATATTAGAGAAAATGAAAGATACTGCAGAAAGTTATCTTGGACATAAGGTTGAGAAAGCAGTGATTACAGTACCTGCTTATTTTAATGATGCTCAACGTCAAGCAACAAAAGATGCTGGTAGGATAGCAGGGCTTGATGTTATTAGAATAATTAATGAACCTACAGCAGCAGCATTAGCGTATGGGTTAAATAAGAGTGATAGGCAAAAGGTAATAGTAGTATATGATTTAGGTGGTGGAACTTTTGATGTTTCAGTGCTAGAAATAGCGGATGGAGTATTTGAGGTCAAAGCAACAAATGGTGATACCATGCTTGGCGGGGAAGATTTTGATTATGCAATTATGAATCATTTAATGGAGCATTTTAAAAATGAAAATGGTATAGACTTAAGAAATGACTCAATGGCGGTTCAAAGAATAAAAGAAGCATCTGAAAAAGCTAAAATTGAGTTATCTAGTAGAATGGAAACAGATATAAATCTTCCTTTTATTTCAAGTGATAGTAGTGGTCCTAAGCATTTAAGTTTAAAGTTAACAAGAGCGAAATTTGAAAATTTAGTCACTAATTTAATTGATAAAACAATAGCTCCATGTCAAAAAGCATTAAAAGATGCAGGTATTTCTGCAGATAAAGTAGATGAGGTAGTTTTAGTTGGTGGAATGACTAGAATGCCTAAAGTAATACAAAAGGTAAAAGACTTTTTTGGGAGAGAGCCTCATAAGGGAGTTAATCCTGATGAGGTAGTTGCAATTGGGGCAGCAATACAGGGCAGTATACTTTCTGGAGATATTAGAGATGTTTTATTGCTAGATGTTACACCATTATCATTAGGTATTGAAACTTTAGGTGGAGTTTTTACGCGGCTAATTGATCGTAATACAACTATACCTACAAAAAAGTCACAGATATTTTCTACTGCAGAAGATGGTCAAACTGCTGTAACTATTAAAGTCTTTCAAGGGGAAAGAGAAATGGCCATTGATAATAAATTATTAGGTCAATTTAGTTTAGAAGGTATTCCTTCAGCGCCTAGAGGTATGCCACAAATTGAAGTGACTTTTGCTGATACATGCACTATACCATTAGCATCTATATCAAAAGTCACTTCAATTTGTGGCATACCTCTAGGCGCTGAAGGAAAAGAGCAGGCAATAAAAATACAATCTTCTGGTGGATTAAGTGATGATGAAATTAAAAAAATGGTTCAGGAAGCACAAGAGAAAGCTGAAGAGGATAAAAAGCGTAAAAAATTTGTTGAAATGAAAAATAATTCAGAAAATCTTATACATTCCACAGAAAAATCTCTTAAGGAGTATGGGGATAAAATTTCTGAGTCTGATAAATCTGGTATAGAAAACGCTGTTAAGGAATTAAAAGATTGTATTAATAGTGACAATATAGATGATGTAGAATTAATTCAACAAAGGTTTGATCATTTATCAAGTATGTCAATGAAGTTAGGGGAAGTAATATATTCTGCTAATAATAGTAAGTCTTCTGATAATGCTAGTGGTAATACGACAAATAATGCAAGCAGTGAGGAAAAGGTTGTTGATTCAGATTATCAAGAAATTGATAAAAATGATAAATAATTTTTAATAATTTGACGTGTGTACTATATAATGCTATAAGTAGGGTGGAGGTGCTGCATTGTACGTTGAAGTTAATAGTTCCTCGAGCCCGTTTTATTTTTTTAGGGAACTGTCACTGTCAGTTCATTAGCAATTGTTATATAGTGCCCACGTTAACTTATGTCTCAGGATACTCAGAGAATGCGGCGGCAAATGCGGCTCTTCCTTCTGCTTCTTTGTGTTATGTATTATGTTAGATGAATATAGGTTTTATAGTGAAGATGTCATGGATTTTTTTGCTATAGATTTATTTTCTGTAGTACTAGATATAGAAAAATATCCTGATTTTCTTCCATGGTGTAAATCAGTATACATTAGGGAGCGTAGAGATAAGTTTATTGTTGCAGATTTACTTGCAAGTTTTAAAGGTATCAAAGGGAGTTATTCATCTTATATACAATATTGTGCTCCTACTTCTACTAATGATGGGTGGATAAAAATAGAATCATTAGAAGGTATTTTTGATTTTTTGTATAGTAACTGGGTCTTTGTACCTTATGATGGTAAAAAATCACTAGTAAAGTTTTCTATAAACTGTTCTTTGAAGTATAAGGCTCTGCATTCTGTGTTTAATTTTACTTCTCCTGTTATACAGAAAAGCTTAATCCTAGCTTTTAAAAATAGAGCAAGCGATTTATTTAGTTAAACAGCTAATAGTTTTTCAAACAATAAGAACATAAAATTTGTGTTATTTTTTATATAAATCAAAATTCTGTAATTCTTTATTTAATAAACATAATGGTATATAAGTGATTTTTTTATAGCAAAGTTTAAAAATAGATTGATATGCTGTTAGTATGGTAAAACTTTATTATGTTTTATGACGTAGATGGAGTTTTGATATATTGTCAGTTATACAATAGTTCTTATGTGAACTAATATGATTGGTAATATTGAAGTCTTTGTATTTATTTGATGATAAAATTAGATTTACTGTGGCCTTATAATTATGTTACATAGGTGTGTAGCTTATTTATCTGTGTTTCATTGTTACTTAAAGCGGGTATATTGATGTCAAAAATTAGTGTGTATTTAAATTTTTTGAATTCAAATAATGGTATTTTATTAATAGCGTTTTCTTTAGCAATGTTTTTTATTTTTTTATCCTCAAATAGTATTGGAAAACGTGAAATGATAATTTATCTGCTATATTATCTTAGTAATTCCATGGCGATATTATCTTCAGATATTATTATAGTGGTGATTGTATTTGAATTTATGGCATTATGTGCATTGTTGATTATTGCTATTAGTTTATCTAAAGAAAGATATAAGGCATTTATTCATTATGCATGCATCCATTTTTGTGCCGGTGTTTTTTTGCTTATAGGAATATGTCAGTTTTCTTTTTTAAAAAATTTGAATCATGTATCAGCAGCTTCGTTTTTTATAGGATTATTGATTAATGCTGCAGCGTTCCCTATGTCTTCTTGGGTTACACATTCTTATCCGATAGCTTCTAATACTGGAATGGCAATTTTATCAGTATTTACTACAAAAACTGCTGCTTATATTATGTTAAAGCTATTTCAAGGTAGTGATATTTTATTATATGTAGGTCTAATGACATCTATATATGGAGTAATTTTTTCATTATTAGAAAATAATATTAAAAAGTTACTTTGTTATAATTTGGTTGGACAGATGGGATTATTGCTTATTAGTATAGGATTTAATCACATGATAGTAGTTGAAGTTATTGTTCTACAGATAGTACTATCTATGTTGTATCAGTTATTGTTGTTTATGATTGCCAATGCAATAATAAAGAACACAGGTATAGTTAATATTAATGACATGGGTTGTATGTTAAAAACAATGCCTCTAGAAGGAATATGTTGTTTTATAGCTTTATTAATAATGGGGGGATTTCCAGGTACAAGTGGATTTATTGTTAAAACAATGATACTGCATAACATAGAGTTAGGTGGCTTGCAAGATATAATATTTGGAAAGTTATTTTTTATTTGCAGTATATTATTGCTGGTTAGTGCAGGATTTAAGTTTTTTTGGTTTGTTTTTCTTTCTAATGTACAATGTGTTACTAAAGTAGCAAAAAGTGAATTTTTGACTCAAGTTTCAATATTAATATTGACTTGTATATTACTTATATCTGGGTTCTTTTATAAAAAATGCTTCTTTTTTGTAGATAATATAGGTAGCCATTTTTATTATACTTATGATAAAGTATTTTTTCAATGTATTACTTTTTTAGTTGCTGCATTGTTTTTTTATTGTTTTTATAAAAAGTTTAAAGGAATAACAAGTTTTAATATGGATATAGATTGGATTTATAGATCATTTTTGTTAAATATTATATTAAAATTTTATGCTTTTATCTTGTATATTTGTAATATCTTTGCTAACTTAAGGGGTGATATATTATATGTGATTAAACTGTGTAATAATAAAGATGTAATAAAAAATTGTGGTATTACATCTTTGAGTCTTGCTGTTATAATGAGTATGTTGTTTATTAGTAGTGTAGTTGTATTTTTATGTTTGAGTCGTTAACAAGTAGTTTATCTGCTGCATTTCAAAAATTGAATAGTAAGCGTGTAATTTCTGATAAAGATTTTGATTGCACGATGCAGGAGGTAAGTAAAGCTTTAATTGATGCTGATGTTAACTTAAAAGTAGTTAATGATCTTATTGCTAGTGTAAGAGATAAGGTTATTGGTGAAAAGGTAATTAAAGGTGTTCTTCCTGGGCAGATGGTTATAAAAAAAATGGAAGAATATTTAGTGAATGCTTTAGGAAATAATAAAAGTGAATTAGATATTACAAGTAGTCGTCCTGCTGTAATTATGATGGTGGGATTACAGGGTGTTGGTAAAACCACTAGTACTACTAAAGTTGCATTAAAGCTTTGTAATAAACAAAAAAAGGTATTAATGGCTTCTTTAGATATTTATCGTCCAGCTGCACAAGAGCAATTACAAATTCTTGGTAATCAAGCATCAATTGATAGTGTCTCTATAATTAAAGGCGAGTATCCCATTGATATTGCTCAAAGGGCTTTTAAAGATGCACAGCATGGATGTTATGATGTTTTAATCTTAGATACAGCTGGAAGATTGCATATTGACAAGGATATGATGCAAGAACTACAAGCTATTAAAAATAAGGTTTCTCCTTCTGAAGTTATATTAGTTGTAGATTCCATGATGGGGCAAGATGCAGTAAATGTTGCAAGTGCTTTTCATAAAGATCTTGGTATTACTGGTATTATACTCACTCGTACAGATGGTGATACAAGAGGTGGTGCAGTTTTATCAATGAAAATGGTAGTTGGCTGTCCAATTAAGTTTATTACTACTGGTGAAAAATTAAATGATATAGATGATTTTTATCCTGATAGAATAGCAAAAAGAATACTTAATATGGGTGATATTACTTCTTTAGTGGAAAAAGCTACAGAAGTTGTTGGGAAGGAAGCAGTAGATGAATTGCAAAAAAAAGCACAAAAAGGTAATTTTGATCTTAATGATTTTGTTGCTCAATTAAAAGCCTTGAATAAAATGGGTGGTATTGCTAGTATATTGAAATTTCTTCCAGGTTTTGATAATAATATCAAACGACAAGTATCAAGTATGGTTGATGATAGTAAGATTAATCAGTATATTGCAATTATTAATTCTATGACAAAACAGGAAAGGTGTAACCCAAAAATACTCAATGGTGCTCGTAAGCTTCGCATCTCAAGAGGTGCAGGGGTTACAGTAAATTCCATAAATATACTTTTAAAACAATTCTATCAAATAAATGGTGTTATTAGTAAGTTTAGTAAAATGAATTCTGAACAATTTAAAAATATCGATATAATGAATTTATTGAAAAATTGATCATTTTTATGATCATTATGTATGTTATTATTCTTAGGAAATTAAATTCAATAAGATGAAGGATATTAATTAAAAGCATGGTCTGTAAGATGTGTGTTTTATTGTAGATTTTAATTTCAATACTTTATAAAAAGATAATGTTAGTATCCGTATATTTATTAAAAAGGATTTCAATTACAATGCATGAGAAAAGCTTCTATGCAAGAAAATAATTGATAATTTATTGCTTTATAAAAAAGTGAATTAACATCTATCATCAAGTTAAATTGATTATTTATTATTTGTGAGAGGAAAATATTTATAATTTATTGTTAGGGAACATGTTATAGTTAATAAACGAAATTGTAATATGTTATGTATAATAAGGTGAATAATCAAAAATGTTCCATGATTGCTGTTGTAGGGACAACAAATGCTGGTAAATCTACTTTGATTAATATATTAGTTGGTCAAAAAGTTTCAATAGTTACTCCTAAGGTGCAGACAACTCGAGTTAGAATGAATGCTATATATACTAATCAGGATGTGCAACTTATATTTACTGATACTCCAGGAATTTTTTCAGCAAAAACTAAACTAGAAAAATTTTTAGTTAAACATGCATGGATGTCTATGAAGGGGATAGATTTAGTCATGTTAGTAATTGATCCAAAAAAATATTTGGATATTCATATTGTAAAAATTATTAATAAAATTAAGAATTCAAAAATTAAAGCAGTTTTGGTAGTGAATAAGTTAGATTTAATTTCTCAAAGAGATCTTGATGTAATTTTAGAGTACATTAGCCGTTTACATAATTTTGAAAATATTTTTGCAATATCCGCATTAAAAAATTTAGGAATTAATGTTTTAATGAAGTATTTATCTGAAACATCTGCCTATGGACCTTGGCTATACTCTGGTGACCAGATAACAGATGCTTCAATGAAATTTTTTACAGCTGAAATTACTAGAGAAAAATTATTTATGATATTATGTCAAGAACTTCCATATAATTTATCAGTTGTTACTGAACAGATTGAAGAAAGAAAGAAGAGTTTGATTATTAAGCAAGTAATATATGTTATAAAAGAGAATCATAAAACTATTGTTATAGGAAAAAATGCTAATATTATTAAGAATGTTAGTCTTCAATCTAAGAATGAGCTTGAAGAGCTTTTTCAAATAAAAATACATCTTTTTTTATTTGTGAAAATACGTAAATTTTGGCAAGATCATTTGGAAGAATGTATAGGGCAATAAATGTTAAATTCTTTGTTAGTCTTTGACATAGAGACAATACCGGATGTTGATTGTTGTAATAATTTAATAGGTGAGCTTGAAGATAACATAAGTGTTAAAAGGGAGGCTTTAGTAAATTATCATCTTGAGATTACTAATGGACAAAATGCTTTTTTACGTCAGCTTTTTCATAAAGTAGTAACGATCAGTTTTTTAAAGGCAGACATTCAAAGAATTGGAGAACATGAGGTTTTTCATTTACAAGAAATTCGTTCAGGTGGTAATGTTAATTCTGAAGAAAAAGAGCTAGTAAAAGGTTTTTTCCAATATTTATCTTCTATAAAGCCGCGTCTTGTATCTTTTAATGGGCGTACTTTTGATTTGCCAGTTTTAAAATATAGGGCTATGGTTCATGGAATACAAGCTGGTTATTTATACAAAATTGGAGATAAATGGAATAATTATTTTCAGAGATACAGTATAGATTGGCATTGTGATTTATTAGATTATCTTTCAGATTTTGGAGTATCTGCTAGGATAAAAATGAATGAAATTTGTGCAATATTAAATTTTCCTGGTAAGATTGGTGTAGACGGATCACAAGTAATGGACTTATATGATAATAATAAGATATTAGAAATTCGTCATTATTGTGAAGCAGATGTTATTAATACTTATTTAATATATTTAAGGTTAATGCATTATCAAGATAAGATAACTACTATAAGTTATAACAGTAGTATTGAGAATTTATTGATGTACTTAGAAAATAGTGCAAAAGATCACTTTTTACATTTTAAATTAGTATGGGAAAAAATTTGTAAAGGAAAATTTTATTTGTAGTTTTTTTAATATATTTTTTACCTTATTAGATTATTACTTGTTGATAATATATATTCATTAAACTGTGAAAAATGTTCTATTTAATGAGGTATTATTTTATGAAAATCTAAATGGTATTTTTACTAATTTGTGTACGTGTTTAGTTTTATAAAAATATTGTGCAGGCTTTTGTTTTTTAGTACTACACTTACAATAATAAGCATCTATTGCATACTTATTTGATTTAAATAAGGTATATTTTGTACAGATGGTTAGTATAAATTTCATGTGAAAAATAACTTATATAATGAAATATTATTTTCAATTATATAGTTTATTTTAAAAAAAAAATTCATATTAACTATTACTTTATATTATAAAAAGTATTTTTATTGCTACTTTAAATTTACTAATAATGTTATGCAATAACATTATATATTTAGTTATTATAGCAATATATAACTGTTTAGTATTAGTGCTGTTTTGAAATAGTTAGGCTAAGATTATTTACAATATGTTTAATACAGTATTGCTTTAATGTTATGGGGTTATATTTAAGAGTAAGAATTATTGTAGTATAGATTATTATAACAAATATATATTAAATTATCATTGATCGAATTGAATAATATATAATGTAATGCAAAAGGGTTCTATTATTTGGATATCTACGTAAATATTAAGCAGTAAGTAAAAGATTGATTGTTGATAATTGTGATATAAACAATCATAAGCATTCAGTATTTTACTTTAATTTTTATGGTTATATAACGTTAGCAAGATCAGTTTTTCTTACATTAAAATAGTCAATGAATAGTAAGTTATGGGTTTGTATTTTAATGTGAAAATTGCTACAGTTATAGATTGTTATAACAATGTATATTAAGTTATCATTATGTTATGAAATTTTTTGTATTATTACATTGTTAAATTTACTATATATAGAGTTCCATAAAAAATTTTAAAACATATAGTAATAATGTTAAAATTATTGGTCAATTTTTTATTTATGTATTAGCTTTTGAATGAATAAAATAAAGAGCATAGCCTTTTGGTTATTATTTATAATAGTAGTAGCGTTGTTATATGGTGCAAGGGAAGAAATTATAAATGATAAATATGTAAGTATTTTTGTTCCTAGTAAAAGTTATGTTACAAAAGATGGTAGCATTGAGCTCAGAAAATCTAAAAATGGTCATTTTTATATTAGGACTACAATTAATGGTAAAGATATTACTTTTCTTGTAGATACAGGTGCAACAGATGTTGTCTTATCTTTAAAAGATGCTCGAAAAATAGGTAAATATTTGAAGTATTTGCATCGTATAAAATCTTATCATACTGCTAATGGAATAATTAAAGCAGTGTATGTTGAAATACCTGAAATAAAAATAGGTAACATTACAGTTAATAACGTAAAAGCAAGTATTAATACAGGAAGTGTAGATACTTCTTTATTAGGTATGAGCTTTTTAAAGCATTTTTCTTTTGTCATGAAAAAAGATAAACTGATATTATACCCATCTTATGAGTAAAATTACTATTTATCTCATTATAATAGTGTTGAAGTTATTACTGAATGCTTATAAGGATTATACTAGGTTATTTATAAAAATCGTTATTTAGAGAGATTTATTAATTATGACAATGATCGAATTAAATAACTATAAACGTAATAAAGAAAATTTTAGTATTTGGATATCTACGTAAATATTAAGTAATAAGTAAAAGATTGATTGTTGATAATTATGATATGAACAATCATTTTATTTTAATTTTTTAGAGTTTGTAACGTAGTGAGATTAGTTATTCTTATAAGTTGCTATAATTGTAGTTTGTTAATATGGAATAGATAATGAAACAAAAAAATTATCAGTTTTATATTTATAAAATAATGTGCTGCAATTTTACCTTACAATAGCTGTAATATAGTTTACTTATTATACGATTTTATAAATTTGTGGTGATTATAACATGAATGATAAACTTCAAAATTTGTTATTGTTAATGGATGCGTATAACGTAGATGTATTGTTACTTCATAATACAGATGAGTATCAATCTGAATATGTATTACCTATGAAACAAAGAATAAAGTGGTTGTGTGGTTTTACAGGTTCAAATGCTTTTTTAATTATTACAAAGCATTGTAGAGGTTATTTTTTTACTGATGGAAGATATATATTACAAGCAAAAATGGAGTTGGATAATAATTACTATACGATTTTTAATATTTCTGATGTTACACCATTAAAAT
This sequence comes from Neoehrlichia mikurensis, assembly GCF_019186785.1. GTDB lineage: Bacteria > Pseudomonadota > Alphaproteobacteria > Rickettsiales > Anaplasmataceae > Neoehrlichia > Neoehrlichia mikurensis. The sequence continues at coordinate 929,874 of NZ_CP066557.1, forward strand.
GGCTAGAGAAAAATTTACATTTTGGATCAGTGATTGGATGTGAAGCTCAGCTATTTACATTAAGTCAAGTTAAAGTTTATGAAAAATATTCTTTAAAGTTAATAAATAATATTTTAATTGATAAATTATGGAATCGGTCCATGGATGTGAGTCAAAGAATTATTAATTATTCAGTAAAATATTCGGGAGAAGATAGTTATAGTAAATGTATTAATGTTGCAGAAAATTACTGTAGTAGGGAAGCAATGCTTATTACAGACATAGAAGTAATTTCTTGGTTGTTGAACATTCGTAATGCTGCGTTTATACATAATCCTGCAGTTTTTGCACGTGCTATTTTATATAAGGATGGTAAAGTAGACTTATTCATTGATGACATCACACAGATACATGTTGTAGATTCTTATGTTAATGTTTTAGCAATGGAAAAATTAGATGATACTTTAAAAGTGTTGGATAATATTTCAGTAGATGCATCTACAATCCCTATGTATCTTTTTAATATTATTAAGGATAAAGATGTGTTTATTAATGCACAAGATCCGTGTCTTTTATTAAAAGCAGAAAAAAATATTGTGGAAATACAAGGAGCGATACGTGCTCATGTGAGAGATGGAGTAGCTGTTATTAATTTATTATATTGGTTATATGATCAAATAATGCATTGTAATAAAATAACAGAACTAGATGTAGAATCAAAAGTTTTAGAATTCAGAAGTAGGCAAGAGCTATTTCAAGGGGAAAGTTTTGCTACAATTTCAGGATTTGCTGAAAATGCTGCGGTTATACATTATAAGTCAAGTAAAAAAACTAATAAGGTAATAGAAGGCAATGGGCTATATTTATTAGATTCTGGTGGTCAGTATTTAGATGGAACAACAGATATTACTAGGACTATAGCTATAGGTCAGCCTACTGATGAACAGAAATATAATTTTACTTTAGTTCTTAAAGGTCATATAGCGTTAGCAAAAGCAGTTTTTCCTATGGGGATAAGTGGAGGTATGTTAGATATATTGGCTCGTCAATATTTATGGAACGAAGGACTTGACTATCAACATGGAACTGGACATGGGGTAGGAAATTTTTTATCAGTTCATGAAGGGCCTCAAGCTATTTCACGTGGTAATAATGTAGTTATTAAGCCAGGCATGATATTATCAAATGAGCCTGGCTACTATAAAGATGGAGAATACGGTATTAGACTTGAAAATTTAATGTATGTTGAAAAACATAAGAATCAGTTTTTGAGATTTCAACAGCTTACTTGTGTTCCTATAGATCTAAATCTGGTAAATGTTTATATGTTAAGTTATGATGAAATTTGTTACCTTAACTATTATCACGAATTTGTTTATCGAGTAACTTCTTCTTATTTATGTCAAAATGTGAGATTATGGTTAAAAAAATTATGTCAGAAATTATAGATAAAGTAGAGAGCGTTTATAGATTTAGTGCTTAAAGTATTTAAAGGTATAAAAATAACTTTTTTAATGTCGTTTATAGAAGTTGGTTTTTAATGTTGTTATGAAAGCTACTATGTATTAGAGGTAGTAAGTGGTGTATTTTTAGTATATTTAAAGATTTTATGAGTAAATTAATTTTAGGAATTTTCATATTGGTGATAGTACTAAAAAAATATGGATATCGATTTAAATACGTTTTTTTATTTATTAAGTGATAGGTTTTAATATAGTTGTTATGTATATTGATATATGTGAGTGAATATCTTATAGAAAATTTATATCCTATAAAGGCTAGTTTTATTTATATATGTACATTATTGAATTATGCTGTAATGGGTTATTCTTTTATTTCAAATCTTATTTTTCAAGGTTGTATGTATTTTTAATAGTATGGATTAATTATAATTAATGATAAAAATATCATTAATTAATTATAAGAATTACCATTATAAAGATAAATCGCACTATTTTTCTATATGTATAAAGTTCAAATAAATACTTATCATAGAACTACATACTGTTATTTTCATATACCTTTGCATTATTGTGCAATTATATTACTTAAGTATATACACTTTTCAAGTAAGATAGCAGATGCTGTCAGCAATTTTTGTTATGCAGGTGATAAAAGTATTGTAAGTAAAAGTTACTGTATGTTAAATTTTGTTTATATATTATGATATGAAGTTACTATTTTTTATACTCGTCAATGAAAATGAGAAATATATAAATATTATTTGCAGATTTGCTATTCTAATAACTATCTGTAAATTTAAGAATATTTTGCATATATGAAAGGTATATTATTAACTCGCCCATATTCTGATGCTTTAAAATCGAGGAATATTCTATTAAATTTTGGTTTTAACGTTTATATAGAATCTGTATTACAAATTGAGTATTTAGTACCTCATTTGCAAGATATAGAGTTATTTGATTTGATTATATCAACTAGTAAACATAGCATTATATCTTTAAGTAAAAATACAACAATAAGAAGTAATACTATTATTACTGTAGGTAATAGTACCATGAATGTAGCTACATCCTTGGGATTTGATCAAGTATTATCAGTTAATGGCAATACTCAAGATGTGATTTCTTATATACAATCGCAGTCACGTAATTTAAAAATTTTGTACATACGTGGAGAACATATAACATGTGATATAAAAGCTATTTTGAATACTATGGGGTTTAATGTTCATGAAGTTGTGATGTATAAAACTATTGCTAATAAATTATTAAGTAAAGAATGTTATAACCTGATAGTTAATAGGGATATATCAGAAATTTTATTTTATTCTTCACGCTCTGCAGAGATATTTATACAATTAGTGCAAGAAAGTAATATTGCACATCACTTAAAAAATATGAATGCATATGTTCTTAGCAATAAAATTGCTAATGTTGCTAAAGTGATAAATTGGAGAGCTATTTTTGTTACTGATATTCCTACAGAATCTTCGCTAATTCAATTATTAATTATGCAAAGGAAATAGAGATGCAAGATTATATTTTTTATCGTAATAAGACACTATTTTATGTACAGTTGTTATTTATATTGCTACTATTGCCTTATAATCAATTATATGCAAGTTTAAAGAATCAAAACAATGTTATTGTTGGAATATTATCAACAAAAATTCCATCATATCCTACAGAATATAAAACTGCAGTTAATATTACTAAGATATTGAACAGTAAAGGAGTGAAAGTTGTATTGATTGATTATAATACTGTTATAAAATCTGCAGAGGAATTTAATAGTTGCGGTTTTCAAACTTTTGATCAAGCAATTAATTTTGTATTAAGCAAATTTATACATGATAATGGCATAAATAGAATTTTAATACCAGGAAATTACTATAATATTAGTTCTTCTCCACTAAATCCATCACCTAATCGACAATTAGTTACTAATTCTATTGTTACAATTGTAAAAAATAATCCAAAAATACATCTTTTAGCAATTTGTGGTGGATTACAAGGTATTATGCATGCTCAAGGTATTTTAGTGAATAGAATTGATAATATGGTGCAATCGCAAGATACAGTGAATACACATATTGTGTCAATGCCGTATCCGTATAGTAAAAATGCGAATTTACATCAAGTAATAATTAATTTAAATAGTAGATTAGCTAATATTATTTGTAAAACTTTTAAACGACAATATGATAGAATAGTAACATATCTTCCAGATTCTCATCATGAGGCAATTAATTCTAGTAGTGATAATATAAAGAAAATGTATGCTTTGGGTTATAAGGTAGTAGCAATATCAGAAGATGGTATAATTGAGGCAGTAGAAGATGTAAATAATAATATTCTTTTGCAAATGCATCCAGAATACTTATTAATGAATTATAAAGAAAAGCTTACAGATTATCATAGAAAAAAAGCACTTATAATTTCAGATGCAATAATTGATGATTTTCTATATCGTAAGTAATTATATAAGTATTATATTTATAGCAATTTGGGTTTATATGGTTTGTAACATAAAGGGTTGCTATGGATTTTATTATATATTAGTGAGTGTTCATAATTTTTATAAGAGGAATTATAATAAGTCTGAGAATTGCTATTGTATAAGAAGATTCTCTATTTGTAATGGTAATTTTTTTATGTTTTTAATTTACTATGTAAATTGATTTAGTTATTGGCTATTTTTTAATTGTGAAGTAAATTTTTACTTTAATAGTTGTAATTTTATTTAATCTGACCATTATTGATTGTCTAATATTAATGCAATATATGTTTTTTTTGTTTGATAATAAGCATTTTCTGTATTAAGCGATTTAAATTTAGCACTTATTCCAGTTTCTGCGTTTGTGTATTATTTTAATAATTTTATCATAATTAATACTATAATTACGGTGTATTTTAGTTAAATGTTGTTAATTAAGCTTAATTATAGTATTAATATTGATTATAAGGATACTGTAATTATATAAAAGTTCTTTTATAAAAACATGTAATAATATAATTTTTTGATATCTTAAAATACGTAAATTGTAAGTGATAGCTGAAATTTTATTACCTTTGCCTTTTGATAAATTATTTTATTATATGATTCCTGATAACATGGAGTGTGTTATAGGGGATTATGTAGTTGTATCTTTCAAGAATAGGATGCTAGTAGGAGTGATTATAAGTTTTGAAGATTGTGTGTTAAAGGATATAGATTTAAAGTATGTTGATAGTAAACTTTGCTTACCTTCTATAAATTTTTTGTTAGTTAACTTTATTAAGTGGGTAGGATTCTATAATGTTATTCCTATGGGATTAATGCTGAAAATGGTTTTTGGCGGTGTGGTAAATATTAGATTTTTAAATAAGTTGATATATAATGTAAAACATTCAGTTACATTTGATGATATACCAATCAACCTATCAAGCGAACAAAATGATGCGTATAATAAAATTATTAAAAACATTTTTCAGTATTCAGTAATAGTTTTGGATGGTGAAACGGGTTCTGGCAAAACAGAAGTATATTGTGCTGTTATAAAAACATTACTTAAATATGATAAATGTGTACAAATACTAATATTACTTCCAGAAATAGTATTAACAGTACAATTAATGAAACGTATTAATTATTATTTTTCCGCATTTAATCCTGTTGAGTGGCACTCAAATTTAACAACAACACAACGTAGAAACAATTGGTTAAAAATAGTTTATGGTGATACTGCAATTATTGTAGGAGCACGATCTGCTTTATTTTTACCATATAAAAATTTAAAGATGATTATTATAGATGAAGAGCAAGAATCTTCATTTAAGCAAGATTATGGTGCTATATACAATGCTCGTAATATGTCAATTGTATTAGCAAAGCAAGCTAATATACCGGTGATTTTAAGTTCTGCAACTCCTTCTTTAGAAACAATGTATAACATTTATAAGAAACAATATTACCATGTTGTAATAAGTAAAAGATTTGGAGATGCACATTTACCAGATATTAAAATTGTTGATATGAGGCAAAGTGCATTAGTAAATAAGTGGCTATCTAATGATTTATATAATGAAATTGTTAAAACTGTAAATGAAGGAAAGCAGGTTATGCTTTTTCTAAATAGAAGAGGATATGCAAGATTAGTTTTATGTAAGAAATGTGGATTTAAAATTAATTGTCCAAATTGTTACACTTGGCTTGTAGAGCATAAACAAAAAAAGATGTTATTGTGTCATTATTGTAATTATTATTGTGTATTTCCAAAAATTTGTGGTAATTGTCTTAATGAATCATCTATGATTTCTTTTGGAGTTGGCATTGAAAAAGTGGCAGAAGAAATACAGAAGTTGATATCAAATGCTAAAATTGCATTGATAAGTAGTGATATGACTGCTAAGTGTATTAATGATGTAATAGAGAAAATTTTAAATCAGGAAATAAATATTATTATTGGTACACAAATCATAGCTAAAGGGCATAATTTTCCAAGATTGACTTTGGTTGGGATTATAGATGCAGATTTGGGATTAGGTAATAGTGACCTTAGAGCAGCTGAAAAAACGTATCAATTATTACATCAAGTTGCAGGGCGCTCTGGTAGATTTCAGGAAAAAGGTAACGTAATTTTACAAACATATGATGCTGATAATCCATTAATGCAATCTTTATTATTGTATGATCGAAAGTTATTTTATGAATTAGAAATGCGTTCAAGGCATATTACTAATATGCCACCATATGTTAGACTTATTGCTTTAATTATTACAGGAAAAATGGAGCTAGAAGTTGGAGATGTTGCAAAAAATATAGTAAATAATCTTGTCAAATATTTTACAGTATGTAAATCTGTTGAAATATTAGGACCAGTTTCAGCACCAATAGGATTTATTAATAATAACTATCGATATAGAATATTAATAAAAGTTAATGATAATATGTTAATACAAAAATTACTTAGTAAATATAAAGAATATTATAAAAGATTTAGTAATATTACGCTTACTATTGATGTAGATCCAATAAATTTTATGTAGTGTTTTTTTTATAAAATGCTGAAAATTGAGTATAATATAGAGGATCTGTATTTAAAATTATAGTTTTAATACAGTGAATTATTTGTATGTAATGGTGTAATTGATAGTTTATTCCGAATATGATATTGATATCTTTAATAGGCTGATAAGATTGATAATTATAAAATTACGCATTTCCTTGAGAATTTCTTAATTGACTATTGATAATATATTGATATAATCAATTGTCGAATGTAAGCAGGGTATGCTATGAGTAGGGTTTGTGATATTACTGGCCGTTCTAAGTTATTTGGTAATAAGGTTTCACATTCGAATCGTAAAACTAAAAGATCTTACCTCGTTAATTTGCATAATACTACTTTGATAAGCGATGTGCTTGGTAGAAGCTTTAAGTTAAAATTAGCTAGTCGTACTTTGAGAACTGTAAATTATAAAGGTGGATTAGATTTATACTTATTAAATACTTCTTCGCGAAAATTAACCGATAAGGCAAAAAAAATTAAAAATGCGATAAAAAAGGTTATGTTAGCGAAAGAGATAAAAGATCTTGTTACATTGTGATAATACATCTTATAGGGTTTATATAAATCTTCAAGTATAGTAATGTTGATGATTGTAAATAATTTTTTGAAAGTTAGAGGTTTACTTAAAAAGTAATAATACTCAATAAGAAGTATGGTGTCATATAGCATATTATGACTGTTATATTATAGAGTTTAATATTTATGTAATTTTTTAAGTATATATTTTCAATAAATCTCTTTTAAAGTTTCTTGTTTAGTATAGATATTATGACTATCTTACTTATACATGAATATCTGTAAGGATATTTTACGTATTTTTTAGGAGATTAAGTACAAATTATTACTTCAATTTTTAGTTAAATAAATATAATGTTTTATTTTAAAATAATATGGTACTGTTAAATGTGTTAAACCATAATTATTTATAAGATTGGTTATTATCTTTTAGCTTAATTATTTTAAAATGGCATTATAACACTATATTAACAGCTATGAATTAACTATATATTGCTAATAATCATTAAATATATACTAACAATAAATGCAATGTTATTACATAACATTGTTAGTAGATTTAAAGTAGCAATAAAAATATTTTTTATAATAATATAAAGCAATAATTCTCTAAAATATAACAAAGTAATAATTAATATGAAAATTTTTTTGATAATATATGACATATTAAATTAAGTATGTAAGCTGAGTTTTTTATTATGAATGCTTCTGTTACAGATTTATCATTGTAAGTTATACTTATTATCAAATGATGCCATTATTGTTATTAGTTATATTTTTTATAAATTTGGTGAAAAAAAATTCCTGCATTTTATTTAGTAACTTTGTGTTTATATGTGTTAAGTGATAGTGCTTTTTTATTATGCATACTCCTAGAGATTTATTACACAAAACCTTTAAGAATACAAATATAAATATATTATCTGTTATATTAATATATTTAGAAATACTGATCTATGTCCTTGATAGGAATATAGGTAAAGTATAAAAAAGATTACCTATATCTAATAATTAGATATCAAATATAAATTCAATGTTATTATTATGTATATTATGTTATGTTTAATGATAAATGAAATAATCTTCACAAAAGCACTATTATCAGGATTTTTATTCTAAGTTAATTTTAATTTGTACTTTGTGGTTCTTAATGATATTTAATTCATTATAAATATTACTATAATCTTATATGAGTTATTTACCATCCTCTTTTTTTCATTATAAATCTAATATATTGCATGTGGAAGATATGAACGTACTTGAAATAGTAAAACTTTCAGGTACACCTACATATTGCTATTCATTACAGGCTATTAAGAATAACTATAATGAATTTAAAGATAATTTACCCAAAAATTCTACAATTTGCTATGCAATAAAAGCAAATTCTAACTTATCTATTATAAAGTTATTATCACAATGGGGAGCAGGTGCAGATGTTGTATCAGAAGGTGAAATACGTAGAGCAATATTATCAGGTATTCCACAAAGTAAAATTGTATTTTCTGGTGTAGGAAAAACTGCCGAGGAGATAGCATTTGCTATGGATCAAAGAATACTTCAATTTAATGTTGAATCCATTGAAGAGCTTTATCTTATAAATAAAATTGCTAATCAGAAAAATATTATTGCGCCTGTAGCTATTAGAGTAAATCCTAGTATTGATGCGAATACACATAAAAAGATTAGTACAGGATTAAAGATACATAAATTTGGTATTTCTGAAGAATATATTAATCAAGTGCTAAATTATAATTTTTCCAATTTACAAATTATTGGTATTGCAATTCATATTGGATCACAAATTTCTGAGTTATCGATATTTCAAAACGTGATTAATAAAATTAAAAAGATTGTTAAAATCTTTGAAAATAATGACATTAAAATATCAAGAATTGATATTGGTGGAGGGTTAGGTATTGCATATGGCAAAAAGGAAAGCTGTCTCACAATAAAAGAATATTCTAATATTGTAAAAGAAAGCTTTTGTAATGAGCAATATGAAATAATTTGTGAGCCAGGAAGGGCTATTGTAGGAAATGCTGGTGTATTACTAACTAAGGTGCTATATCATAAAAGTAATTCTGTAAAAAATCATATAGTGGTTGATGCAGGTATGAATGATTTAATACGTTCAGCATTGTATAATGCTGAGCATGAGATAGTACCCGTTACTCGAAATAATTCTCATAATATAGTTGCAGATATAGTAGGTCCTATTTGTGAATCTGATGATGTTTTTATGCATAATTATTGTATACAAAACCAAAAAGCTGGTGATATACTTGCAATATGTACAACTGGTGCTTATGGTTCTTCAATGTCAAGTAATTATAATTCGAAGTTACTAGCGGAAGAAGTGTTAGTATATAGCGATAAATTTTATGTTATACGCAATCGACAATCTTATGATGCAATGCTAAGTAATGAAGTGGAAAGTCTAAATAAGATAGGACAAAAGTTGTTTTGAATAAAAAGTAAAATATTTATGTATAGATGGCTACAGCTAGTGTAAATTTTATGTTAAAACAATTTAAAATGTTGCGTCAAATCATTAAATTATAAATGAATCTTTTATTATACTTAGTATCTTATTAAGATAGATGTAATATCAGCTTAAAATTAATTGATAGTGTATAGTTTTTAGTACGATAATTTGCAATTTCATCAAGAGTCATGGATTTAAGGAATACTACTAAGTGTATTAGATTCTAGTGATATACAGTAATTGCATTGGTTGTTTCTTAATAGATAATTTATAATATTTTTATATAAGGTTAATTTATTATAGTACTAAAAATATAGTAAAATTCTCAATTAAGCTGTACTATTTAAGGTTGGTAATAAGGAATTGTTGAAAAAGGTATTATTAAAATTCAGCATATATTGTTAAATATGAAAAAAAGTGTTATGAAATATTTTTGTAAGCTAGTGTTGTTAAGTGTAGTTCGTTAGTTATAAGTATGATTTTAAAGTCATATGAAGTTTTTTTAAGGCTTTTATATATTTAAATCTTGGCTTAAATAATATAATAATTTTTCAATACAGATAATATTGCTAATTATAATTAATAACCTGTTATATATAAGGAAGACGTTTTATAATGTTAATTTATATTTCTAAGTGCACTTATTAATTCTTGTATGTCATGGCTTAACTTTAAGCGAAATTCTACATATTGATTAGTAGAAGGATGTGTAAATCCCATGTAACATGCATGTAATGCTTGTCTAGGAAATTGTCTTATGAAATTATTATAAGGAGCATATCTAATACTTTTACTACTATTTTTACCGTATTTTTGATCACCAACAATAGAGTTGCCAATATAACTCATATGAACTCTTATTTGATGTGTTCTTCCTGTGTGTAATTTGCATTTTACTAAACTTGCTATGTTATGAAATCTTTCTTTTACTTGATATTCAGTAATAGCTAATTTACCTTTTGAGTGTGTTACTGTCATCATATGCTTGTTGTTATTACGCTTTACGTCAATATAAGTTTTAATAATATCTTGAGCGGGATTAGGGATATTCCATACAATAGCAAAATACTCTTTTATAATTTTGTTGTGAATAAATAAATTGGATAAGAAATAATATGCATGTTGATTTTTTGCAATCACCATAAGGCCGCTTGTATCTTTATCAAGTCTGTGTATTATTCCTGGTCTAGTATTACTACCTACAGTGCTAATATTGTTATAACGTGCAAGAAGTGCATTTGCTATGGTATCATTTTTTGTACCCGTACCTGGATGTACAGTTATACCTGCATGTTTATTAATTACTAAAATGTCATTGTCTTCGTATAATATATCTAATGGTATATTTGGATTAGGTATAATATGATGATGCTTTTCTTGTGTCGGAATGGTTATTTCATAAATTTCGTTGGGGTTTATTGTATAGTTTTTATTATTTATAAGTTTGTCGTATAGTTTTACATGATTATTCGCAATTAACTGTTGAGCTTTATTACGAGAAATACTAAGTTTGCTAGCAATCATTATGTCTAATCTACTTTTTTTTTCTTCTATTAATTTAATGATAACTGTTTTTTGAGTCATAATTTATTTATAAGGTTAGAAGTTATAATACTAGTTAAAATTCAAAGTGTATTTAGGATTATAGAATATCATATAATATAAGTATGCTTAATAATTTCTTATAAGTAAAAAATTGTGAAGTTATTTTCAATTATCTGGTTTTGAAATTATGGTATAACTTTAAAGTATTGCCAAATTAAGTATAGAATATGAGTAGACTAAATGTTAGAAAGTTAAATAGCTTATTTAATGTTATATGTTATCTACAATAAGTTGTTTAATATAAATTTGAGACTATAGTACATTAGTAAATAAATGTTAGTGTTTTAATAAAGTGTAGGTATATGTTATATATTAATTACTGTGATATGCTTATTTGCTATTTGATTATAGAATATATTCTGTAAGGGATAATTTTTAAAGATTATAATGAAATGTAAATCTATAATATTGTATTCAAGTGAAGGTTATGTAGTAATAATTAAAAAAATATTACTTGCAGGATGGTAGTATAAATGTAAAATCACTTGGAGATTAAAGTGCTGTAGGTTATGGTAATTTGTATTAAATATCTTGAAAGTTTGCGATGATAAAAAAAATATTAATAGCAAATAGAGGTGAGATTGCATGTAGAATAATACGCACAGCTCATAAAATGGGTATATTATGTGTATGTGTATATTCTGATGCGGATGCTAATTCTTTGCATACTTTATGTGGTGATGAAATTATTAATATTGGTCCATCACCATCAAGTCAAAGTTATCTTAATATAGATAGGATTTGTGATGTAGCTTGTAAAGTAGGTGCAGATGCTGTACATCCTGGTTATGGATTTTTATCTGAGAATCCACTTTTTGCTGAAATGCTTGAAAAGTATAATATTAATTTTATTGGGCCAAGTGCATCGTCTATTAGAATAATGGCTGATAAAATTACATCTAAAAAATTAGCACAATGTGCAGGAGTTAATGTTGTTCCAGGATATATGGGAATTGTACATTCTATTAGTGAAGCTCAAGAAATTGCAAAATCTATAGGATTTCCTGTTATAGTTAAAGCTACTGCAGGTGGTGGAGGAAAGGGAATGAGAATTGTTAGGTCAATTGATGATATGGAGCAAGCATTTACTTCGGCTACTAATGAAGCTTCAAAAAGTTTTAAGGATGGCAGGATATTTATTGAAAAATATATAGAATTTCCTAGACATATAGAGATACAAATTATTGCTGATAAATATGGAAATATTGTATGTTTAGGAGATAGAGAATGTTCTATACAAAGGCACAATCAAAAAGTTATTGAAGAAACGCCAAGTCCATTTCTTGATGATAAAACAAGGCAAGATATGTATTTACAGTGCATTAATTTAGCTAAAGAAGTTAATTATTTTTCTGTAGGGACTATAGAGTTCATAGTTGACAGCAATAAGCAATTCTATTTTTTAGAGATGAATACTAGGCTGCAAGTTGAGCATCCTGTTACTGAGCTTGTAACGAAAATTGATTTGGTAGAAGAAATGATAAGAATTGCTTCTGGAGAAAAGTTAAGATTTACGCAAAATGACATTAATTGTCAAGGAGCAGCAATTGAAGCAAGAATTTATGCTGAAGATCCAAAGAAAAATTTTTTACCATCTAGTGGCAGAATTGTATATTATTCTGAGCCTAATACAAGTAGTAATGTAAGAATAGATAGCGGTGTGGTTGAAGGTTCATCTGTAAGCATGTTTTATGATCCTATGATTGCCAAAATATGTTCATATGGTAAAGATCGAGTAGAAGCTATTAAAATTATGCAAGAATCGTTGAATAGTTTTTATATTGATGGAATTGCTAATAATATAGACTTTATATTATCTATTTTTCATAATCCTGTATTTATTTCTGGTAATATTAATACTGGATTTATTAATCAATTTTATAAAGATGGGTTTAAAGGAGATATCTTAACAGAGGAGATAGCAAGGATATTTGCCGTAACGTCACTATATATTTATTGTGAGGATGAGTATAGGTATGGCAGGGATATGAAAAATAAAGAAGAGCTTTCAGTTTATGTTAATGATAAAAAATACGTGTTATATGCTAATTACGATAATAAAGTAATGTGTGTACAATATAATCATAATACATTAACGGTATTTGGAAAATGGAAAGTGCGTTATAGGTTATTAGAAATACAAATTAATGATAGTATTTACTGTATTAAAGTTGATCGTAATCTTGATAAATATAAGCTAAAGTATTCTGCTGTTGAAGCTTTATGTGTAGTATATCAGATGCATGCTGATAAATTGTTATCTATAATGCCAAAGCCTAATAAATACAGTGTACCTTCTAATATCATACTTTCTCCTATTGCGGGTATGATTGTGAAAGTTTATGTTA